>CANTXF010000068.1 GCA_947853665.1 uncultured Deferribacterales bacterium | reverse complement strand
TCTCCCGTAAAAAGCACCATATCCGGCTTTTCCGCCGCTATAAGTTTGGCTATTTTATTATGGGTCGAATAGCTTGAGCGTACGTCGCCGTAGATTATTATTTTATCGAAATCCTTATTTTCAGGGTCGAATTTCAGACGATGCCTGAATATAAAATACATAACCACCGGTACTACTGTAACGTAAACGGCCGCCAGGCCCAGCCATCTTTTAAGTTTTTTGGTAAATTTCATAATCATGCAATATACACGAAAATTTTAATTATTGATATAGATTTTCGTTTATCTATCCGTTTGGCAATCGGAAAATTTTTCATAAAATACTTGACTTTTTTCGGGGGGGGGTAAGCTGTCAGCATAAATATAGCGGATTTGGGGGCGTGTTTTGAAGAATTTATATTTTGCTGTTTTTATAATTTTTGTATCTCTTTACGGATGTTCCGATTCTGATTCCGAACCTGTAATTTTTACTGGTGGGAGCAGCGGCGGAAGTGATAGTAATATCGATAATACTCAATATGAAGAATTAAAGGCGGATATGGATAATCTTACGTTATCCGTGTCGGTAAGCGGTAATCACGCCGAATTTATGGCAAGTTCGGATAAATTTCCGGACTGTTTTAAAGCTTCTTATCCGTACGTTTTTACTTGGAGTTTTTACAAGAAGTACAGTGCTGGATACTATTATTCTTTTGATTCATGTGCTGCTGAAGAATATTCTGGAGAAGGAGTCTATAAAGAGTCTCTTTCCATAGGTAATTTGCTGGATGGTTCGGCACGCGTATTAGAGACTGATGTTATCATAGGAAATCCGTCTCCGATAGGCAGTTTTAACTATGCCTTTGATGAAATTAATAAAAAACGTATTCTGTTTAAAGATAACTCAATCGCTAAGCGTGGAACAAAGATAGTAAGCTGGCTATGGGATTTTGGAGACGGTACTACATCCGAAGAGCAGAATCCTTCGCATGAGTATTCTTTCCCCAGTAATTATGAAGTTACGCTTACAGTCGTATCCGATAGAGGGGATAAAAATGAATATTCGCAGCGGGTCGATATGCCGAACGAGCCGCCTGCCGCAAATTTCCGGGTGGAATCAGTAAGCGATTTAACCTTTTCTTTTTTTGATGAATCAACCGATACGGACGGTAACATTGTAAAGTGGGAGTGGGATTTTGGAGACGAAGCCATCTCCGGCGAACAAAATCCGATGCACACTTACGGCGCCGCAGGTAAGTATAGAGTATCTCTGAAAGTTTATGATGACGGATATGCGGAAGGCTCTTATTGGACGATGCTCGACACGACCACAGGTATTTTAAACCGTGATCCGTCCGTTAATATTTCAGGGATTGGGCTTTTTAATAACAGGCCTTTTATATCTTTTAAATATGATGATGACGGAATAATCGAATCCTGCAAATGGGATTTTGGAAACGGCACTACACGAGAGGATTGCGGTACTTATTATGATAACATGCGTCGTGTCTTTGTTCCTAACTATAGTAACGGTACTTATAACGTGAAAGTTACAGTAACTGATAATTTAGGCGGCAAAGCCAGCGACGAGGCTACGGTTAAGGTTAACGGCGGTTATATTACAATAAGTAAATAAAGGCCGCAATAACCCGCCGCTCGTTATCGGGCGTGGGTACGGAAGGGACTTATATTACAATTACCTAACTAACTATACCCGTTAGGGAATAGCCCTGGTTCTTTTATGCTGAGGTAGAGTGTATGTTAAAAATAGTGCCGGTTCTTTTTCTGTTGATATTTTTAAACGGCTGTGGTTCCAAACTGATGTTCGTTGCTCCTGTTTTGGAGGATATTGCCGTTCCGGAATCTCACAAGGAGACTGTGAGAAATGTCGGCGATGTCGTTCTTGAACGCAGTCGGGTATATAATATCAGCAGCGTTAAAATCGTCAGCAATATTCCCGATGTAGCTGTGGGTAAATATGAAATGACAGCTTATTTTTATGACATTATCGCCGGCAATTCTGATCCGACGAGCGGTCCGGTCGTTTCAGATAAAAAAATCAGGATTGATATATATAGTCCTGTCGCAGGCAGCGGGGCCATTATTCCGCCAAATTCTGCATTATATAACCGTATGTATTTATTTTATAATACTGAATCGGGTAAATTATATAAAGGCTTTTTTGACGGATACGGATATCCGGTAACCACTGGCGAATTGCCTCCATATAGTTATTATATTAAAGTGGATTATAGCGAGCGTTTTAATAATTTTACTCAAACTTTGATGTATACCGGCAGGGAAGGGGACGTCGTAAAATTTTCTTACAGGGAATTTTCCAACTTTATGGCCAGGCCCGCATATACTGTTGATGTATCATATAATTTGAATGACGGTAATGAGATAACATTTAGAGACGCGCGGTTAAAAATTCTTAATGCAAGTAATAAATCTATTACTTATATAGTGCTAAACCATTTTCCGCTTATCGAATAATAGACCGCGATATATCTGAATATTGTTTAATTTCCGCTCCGGCAAAATAAACTCTGCCGGAGCGGGTTTATTTAATAGTGTAACGTCCTGTAAAGTTCCATATAGCTTTCTGCCGGTTTTTTCCAGGAAAAATCCTTTTCCATGGCCCGTTTTATCATTAAGTCCATGTGGCGTTCCCTGTCAAAATAAGTGGATACTGCCCAGCCCATAGTGTCGTAAAGGGCTCCCGGCGAAATATCGTAAAATTTGAATCCGGTGCCTGCTCCGGTGGCTTCGTCATATTGCTCCACCGTGTCGTCCAGACCTCCGGTGGCTCTCACTACTGGCAGGGTTCCGTAAACCTGGCTGTACATCTGGTTAAGGCCGCACGGCTCGTAAAGGGAGGGCATAAGAAAAAAATCGCTCCCGGCTTCTATCATGTGGGACCTTGTTTCGTCATAGCCTATATAAGCCCCCACTGTGCCGGGATATTTTGCCGGAAGGCCGCCGAAGTACCATTGGGCGTCCTCGTCTCCTGAACCCAGTATCACGACCTGGCATACCATGGAGTTTACGGCCCGTTCTATGGCGCCGGAAAGCAGCCCCAGCCCCTTTTGCGCCGCGAAGCGGCCTACAAAGCCGAAAAGAGGCACATTGGGGGAGTCGCTCAGGTCGAACATTTTTTGCAGCTTTTTCTTATTGGCTTTCTTACCGGCGGCGTAATTTTTCACGGAATATCTGGCTTCTATCAGATTATCCTTCTGCGGGTTCCATACGTCCGTATCTATGCCGTTTATAATGCCGGAAAGGTCGTTTTTGCGCGCCCTTAATATATCGTGAAGCCCGCCGGAGCCTATGGGGCCCATTATTTCCCCGGCGTAAGTGGGGCTTACCGTCGTTATTTTATCGGCAAAGGCTATGCCGCCTTTCAGAACGTTCAGCCGCCCGAAGGATTCGAAAGCTCCGGCGTTGAAATCCGCCAGATATATTTTCGCGTATTCCAGAGCGCCCGCGTCGAAATTACCCTGATAGCCTATATTGTGTATCGTCAGCACGGATCTTGTTCCCCAGAAATACCCGTCCTCCCCGCATTTGAGGTAATACGGGATAAAAGCCGTCTGCCAGTCGTTGCAGTGTATCACGTCCGGCTGAAAGCCCATATCTTTGGCCGTCTGCATGGCCGCCCGGCAGAAGAAGGAAAACCTGAAAGGATTATCCGCAAACTCTCCTGAAGCGTCGTGGTATATGCCGTTTCTGTCGAAATATTTATTGAATTCTATAAAATATACGTCCGTGCCGTAGGGCTTGTCCGTATGATATACCGAATACCATTCCTCGCAGTTGCCCATGTGGACGCATGCGGAATCCATTATTTTTTTCAGGCCGAATTTTTCCCTGTTTACGGAGGAATAAAGCGGCATCACGGATTTAATGTTCACGCCTCCTGCCGCCAGCGCTTTAGGCAGCGCGGAAGATACGTCGGCAAGGCCGCCCGTTTTGGCGTAAGGCTCTATTTCGCTGGATACGAAAAGGACTTTTACGTCTTTCATTGTTTCCTCCCTGTTTATTTATTTGTAAAAATATTATCACATAGCGAGGCTTCTTTCAATGCGTTTGGAGGGAGAGTTTATTTTCCACAGGAATATCGCCGCCGCCAGCGTGGATACCTCCGCAATAGGCAGAGCCGCGTATATGCCGTACACCCCGAAAACGAACGGCAGAAGGAACACAAGGGCCACCGGCAGCACAAGGCCTCTGGAACCGGCTATTATAACCGATTCCAGCGGCCTGTGCATGGCCGTAAAATAAGCGGAAAATATTATATTCAGCCCGCTGAAGAAGAAAACCCATCTGATATAGGAAGCAAAAACCAGGGCTATCTGGAAAGCTTCCGAGCTTTTGTCCGGCAGGAACACGGCTATCATTTTATCTGGAATAAGCGTCATAATAACGAATATCGACGTTCCTATCGCGAATACGGAGCCTAATGCCAGGCCCATAAACTTTTTGATGCGGTCGGGCTTTCTCGCCCCGTAGTTTATGGAAACGAGAGGCACTATTGAATCTCCCACGGCGTAGCATAACATGCCTCCTGCCCATATGGCGTAGTTTATAAAAGTAAAAGCGGCCACGCCCTGGGTGCCGATTTTAGTTATCATTATCCAGTTGAACATCAGAGCTACCACTCCGGCGGAAACCTCGCTTAAAAGCTCCGACGAACCGTTATATGCGGCGGAAAGTATCTCTTTCCAGCTGCCCGTTTTTTTAACGAGCCTGAGCTTGTTTCTGCCGGAAATGAAATGGGTGGAAAGTATCAGGAATGAAACGGTAAAAGCCGTTCCCGTAGCCAGGGCGGAGCCTGCTACGCCCCAGCCGAGCTTTATTACGAAAAGCCAGTTGAGCAAAGCGTTTATCACGGCGCCCGCCAGCACCGCGGAGGAGGCGAGATAAGGCCTGCCGTCCACCCGCACGAATACGGATAGGGCGTATTCCATCGCCTGGAAAAAGAAGAACGCGGACAGGGTTCTCAAATATTCCCTTGATATGGGCTTAAGCTCCTCGTTCGCTCCAAGCAGAGCGACTACCGTTTCGTTGAACAGGGCGCACACTGCGGTCATGATCAGCGCTATGGCGCTTATTACGGCTATGATTTTCGTAAATGTTCTAGATGCGGATAAATTGTCGTTTTCGCCCAGATATTTGCCTACTCTTACGGCGCCTCCTATTGTGAGCATTATCGCTATGCCGAAAACGAAGGTAAATATGGGGATCACTATATTAACGGCCGCCAGCGCCTCCGGGCCCACGTAACGGCCGACGAATATGCCGCCTACTATCCCGGAGGACGACATCGCTATAAAGCCTATTACGTTGGGTATGGTAAATTTGAGAAACGTAAGTGGAACGTTTCCGTATATTATTTCTTTTCCGTTGTCCGCTTTCATTTTCCTATACCTTTAAGATAAGTCTGCAGTATGAGACCGGCCGCTTTATTAAGTGCGATATCTCCCTGGTGCACCTTTTCCCAGGCGGCGTACATTAAAAATTCGAGAGAGGCCGCCGCCCACTCGTCCGGCACGCCGGAATCTAAGCCGCCTTCCTTTTTAAGGCCGGCCGCAAGGCGCTTCAGCTTCTCCGTCTGGGAATCGTATATGCCTTTTATTTCTTCGTGCATAAGGAACATATCGTTATAGAGCAGAAAATGGAATCTGGCCCCTGCGGAGACGAATTCCCTCACGAATTTTTCAAGCTTTTCTTTCGCCGGAATATCCATGGCCGCAATCGGGTCGATTATCCGGTCGAACAGCCTGCCGGATTCTTCCGTCATTTCTTTAAGCATCGCTTCTCTCGTGCGGAAATATCTGTATAACGTGGCCCTCGACACGCCTGCCTGGACGGCTATCTGTTCCATGGAGGACTGCGGCGCTCTTGACATTGCCAGTATGGCTTTTTCAAGTATTTTTTCTTTTGAAGACCGTTTCATGGTAAGTTTTCTAAAACCTCTGCTGTTTTTAATGATACATATTTGTATCATTACGGACAATAATATGTCAATAAAGTTTCGCAGATATGCTTACACCTGATGGGTTCAGCGAATAAATTTTGACGGCTTGTTATATTTCCACAGAAAAAGGGCCGCCGCCAGCGCGAGGGCTTCGGAAACCGGAACGGCGATAAATATGCCGAACCCGCCGAAAAGATACGGAAAAACAGCAAGGAAAAGCAGCGGAAGCACGAGCCCTCTGGAGCCGGACACCACCGCGGATTCGAGAGGTCTGTGTATCGCCGTAAAATATGCGGAGAAAACCTGGTTAAAGCCGTTCATAAAAAAGGCCCACCTTATATAGAAAGCAAATTCCAGGGCTATTTTAAATGCGCCTGAGCCTCTGTCCGTAATAAATATACCTATAAGAGCTTCCGGCACGGCTGTGAGCAGGGCGAAGATAATAAACCCGTTGGAGAACACGAAAATAAATGCCAGCCGCATAAAGCTCATTATCCGCTCCGGCTTTCTGGCTCCGTAGTTTATGGAGACGAGAGGGTTCAGGGAATCCGCAGTGGCGTAGTTTATCATCCCTCCGCCCCACATAAGGTAATTTATGGCGGTAAAAGCGGCCACTCCCTGGGTGTCGAACCTGCCTATCATTATGCGGTTGAAAGCCAGCATTATAATCCCCACCGACATTTCGCTTATAAATTCCGAAAGCCCGTTGTATGCCGCCGATATAAGCTCCCGCCAGCCCTTTCCGTCGAAAAGGATTTTCATTTTGCTTCTGCCGGAGGCGAAATGGGATAACAGTACGGCAAATCCCGCGGCTCCTGCCGTTCCGGTGGCAAGGGCAGCTCCTTTCACTCCCATACCCATTACCCCTATAAGCAGAAAATCCAGCAGTATGTTGACGGCTCCCATGGTTATAAGCCCGGCGGAGGCCAGCACCGGCCTGCCGTCCACCCTTATGAATACGGAAAGGGCGTATCCGGCCGTGTTGAATATGAGGAAAAAGGCTATTATTCCCAGATACTCCGAAGCCGGGAGCATAAGCTCGTCGTTGGCTCCCAGAATCCGCGCCGACCAGCCGCTGAAAAATATTCCCGTAAGCGAAACGGCAAGCGTAACCGCAGATATGGCCGTCAGGGTTTTCGTGAATATGGACGACGCTTTTTCCGTTCTGCCTTCGCCTATATATTTGCCCGCCCTTACCGCTCCGCCTATGGTAAGCATTATTGCAAGGCCGAAACAGAAGCTGAAAAGAGGGTTTATTATATTGACAGCGGCAAGAGATTCCGGCCCGGAGTAGCGTCCGAGAAACATCGCGTCCACTATTCCGGAGGAGGAAAGGGCGAGTATGCTTAAAATATTGGGCACGGTAAACTTCAGAAATACCGGGAGAGTGCCTCCCTTTACGGCTTCCGGAGTATTTTCGGGATTTTTCATAGCGTGTAATGGCTCCCGGCGCGGAGCCGGCGATAGTAAAACCGTTCCGCCGGTCTGCTTTGCGGAATATTAAGCCGCGGGCGGATAAAGAATAAAAGCTATTATATATTTATCTTATTGTCAAGCACGCTTTTTCTGTTGACAGAGCAGTTCCATAAAGTTATCTTCCAATGCGAATAAAAGTCGGACCTGTTTACGGGGGAGCAATATGAATTTAAACGAGTTCGCGGAAAAGCTTGGAGCGATAGATAAGGCCGGGCTTGCAGAAAAGGCGCTGAAATGCAGGGGGGATATCCTTACCATGACCACCCTGTCCGGCAGCGGCCATCCGGGCGGTTCAATGTCCTGCATAGATTTGCTTTTGGCCGTGTATGCCGCCGCGGATATATGCCCTTCTAACGCCGGCGACCCTTCGAGAGACAGGGTGATAGTTTCCAACGGTCATATTTCTCCCGCCGTGTATTCCTGCCTGGCGACAAACGGCTTCATTCCCAGGGACGACGTTTTATCCCAGTTCCGCAAAGCAGGCAGCATATACGAGGGTCATATAGAGCGCGTTGTGCCGGGGGTTGAATGGACTACCGGCAACCTGGGGCAGGGCCTTTCTGCCGGGTGCGGCATGGCAGTTTCCGGCCGGGTTTCCGGCCGCGATTTCGACGTTTACGTGTTTATGGGAGACGGCGAGCAGGAAAAAGGCCAGATTGCCGAAGCCAGGCGCTTCGCCAAAAAGTACGGGTTCGGCAATATAACCGTCATTATAGATTACAACAGGCTCCAGATTTCGGGAGATATACATAAAGTAATGCCGTCTCTCGACATGGCGGCGTCTTTCAAAGCAGACGGCTGGACGGTGCTGGAAATCGACGGCCATAATTTCACAGATATTTTCGGAGCGCTTATCAAAGCCAAATCCTCTCCAGAGCCTGTCGTCATACTGGCGGACACGGTTATGGGAAAGGGCGTATCCTTTATGGAAAACAGGCATAATTTTCACGGCTCCGTCCTTAGCGCGGACCAATACGCCCAGGCCATGGCGGAGCTTGGCCTGGAGCCTGAAACCGGCAGATATAAGGCCATGCGGGACGGATTCAGGCCGGTAAAAGACGCTCCTGACCTTACTCCTGTTTATAACGTGCTTACCGGCGAGCCGGAAACGTACGGAGCGGACGTTAAAACCGACAACAGGAGCGCTTTCGGGAAAGCTCTTGAAAGCCTGGTCGCCGCCAATAAGGACGGCGGCACGCCGGTTGTCGTTTTCGACTGCGATTTGGCGTCTTCCGTGAAAACCGCCGGAGTCGAAAAAAACTATCCCGATAATTTTTATCAGTGCGGCATAGCCGAGCATCACGCGGCCGTGTGCGCCGGTGCCGCGTCCGTAGGCGGAACCGTGAGCTTTTTTGCTGATTTCGGCATGTTCGGCGTTGACGAGGTGTATAACCAGCAGCGTTTGAACGGCATAAACGAAGCCGCGGTAAAGCTGGTTACCACCCATGTGGGTACGGATGTGGGCGAGGACGGCAAAACCCACATGTGCGTGGATTATATCGGCCTTATGAGAAATATATTCGGTTTTAAGATAATTGTTCCCGCCGACCCTAACCAGACGGACAGGGCCATAAGATACGCCGCCGGGGAAAAGGGCAACGTTTACGTCGCTATGGGGCGTTCCAAGCTGCCTGTTATAACAGGCGAAGACGGAACGCCGCTTTTCGCCGGGGATTACGTTTTCCGTTACGGAGCGGCGGATATCGTCAGAAGCGGCATATACCCTATTTTTACTTACGGGGTCATGGTCCACAGAGCTGTTAAAATAAGGGATATTCTGGCCGGAAAGGGGATTTCCGCCGCGGTGGTAAACGTTTCTTCGCCGGCCTATATAGAAAGCGGACTCTGCCGCGACCTGCTTAAAAGCGGCCTTGCCTTCGTTTATGAGGATCATATTCCGTCTGGCGGCCTTTTCTGCACTCTGGCGGAAATCATAGCTTCCGCGGGAATAAGCTGCAGGCTTGTGCCTTACGGCGTAAACAGGTTTCCCCTTTCCGGCACTCCGGATGAGGTCTTGAGGCTGATGGGGCTTGACGAAGAAAGCGTAGCCGCAAAAATCGCCGGGGAAGTAGGGCGCGGATGATAGTTTCCGGCAGAAATCCAGTTTTTGAAGCCCTGGCTTCCGGAAAGGCGAAAAAAGTATTCGTCCGTCACGGAGCTTCTGTGCATTTCGATAATGTGGACGTGCCTTTCGAGGTTCTGGGCCGGTCCGTTTTCGAGGAGCGTTTCGGCCTGGAAACTCAAGGCGTGGCCGCTCTTACGGACGATTTCGAATACGCCGATTTTAAAGAGGCCCTGCCCGGCCTTAAAAAGGAAAAGGGCGTGGTTCTTCTTGATAAAATACAGGACCCGCACAATTTCGGCGCAGTAATCAGGGCGGCTCACTGTTTCGGGATAAATAACATTATCGTTCCCCGCCACGACCAGGCCAAAGTTACCCAGGCGGTTTATAAGGCCAGCGCCGGTGCGGTTTTTTACGTTAACATAATGGAAGTGGTCAATCTGGGAGCGGCAGTCGACTATCTGAAGGCGGAAGGCTTTTCAATAGCGGCCGCGGATGCCGCCGGAGACGTAAGGCTCGATAAAGCCGCGGGAAAGATTAAATATCCTCTCGGCATAATTATAGGCTCCGAGGGCCGGGGAATAAGGGAGAGCCTTCTCCAGAGGGCGGACGTAAGGCTTACCATACCTATGAAAGCGAAGATCGACTCCCTTAACGCCGCCATGAGTGGGGCCGTAATATTTTACCAGATGTTCGCAGCAGGCGAAAATTTATAGATATGCATAATGAATAGTTGACAAAACAGGCCGATACCATTTATAAGGCACATGCCGGAGGACGTTCCGGACGGAGTTTTCCATTATATTATGACGGTTCGCATAGCTTTGGAAGGCAGAATAAGGGATAAAAATGCGGAAGCCTTCGTTCTTGAGTATAAAAAGAGGCTTTCCCCTTTTTTCGATTTTGAAGTTGCGGAGCTGGGAGCGGGAAATTCCAAAAGTTTGGATAAGCTTATAAAAACGGCCAGGCCGGAGGACGTTTTTATCGGCCTGGACGCATCGGGAAGGAAGTTTGACAGCGAGTCCTTCGCTTCCTGGTTCGACGGAAAGAGGCTTGGGGCGAAAAGCATTACGTTTATTATAGGAGAGGCGGAGGGCCTTTCCGTCATGGCGCGCGGATGCGCGTCGGAGTTTATATCACTTTCGGAGCTTACCCTTTCTTACAGGGTCAGCCTGATGGTGGCCGCTGAACAGATATACAGGGCGATGACTATAATTACCGGGCATCCCTACCATAAATAGGAGGGTATCATGGAAGAAAGCAAACGCGAGTATTTCAGACAGAAACTTCTTAAAATGCGCGCCGAACTCATCGAAGCGCTCAATAAAAAATATAACGAGGCTATCGATCTGGGCAACGACGGCATACAGGATTCCGCCGACGAGGCTTATAATATTTACAATAAAAACATAATGCTGGGCAAAGTGGAGACCGACGCTCTCAAGCTCCAGCTTGTGGAGCAGGCTCTGAGGCGCATACAGAACGACACCTACGGCGTATGTATCGAGTGCGAGGAAGAGATAAACGAAAAAAGGCTCGAATACGTTCCCTTTGCCCGCTACTGCACGGACTGCAAAAGCGAGCTGGAGCGCAGGGGCGTTATCAAGATGTAGCGTCAGGCCTGCCGTTTTCCCGGCCGGTTTATTTTTTTGTGAGTTATCCAAGGGGCCGGGCGGCGCAGTTTCGCGCTTCCCTCTCATCCCCTTTATATACGCCGGGCTTTCGAGGCCCGGCTTTTTCTTCTCTTGAATACTTTTCTGTTTTGTGAAACAATACTTAAAACGTATTTTTGGAGCGTTCAGATGAACCGTAAAAAACTTATCCTGCTGATACTGGACGGCTGGGGGTACAGAACGGAGCGCGAGCATAACGCCGTGGCTCTTTCTGAACCTGAAAACTATAACGGGCTTCTTGCGTCTGACCCGTGGACGCTGCTCGACGCTTCGGAAGAAAGGGTAGGGCTTCCAAAGGGCCAGATGGGCAATTCGGAGGTAGGCCACACCAATATCGGCGCTGGCCGTATCGTGTATCAGGATATTTTAAGGATTTCAAAGGACATAGAGTCCGGCGGCGCGTCTGAAAACCCGGCGGTTTCCGATTTTTTCGCCGGTGTGGCGAAAGGCTCCGGCAGGCTCCATATTCTTGGCCTTGTGTCCGACGGCGGTGTCCATTCCCATATAGATCATATAAAGGGCATGGCGGCTATCGCCAGGGACGCCGGCGTAAAAGAAATATATATTCACGCTTTTACCGACGGCAGGGACACTCCTCCGGGAAGCGGGCTTGGCTTTATAAAGGAGCTGGACGGCTGGCTTACTGAAAACGGCGCCGGCCGCATAGCCGATATTACGGGCCGTTACTACGCCATGGACAGGGATAAGCGCTGGGACAGGGTGCAAAAGGCCTGGGACGTTATGCGCTTCGGCAGGAGCGAGTTTATCGCGGAAACGCCGGAGAAGGCCATGGAGAATTCCTCCGAGACGGACGAATTTATAAAACCCGTGCGCATAGCAGGCGCAGACGGCCTTATAAAAGACGGCGACGGCGTTTTTATGATGAATTTCCGCGCCGACAGAATGAGGGAGCTTGTCCACGTTATGACGGACGAGGAATTTTCCGGCTTCGATAGGGGGCCTAAGCCTGATCTGGATATAATGACCCTTACGGAATACGAAAAAGGATTTTCTCTTCCCGTGGCCTATCCTCCGGACAACCTGAAAAACATTTTCGCGGAAGCGGTGAGCGCCGCAGGACTGAGCCAGCTCCGCATAGCGGAAACGGAAAAATACGCCCACGTTACTTATTTTTTCAACGGCGGCCGGGAAGAGCCTTTTCCCATGGAAGCAAGAGAGCTTATCGCATCTCCCAGGGACGTGGCTACCTACGACTTGAAACCGGCAATGAGCGTTTATCAGGTGGAAGCCGCTTTCGAGGAGATTTTCAGGGCGGGCAAAACGGACGTGGCGATAATGAATTTCGCAAATCCAGATATGGTTGGGCACACGGGGGTGGAAAAGGCGGCCATAGAAGCATGCCGCGCCGTGGACGAATGCCTGGGCCGGGTTATAAAGACGGCGGACGATATGGATGCCGTCCTTCTCGTTACGGCGGATCACGGAAATTCGGAATATATGTGGGATTATGAAAACGGCCAGCCCCACACGGCCCATACGCTTAATCCGGTAACTTTCATAGTGCACAATTATCCGTGCTCTCTTAAAAAGGGCAGGGGCAAGCTGGCGGATATAGCCCCCACCATGCTCCGCATACTGGGTATAGAAAAGCCGGAGGATATGACCGGCGACGATTTGATAATATAAGGCGTGCTTGAAGAAATATTCCTGGGTAAATGCCCGGCCTGCGGAGGAACGTGCGGATTGCGGGAGCCTTTGTGCAGCGACTGTTTCGGCGCTCTGGAGGAAGCGGGGCCGCCTTGCCCCGTATGCGATTTTCCTCTGGCGGCTCAGGGCGCTTTCTGCCCATCCTGTTACGGAAAGACGGTTTTTTCCGGAGGCAGGGTTTACGCCTGTTACAGATATTCCGGCGTTATCAGGAAGCTGCTTCTTAGCGTGAAGTTCAGGTATAATTTAAGGTCTGCTTTTACTTTGCGCTATATCCTGGGCCTGCCGGACGGCCTGGACATGACGGACTACGACGCAGTGGTGCCGGTGCCTTCGCACCCTTTAAGGAGGCTCAGGCGCTTTCTTCATCCGGCGGACGCCGCCGCGGGGTATTTGTCGGAAGTTTCTGGCGTGCCGGTGGTAAAGGCCCTATACAGGAAAAGAAACACGGTCTTTCAATACGGGTTAAAGGCGAAAGACCGCGGAAAAAACGTTCGCGGCGCTTTCGGCCTCCGCGGCGGGGAAAAACCTTTGAGTATTATTCTCGTTGATGATATATTTACAACCGGGTCCACACTGAACGAATGTGCGGAGCTTTTAAAATCCGCCGGCGCTTTGCGGACCGACTGCTACGTAATAGCCATCGACTGATTGGCGGAGTTTGTAATTGTCTATAACATGCGGAGAATTTTTTAAGAACCTTTCCGAAACCTCGTCCGTTTCCTTTATGGTTTACGAGCCGGAAACAGGCGTGATGACACGCTACCGCGAGGGCCTTTCCGAAGCCGTGCCGGTTCCGGAGGCGTTAAGGCCGAGCCTTGAAGACGACGATACCATAGTCGGGTTTTTCGCCAAAAACAGCCAGCGGGTGGTGGTATATTTTCTTCGCGCCGTCATAGGCGGAGTAAAGTGCGTGTGCGTGGTAAGGGACGGTAAATCCAGGAAAAACCTTAACGATTTTTTCAGGGCTTACGCCGGCATGCTTTCCGGCAGTTTCCGCAGGCCCGATTCTGCCGGAAAATCAGGCGGGCTTACGGAGGATAAGGACGCGGAAATAGCGGAGGCCAGGCTCCGGGCGGACGCTCTCGTTTCCCGGCTGGAGGAAGCCCGTAAAACTCTCGACATGATGCGCAGAAGCAGGGACAAGCTGAGGATACTTATAGACAGCGTGGAAAGCCCTCTTTATTCCGTTTCGCCGGATTACGTTATTTTTCAGGCCAATAAGGCGGCTTCTTCCTTCGCCGGTATGGAAAAAATCACCGAGCTTATAGGCAAAAAATGCCACAAGGCCTTTTTCGGCAAGGACGAGCCATGCCCCTGGTGCAAGCAGGGAGAAGTCCGCCGCACGGGAGAAAGCCTTGTGGAGGAGTTTGCCGTTGAGCGGAACGGCAGAACTAGAAATTTAAGCGTGTATTTCTTCCCGGTTGCGGAAGAGTCCGGGGAGACCGTGGGCTGGGGAGGCATAATAGTCGATAAAACGGAGGCTGTGGAAAAGGAGGCTTCAATAACTAAAGTAAGGGAGCAGCTTAAAACTTTCAAAAAATCCAAAATATCGGATATGAACGAGCTGGAGACCGTTAAAAGGGATTACGCCGACCTTTCCATGAATTACACCGCCCTGCTGGGCCGCAGCGAAAAAATGAAAAAAACGCTCGAATCCCTTATGGCCAAGGATTCCACTAAGGAAATGCTTGCTTGGAAAACCGAGCTTCAGGAATATAAGAACAAGCTTGCCCGCTCCTACGACGCCATTAAGAATTATCAGCGTAACGTTGAGAACCTGCAGCTTAAATATTCGGATCTTAATAAGCGCACCTTTTTCCAGATGGAGCGCCTGATAAACGTTATGAATTCCAAATACGGCGCTTCCGAAGGCGATATCGGCGCGGCTATAAAGCTTTTGAACCGCAATATGGCAGAGCTTAAAAACAGCGGTTCGTTCGCCGCCGGGGAAGAAAGCCCGGCTCGCTCGGGAGCGGACGGCGGGTTCAAGGATTCCTGACCGGCCGTCCTCCGTTTTCTGTTTTGAATTATAATAAACCGTTTCCGTCCTTTTTTCCTTGACCTTCCATTCCTCAAAGGTTAACATAACTAAACGCGGTAATATTTTTTATACCATTTAAAATATCATTGGAGGAAATTATGGCTGTGAAAGTTGGAATCAACGGTTTCGGGCGTATAGGCCGCTGCGTGCTGCGCTCCGCCCTGGAGCATAAGCTCGATATCGAGTTCGTCGGCATAAACGACCTTACGGACGCGAAAACCCTCGCTCACCTGCTAAAGCACGATTCCGTACACGGGAACCTTCGTGAGGAAATAACCTACGGCGACGATTATATAGCCGTGGACGGCAAAAAAATAAAAATATCCAAGGAAAAGGACCCGGCAAATCTCCCCTGGAAAGCTCTGGGAGCGGAAGTCGTCATAGAATCTACGGGTATTTTTACAAAACGTCCCGACGCGGAGAAGCACATCCATGCTGGCGCTAAAAAAGTCATAATATCGGCTCCCGCCACCGACCCGGATATTACCGTGGTTCTGGGCGTCAATTTCGACAAATATGATAAAGCCAAAGACAATATAATATCCAACGCTTCCTGCACCACCAACTGTCTTGCTCCCGTTGCGAAAGTTCTTAACGACACTTTCGGCATCGAGCACGGCCTTATGACCACGGTACATTCCTACACCAACGACCAGCGCATACTCGACCTTCCACATAAGGACCTCAGAAGGGCAAGGGCCGCCGCCATGTCCATGATACCCACCTCAACAGGGGCGGCAAAAGCAGTGGGCCTCGTTTTGCCGGAGCTTAAAGGCAAGCTGGACGGTCTTGCGGTGCGCGTTCCCACTCCTAACGTTTCCGTTGTGGATCTTGTGTGCAAGGTTAAGAAAAACACCACCGCGGAAGAAGTGAACGCGGCCATAAAAGCCGCTGCCGAAGGCCCCATGAAGGGCATACTGGAATACTGCGAGGACGAAGTGGTTTCCATAGACCTTAACGGCAACGACCATTCCTCCGTATTCGACTCCAAGCTGACGAAGGTTATGGAAGGCAATATGGTAAAAATCCTTTCCTGGTACGACAACGAGTGGGGCTACTCCACCCGCGTGGCTCAGCTTACCACTAAAGTTCTTTAATAAATCCGGCATACGGGAGGGGTTTCCCCTCCCTTTATTTTACCGTTGTTCGGGCCGCGCCCGTTTCGCCTCATAGCCGCCGGCCGTCCGACAAAGAGGAGAACCCTATGGTCAAAAGCATAAAAGATCTGGATATAACCGGTAAAAAAGTCCTTATTCGGGTGGATTTCAACGTGCCTTTAAAAGACGGCGTAATAAACGACGACACCCGTATAAGAGAGGCCGCCAAAACCGTTTCATACGCTCTGGAGAAGGGAGCCAAAGTTGCTCTCGTAAGCCATTTGGGGCGTCCCAAGGGCGAGAAAAACATGGCCTATACCTTAAAACCTGTGGCGGACTATATAAACGAAAAATCCATATTTCCCGTCGTGTTCGTTTCCGACAGCGTTGGGGATGAGGTCGGAAAAGCTCTCGACGTCCTCAAGCCCGGCACTGCCCTTCTCCTTGAAAACGTGCGTTTTTATAAAGGGGAGGAAAAGAACGACCCGGAATTTGCGAAAGAGCTGGCCGCTCCTTTCGATGTTTTCATAAACGACGCTTTCGGCACCTGCCACAGAAAGCACGCTTCCGTTTACGGAGTCCCCGGTCTTTTAAAAGAGAAGGCCGCCGGTTTTCTTGTGGAAAAGGAAGCCCGGTATTTCGACAAAATAGTGAAAAATCCCGAAAGACCCTTCGCCGCCGTTCTGGGAGGGGCGAAGGTATCCGATAAGCTGGGCGTCATAAAAAGCCTGCTGGATATGGCGGACGTCATCCTTATAGGCGGAGCCATGGCTTATACCTTCCTTAAATACAAAGGCTTTTCCACCGGCACTTCCATTGTGGAGGAGGATCAGCTTTCCATCGTTGCGGATATCCTTAAAACGGCGGAGAAAAAGGGCGTTAAGCTCATGCTGCCTGTAGATCACGTGATTTCCGACAAATTCGGCGGAGAGCCCAGAGCCTGCCCGGAAGTTTCCATACCGGACGGCTTTATGGGGCTCGATATAGGCCCTGAAACCGTAAAAGAATATTCTAAGGCTCTGGAAGGCTGCAAAACCGTTTTATGGAACGGCCCCATGGGCGTTTTCGAACAGCCCGCTTACTCCGGAGGCACCTTTGCCATAGCCAAAAAGCTGGCGTCTTTAGGCGTTACCGTGATAGTCGGCGGGGGAGACTCCGTATCGGCCGTAAAAAAAGCAGGCGCTGCGGATAAAATTTCCCATATTTCAACGGGAGGAGGCGCTTCTCTCGAATACGTTGAATTCGGGACTCTGCCTGGCATAGACATACTCAGAGCGTAGAAAAACTGCCGCCGCGCCGTAACTTAAGGCGGCGGCGTTCCTCAAACTTTCTTTCGGGGGAAGGTTTTGCTTGACAGGGCGGCGCAAATACTGGTAGAAAAAGATTGCCCTTAATTTTTTCGGTAAACTGTTTTCGACGCCCCCGTTCATTCTTTCCCGGGAGAGGGGCGGTTTATGCGCGTTTTTAAAGTATGAATATTAACATATAACCTTTAGGAGTGCAGACCGATGATTCAGGTTGGTTTGGATTATACGCTGGTAATACAGATTGTCCAGTTTCTCTTGATAGTGTTTTTCGCCAATATCCTTATCCTGAAACCTATAAAATCCACCATAGACGCCCGCGACGCCAAAATAAACAGCCTTATGGAAAGTGCCGAAAGCCAGCTTGAAAAGGTTGAGGCCAGCAAGCGGGCTTACGACAGCAAGCTCGTTTCCGTAAGAAACGAAATAGCCGAATACCAGAGAAAGGTAAAGGCCGAGGCCGGAGAAAAGGTGGACGCGATAATATCCTCCGCCAAGGCCGACGTTTCAAAATCTACGGAGGAAGCCCGCGCGGAGCTGGAAAAAGCCGTGGCGGAAGCCAAAACCCAGCTTCACAAAGAAGTTAAAGACATCAGCGAAATGATATATAAAACCATTTCCGGCAGCGCCGCGTAGGAGGGAAGGGTGAAAAAAACATTGGCAGCGGTATTTTCCGTTTTCCCCGTTTATGCTTTTGCCGCGGATGCGGCGGAGGTTCATAAGGATTGGGCCGATCTGGACTGGGCCGGTCTCGGATGGCGGGTTCTTATTTTTGTCATTTTTGTGGCGCTTCTTTATAAAATTCTTAAAAAACCTCTCGTTAATATGCTTGTAAAACGCACGGCGGATATCGAAAAAGCTCTTTCCGACGCGGAGAAAGCCAAGGAGGCGGCTTTGGCTCAGGTCAGGGAGTACGAATCCAAAATGGCCTCCCTTGAGAAAGAGCTTGCCGATATGAAAAGCAACGCCCTTAAAGCCGCGGAAAAAGAGCGTGAGCTTATACTGGCCGAAGCGGAAAAAACCGTGGCTAAGATGAAGCAGTTTGCAGTGAACATGATAGAGGCGGAAACTGCCAAAGCCAAGGCGGATCTGCGCAGGGAGCTTGCCGAGCTTGCTTCCGCAGAGGCGGAAAAGCGCATAGAGAAAGACGTCAAGGGAGAAAAAGCCCAAGACGTGCTTGACGAATATATAAAGCGTATCGGAGCGTGACAAGTGAATATTCAGATCGTGGCGAAACGTTATGCCGGGGCTCTTTTTTACGACGTTAAGGAGAAAAAGGAGTTCCCGAAAATATGGGAAGAGCTTTCGGCTCTGGCCGGGCTTGTTAAAACGAGCCCCGAATTTGCCAATATCGTCAGAAATCCGATTATAACCAACGAGGAAAAGAAAGCGGTTTTTTCGGCTCTGAAATCTGACGGCAAAATCTCCGGCACGCTTTTTAATTTTCTGTCTCTGCTCATTGAAAAAAAGCGTCTTTTCCTGCTTGGGGAGATAGACGCGGAGATCAAAAAGCTGATATTGAAAGAAAACGGCGAAATGGAAGCGGAGGCCGTGTTTGCGGTAAAACCCGGCGAAAAGGCAAGGGAGGAGCTTGAAGAAAAGCTTTCTTCCATTACCGGTAAAAAAATCCTTTTAAAGGAATCCGTGGATCCGCGCCTTATAGGCGGCGTAAAGGTAAGGCTCGGCAGCATACTTTACGACGCCAGCATAAGAGGCCAGCTTGACAGGCTTAAGGCCGAGCTTGTTTAAAGGTTAAAATATCTAAATTATTTTAGATTTTTTTGAGAATATCGTTCAAGGAGTACGGCTTTATGCACATTAAAGCAGAAGAAATAAGCCAGATTATCCGTGACCAGATCAAAAATTTTGACAAAAAAGTCACGATGGAAGAAGTCGGCACCGTTATAAGCGCCGGCGACGGTATCGCGAAAATCTACGGTCTGGATAACGTCATGGCCGGCGAACTTGTCGAATTCCCTGGAGAAATTTACGGTATGGCCCTCAACCTTGAGGAAGACAACGTGGGCGTCGTCGTTATGGGCGACTATGGAGCCATCAAAGAAGGGGATATCGTAAAACGTACCGGAAGAATCGCTTCCGTGCCCGTGGGACCGGAGCTTGTGGGCCGCGTTGTCAACTCTCTGGGCCAGCCCATAGACGGCAAGGGTCCCATCAACGCCAAGGAGACTGACGTAATAGAAAAGGTCGCTCCCGGCATCATTCTGAGAAAACCCGTCCACGAGCCTGTGCAGACCGGTATCAAGGCGATCGACTCCATGATACCTATCGGCCGCGGCCAGAGGGAGCTTATAATCGGCGACCGCCAGATAGGTAAAACGGCCATCGCCATCGACACCATAATAAACCAGAAAGGGCAGAACATGATATGCGTTTACGTGGCCATAGGCCAGAAACGCTCCACTGTCGCCCAGGTCGTGCAGACTCTCGAAGCCCACGGAGCTATGGAATATACCATAGTTGTGGCCGCAACCGCGTCCGACCCGGCTCCGCTGCAGTTTATAGCGCCTCTTGTCGGCTGTACCATGGGCGAGTATTTCAGGGACAGGGGCCAGCACGCCCTTCTGATTTACGACGATCTGTCCAAGCACGCCACGGCTTACAGGCAGATGTCTCTGCTGCTCCGCCGCCCGCCGGGCCGCGAAGCCTATCCCGGCGACGTGTTCTATCTGCACTCGAGGCTCCTTGAAAGGGCGGCCAAGCTTAACGACGAAATGGGCGCTGGTTCCCTTACGGCTCTTCCCATAATCGAAACTCAGGCGGGGGACGTTTCCGCATATATACCTACCAACGTAATATCCATTACTGACGGTCAGATATTCCTTGAGACGGACCTTTTCAACTCCGGCTTCCGCCCGGCGGTAAACGCGGGTATTTCCGTGTCCCGTGTCGGCGGCGCGGCTCAGATAAAAGCCATGAAGCAGGTTGCGGGCCGTCTGCGTCTGGATCTGGCTCAGTACAGGGCCATGGCCGCTTTCGCCCAGTTCGGAAGCGATTTGGACGCGGCGACCCAGGCTCAGCTTACAAGAGGTAGCCGCATGATGGAGCTTCTCAAGCAGAGCCAGTATAAGCCGTGCCCGGTAGAGGAGCAGGTTGCTGTGCTTTTTGCCGCCATTAACGGCTATTTCGACGACCTGCCCCTTAACAGGGTCGCTAAGTTTGAGCACGAATATCTGTCTTTCCTGAAATCTTCCGGCTTAGGTATTCTGGAGGAGATTTCGGAGCAGAAGAAGATTTCCGACGAGCTCAGCGATAAAATGAAAAAAGCTCTTGAAACGTTTAAAAAACAATTTACCGTTTAACCGCGTCCGGGCGGCGCGGAGGGAGCGGCGGGGCCGTTCCCTTATTTCCCGGACTTGAGGTACAGGCAGTAAGAGGAGCTGTTAATGGCAAGCGCACGCGATATTAAACGCAAGATAAATTCCGTTCAGAACACGCAGAAAATCACGAAGGCCATGAAAATGGTTTCCGCGGCCAAAATGCGCAGGGCGATAGAAGCCATGATGTCGGCAAGGCCGTACGCTGAGCTTATAACGGGCTTTATAAAGGATATAGCCGGAAGATCCGGCGGCGACGTCCATTGTTATTTCAAAGCCCGTCCGGAAGTAAAAAGCATAGGCCTTATTCTAGTAACTTCCGACAGGGGGCTTTGCGGAGCTTTCAACTCCAACGTAATAAAGGCTGCCGCCAATTTCTGCGCCGCTCATCAGGGCAAGGACATAAAGCTTTATCTTGTGGGCAAGCGGGCGTTCGACTTTTTTAAGAAGCGCAGCGTTACTATTGCGGACAAATGGACCGGGTTCGGCGGCAAGTACCGCTATGACGACGCGGCTCTCATAGGTTCCATGGCCGTAAAAGCCTTCAACGAGGAAGAGGTGGACGAGGTTTACGTTATCTATAACGAGTTTAAATCCACCTCGTCCCAGATAGTCAGGGAAAAGAAAATACTCCCCGTTGCTATGGAAAACGAAGGCGCGCAGGCTTATCCCGACTTTGAGTACGAGCCGGACAGAGACAGACTTCTTGACGAGCTGCTGCCGCAGTTCATAAATACCAGCGTATATCAGAGTATGCTGGAGTCGGCCGCAGGCGAACACGGCGCCAGAATGGTGGCCATGGATAACGCCACCAGGAACGCCGGAGAAATGATTAAAAAACTCGTCCTGAACTATAACAAAGCAAGGCAGGGCGCAATAACCAAAGAACTCCTCGACATCGTAAACGGTGCCGAAGCATTAAAATAATTAGGGAGAACGTTCATGGCGGAGAATACAGGCAAAATCATCCAGGTTATCGGCCCTGTTATAGACGTTAAATTCGATTCGGGCAAACTTCCCGAGGTCTATAACGCCTTAACCGTTGAGGATAAAGCTCAGGAGCGCACGGTTGTGTGCGAAGTCGCGCAGCACCTTGGCGAAGACACTGTCCGCGCCGTAGCGATGGCTTCCACGGACGGTCTCGTCCGGGGTATGGACGTCGTCGATACCGGCAAGCCCATATCCGTTCCTGTGGGCCCTCAGGTACTCGGGCGTATACTTAACGTCATAGGAGAGCCTGTGGACGGCAAAGGCCCCATAAAGGCGGAAAGCACCAGAGGCATCCACCAGCCCACCCCTTCTCTGGAAGATCAGGAGACCAGCGTAGAGATTCTGGAAACCGGCATAAAGGTTATAGACCTTCTCGAGCCTTATACGAAAGGCGGCAAGACTGGCCTTTTCGGCGGCGCAGGCGTCGGCAAAACCGTGGTTATAATGGAGCTTATACATAACATCGCCCATCAGCACGGCGGCTATTCCGTTTTTGCCGGCGTGGGAGAGCGTACCAGGGAAGGCAACGACCTGTATCTTGAGATGACCGAATCCAACGTTATAGATAAGGTTGCCCTTGTGTACGGCCAGATGAACGAGTCTCCGGGCGCTAGG
Source organism: uncultured Deferribacterales bacterium (assembly GCA_947853665.1). Classification (GTDB taxonomy): domain Bacteria; phylum Chrysiogenota; class Deferribacteres; order Deferribacterales; family Mucispirillaceae; genus CANTXF01. The sequence goes on along the minus strand of CANTXF010000068.1, from coordinate 37,548 downwards.
ATGAGGGTCGCTCTTTCGGCTCTTTCCATAGCTGAATATTTCCGGGATCAGGGCCAGGACGTGCTTCTTTTCGTGGATAATATATTCCGTTTTTCCCAGGCAGGCTCGGAGGTTTCCGCTCTGCTTGGCCGTATGCCTTCGGCCGTTGGTTATCAGCCTACCCTCGGCACGGAAATGGGCGAGCTTCAGGAGCGCATCACGTCTACTAAAAAAGGCTCCATTACTTCCGTTCAGGCCGTTTACGTGCCTGCGGACGACCTTACGGACCCCGCTCCCGCCACTACTTTCGCCCACCTGGACGCAACTACGGTTCTTTCCAGGGCCATATCCGAAATGGGCATATATCCGGCGGTGGACCCTCTCGATTCCACTTCCCGCATACTTGACCCCGCCTATGTCGGAGACGAGCATTATAACACGGCCCGCGGCGTTCAGGCTATTCTCCAGCGTTATAAGGAGCTTCAGGATATTATCGCCATTCTCGGCATGGAGGAGCTTTCCGAAGAGGACAGGCTTACCGTTGCAAGGGCGAGAAAAATACAGAGATTCCTTTCCCAGCCTTTCCACGTTGCGGAGCAGTTTACTGGTACCAAAGGAAAATACGTTACCCTCAAAGAGACTATCAAGGGCTTTAAAATGCTTCTCGAAGGCAAATGCGACGATATACCCGAGCAGCTTTTCTTTATGAGGGGCGGCATAGAAGAAGTTTTTGAGGCTTACGAAAAATCCGATAAAGGTAATTAACCATGGCTGACAAGCTGTTTCTCGAACTGGTATCGCCGGAAAAGGCTCTGGTTTCCCTTGAGGTGGATGAAGTCCTGGCGGAGGGCGTGGACGGAGAGTTCGGCCTTTTGGCGGGTCATTCCCCTTTCTGCACGGAGCTGAAACCGGGGGGCCTTACGTTTAAATCTGGCGGGGACGTCCGCACGGTGGTAATGGCAAGAGGTTTTCTCGAAGTGTCCGACAACAGGGTGGTCGTGCTGGCTGAAAAAGCCGAGTTCGGAACCGATGTGAACGTGGAGGAGGCAAAATCCCTCAGGGACGAAGCCGCCAGGTTCATGGAGGAGAACAAGCTGACCGACAGCGACGAATACAGAGCCGCCGAAGCCGCTTATGTATATCACAGCGCAAGGGTGGAGATAGCCGAAAAATCGGGAAATTAATATTTTTTAAATATTTTATAATAAGCGGGGCTTTTGCCCCGCTTTTTCTTTTTTTATAAAACATAAATAAAACTATTGTCATATCAATCATTTTTGTATAGTCTCATAATCCGTTTCATATTTGCCGCTTATAATTTATGTATTGCAAGGTACGGTTTTTGCTTATGGCGTCTTTTGTGTCCTTATAATACAAAGAAAGACGCGTTTACGGGCATCCGCTTATTCTGAAAACATATATTAAAACATGCTGGCGATAGTCTTATAAGGGTTATCGTAACGTCGTGGAAAATATTTGTAAAATAGAGAATTGCTGCGGCGACAGAGAAGCCTAAAGCTCTCTAAATTGGCTCTTTGAGGCGAATCCTCCGGTGTGCCGGGGCGGGGGTTAGTTTCGCCGCTTTATTAATGCATGGGTTGAATAGGGCGCAGGGATTTTTTCAATATAGTTTGAATGACGTTAATACATAAAGGATCTTTTCCTGCGCGTCAATTCAAACTCATGGGGCAAAAGCTCCCTTCAGACAGCGACTTGCCGAACGCTTCGGATAAGATTTTTTATTACCGGGCACAAGCCGCTTTATTATAAAAAAAAGCTTTCGCCGCTTAGCCAATGCGGGCCTTGGCGGATAGAAAACGTCTGCTTTATTTGGTGCAGACGTTTCTGAACCAAACTTGCTCTAAAATACTTGCCTTATTGATGCGGATATTGATGGACGGAAAACATTCCCTCATTTAATGCGAATGTTTCTAATCCGAGCTTGCTGTCAAACATTCGCCTCATTTAATGCGAATGTTGGTAGACAGAAAACGTCTGCTTTATTAGTGCAGACGTTTCTGTTCCGAGCTTGCTCTCAAGGACGCGCGACAAGTATTGCGCGTCCCGCTTTGGTGGATAGAAAGCGAGCCGCATTATTTTAGGCGGCTCCCGCTTTTCTGTTCTGGGCTTGCTCCGAAACGAGGCGCGACAGATTATGCGCCTCCCGTTTTAAGGCGGCCGTCCGTTTGCGGCGGAGTACGGCTGGTATTATAATTATTTTTCATTGCTATCTATATTATTGGAGAGCCGCCTTAAAAAATAATAGACGGCAGGTTTAGCTTTAATTATTGCGTAATTCATAATACTATAATGTAGCAATAGTTAAGATAAACCATATTGATTGAATCGGGTGCCTATGTATCTTTATCTTACTGCGACGGTTATATGTTTTATCCTTATGTGCGCTCTTGCCGTTTATTTATGGAAAAAAAGAAAAGTTATAACTTACTATGCCATAAAGCGCGAAGCGGAGAAAGGTTCCGTCGGGGCGCAGACAGTGCTTGCCTTTATGTATTATTCCGGAAGCGGCTTTACCCGTGATACGGAGAAAGCCCTTTACTGGCTGGAAAAAGCCGCCGGAAACGGTTCTCCGGAAGCTCAGTTTATTTTAGGCGGTCTTTATATAGACGGTTCCGCCGTGGCTAAGGATACGGATAAAGGCGTGATGTGGATAAGCAAAGCGGCTGAAGGCGGTTACGTTGCCGCCCAGACGTCCCTTGCAAATATGTATGCCGAAGGGCGTTTCGTAAATAAAGACGTTAATATGTCCGTAAAGTGGTTTCTTGCGGCCGCAGCAGCAGGCGACGTTACCGCCCAGAAAACTGTTGCCGGCGTGTATAACTTTACTGCCGGTATGGATAAAAAGATTGCTTACGCCTGGTATATGACAGCCGCCGCTTCGGGCGACGTCTATGCGGGAGAAATGGCCGGTAGGCTGTTGGACGAGTTCGCGCCCGATGAGCGCGGCTCCGCAGAGCTTCTGGCTTCCGAATACGCGGAAAAATACCGCAGGACGTGACGATGTTGGAATGGGTTACGGGCGGCTATTCCGAAGAACACATAAACGACGCTGCCTTTGTGTTTTTCTTATGCCTTTTCGGGATAGCTATTGCGGTTTTTATCACTTTCTACGCAAGGCGGATATTAAAACTGCGCGTTATACGGAAAAAAGCGGGCCAGGGCGACCCCGAGCAGCAGTATATACTCGGTATGCGTTTTCTGGACTCGCCGCTATTCGGGCGCAATATACAAAACGGCTTATACTGGCTTACTAAAGCCGCGGAAAGCGGATACCGCGAAGCCATGAACCAGCTGGGCTTCATATATTTCAGCGGCGATTATGAAACTGTACCGGCCGATTATGCTAAAGCGGCCTACTGGCTGGAAAGGGCGGCTTCTATGGGCGACGCCCACGCCGCCTATACTCTGGGCACTCTTTACGGGCTTGATACTTCATCAGTCCACGATTACGGTAAATCCGCCTTTTATATGAAGAAAGCCGCCCTTATGGGGCATGTTGACGCAAGCGTTACTCTGGGGTTTATGTATAACGAGGGAGCGGGGGTCGAGCGGGACCCGGTGCGTTCCTGCGCCTGGTTTCTGGTGGCAGCGGAGGGCGGAGGCCCTACCGCGGATCTTGACGAGCTTATGGCGCAGATGTCTTATGAGGATATAGAAAGGGCCGAAAGAATCGCGGCTGAAATTATGAGGGAGTCTGATCCGGTGGAAGCGGTTTCAAGGGAAGATTACGGGGAAATAATAGAAGTATGGGAAGAATCCGTAAGAGCGTCCCACAATTTTATAAGCGAAGACGAGATCAATTTTTACAGAACGGTCATAAAGGACGCCTATCTGGCCCAGGTTTCTCTCTACTGCATACGGGAAGGCATGCGCATAACCTCGTTTATAGGCATAAAAGGCGACAGCCTGGAAATGCTGTTCGTGCGCCCGGGATATTTCAGGCGGGGATACGGCCGCAGGCTCCTTTCGTGGGCTGTGAAATATATGGGCGTTTCCAGGGTAGACGTTAATGAGGAAAATAAAGGCGCCGTGGAATTTTACCGTAAAATGGGTTTTACGGTCGTAAGGCGTTCTCCCGTTGACAACGAGGGCAAGCCGCATCCGATACTCCACATGGAACTTATAAAAAGTACGGCGGAAAAACGGCCCTTATGCTGACGCGTAAAAAAACGGGCCGCTTTTAAGCGGCCCCTTTTTAAAGGACTATATTTTCCTTATATTCTCCGAACACGCTTTTCATGGCGTTAATGGTTTCGCCCAGCGTAGCGTATGATTTTACCGCGTTAAGTATTTTTGGCATGAGGTTTTCGTTGGTTTTTGCCGCCGCGGTAAGCTCCTCAAGGGCCTTGGCCGTCGCCAGGTTGTCTCTTGATGCTTTCATGGCGGCGAGCTTTTCTTTCTGGCTTTTTTCGACGGAGGCGTCTATTTTCAGCAGCCCGGTAGGCGCAGGTTCTTTTATAACGTATTCGTTCACGCCTACGATTATCATCTCTTTCTTTTCTATGGCTCGCTGATATTCATAAGCGCTGTTTTGTATTTCCTTTTGAACGTAGCCCTGTTCTATGGCTCTCATCATGCCGCCCAGATCGTCTATTTTGCCGATGTAGTCGAAAGCTCTTTTTTCTATGTCGTCCGTCATGGCTTCAACCATATATGAGCCTGCCAGCGGGTCTATGGTATCTGCCGCTCCCGATTCGTTGGCTACTATCTGCTGGGTTCTGAGCGCTATGCGCACCGAATCCTCCGTAGGCAGCGCAAGAGCTTCGTCGAAGGAGTTGGTATGCAGCGACTGAGTGCCTCCCATACAGGCGGCAAGCGTCTGCAGGGCAACGCGCACTATATTGTTCTGGGGCTGCTGGGCGGTAAGGGTGCAGCCCGCCGTCTGCGTATGGAAGCGCAGCATAGTGGACTTGGCTTTTTTCGCGCCGAATCTTTCCGTCATTATTTTTGCCCACATACGCCTTGCCGCACGGAATTTGGATATTTCCTCAAGAAAATTGTTATGGCAGTTAAAAAAGAACGAGAGCCGCCCGGCAAAGTCGTCCACGTCAAGACCGGCCTTTATGGCCGCTTCCACGTATGCTATGCCGTCTGCCAAGGTAAAGGCTACTTCCTGCACCGCGTCCGACCCTGCTTCCCTTATATGATAGCCGCTTATGCTTATCGTGTTCCACATGGGCACGTTATCCTTACAGAAGGAAAAAATATCCGTTATCAATCTCATTGACTGGGCCGGGGGAAACCGATACGTGCCGCGAGCTATATATTCTTTAAGTATGTCGTTTTGTATGGTGCCGGAAAGCTTGGCGGATGGAACTCCCTGCTTTTCCCCGACCGCGATGTAGCATGCGAGAAGATAAGAGGCGGTAGCGTTTATTGTCATAGACGTGGAAACTTTATCGAGGGGTATTTCTTTAAAAAGCGTTTCCACGTCCGCCAGGGAATCTATGGCAACGCCCACTTTACCTACTTCGCCGGCTGACATTGGGTCGTCCGAATCGTAGCCTATCTGCGTGGGCAGGTCAAAGGCTACGGAAAGGCCGGTGGTTCCCTGCTCAAGGAGATAGCGGTATCGTTTGTTGGATTCTTCCGCCGTAGCAAAACCTGCGTACTGGCGCATAGTCCAGAAACGGCCCCGGTACATGGTGGGCTGCACGCCTCTCGTAAGGGGGGCCAGGCCCGGATAGCCCAGTTTCTTTTCGTAATCGAAACCGGGTATATCTTCGGGAGTGTAAAAAGGCTTTATCTCGTATCCCGACGTGGTTTTAAAGGTTTTTTTTCTTTCAGGGAATTTGCTTACCGTCTTATCGTAGAGTTCTTTCCATTTGTCGTACATATCACGCCCCCGCCTTATTTTATGCATATTCTTAATTATCTTAAATATATTTTTAAAATGCAACATGATTTTAATACCGGCTCCCGCCGCCCGCATTAAAAAAAACTTGCTCAAATAATAATTATATATTATATAATATAACGCAATATATCCCATACAGTTTAAAAGGAGATTGGTATGAAAGGCTTTTTTAATTCGGTGGGGGGAAGGTTATATTCCCGCCTTATTATCGGCTTTATTATTGCGGCGTCTATGTCGCTGGCCGGCTGTTCCAGCAGCAGCGACGATGGAAATTCCATTCCTGTTATTGCTCCGGTCGACGTGGCGGCGTCGGTAAGCGGAGATATTATTACATTACAGTTTGACCGTTCGGACGGTATAGGGCCGGAAGGCAATAAAGTTGAGCCTACCTATCAATATGCTATCAGCACTTCGGTAGACGGTGAAAAACACATATTCGAACAGCAGGTTCCAAATGAAGGCAATCCCATAAGGTTCAGCATAGCGAAAACAGGAGCGGATACGAGTGGCATATCATGGACGGTAGTTCCTTACGACCTTGTTGAAGGCCAGCAGTATTATATATTTGTAAGGGCTATTTACGCGGGATACGGAACCTCTGAATGGACATGGGCCGCTTCCGGCATAGAGGCCGCTCCCCAGCCGGTTGAAAACCCGAAGGTGGAACTTGGCGACAGGCGGATAGTTGTTTCCTGGACGCCTAAATTCGGCGAACAATACGGCGTTAATATAGACGACTGCCCCAAAAGAATCAACCAGCTTACTCCTGGCTTTTGGGATCTTAAAAATATTGTTTCCGGCGATAATATAGTCTTTACGGTTGAGGACAATACCGGAACCCATAAACTGTGCATGGCTTCCACAAATTCCAAGGGCGCCGGGGAATGGTATATTTTCGGCACCGTCGATATGGAAAAGGGCACCATAACCTACGACGAGTTTACGGCTCAGGCCGCTACGGAAGCTCCCGCGGCGCCTTCCGGGCTTATCGTTACCAACGAGTTTAACGGCGGGCTGGAAGTCGCTTTCAATACTAGCCTGACTGGGCCTGCTTCCGTTTCCGATTATCAGTATGCGTACAGGGCCGCCGGTTCCGACTGGTCCGCATGGTCGTCCGTTAATATTCCTTATATGACGGACCGCGCTCTTGGAACCGTAAGTTTTTCCATTATAAGTCTTGAAAACGATAGAACATACGATATAAAAATCAGGGCAGTGAACTCTGCAGCTCCAGACGGTGTTGAAAGCTCCGAAACTGTAAGCGGAACTCCAAAATATGTGGCGGTTAATGTGAACGATCCCGATTTCATTCTTGGTAAAGCCAACGCCGAATTCATATACGCGGAGGACGTTCCCCACAGCGATTTCTGGCGGATAAGCGAGACATTTAAACAAGGGGGCAGGCCAAGCACCGATAGGCTTGTGCGCGGCAAAGAAACGGCCCTGGGGAACCTTTTTGCCGACGCCGTTCAGTGGTTTGCCACAGAGAAAGGATATAATCCCAGTTTTTCATTCCTCGTTGGCGATATGATAAACAGCGGTATATCAAGCAATGCTATTATTACTCCCAGGTTGCTTAACGGTATTACCTCGTCCGATTATCAGGACGACACCATAGTTATCGCCTCCGTTCCAGGAAGCCTGCTTATAGACCCGCTGGATTACGATCTCGACCTTAACGTCTATCCCGCCGTGGGCATTGAAAACGGCTATGCGTCCACCATTTTCGGTCAGGCCGCTTCCGTTTACCGCAACGGCCATTACGGCGGTTCCGGAAGGGGAGGCACTACATATCATGGCGCATTTTGGGGGATGCCTTCCAAAGAAGTCCGCTATACTATTGAATATCTGCCGTATTCCCTGGATCTTTTTAACGAGAATTTCAACGGCAAGCCCGAGTGCGTGGCCGCCAGAGATGCTAACGACGGAGCCTACGATACGAAGAACGATCCTTACGGATGTTATCTTATGCCTTATGATGAGGCCAATCCAGAGTCCGGTTCCCCTACGGAATCGTCCGTTATGGGATATAAGCGCGGCAAAATAAAATCGGGTTCTCTCACCATAAACGGAGAACCGATAGATTCTAATAAAATTTATAACGTGGTCACGACGAAAAAGATAGCTGACTCCATGTATGTAGCTTTTCTAAAGGCGAATTATGTTGATACCGGAGTTACTCTTGTTCAGGCTGTTGCAGAATACATTTATAATACCAAGTATTCTGTTGGAATAGACCCTTACTTAGACGGTCGGGTCAAACTGGAGGGTGGTGTTCCCGGAGATTATTCCAACGATTTTAAAGAAAATTGATTAAAAAAGGCGGGGATATTTTATCCCCGCCGGTTATTTATTTATGTTTAAAAAAGTAATAACAGTTTTTCTGCTGCTTTTTTCTTTAAGCGCTTTTGCTCAGGAGCCGGGGCAGGTGGAGCTTGACGAGGTAGAGGTATCCGCCCGCAGGCAGAAACAGACCGGCACAGAAATAACAGGCGGCGATATGGAAAAAACCGGCGTTCAGGACCTTTATCAGGCACTTAACAGGGTGCCAGGCGTAGAATTATCGGACGGAGGCTCCAGAGGGGAGTCGTCTTTCAGCATACGCGGTTTCGACAGCTCCTACATTCCCGTTATAGTGGACGGAATATCCGTTACAAGCCCTTTTAACGGACGCGGAGACAGCGGGAGCCTGCTTACCGGGGATATGGACAGCATACTCATACAAAAAGGGTATTCCTCCATGCTTACCGGTTCCGGCGGTATAGGCGGGGCCGTTATGCTTACGGCGTCGAAGCCTAAAAAGGTTTTCGAGGCCTATCTTAAAGCCACGACGGAGTTTGACGACCGGTTCGGCCTTGCTTCCACAAATTTTATTACGAGCGTAGGCTCGAAGCTGGAAAAAGTATATTTTAAAGCCACGGTGCAGGACAGGGATGTGGACCACTTCCGGCTGCCCTCCGGCTATGTTCCCATGCAGGGAAGCGTGCAGGATAAGGGCAACAGGCTTTTTTCTGACAGAAGCGACTTTAAGACCACGCTCATAGCGGGAACCACCCCTCTGGACGGGCTCGATATATGGGCCACATATATTTATCAGAAATCGGACAGGGGTATGAATCCTCCGGAAGTAAGCCCCGTATACTCTCTTTTAGGCTGGGATTACTGGAACCACCATAGCGTATCTCTTCACGGCGAATACGACAGCGACAGATGGGACGTGAGCTTTCTGGCTTTTTACGACACTTACGATAATTCCCTGAGCTCATATTCCAGCTTTATGCATATAGATTACGACAGGCCCAACAGGATAAACCAGTATGACGAATACGCCGCCGGTATGCGCGTTAACGCAGGCTACGACCTTGCCATGCAGCACACCCTGCGCGGCTCATTTTCTTTCCGTCAGGACGATCACTGGGGATACAGGGCCGACCTTTTTAATAAAGACGACATACACGTTAAGGAAAATAAAATATCCCTAGGTCTGGAATACGAATACAGGCCCTTTAAAAAACTGCGTCTCGTGGCAAGCGGCGGCTTCGACAGCCTGCTGCCGGATCAGTATTGGAGCAGGGCAGGGGCTTTTGCGGAATATATGGGCGTTGCGTCCTATGTTGTGGAAAAGAAGGAGCGGTGGCTTTTGGCGGCTCAGGCCGGGGTATTTTTCGAATTTATTGATAATAACGAGCTTCGCCTTACCTATGCCAGAAGAAACCAGTTTCCCACGATGAACGACAGATATTCCACCACATTCGGCGATTCCATGCCTAATCCCAACCTGAAGCCCGAGGTGGCCGACCATGTGGAGCTGGGGTATAAGGGAACGCTTTTCGATATGCTTTTGATAGACGCTTCCCTTTATTACAGCTATGTAAACGATAAAATGGCTCTTATAAAAGTGCTTGATCCTTTTAGTTCATCTCATTCCGTGGATTTTATGACTAATCTCGACGCTGTGTCCTTTTACGGTTTCGAGCTTTCTTCCACGCTGTTTTTAAGCCGGTATCTTGAAATGGGCGTTAATCTTTCCTTAAGCGATTACAGCATAAACGAAAGCCTTGCCAGGGCCAGAACCGTTACGTATTATCCTAAAATTACCGTAAACGGTTACGTGGAAATAATGCCCTGGGAAGATTATATTTCCGTAATGCCCGTTGTGGAATACAGAGGCAAACGCTGGACGGACATATACGAAACCCGCTATCTGGACCCGTATTTTCTTCTGCATCTGTACGTTTCTTTTAACGTCTGCGATTATTTCAAAATAGACCTTGCCGTAAGGAACATTACGGACGAGCTTTACGAGCTGAGGGAAGGCTATCCGCTCGCCGGCAGGACTTACTCGATAAGCGCCACTGTAAAATACTGACTATCCGGGCGCAGGGAGGCGGTGAACCGCCTTACGCCCGGATTATCTCTTGCTTTTTAGCGCGAATAAAAATGAAACGCGTGCCGCCCGATTTCTGTGAAAGGCGGGCGGCTTTTTATTTTTATGGCACCGGGTTCATCCATAGATCCGTATCGTGACAGTTTCCGCAGAAGTTTCTGGAAAGCTTGTGTTCCCTGTGACATTCGTAGCACTCTGTGGCCGTGCCCGAGTGGAAGCTCCTGTGAGGGTTTACGTTACCCGCATCCAGTTCTTTCGTAAGCTCCGCTACCTCCTGCCTTGAGCCGTGGCACGAAAGGCAGGCTTCAGAAGGCGTAAGATAGTATTTTTCTTCCGACTCGTTTCCGTGGCAGTCCGCGCATTCAAGGTCTTTATGGTGCTCTTTCAAAGAAACTGGCGCGCTTCCGGAAGATGAATATGCCATACCCGCGATGGAAAAGAGAACTGCAAAAAGAAATATCGGTTTTATTATTTTCATTTCCGTCTCCTTCAAGCGTTTATTTTATGCAGATTTTCGGCGGCGATAAGGCCGAAAGTTCCGCAGTCCGGGCAGGAACCGGCGGTAAGCCTCGATTCCCCGTGTATGCCGCCGGTTATTTCACCGCATGCGAACAGGCCTTTTATAGGCTGGCCGTCTTTAATGGAAAGGACCTCCGCTTTCGTGCTTATTCTAACGCCTCCCGGAGTGTATGTTATCCTAGGGTTGACGATCATCCCGTAGAAAGGCGCTTTTTTTATCGCGGCGCCTTTCATTTCCGCGGCGTCTTTGCCGAATTCGTCTTTTCCGGATTCAAGCGCTTTGTTGTAGCTGTCCGCCGCTTTTTTTAGGGTTGACGGATTTATGCGGAAATACCCGGCAAGTGCTTCCAGAGTGTCGAATTTGTATATCGTTCCGTTAAGGCCGTTTTTTGCTTCCAGGCTGAGTTTCAGGCGCTGTTTGTCGTGGAAGTTTTCTATACCTTTGGCGTCCCACACTATTATGGGGGCTTTGCCTCCGTTTTGAGATTTTAACCTCAGTATAGCCGGGCCTATTACGTTTCTTACGTTGAGTTCGTTTATAAAGCGTTTTCCCGTGGCGCAGTCTATCATCATGCCCCAGCGCAGGTCTTCCGTAGGCACCGGATAGGCGAAGCGTGTAAGCGCCATATTAACGGGGTGGGCGTCGTGTTCCATGAGCATTTTTAACGTGCCGCCCAGCGCTCCCGGATTGGCGATAGTCTGGGCGGAGGCGAAAAGCGGACTTTCCGCGCCCATAAATTCCCTGTCACGACAGAAGCCGCCGGAAGCGAATATAACGCCCTTTTTCGCCCGGTAAAATTTAGTGACGCCGGTTTTATTTTCTCTGTCGTCGTTTTCCGCGTCGTAATCGAATCTGTATCCTTCCCTTACCTTCACTCCCGCAGCCTTGCCGTTTTTGTCGAAAACTATATCGTCAACTTTTGTTTCCTTGCGCATGACGCAGTTCGGCAGCTTTTCCTTGATATAGGAGTGGAGAGGCAATATTATGCCGCGGCCTCCTCCGTCCGCCCAGAGGGCCCGCTTTACAGAATGGCCAGCAAGCCCTTTGATATCCTTGAAAATCACGCCTCTTTCCGTCCAGAAATCGTAAAGGCGTCTCGTGGTGCGGCCAATTATAATGGCGTGGGCCGGGCTTCCGTAATTTCCGGCCACTTTCGCCATATCCTCGGCGTAATATTCCGGCTTGTCCTTAATTCCCAGTTTTTCCTGAAAAGGAGAATTTACGCATGAAAAATTAAGCCCGCTTACTAGAGACGTGCCCCCGAATATGGACATTTTATCGAGCATCAACACCCTGTTGCCCAGCTCCGCAGCCCTTATCCCGGCTGTGGTACCGGCGACCCCCGTTCCAACTACTATGATATCGTATTCTTCACTGAAAGAGGGTTCCTCCTTCCCGCCGGCCGCCGCGTAGGGAACCGCTGCAGTAAAGGGAACGGCAACGGCCGCCGCCGCGCCGTATCTGATAAAATCGCGCCTTGATATTCTGCCTGCCATATCTGCTCCTCCTTATGTGGTTTTATGAAACCGTATATATACCCGGTTTTCAATAAAATCAATATTTTTTATATTTTTATTATAAATTTTAAAAAATATTTATTAATTTGATTAGGCTGTTGCAATCGTCAAACTGCGGAGTTATATTAAAAACCATGGATGTGAAAAATACTTACGGCGTTATAATCGTCGGCAGCGGTCTTGCGGGGCTTACGGCGGGTATCGCGTCCGCAGAAGCCGGGGCAAAGACCATTATACTTGAGAAAATGGAAAAAACCGGCGGTTCCTCCGCTTTCAGTGTGGGAGCTTTCGCCGTATGCGGTTCGGCGGCTCAGAAAAGAGCCGGGATAACGGATACCCCCGGGCTTTTTTATGACGATATAATGAAATGCGGCGAAGGGTATAACGTGCCGGAGCTTGTAAAGGCCATGGCCGTAAATTCGGCGGCGGCTTTCAGGTTTTTGACGGACAGGGGCGCGGAATACGGTGGAAGGCTTTTTGCCGTTGACGGCCATTCTGTTTTAAGGTGCTTTCAGCCGCCGGCCGGGTTGGGGCATAACGTGATGCGCCCTCTTAAGGAGCATTTTCTTAAGCTTGACGGGGCGGAAATCAGGCTTGGCGTTAAGGTAACCGGCCTTATTAAAGACGGTGAAAACGCCGTTTCCGGCGTTGAGACGTCAGTCGGGCCTTTTTTTGCGGAAAAGGGCGTAGTTTTCGCTCACGGAGGCTTTGAAAGGGATTTTTTCCGGGAAGAAGGCGCGGGCCTTTACCGCGGCATACCTACGTCCGCCCACGAGGGGGCCACTTCGGAAACCATGCGTATGCTTTCTTCCTGCGGGATAAAGACGTGCCATACGGAGTTTATACGTTTCGGCACGTCTATCGCATATAACGACATAGAAAAGGGAATGCTGGCGGACATAAGGTCGTCCGGCAGGTTTATTTCCGAGGCCGCTCCCAGGAGGATACTTACCGACAGCATTATCGAAGCGGCCGACGGGCGCTATTGGCCGGTGCTTATTTTTGATTCGGACGGTATCGGAAATATCAGCAACGATGAAAAACTGGAAGCTATGATCGAAAAGGGAGAGCTTCAGAGATTCTCTTGCCTGAATGAACTTGCGGGATTTTTCGGTATGGATAAAGACGCTCTGTCCGCGGGGATCTCCAGATATAACCGGTTTGTCGGCGATAAAAACGACGCGGATTTCGGTAAAGATATGATTTCTTCCGGAGCGGGGGCCGTGGCAAAAGCGCCTTTTTACGCCTGCGTGGTATATCCGAAGCTTAACTATACCCAAGGCGGCATACTTATAAACGACAAAGCCATGGCGGTGGGTTCTGACGGTATCCCCGTAAAAGGGCTTTTCGCCGCGGGAGAGGCTACGGGAGGGGTGCACGGCAAAGTCAGGCTTACAGGATGCTCCACGGTGGACTGCGCCGTGTTCGGCATAATCGCCGGGAGAAACGCGGCGGCGGGGCGCGCGGATGCTTTTTCACGACAGGGTTAAGTTTCTTCTCGATAAAAAGCGGATAAGCCAGCTGCGCTTTGCCGGTATGCTGGGCATATCCGCCGCCAGGCTTAACAATTACCTTACGGGAAAGACGGAGGCAAATTACGCCGTACTGAAAGCCGTCTCCCACCTTCTGAACACGACCTCGGATTATCTTCTGGGAGTAAAGCCCGGCCATCTTTCCCAAAGCTGCGGCCTTTTGCCGGAATTTTTTCCCGGATACACGGTAACGGAATATTACGGCCCGGAAAAATCTTTCGGCGATTTTTCCACCCGGGTACGGTGTCTGCTGAAAGAGCGCTCTATGACCCAGTCGGCGCTGGCTTCGGAAACCGGAGCCGCTCCCGCCATGATAAGCAACTATATTGCAGGCCGCGTCGAAGCGGGATACGATATGCTTGTCAGAATGGCCGCCTGTCTTAATACGACGGTGGATTACCTTTTGGGGCTTTCCCCGGATTCAGGGGAGGACGGTTATCCCCGCGGAGCCGAGGCTCTGTATGCCGGTATACGGGGCGTAAGCGGAGAAACCTATATAGAGCTGCCTGTTTTCGATACGGCCGACGGAAAGAAAACGGGAGGCTTTCTTTGTCTTGGTGTTGTTAAAAGCATTTATACCAAGCCTTATATCCTGTCCGTGGGAGACGGCAGCATGAGCCCCGTCTGCGAAAAAGGCGATATGCTTTTCGTTGCGCCTAGAACGTATATTTCTCCCGTAAAAAACAATCTGAACCCGTCCGGACTTTACGCCGTGCGCCTCTGCTCCCGCGATACGGTGGGCACCGCCGTAAGATACTGCCTGACGAAGGACGACGTAATATTTTTAAGACCTGCCGACACCAGCTTTGAAACGTTTGCTTACAATTATTCGGAACTGGATTATATGCCCGTTTCAGGGATAATTCTGGGAAAGCTAAAAAAGAAAGACTGACGTTCGTATAGTTATCATGCCTTGCGGCCGGGGAGTTTGCGGCGTATAAATAAAAAAGGGAGGCTTAAAGCCTCCCTTTTGATTTTTTTAGTCTATTACCGCCAGCTTGTCTCCTACGGAAACCGTCTGGTTTTCCGAAACGTACAGATTCTGGACTATGCCGTCTTTCGGCGATTTTATCTGGTTTTCCATTTTCATGGCCACGAGTATAAGGAGCGGGTCGCCTTCTTTTACTTCCTGGCCTTCCTTTACCATTACCTTCGTTACGAGACCCGGCATGGGGGTGGCGATAACCTGGCGTCCCTGGAGGGCCTTGGAGGTTCTGTCCCGCAGCATTTTCTTAAGCTCGTCCAGAACTTCCACTTTAAAATAATCGCCGTTTACAAGAACGTCGTATTTATCCCCGTCGAAATAAATATCTATTTCGTAGGATTTGTTGTCTATAATGAGGGAGTATAGGTTGTGACCTGTTTTTACAAAATCGGCCACTATTTCTTTGCCGTCCATTTCCATTTTGTAGGAAGAGCCGCCCTCGATTATTTTTATATCATGCTCGTCTTCGTATCCTTCTGGTATGGCATAATATTTTGCCGCCACAGCAAGCTTTTTCATAATCCCTCCCTTAGAACCTGTTGGCTATTTTCTGCATTTTGCCGTAGTGCTTCCACAGGGACTCTCCCACTTCCGGCACCGTAGTGGCCCTTGCCGCCGCGTCCTGCTCCATGACGTACTGCATAAGCGTGGCGGCCACTACCGCCACCGCCGGGTCAAGGTCCTTACGGCGTTTAAGGTCCTCAAGGTCGAATTTGGTGTCTATAAAGGTAGTGTCGTATATGCCCTTAAGGAAGGTTTCGTTTTTCATTACTCTCTGGTGGAAAGGGATGGTAGTTTTTATACCCAGTATTTTATATTCCAGCAGAGAGCGCTCAAGGTTCTGGATACATCTGTCTCTCGTGCGTCCCCAGGCGGAGAGCTTGGCTATCATGGGGTCGTAGAAAAGGGGCACGGTGTATCCCTCGTGTGCCGCGTGGTCAACGCGGACGTTGCGCCCTGTGGGCGGCTCGTGAACGGTTATCGTGCCGGGAGAGGGCATAAACTGGTTTTCAGGGTCCTCCGCGTATATGCGGCACTCAATGGCGTGGCCGCGGCGGACTATTTCTTCCTGGGTATAAGGCAGAGTGTCGCCGTTGGCGACGGAGATCATATCCCTGACCAGGTCAACCCCGGTTATAAGTTCCGTTACCGGGTGCTCCACCTGGAGCCTTGTGTTCATTTCGAGAAAGTAGAAATTCTGGTCCTTATCGACCATATATTCGAGAGTTCCGGCGCTGAAATAGCCTATTTTCTTACAGGCGTTTACGCTTACTTCCAGCATCCTTTCCCTTGTAACGTCGGAAATATACGGAGACGGGGCCTCCTCTATGACCTTCTGATTGCGCCGCTGTATGGAGCATTCCCTGTCGTAGAGGTGTACGACGTTTCCGTGCTTGTCGCCTATTATCTGCACTTCCACATGATGCGGGTGCTCTATGTATTTTTCCACATAAACGTCTCCGCAGCCGAAGGAGCGCAGCGCTTCCGACTGGGCCAGCTCGAACATCTCCACAAGGTCTTTTTCGTCATGGACGAGCCTCATGCCTTTTCCGCCGCCTCCGGCGACGGCTTTAAGCATTACCGGAAGGCCCACTTTAGCTACCGTGGCTTTCAGGTCTTCGGTATCTTTTATAGGGTCTTTCGTGCCGGGTACGATAGGCACTCCCGCTTCGGACATTATTTTGCGGGCGCCGGTTTTGGAGCCCATTTCCCTTATGGATTTGGAGGAAGGCCCTATGAAAACCACGCCGGCTTTTTCGCATTGTTCCACAAAATCGGCGTTTTCCGAGAGAAAACCGTATCCCGGATGAATGGCCGCTCCCGTTTTTTTTGCGATTTCTATTATTTTATCCGGCTTCAGATAGGACGTGTCGTCGTCCGAATCGGATATGCAGTAGGCTTCGTTGGCGTAGCGGACGTGGGGAGCGGCCCTGTCCACATGGGTATATACCGCCACCGTTTCAAGACGCAGCATTTTTGCGGCGCGGAATATCCTTATGGCTATTTCGCCCCTGTTGGCCGCGAGAACTTTTTTTATCTTCATCTTTTTTGCCCCCGGAATTAAAGCGGAATGTTGCCGTGCTTGCGCGGCAGGTTTGCCACCCGTTTGTTTGCCAGCATTTCAAAGGCTCTTATGAGCTTGGGTCTCGTTACGGCGGGCTCTATAACCTCGTCTATATAACCCAGCTCCGCCGCCCTGTAAGGGTTTGCGAAAGTATCGCGGTAATTTGCGACCAGCTCGTCCTTTTTCTTGGCCGGGTCGTCGGACGAGGCCAGCTCCTTTTTGGAAAGGATGCTTACAGCGCCGTCTGGGCCCATTACGGCTATTTCCGCCGTAGGATAGGCAAAGTTTATATCGCCGCGTATATGCTTGGAGCTCATAACGTCGTAAGCCCCGCCGTAGGCCTTTCTCGTTATAAGAGTTACCTTGGGCACGGTCGCCTCGCAGTAGGCGTAAAGGAGCTTGGCTCCGTGGCGTATTATGCCGCCGTATTCCTGGGAAACTCCCGGCATAAATCCCGGAACGTCCACAAGGGTGAGCAGAGGGATGTTGAAAGCGTCGCAGAAGCGTACGAAACGGCCCGCCTTGGCGGAGGAATCTATATCCAGAGAACCTGCCATTACCGCCGGCTGGTTCGCGACGACGCCCACCGGTTTGCCGTTGAGGCGTGCGAAGCCTATTATTATATTCTTGGCGAAATGCTCCTGCACTTCGAAAAAGTTGGCGTCGTCCGCTATTTTTCTGATAACGTCCTTCATATCGTACGGGACGTTGGGGTTTGTTGGTATGATTTCTTCAAGGGACGATTCGAGCCTGTTCGGGTCGTCCGTGGTGGCCTTAAACGGAGGCTCCTCCATATTGTTCTGCGGCAGGAAGGACATAAGCTCCCTGATTTTAAGTATGCAGTCCACATCGTTTTCAGTGGCGAAATGGGCTACTCCGGATTTTTCGTTATGAGCCGCCGCGCCGCCAAGCTCCTCTTTGGAAACGTCCTCATGGGTAACGGTCTTGATAACCTCCGGCCCGGTTATGAACATATAGCTCGTGTCCCTTACCATAAAGGTAAAGTCAGTAAGTGCCGGAGAATATACCGCTCCGCCGGCGCAAGGCCCCATTATGGCGCTTATCTGGGGAATCACTCCGGAGGAAAGGGTGTTGCGCAGGAAAATCTCCGCGTATCCCGCAAGGGACTGGACGCCTTCCTGTATACGGGCGCCGCCGGAGTCGTTAAGGCCGATGACGGGTGCTCCCATTTTGACGGCCATATCCATTATTTTGCATATTTTGGCCGCCAGCGTTTCGGAAAGGGACCCTCCGAAAACCGTGAAATCCTGAGCGAAAACGAAAACGGTCTTGCCGTTTATAAGGCCGGTTCCCGTAACCACCCCGTCGCCCAGAGGCTTCTGCTTTTCCATACCGAAATGGCTGCAGCGGTGGACGACGAATTTATCGAATTCCATAAAGGTGCCTTTATCGAGAAGGAGGTCTATCCTTTCCCGGGCCGTCAGCTTTCCTGACTGGTGCTGCTTTTCAATTCTTTCGATGCCGCCGCCGAGCTCGGCCCGGGCGTTCAGCTCTCTCAATTTGTTGATTTTCTCTTGCATAGGCTCTTCTGCCCCCTGACATACTTTTTTGACCTTATTCCCTAATGAAACACTATATTAAAATAACTGTCAACGGGTAATTTCCTGTAAAAATGTTATCTGCGGTATATTGTACGGATTATTTTTTAAGTTAAAATTTTTTGCTCTGTAAAAATAGAACACAAATAAACGCCGGCTGCATTATTTTATTACGGCTTGACGGAATGGCATGTTGTCAAAAATATTAAATATGCTAAAATCCCAGTTATGCAAAAACGCTTAACGGGAATACGCCCATGACGGACAGAGGAGCATTTAAGGACGACGGAGCGCAGGAATCCGATATAGAGCCGATAGAGGTGATCAAATCGTTTTATCCTCTGATACTTTTGCGCAAAATTTACCTTTCGGTAAGTCTTTTTTCGTCAAAAGGGCTTCTCGACCTGGCCGCTTCGGGGGCTTTCTATTTTTTTCTTTCCATAATACCAATGGCTCTGCTCGTCGTTTACGTTTTGGACGTGGGCCTTGCCGGTTACGGGAAACTGTCCGATTATTTCTTTAACCTGCTTACGCAGTTCAATCCCCAGATAAGCAAGGATTTTTTCGAGCAGATAGGCCTTTTGAACAGCGACAGGAAGAGCTTTTTCGGCATTATCGGCATAGTGGGGCTTATATGGAGTTCCCGCTCCGTTTTCAGCGGAATACGCAGCGCTTTCGAGCTTATATTCAGCAACGGCTCAAAACGCAGTTTCCTTACGGACAGCCTTATTTCGCTTATATTCGTTCCGCTTGTGTTCGTGGCCTGCATAACCTTTTTCGCGGCCGGGATAGTGGTAAGGCGGCTTGCGGACGTGTTTGAAAAATTCGGCGTTCCCTATTTCGCAGGCTCCTCCGCTCTGGATACATATACCAATATAATTACCGTTATAATGATATTCGTAATAACCTTCTGCCTTTACAGGTTCCTGCCTTCAAGAAGGCCCAGCAGCACGGACGCGGTTTCGGGGGCGGTGCTCTTTACCATCTCCGCCGTTATCGTTCAGAAAGGACTTTACGGAGTTATTTCCATAGCAAGCTATTATCTTGTTTACGGCGTGATAAGCACCCTTATAGTCGGGCTTTTCTGGGTTTATGTGCTTTTTGCGCTTTTTTATCTGTTCGCCCAGTTCGTATATGTACAGCATATGTTTCCTGAGCTTGAATTCGACGTTTATTATACCGCCGTGTCCAAAGGAAAGGGCGATTTTATAGAAAATATGCTTTTCAGGCGGCCGGACGCGGCCGTTTCCCGGTTCAGCAGGTCGGTAAGGACGGGTGAAATAATATTCGGCCAGGGGGATCCGGCGGAGGCTTTTTATATACTTTCCTCCGGCGAAGTTAAAACCGTGAGAAAAAACGACAGCGGCCCGGACACCGTCGCGGATATTTTTCCCGGCGAAACTTTCGGGGAAAGCGGAGTCCTCGCCAAAACCGTCTACGACCGTACGGCGGAAGCCGTGAAAGATTCAGTTTTTCTTGAAATACCCAAGAGCTTTTACGAAAGGGCGGCCGCCCTTGACCCCAGGCTGCCTCAGACTGTGCTGGATTCCTATCTGGCCCATATGGACGTAAACAAAAAAACTCAGGAATAGCCTTTCCGCAAGCCATATACTTCTAGCGCGTATCAGCGCAGAATTGCGGGAAATCTCCGCGGCAGGGCCGTTTTGCGGCGGAAATGAATAATTGTGCCGGAATGGCAGGGGCGGGGCCTTCCGTAAAACGGCCGCTTTATTTAGCGCGGATGTTTGTGGATAAAAAGCGAGGCGCACTAGTTATGGCGGCTCTCGCTTTTTCGATTAGAGCTTGCCGTAAAACAACGGGCAGGGAAGTGCGCGTCCCGTTTTGATGGACAGAAAACGTTTGCTTTACCAGTGCAGACGTTGGTGAACAGAAAACGAGCGGGAACAGATAAGCCCGCTCCCGTTTTTCTAATCCGAGCTTGTCCAAAACGACGCGCGATAGATATTGCGCGTTCCGTTCTTGTTCATACGGGCGGCCTTCCGGTTTTTTAAAGGATGGATTCCACCGCAAGGCGCAGGGCGGAGGAGGCGGAGGCTATGTTCCATTCCGGCATGGCGCCGCAGTAGTTGGACACGGCCCTAAGCTGAAATGCCCGTATCCCCGCTTTTACCGCGGCCAGTCCGAAAGAGGCTCCCTCCATATTTTCCACATGGGCTCCGGTTTTTGCCCTGTATATTTCTGACAGCCCGTTTTCTGCCGGGAGAAGGGACACCGTATTGGATACGGCATTGAAAAAACCATCCAGCGGCGCGAAAGGAACGGCGCCGCCTTCCCATAAAGGCATTCCTTTCTCCGCCAGGCTTACAAGGCGGAAGCCGTCGTAAGAGCCTTCGTCCGCAAAATTATCCTCCACTACGGACACCGTTTCGCCGATTTTCAGACCGGAGGCTCTGTAAGCCCCGCATATACCGGTTAAAATCGCTTTCTCCGGGCGGTATGTTCCGAAAAAGGCGGAGGCCGTAATAGCCGCGTTTGTTTTTCCTATGCCGGTCAGCACAACGGGGGTATTTTTAAAAAAAGCGTATTCGAAACCTTTTTCCCGGGCGGTTTCCCGGATGCCGAATATTTTTGAAAGCTCTTTTGCGGTCGGCACGAAAAGAACCGTTGCGTATTCAGATAGCATGGTTTTTCTGGCCGTAAAAAGGCTCTTTTGGGCTTTCTTCCCCCGGGGTTTTTCCCGCAAGCCTTTTAATCGCGCTGGCAGCCGCCCGGACGTTGTCTTCCGGTATGAAAGGGTCCCCGTAGCCGGACAGGCGGAATTCCTCCGGGCTTATAAAGGTAAGGCCCATGCCTCCTTTTGCGGATATGGAAAACTCGTTTTCCCTGACGGTTACGGAGCGCAGTATATTTTCGTCTATCCCGTACTCTTCCGCGGCGGAAACGATTATGCTTTCCAGCTCTTCCTCCGGAACGAGCTTTATATTTACGCCTGTGAAAAGAATTATATTTTTTAACAGATAGGCGGAGGCTTCCGTCCTTTCTTTAAGATAGAAAGGGTTTATAAGCTGCCTGGGGTCGAAGCCCGCCGCGAAGGAGCATATATTCACCGCGCATATATATATGAAGAACAGCGCCAGAAGCCGGAAATAAAACTTGTTCAAATGGACTTACCGCCTTTTTTATTCACGGCTAAATTACTAAAAAATTATGGTTGCAGTCAAGCCTCAACTTAGGTTAACATCTACCCATGAAAATTATAGATATATTAAAACGTAAAGCTCCTTCAGTATCCTTCGAGTTTTTTCCGCCTAAAAACCCGGAGCTGGAGCATATACTTTTCGACACGATAGAAAGCCTTAAAGGAGAGGGAGCGGATTTTGCTTCCGTAACTTTCGGAGCGGGCGGCAGCTCTTCCGACAAAACCCTTGCGTGGATCTGCCGCATAAAAGAATCCTGCGGGATAGCCGCCATGATGCATCTTACCTGCGTAGGTTTCAGAAAAAGCCAGGTAGACGGCCTTTTCGGCATGCTTAAAAACGCGGGCGTCCATAATATACTCGCGCTGCGCGGGGATATGCCTAAGGATATGCCGCCGGACGGACTTTCAATGGAATTTCCCCACGCTTCGGACCTTGTAAGATATGTAAAAAATTCTGGAGGCGATTTTTGCGTAGGGGTAGCCGGATATCCGGAAACGCACCCGGAATCTCTTTCCGAAAAAGACGATATAGATATGCTTAAAGCCAAGCTGGACGCCGGTGGGGATTTCGTAATCACGCAGCTTTTTTTTGATAACGATAAATTTTACCGCTTCAGGGACAGGCTTGCATCTTCAGGCGTAAATGTCCCGGTGGTGGCGGGTATAATGCCTGTGGTAAGCGCGTCCCAGGTGGTTAATTTTACTAAAATGTGCAGGGCGACTTTGCCGGAGAATCTTCTTAAACGCATTACCGAATGTCCTGAAGAGGACGTTATCTCCGTGGGTGTGGATTATGCCGCCCGCCAGTGCGCTGATCTGATAAAAAACGGGGTGGACGGGCTGCATTTTTATACGCTGAACCGGTCCGCCGCTACCAAATCCGTTATGGAAAGGCTTAAAAAATCGGGGGCTCTTCCCGCCTGACGGCGGTTTTTAGAGCCCGGCCTTTTTAATCTATAAAGTTAGTCATAATTTTTTCTTCGTATTCGGGCTTGGGTATCCCAGCTTTTGCTCCCGCTTCTATGGATTTAAGAAGCCAGGCGGCGTTTTCTCCCAGAGTCCGCATTGTCTGGAGGCCTTCCAGGTCTTTCATAACGTCCCGGGGAGTAAATCCGTGAACCTGGTTCCAGTATTGGGATGAAACCACCGGCATATTGCTTATGGTAAAATATTTATTGAGCCTGTCGAAAGCGGCGGTGGCTCCGCCGCGCCTGCACGACACCACGCAGGCGCCCAGCTTTCCCGCCATCCTGCTTCCGGCGGCATAGAAAAGCCTATCGAGAAATGCCGTAAGCTGGCCGCTCGGGCCTGCGTAATAAACGGGCGAGCCCACTATTATGGCGTCTATCGAATCTAGGGCGTTTATTATTTCGTTTACCTTGTCGTTTCTTATGCATTTTCCCGTTTTAAAGCAGGTATTGCAGGCTATGCAGCCTGCGACGGGCTGTTTTCCCAGATAAAGGGTTTCCGTCTCTATGCCGTGCTTGGAGAGAGTTTTGGAAACCTCGGCCAAAGCCGTGTAAGTACAGCCGCGCTCGTTGGGGCTTCCGTTAATAAGAAGGGCTTTCATTTTGTTTTCTTCTCCTTTTGCTTGCGCTTATTGACTTTTAGCTTTCCTTCCGCTACGACTTTATTGAAAATCCGTTAAAAAGCAAGTACGCACATTTATGTTATATACTAACCCCCGGGAGAGTTTAAAATGAAAACCGGATGTATTTCTGAAAAAGGCGTTAAATATACCGGGTTTGTTTATACCCTTTCGCTTATAAGCGGCAAGTATAAGATGACCATACTTTACTGCCTGTCGGAATTTAAGGTGCTGCGCTATAACGAGCTGAAGAGATGCCTTGAAACGGTTTCCCATAAAACTTTGAGCCTTTCTCTTAAGGAGCTGGAGGCAGACGGCCTGATATTGAGAAAAGAATACGCCCAGATACCTCCTAAAGTGGAGTACAGGCTTTCAAAAAGGGGAGAGTCTCTGATACCGATACTTGAAGCCATGTGCCTGTGGGGAAAGGAAAACGGGAAGGGATAACCTTTTTCCCGCCGTTTTGGGTTTAGACGGGGCCCGCCGGGAGGAAATCCGGGCGGGCTTAAAGGACGTTTTTATATAATATGTCTGCCGTCTTTATAGACCAGTTTTCCGTCGGCTTCTACTGCGCCGCCGTTTTTCATGTCCTTTATAAGGTCCCAGTGAAGGGCGGATTTATTTTTGCCGCCTACGGATTCATAGCTGGCGCCTATGGCAAGGTGCATGGAGCGGCCTATTTTTTCGTCGAAAAGTATGTTTTTCGTGGGCTTGGTTATATTGTCGTTAAGTCCGAAGGCTATTTCTCCCACGAACCTGGCTCCGTCGTCGGTTTCAAGCATTTTGTGCAGAAAATCCTGGCCCTTTTCGGCTTTCGCCTCCACAACCTTTCCCTTTTCAAAGCGCAGAAAGACGTTTTTAGCTTCCACCCCGTTAAATGTCGTGGGTATGTCGAAAAATATTACGCCTTCCGCGCTTGATTCCACCGGGCTTGTAAAAACTTCCCCGTCGGGCATATTTCTGTACCCGCAGCAGTTTTCCCATATTCTGCCCTCCACGGAGAGGGTAAGGTCGGTGTCCTTACCGGTTATCCGCATAGTTTTTGTGCCGTCCATAAGTTTTTTAACGGCTTCCTGGCTTTTTTCCACTTTTTTCCATGCTTCCGTAGGGTCTGCGTCGTTCAGCTTGCAGGCCTCGTAAACGAAGGCCGAATACTCGTCCAATGACATTTCGGCTTCCTGGGCCATGGAATAATTGGGATAAGGGCATAAAGACCAGCGGAAAAGGCCGGCTTCCTCCCGCCTGTTCATTATTTCCCTTACGGGCATGGCTTTTTTCTTTATTCGGGCAAGCTTGTCGGGAGGGGTGTTAGTAAGGGATTTCGCGTTTATTTCCGAATCTATATAAATATAGGCCGTCATCGCTTCCGTTTGCTCCAGCTCGAATCCGGGCAGAAAGTCAAGCTGTTCGTCTGAGCCGTACTTTGCCAGATATTCCGTGCTTTCCGGCAGGAAAAGCCTTAAAAGAGGGTGGGCGCCCGTAAGGATTATCTGTTTATAAAAAGCCTTTATCAGAGGTTCCGCCGACGTTTCGGCCTTTATCATCACTATATCTCCCTTTTTAAGAGCAAGGGAGTGTTCCGTTATAAGCTTTGCAAGTTTTTCTTCATAGGTTGCCGTTATTTTTCCCATTTTTTTATTCTCCATAGATTTTTGGCGGACAGGAACCGGGCGGCGGTAAGCAATCCCGCCCAAGGATTTTGATGTATATCACTATCCCTCCAAAATTAAAATAAATATTTTAAGCTCCGCGCGCGTAATAGTTTGACTTTTTAATTAGTATTAATATAATAATTATTTCCATTTTAAAATTACGGGCGCTCCACTATATGTTCAGATATATTTCAGCGGCGTTATTGGCCGCCCTCTTTGCCGACGCGTCGGTCTGTCTTGCTCAGGACGATAAATTCGAGTTCAATATATCGGATAATACTCCGGCTTCGTTTTTCAGCTCCGGCATAGCGACTTATTTTTTTAAGGACGGTTCGGTCGGTGTTTTTCAGTATTCCGGCGATAAGTTTTATTACGGCTCCGAAAAATCGGACGACCTTTCATCCGTAACGGACGTAACGCTTAAAATCAGGGAAAGCGGCGGGTCGGAGGATCTGATACTGGTTCCGGACGGGTCCGCCAGGCTGGTAAAAAACGTGGGAGACGACTACGCCTGCCTGTGGGACAGCGTTCAGAACTGCCTTTATTCCGATACCGTTATAACCGGGATAGACGTTAAAAACCTGATGGGCAAAACCGATATGGAAGAGCTGGACCCTGGTCTCGGCCTGAAAAACGGCTCCGTAAAGTTTCCCATAGGGGCGAAAATTTACAGATTCAGCACAGTGGCGCCTGTATATGATTTTGACGAATTTGACGATTTTTCCAGCCTTGTCTGCTCCAAAAACGAGGACGGAATGTGCCGCGGCGTAGTCTCGGAGGGCGTTATAGATATGGCGGCCCTTTTCGAGCTGGTGCAGGGAAAGGGGGCTTTAAGCGGGCTTATGTTTTACGACGCGGGCAGGGACGACCTTGCGTATCTTTACGATATGAAAGATATGACCGTAACGCCTTATTCGGCTTCCTGCCTGGAAAAGGCGGGGGAAGACGGCTCCGCGGAGGGCTGCTCCCGCGAGGAAGAGCTTGGCAGAGGCTCCATAACCGAACGGCGGCATAAAAAATCCGGAATAGTTTACTGGGTTGTGGATTATAAAAATCCGGGTATGGATAACGCCATATTCTGGCTTAATTCCAGAGGAGAGCCTTTTAAGGCCTACACCAACCCGCTTGTGAAAAAAACGCTTAATATGTATAACCAGACGGCTGCTGAAACCATCTTTAAGGCCGCCCGTTAATAATTTATGGATGGAAACCGTTTTTATTGCGTAAAACGCCTGTCAGGCAGTTTTTGAAACTTATTTACACTTGTTCGGCCGTCTCTTTTGTGATTTTTTCCGTTTCCCCTATATTTTCATATATGTTTATTGCTTGATTCGCTGAAATTTTCCTGCCGTTCCGCTTCTCTGGCCGCAGTCTTTGGCTGCGCCGCCCGGCGTTCCGCGGTTTTTTTTGAGCCGTTATCAAAAAGGGCCCGTTTTCAGACGGGCCCTTTTTTCAGTATTACCGCTTTATATTACTACCTTAAATTGTAAAAAGCCCGCCTGCCAAGATATTCGGAGCTGTCGAGCAGTTCTTCCTCGATCCTTAAAAGC
Source organism: uncultured Deferribacterales bacterium (assembly GCA_947853665.1). Classification (GTDB taxonomy): domain Bacteria; phylum Chrysiogenota; class Deferribacteres; order Deferribacterales; family Mucispirillaceae; genus CANTXF01. The sequence goes on along the minus strand of CANTXF010000068.1, from coordinate 11,176 downwards.
TGGTTGTATTTCGCTACCCTGTCGGTTCTGCTGGGAGCGCCCGTTTTTATCTGCCCGGCGTTGAGGGCCACGGCCAGATCCGCTATTGTGGTGTCTTCCGTTTCTCCGGAGCGGTGGGATATAACCGCCGTGTATCCTGCTTTTTTAGCCGTTTCCACCGCGTCCATAGTTTCGGTGATCGTGCCTATCTGGTTTACCTTTACGAGGATGGAATTGCCCACCCCGTTTTCTATGCCTTTAAGCAGCCTTTTGGTGTTGGTGACGAACAGATCGTCCCCCACGAGCTGGCATTTTTTGCCAAGGGCTTCCGTCAGCTTTTTCCAGCCGGACCAATCCTCTTCGTCCAGGCCGTCCTCTATGGATATTATGGGATATTTGTTTACCAGATAGCTGTAATATTCTATCATGTCGTCGTCAGTCTTTTCGGGATTTTTTTCCGCCGCCATGATATATCTACCGTTTTTGTAAAGCTCGCTGGAAGCCACGTCGAGGGCTATATATATATCCTCGCCCGGTTTGTATCCGGCCGTTTCTATTGCCTTCATTATTACTTCCAGAGCTTCCTCGTTGGAGCCCAGGTTAGGGGCGAAGCCGCCTTCGTCTCCGACGGCCGTGTTAAGGCCTTTTTCCTGCAAAACTTTTTTCAGGGCGTGGAAAGTTTCCGCTCCCATACGGAGAGCTTCCTTAAAAGAGGCCGCTCCGAGAGGCATTACCATAAATTCCTGTATGTCCACGTTGTTGTCGGCGTGTTTGCCGCCGTTGAGTATATTCATCATAGGAGCGGGCAGCACATGGGCGAAGGTGCCGCCGAGATAGCGGTAAAGAGGAGTTTCGCTTGCCAGCGCGGCCGCTTTCGCGCAGGCCATTGATACGCCCAGTATGGCGTTTGCGCCGAGTTTGGATTTGTTTTCCGTGCCGTCCAGCTGTATGAGCAGCTCGTCTATGAGCTTTTGTTCGCATACGTCGATACCTTCGAGCTCGTTGGCTATTATCTCGTTGACGTTCTGAACGGCCGTAAGCACTCCCTTGCCTCCGAAACGGCTTTTATCGCCGTCCCTGAGCTCCACGGCTTCGAACTTTCCGGTGGACGCTCCCGAGGGAACCGCGGCCCTTCCCACGGCGCCTCCGCTCGTGGTAACTTCAACTTCAACGGTGGGGTTGCCCCGCGAGTCGATTATCTCTCTGGCATATACGTCTAAGATATCTGTCATCGTTTCCTCCTTAAGCGGATTTATTCGCACCTTATATCAGATAATACAGGAAGGGTATAAAAATTCAATGCTTTTTACTTAAAAAAGAAGCGGACGAAAAAGGCCCGCGGCATATATTTCGGCCGCGGGCCAGGGTGAGGGGATGGAGTTACTTTTTAAACACGAATTTGACGAAATCCTTTACGCTGCCGTTATGGGTATACAGCGTAGGCGCGTCGAAGGATACTATTTCCGCCGATTTTCCGTCTTTCGACATAATGATTTCGGCTTTTACGGGGCCTCCCGCGGCTTTAGCGTCCAATATATCCATTATGTTGTAATATTTTTCGGAATCCAGAAGCATTTTATTTTCGTATCCCGATTTTTCGCGCTCCGCCTGAGGCATGCCTTTTATATATTTGTTATAGAGTTCCTCGGCGGTTCCTTTCATCTGCGTTTCTTCAATAGTGGAATACTGCATATCGAAGAATGAATCTTTTTCCCCGGCGGGAAATACCGAGCCCGCTTTTACTTTGCCTGTGAATACGACCTTATTATCCTGTTCCTTCCAGGACGGGCTGTCGAAAGCGCCTTCGAAGGCGGGGCCTATTTTCTCTCCGTAGTTTTCAACGGGCGCGTTTTTTATTTTGTCCGTAAGGCTTTCCGCGCCTGCCGCCTGTGCGGCGAAAACCGCTGCTATGCAAAGATATAAAAAGGCTGCTTTAATTTTTTTCATATAGCTGCTCCGTTATTTTAAGGGACCATCAAACCAAAGGCGTGGCACTGCTCGCAGTAATCCACCGGCTTGCCGTGAGGCTTATGGCACTCCGTGCATTCTATTTCGCCTTCGTGGCTGTCGTGAGGGTTCACGTCAAGGTTTCTGGTAGCTTCCGCCATGCCTTTATACCCGTCGTGGCATTCCAGGCAGGCGCCGATTCCGGCTTTTTCTTTCGGGTTTTCTTTTCCGTCGTGACAGTCCGCGCAGGCTACGCCGTTATCGGCAGCGTGCCTGTCGGCAAGAAATTTATCCCCGGAAGCCGCTCCCATAGCTGAACAGGCCAGGGCAAACGTTGCTCCGGCCGCTAAAATAGCGATAATGTTGTTCTTCTTCATCGTTAAGCCCACGGTTTTTCGGCCGCGGCGTTTTTCCCGGCGATACGGCCGAAAACCATACATTCCGTCACGTTGCCGCCGCTTTGGTAAACGAATTTCAGAGCCGAGGATATTTCGCCGGCGCTGTAAAGGCGTTTTATAGGCTTATTGAGCCAGTCCACAACTTTCCTGTCCGCCGTGACGGCTATGCCGCCTTTCGTGTTGGGGCCTCCGGCATACAGGGCGAGAGCGTAGTAGGGCGGGTTATTCAGCGGAGTCATCGTCTGGGGCTTTCTGCCGAAATCCTTATCCTCGCCGTCCTGGCAGAATTTATTAAAACGCTCTATCGTGTTCTTCAATTCCGCAGGGGTTATCTGCTTCATATTTTCCGGATGGGCGTTTATTTTTTTTGCCAGCTCCTCTATTGTGTCCCCTTTCAGTATCCAGCCGTTTTTAACGGCGTTGGCGTTGTCCTTATCCCATTCTATAAAGCCGAACCCGGCCACGGATATGCCTTTATATGTAATGGTTGTTTTGGTTCTGAAGGTTTCGTCGAATATCATCCAGCTGGGAATCCTTGGATAATTGAGCTTGGTAATATCCATTTTTACCGCTTCTTTGTAAAAAAAGTAGCGGCTCGGGTCGTCCGTAACGAGGTTTTCGGAAGCGTACCTCTTACCGAAGTTATCCACAACTATGGAGCCTCTCGCGCCTACGGAGTCGGTAATAAGGCCCATACGGAGGCCGTTGTATCTCTGGGGCACAGTGGCGATAAGCCTTGCTGCCGATTTACCCACTTTTGAAAGGCCGGCCCCCACTGCCATGGCCATGGATATGCCGTCGCCGGTGTTGGCCGGGCTGCCGTAGAAAGCCCAGCCGTCCACGCCGGGGCCTTCCAGAAATGCTTCGCGCATGGGAAGGTTATATTCGTATCCGCCGGAGGTAAGTATCACGGCCCTTTTGGCTTTGCAGTTTATCTCTTTGCCTCCGCGCTCGGCAACCACGCCTATAACTTCCCCTTTGTCGTCCGTTATAAGGCGTTTGGCCGGAGTTTCGTAAATCACGGGTATTTTTCTCGATTTAACGCCTTCAAGAATGCAGGTAAACACCGCTTCGCCCGCCATCTTTTCGGATTTGGGAAGGTTTACGGTAGGTTTCGCGTAGCTGACCTTTCCCGTGTATGTAGCCGTATAGGTTCTGTATTTTGAAGCTTCCGCGCCGGGAAAGTTTTTAAAAGCGGCTCCGCCTCTCGCCATGGCGTTAAATTCCGGGTCGAGGCTTTTAAGCCAGTCGAAGTTCTGCGGGCTGTATTCCGCCCAAGCTTCCGCCAGAGACTGGGCCAGTTCCGGCCTCATTTCGCCTTCCAGCTTGCCTTCCACGTTATCCCCGGAGAAAAGCGCTCTCGCGTATTGGGTAAGGGCTTTTTTGTCGCCGTCCTTATCCGGGCTGTGGAATATGCCTCCGGACATTCTTGTGTTGGGGTAGTGGGCGGCTTCCGGCTGCTTTTCCAGAATCAGCACTTTGGCTTTATTGTCGTGGGCTTCTATAGCCGCGCTGCCACCTGCGCCTCCGAAGCCTACGACTATTACGTCGGCTTCTTCATCCCATTTTTTGGGTGCAGCCGCCTCAGCCGCTTGAGGTATTACCGTACCCAGCGCGGCTGCTCCTGCCGCAGCGGCCGCGTTTTTGAGAAATCCACGTCTTGTAACTGCCATATTCTTATCCTCCTGCAAATTTTTTTTTACGGATAGTAAGAATAAAGCAAGGATTATGCCATAAATATATTCTTTTATTATAAGATAGTTATATGTTTTTAAAGGGCACTGCCATTTAAATTTTTATTCAATATGAATTTGTGTATTCAAAATGAATAGTTTTATTGCTTTGTACGGTTCTAAAGCTTCCGTTCTTTAAGCCTTCTGCTTATGGTGGGCTGGGATATGCCTATCATAGCGGCGGCCTTTGCCTGGCTGCCGCCCGATGCTTCCATTGCCTTGTCTATAAGGTCGTTAAGCATTTCTTCGGCCGTCGGCAGTCTGTCGTAGCTGAAAGTTATTTTATTTTCCTGGGGAGCGCCGGTATTTTTTACGTTTATACTTTCAAAAAGGCTTGAAAAATCGGAAAGGCGGGGAGTTTCTCCCTGACAGCGGGCCACGATGTCGTATACCATGGACCGGAGCTGGCGAACGTTGCCCGGAAAATCGTAAGTCTGTAGCAGGGATATCATGTGGGCGGGCAGTTTTGGCTCTTCCTTGCCGTATTCTGCGGCCGCTTCCTTTATAAAATGGTCTATGAGAACGGGTATATCCTCCGGCCTTTCCTTTAAGGAAGGCACGCGCACCATGTGGGTGTTAAGCCTGAAAAATAAATCCCTGCGGAATTCGCCGGCTTTTTGCTTCGATTCAAGATTCTGGTTCGTCGCGCATATAAACCTGGCCCCGGTTCTTACTACCGCGTCGCTTCCCAGAGGCTGATACTGCCTGTCCTGAATCAGATACAGCAGCTTTATCTGCGACTGCACCGGCAGATCGCCTATTTCGTCGAGAAATACGGTTCCGTCTTTCGCCTGCTGTATCATTCCCTGTCTTGAGCTTTCCGCTCCGGTGAACGCTCCTTTCACATGGCCGAATAAGGTGTCTGAAAACATCTGCGTGTCAAGCCCCGCCACGTTGAGGGAAAGAAAAGGCTTATCAGGCCTCGATACTTTTGCCGCGGCTTTTGCCAGTATCCCTTTGCCCACGCCGCTGTCGCCGGTTATCAATATAGGCTGGCCGCTTTCCGACACGGCTTTAAGATATTTTATTATGTTCAGCATTTTTTCGTTTACGGTGATGAATTCGGAAAAGGCGTCCTTTCCGCGGGAATAAAAGTAACCGCTTTTAAGGGCCTGGTTTTCCTTTTCCAGCTCACGCACTTTTAATATACGCCTTAAGGTGGATATAAGCTCGTCCACCGGCATATTTTTTACGAGATAATCCGCCGCGCCCTGTTTCATACATTCCGCGGCCTGGTGTATGCTGTTGACTCCCGTCATTATTACGACGGTCTGGGACGGGCAGAGGTCTTTTATTTTTTTTAATACGTCCGAGCCCATTTCGCTGCCCAGCATAAGGTCTAAAAGCACCAGGTCGATTTTTTCCGTTTTAAGGATGCGGAAGGCTTCCGCTCCGCAGCAGGATAAAAATATATTATCGTACCCTGTCAGACCGTGGTTTGCAAGGGTTCTGCGGAGGCTTTTGCACCAGGATTGCTCGTCGTCTATAAGCAGTATGTTTATCATATTTCTTTTTCCGCTTCGTTAAGGGAAGGCAGGGTTATCGTTACCGACGTGCCTTTTCCCTCCCGGCTTTTTATAGTCATGGTTCCTTTATGCTCTTTTATTATCCTCATGGCTATGGACAGTCCAAGTCCCGTGCCTCCCGAGTCCTTTCTTGTGGTGTAAAAGGCTTTGCAGGCATTTTTTGCCGTTTCCTCCGTCATCCCTCTGCCGCCGTCCGCGACGGTTATTATTATGGAACCGCCGTCGTTTGTTTTTTCGAGAACGCATTTTATAAACTGTTTTCTGTCCGTAAGGGCGAAACAGGAATTCTGTATCAGGTTGAGCACAGCCTGCTCTATATGTATAGGGTTGGCATAGGCGGGGAAATCATCTCCGAATATTTCAAAGGAAAATTCGGAAGTGTGTTTTTTTATAAAAAAGGACGACATCCTTACAGCGTTTTCCATACACTCTTTTATGTCCGTTTTCTGATACGAGTTATTGCGGGCCGTGCCGTATTCCTTAAGGTCGTTTATTGTATCCCTTATTCTAAGGAGGCTTTCTCCTATTATTTTTTCTGAATCCGCAAGCTCTTCCCGCAGGGCGTTTAAAGGAATACCCTGTATCCGGCTTATGGACGGAGAGTCTTCAAGTGCCAGGAAAATATCGGAAACGGCTTTATTTATAAAATCCATATTATGGCCTATGAGACCCGCCGGATTATTTATTTCGTGAGCAACGGAGGTGGCCATTTCGCCCAGGGCGGCAAGGCGGCTCTGTATAAGCGCTTCGTCCCTTAGTCTTACGTTTTCCGTAATATCCGATACGACGGCCAGCAGCTCGTTTCTTCCTTTTCCCATAGCGATTGCGTTTACTTTCCACGTGCCAGCCTCGTCCGATATCTGGCCTATTTCAAAAGAGCCGTTTTCATGGAGGGCTTCTGTTATTTTATCCCATATAAGCTCAAGAGACAGGGTTTTTGTGCGGGGTTTTACGTTACTGTAAGATATTCTGCCGTCTTTCTCTATTAAGTATATGGTTTCGGGAACCGTATCCAGCACGGTGCGGAAAAGGTCGGACAGCGTTTGATACCTGCCGGAGCTTAAGATTAACTTTTTTTCGGTATTTATGCGGTTTTTTATTTCCTTATCCAGATGGGCCGTCTTTTTCTTTACCTGCATATAGAGCGATTTGTTCCACAGAAGGACCGCAAGGGTAACGAATATTAAAAAACCTGTGGATACGGCGGCGTATTTTATCCAGCCGGATTTATCCCTGCTTATGGACCATTCTTTGACTATTTCAAAATATTCGCCGTTTTCTTTAAGCTGCTCCATAGCCCCGTCGACAATTTCGAACAGCTCCATATTTTCCTTATTTACGGCGAAGCCGTAAATGGACGGCAGAAAAGGCAGTACGCCGCCGCGTATATTTTCAAATTGGGGATTATCGGATATAACGTTCATGGCGGCCGTCATGGTGGAGATAAAAACGTCTCCGTTTCCGTCCGACAGGCTTTTGATGGCCGCATAATGGCTGGGATAGCGCTCTATGCGGAATAGACCGCCTCCCGCTAAATCCGTAAGGGCGTTGTCGCTGAAACTGCCTTCTATAACGAAAACGGTTTTCCCCCGGAGTTCCTCCAGCCCGCGTATATATGGCGTATCCGCCCTTTGGAATATATAGCGGTACATTACTATCGAGTGGGCCAGATATATGCAGAATGTGTCCGTATATGCCGTGGGGGAAACGGACATCATGGTTATTTCGCCGTTCTTCAGCTTATCGAGCATTTCGCTCCACGGGCCGGAAACTATTTCGTAATCGCAGCCGGCCTGCTTTGAAACGGCTTTTAACAGGTCTATATTCATGCCGGAGGCCCGGCCTTCGCCGTCGAACCATTCGTAGGGCTGATATTTATCGAAAAGCCCGTAAATTATGCGGCATTCGCCGCCTGCCGCCGCCTGACCAGCGATGATCAGCGCGATAAAAGCCGCCGCCGTTATTTTACTGATGAACATAATATATAAATAATGCCGTTGAAGCCGCCGCGTCAACGTGTTATTTGCGCGAAGCTTTAAATTGTGATATAGCTGTTCGCAGCCGATATTTTTACGGAGAGATTTAATTTGTATAAAATACCGAACCTTGTATACGCCAACGATAAAGGCGAGATATTCGACCATCCGACGCTGAAAATGGCCGTAAGGAGCGCCAATTACGATTTTGTGCCCTACGAGGCGGAGCTTATAAGGCTTCCCGATTCATCGCGCCTTTATTTTATGCCGGATACGAGGCCGGTCGCCTACGACCAGGAAGCGGCCAACCTTACGGAATTTAAGGGAGGAAACGCCGTAAGCGTGTTTCTGCCCCCCGGATTTCTCAGGCTTTTTCTTCCGGCTTACAGAAAGACTAAAGATTATATAATGCCTCTCTACGCTTATACCGCCGTAGGGTATCTGGACGGTCATTTCGTGGTTCCTGCCATTCAGGTGGACGATATATCCAAATGGAATCCTGCGAATTACGATTTTTCCGAGAATTTCGATAAGAAGGTGGAGGATTTTTTAAAAAATAATCCTGAAAACCGTCTTTACAGGCAGCTTGCCGTCTGCGCCGTAAAATATCACTGCACGGCGGCGAAAAACGTGTTTTATCCCCGCTGGGAATGTCCCATGCCTACTTCCCCCGCCTGCAACGCATCCTGCGTGGGCTGTATATCTCTGCAGCCCGCCGAATGCTGCCCGTCCCCCCAGGCCAGGCTTTCTTTTGCGCCGACGCCGGAGGAGATAGCGGACGTGGCCCTGCGCCACGCGGAAAAAGCCCGGGACCCGATAATAAGCTTCGGCCAGGGGTGCGAGGGCGACCCCGTAATGGCAGCTGATAATATTGCCGGGGCGGTAAAGATAATAAAAAAATCCATGCCGTCTCTTACGGTGAATTTCAATTCCAACTGCTCCGTTCCGGATAAGGTTAAAAAGGTTCTCGATGCTGGGGTTGACAGCGTGCGCGTCAGCCTTAACAGCGTGGTTGAGGAAACTTATAACGCTTATTACCGTCCGAGGGGATACGAGCTTGCGGACGTCGTTAAAAGTATAGAACACGTAAAGGAAGCGGGGGCTTTTTTGCAGCTTAATCTGCTTATGTTCCCCGGAGTGAGCGACAGGGCGGGCGAAGCCGCGGCTCTGCTCGACTTTATCGACGAGCATAAGGTCGACCTTATACAGACGAGAAACCTTAATATCGACGCGGAGCTGCTTTTTTCCCATCTGCGTTTCGGGCCGGAGGAAATACACGGGGTCAAGAATCTGCTGAGGCTCATTAAAAAACGCCGTCCTGAAATACAGTTCGGCTATTTTAACAGAATGAAGGACGATTTTTACAAAAATACCGGATTTCCGGACCTTAGGCCGCCTAAAAAAGGCAGGAGCGCTATCTGATGAATCTTCCCGCTCCGATTTACGGAGATAAAAAGATAATATGCACGTCCGACGGTTCCTTTACTTTTTACAGCCTTGGCTACGGAGAGTCCTACAAGGCCAAGTCGGTGGGGGCGTATACGGAAAGCCTCCACAAATTCGTAAACGGCAGCGGAGTGATAGATTTCCTCCGGCGCGGGGATGTAAGGCTTCTTGATATATGTTTCGGCATAGGGATGAATCTTGCCGCCACCATAGATAAAATGCTTTCGTCCGGATGTTCGGGAAGGCTGCACGCCGTGTCGGTGGAGAAGGATTCCGCCCTTCCCGGGCTGGTGGCGGGAGCTCCTCTGCTTTTTCCGCGCGGGGGTTATTCAGCCCTGCGCGAAGCCATGAAAAACGGACGCAGCGGAAATTTCTCCCTGGAACTGCATATAAAAGACGCTTTGAGCTTTATAAACAGTCTTTCCGGCAGGTTCGGCGTAATATATTTCGACCCTTTTTCAAAAAAACACAACCCGGAAATGTGGACGAAGGAAGTATTTGAAAGGATGTACGATCTTCTTGAAGACGGAGGGCGCCTTGTTACCTACGCTTCCGGCAAGACTATAAAAGCCGTGATGAAAGAGGCGGGTTTCAGGCTGACGGAGGTATATTCGATCGGTTCCAGATACCAGCCCAGTCTTTACGCCGAAAAATAACTACTGAGGCGCTGCCTTGCCCGACAGGGCGCATTCATAGCATTTGAAGGCTGTTTCCTGGGCCTGCCTGCGTTCGCCGTCTATTTCCTCGTAGTTTGAGAAAAGAAGCACGGCAAGGTCCTTATCCAGCTTGCCTCCGCGTACCCAATCGCTTATAAGCCCCTCTACCTGCATACGCCCCATGCCTTTTCTATAAGGCCTGTCCTCCCTGAGAGCGGTTAAAATATCGGCAAGCATCATTATTCTGCTCATGGTGTCGAGCTTATCCGCCTTTAAGTGGAAAGGATAGCCGGAGCCGTCCAGCTTTTCGTGGTGATAGGAGGCCCAGCGGTTTATATCCTCCAAACCGCTTACGGAGGAGAGAATATTATAAGTATGATATGTGTGGCTGTTTATGATAAGCCTTTCCTGGTCGGTAAGGGGGCCGTTTTTTTCAAGGATTGCGATAGGTATCACTATTTTTCCCAGATCGTGGAGAAAACCAGCCACCCGCATTTTCTGCTGCATGGATTCGTCGAACCCGGCAAGACGCGTAAGAGCCATTGCGGAAGTGCTGACCCCAATGGAATGGGTTGAGGTAAATATGTCTCTGAAGTCTATAATATGGGAGAAAGACTTGCTTAAATCCACAATGGCGTTTCCCTCTATGACTTCGGAGTATTTTGCGAACATATCCCTGTATTTTACGGAGGCGTCGCTGAAGTTTACGTCCAGCCAGAAATATTCCTTTTCCGCCAAGGACATGTATGCGTCCACAACGTCCGGGTGAAATATTTTTCCGAAATGTTTGGATAGCTTGTCCGACACGCGGTTTTTCTGGTTAAGAGCGTAATCGGAATGGTCCATCGCTATGTCTATCCTGTCGGCAAGGTGTATTATCCAGCTGCCCATGGGCACTTCGCTGCCGTTTGAATCGAGCCTGTTGGCTCCGTATTTCCAGGCCCTGTGATGGTGCAGGATCATGTTGGCCTGCTTCTCAAACAGCTTAAAATCTTTTAATATGGCGTATCCGATACCTGCGTGGGCGTAATTCGTATCGAAAGAAAGGCTTGTGAGCAGGTTGCGCTCCAGAATAGATATAGCTCCTATATCGTGAAGCTTGGCCGCTATCATTATGTCGAATATTTCGCGCTCAGGCAGGCCCATTTCGTAAGCTATATCAATGGCTATGTTCGTGACCCTTTTTTGGTGGTTTTTCAGCTCGTAGCTTACCGAATCCATTGCGGCGGTAAAGGAGAGAACCATATCCATCACGTTAATTTTTACAGTGTCCATAATAATAGTTAAATCATAAATATTAATGGCCGTCAATTGGTATGGAATAAAAAATAAACGCATATCTTAATATTTTACGGCTTTTTAAAAGCGGAAGTGGTTTTGGGAAAAATAAAAAAATATTAAAAACATTGTTGACAAAACCGGGTAAGTTTTATATAAAGTTACCTCACCGCAGGAACGCGGGTGTAGCTCAGCTGGTAGAGCGTGACCTTGCCAAGGTTGAGGTCGCGGGTTCGA
>CANTXF010000067.1 GCA_947853665.1 uncultured Deferribacterales bacterium | reverse complement strand
ATTTGTCGCGCGTCGCTTGAGAGCAAGCTCGGAATAGAAACATCTGCATAAATAAAGCATATTTTTTCTATCCACCAAAACGTGACGCATCCAATTTACCGGCGGATATTCTTTTGCCCGTATCGGGCGGCATCTTCCGAAAATGATTGACATTTGCCTTTTATATGATACATATCTAACTAGACCTAAATGGTAGAGATTGGAGGTTATTATGAAAATAGCGAATAACATTACGGAACTTATAGGAAATACCCCTCTTGTAAAAATCAATAAACTTAACGACGGGGAGGCTGATATATACGCCAAGCTGGAGATGTTTAACCCTCTTTCCAGCGTTAAGGACAGGGTAGGCTTCGCCATGATAGAGGACGCGGAGAAAAAGGGGCTCCTTAAGCCCGGCGGCCTTATAGTGGAGCCTACAAGCGGCAATACGGGCATAGGGCTTGCTTTCGTCGCCGCCGTAAGGGGTTATAGGGTGATTCTTACAATGCCTGAAACCATGAGCGTGGAAAGGAGGAAGCTGCTTAAAGCCCTGGGGGCGGAGATAGTGCTTACCGAAGGCGCCAAAGGCATGAAGGGGGCCGTGGAAAAGGCGGAGGAAATCGTTAAAAATACCTCCGGCGCTTATATGCCTCAGCAGTTTTCCAACCCGGCCAATAAAGAAGCCCACAGGAAAACGACGGCCCTTGAAATCTGGAACGATACTGACGGAACCGTTGATATTTTCGTATCCGCCGTAGGCACCGGCGGCACCATTACGGGCGTCGGCCAGGTTTTAAAAGAGAAAAAGCCGTCCGTTAAGGTCGTTGCGGTGGAGCCTGCCGCCTCTCCCGTGCTTTCGGGAGGAAAGCCCGGGCCTCATAAGATACAGGGGATAGGAGCCGGGTTTATACCGGAAGTTCTCGATAGGGGCGTTATTGACGAAATAATACGGATAGAAGATTCAGCCGCCGGGGAAACGTCCCGTGAGGCCGCGAAAAAAGAAGGCCTGCTTATAGGCATATCGTCGGGAGCCGCACTGCGGGCCGCTATAAACCTTTCGGAGCGTCCGGAAAACAAAGGCAAAAATATAGTCGCGCTGCTGCCGGATTCGGGCGAGCGTTATTTAAGCACATGGTTATTCGGGGAGGAGTAACTGATGAAAGGCGATTATCGTTTTGAAACTCTGGCCGTTCACGGCGGTCAGGACGTGAACCCGGTTACGCGGGCAAGAGGGCTGGACGTATGCCGGTCCAGCTCTTTCGTTTTTACAAGCACGGCTCAGGCGGCCGCCCTTTTCGGCCTGCGGGAGCTTGGCAATATTTACGGGCGTCTTACAAACCCCACCGTGGCAGCTCTCGAAGAAAGAGTCACTCTGCTGGAGGGCGGGGCCGCTTCCGTCGCCGTGGCAAGCGGAACCAGCGCCATACATTACGCGATTATAACAATCGCCTCTCAGGGGGACGAGATAGTTTCCGCAAGCAATCTTTACGGCGGCACTTATACGATGTTCGACGCCATATTGCCTCAATTCGGCATAAAGACGCGTTTTGCCGATATTAAAGACCCGGATAGCTTTGAGAAAGCTATAAATGATAAAGTTAAGCTTATTTATATAGAAACCATAGGCAATCCGTCTCTCGACGTGGCGGATATTGAAACTATTGCCGGTATCGCTCACAGGCACGGGCTTCCCCTTATTGTAGACGCTACTTTTTCCACCCCGTATCTTATGAGAGCCATCGAACACGGAGCGGATATCGTCGTAAATTCGCTTACGAAATGGTACGGCGGCCACGGTTCCGCTCTGGGGGGCATAATTACCGATTCAGGCCGGTTCGACTGGAAAAATGGCGGCAAATTCAGGCTTTTTACGGAGCCGGACCCTAACTATCACGGTTTACGCTGGGCTTACGACCTGCCAGAAGCCCTGGCTCCTTTAGCCTTTGCCCTGAGGGTAAGAACCGTGCCTTTAAGGAACCTGGGCGCGTGCCTTTCGCCGGACAATGCGTGGATATTTATGCAGGGTATCGAAACCCTGCCGCTCAGGATGGAACGCCACTGCTCCAACGCAATGAAAACGGCCGAATATCTTGCGGGGCACCCCAAGGTAGAATGGGTAAGGTATCCCGGTCTTGAGAGCGACCCTTCCCACGCTTTGGCACGCAGATACCTTAAAAACGGCTTCGGCGGGATGGTGGTTTTCGGGGTAAAGGGCGGAAGAGCCGCCGGAGAAAGGTTTATAAACTCTTTAAAGCTGTTTTCCCACCTTGCCAACGTGGGAGACGCCAAATCTTTGGCCCTTCATCCTGCGAGCACGTCCCATTCGCAGATGTCCGCGGAGCAGCAGGAAGCGTCGGGGTTAAAGCCGGAGCTTGTGCGCCTTTCCGTGGGCCTTGAACATATAGATGATATAATCGCCGATATAGACCAGGCTTTGGGCCGGTAGATGAAATTTTCCACGAGAAGCCGGTACGGTTTAAGGTTTATGACGGAGCTTGCCGCAAGGGAAGGCTGCGGCAGGCCCGTTTTTCTTAAAGAGATATCCTCCGCCCAGGGTATTTCCGAAAAATATCTTTCAAAGCTGGTAATCCCCTTGAAAGCCGCCGGTCTCGTAGTTTCCGAAAGGGGCGCCAACGGCGGATACAGGCTGGGCAGGCAGGCCGTGGACATAGCGGCGCTTGATATTGTAAAGGCTCTTGAAGGGGACATTGCGCCTGTGGACTGCGTGAAACCGGGCGAGAAATGCGTAAGGGCGGGCGTTTGCCCTGCGAAGGATATGTGGATGGAGCTGGACGGAGTTATAAGCGGTTTTCTTGCCTCAAAAACACTGGATGTACTCGCGAAAAAAACTATTGAATTAAGGGAAGCTGAAAGCGGTATGTACTATATATAGATAAACGCCTATGAATAAACTTTGCATTGCATTGATAATGCAATGCAAAGGATATATATAGTCTGTGTATTAGAGCGCAAAAGGAGATTGTATTATGGCAGATACGATAAATTTCAGCGTCCGTATGAACAGCGAGATCAAAAAGCAGTGCTAAACGCTTTATGGGGAACTGGGTATAAATCTGACTACCGCGATAAATGTATTTCTCCGCCAATCTCTCCGTGAGGGCGGTTTTCCTTTCGAGGTAAAACTGGAGAGGCCCAATAAAGAAACTCTCGCTGCAATGTCAGAAGCGGAGCGTATAGCGAAAGACCATTTGGTGAGAGGATATACCAGTCTTGATGAGCTGTTCGAAGATCTTAAAGCATGAAGAAAACAAAATACACCGTTAGCCAGACATGCAATTCAAAAAAGATTACAAGTCGGCGATGAAGCGCGGGTTAAATATAAGGCTGCCGGACGGTGTGATTACCGCTCTCGCCATAGGAGCCGCTCCCGGAAAGAAATGGAGACCACGCTTTATCAGGCAATCGAACCGGATATGGAGAATGCCATATTGAGCCGGATTGGTTATTGATTTATCGGATTGAGGGCGGCGTATTGGTACTTACTTTAACCCGCACCGGTACGCACAGCGGTTTATTCGGCAAATAACGGCCGGCTGCATCAATAAAACCGTACTCTCGGTAATGTGCCGGGCAATTTTGTATACAGGATAAATTTGAAAGCGCCTGCTTTAAAATAAAATTGACAACGGCGGAATAATCGTTACAATGCTTCTTGCTTCAAAATAGGGGTAAGGCTTTCTGGCAAACGCGCGGTAGCCTGCTCTTTCCAGGGAGGAAAACGTTAATGAAGAAGAAGTTGTTATTGTCCGTCGTTCTGGCGGCTTTGTGTTCTTTTATAATTACCGGATGCGGCAGCAGCGATGACGACGGCCCGGCTCCGCTTGCCTACACGCCGGTAGATCTTGAATCGCCCGATACTCTAGTGGGCACTTACGAGATTGACTATTTTCTTTCAAGCGCCACAATTTCCACGCTTACTATGGAGATAACGAGCGACTGCGATTACGCTAAACAAAACCTGGGGGCCGTTTCCTGCGAGCCTTCCGCCAACGCCAGCATGAAAGGTATGGCTACCATAACCAAAAACGGAGACAAATATTCCGTAACCACGAAAATACAGCTTTGGGGCGGTATTTTTGAGGATCCTGTTTACGGAAGCATGGCCGCTTCGAGCAAATATAATTATACCGCTTACGCTCCGGTAAACGCCGATTCCATCGACGCCGTTAATAAAAATATAAATAAAAGCGGAACCGTTGTTGAAGGCGTTGAGAGCCGCAATATGATTGAAATGACTTCTGACAGCGCCGCGTCGTTCAGTTTTTCCGTTGATGCCGGAGGCAATATAGTTTCCACTATTGATCTGAGCAGC
The DNA here is from genome assembly GCA_947853665.1 of uncultured Deferribacterales bacterium. Lineage (GTDB taxonomy): Bacteria > Chrysiogenota > Deferribacteres > Deferribacterales > Mucispirillaceae > CANTXF01. The sequence goes on along the minus strand of CANTXF010000067.1, from coordinate 29,619 downwards.
CCGGTACCCACAGTTACTAAGGTAGTGTTACGCAAGGTGAGCAACGACTCCGGTAACCCCCTTGACCCCAATACGCTTGTGGACGACTCAATTGCTGGTTTCGCCGGTAATTTCGACAATGGCGTTTGGGTTACTGTTCCAGATATGGCTAAACCCGAAACATTGGTTGGCACGTATAATATTTCTTACTTTGGCACCGTGGCGGATAGGGAAGGAAATCCATTTGCAATAATTTCAACTGATTGCGATAAAATGAAACAGTCCGATTTGGGTATTCAGTATGCCGATACTATGTCGATGTGCTCGGCAGGAACGCAGATTCTGGGCGGTAAATTAGTAGTTGAAGAAAAAGACGGTAATTTATATGCGACCAGCAAACTCCAAATGTACGGCCCTTATTTTAAAACCATGGGCGCTCTTGCTGCTAACGATACATATCAGGTTACTGTATATGAGGCTGTTCCCGTTACCAATCCGAGCAATGCTGGTACTGGAGCGGTTGTTGGCGTTACCGGGCGTAACCTTATTGAAAATACATGGAACAGACAGTCTCCTTTTGAATTTTCCATAAATTCCGACGGTACGTTTCATGTAAGCATGACATTAAAGGATAAAAGTGTTTTGGGGGGAATGTTAAAGCTTGATGCTCACACACGTGTGGACGCAGTGAAGGTAAATAATAACCCTTCCACTTTAGATCCGAACGTTTTGTTCGTTGAAAATTATGATGATGGCGATGGCAACAATGCTTTTTCCGGTTTTGTTGCTAATCCGACAAACGTTGAGAATTAATATATTAATTATTAATAACAAATAATATGGGGGGGCGCTTATGCGCCCCTTTTTATTTTTTATTGATAATATCGGGATAATCGCTAAAATACTTCCTGCCTGTTAATATTATTTTTATGCTTTTTGCCGGGGAGATATGGGAGAAATACCAATGAATAAAAGAATACTGCCGCTTTTTATATATACCGCGCTGTGCGCTCTTGCGCTTTACGGCTGTTCCAGCGGCGGGGACGATTCTTCCGTTAAGATCACCCCGATAGACCTGACGGCGGCGGATACTCTCACCGGTTCTTATCAGATAGATTTTTTTGAAACTTCCGCGGCGGGTCGCGTTCTTTCCAACGACTGCCAGGCGGCGTCTTTATCCGGCTCATGCGAAACCGTTTATCTTGTGGGCGGTTACGGAGTTATAAATAAAGATAACGAAACCTACGCCCTGAAAACCCAGCTCCAGCTTCTGCGCGCGCTTCTTATAAGGGAGGCTCCCGCCGAGGTTTACCAATATACGGCTTACGAGCCGGTTCCCGCCGCCAATATTACGGAGGGCGGCGTAAATATAAATAACGGCGTTACCGGCGTAAAAGGGCGCAATCTTCTTTTTACGGAGGATTATCCCGCATCTTCCTTTTATATGACTTACGATAACGCCACTAAAATACTTACGGTAAATCTGACTGTTTCCGATAAAATCGTTGCGTCCCTCGACGAAAACGGCGGCGTAGCTTCATGCGCTTCTCTGGGGGACGTGCCAGTTACCGTGAAAATGCGTAAAATAAACGACACGGCGGCCGTTATGGACCCCGACGCTCTTACTGTTCCGGGAGCCTCCATAAATGAGGACGGGGTAATATTCGAGCCTTACGAAAAATTTGCAGTAAAGGCTCAAAGCCTCGTCTGCCCGTAATTAGGGCTTTTTAAACCGGCGCCGCCCGGCGGCCTTTGCCGCGCTGCGCTAATATACGGCGGCCGGGTGATGTACCACTATTGCGGACGTGGTGTATTCCGGCACCATCTGATAAAGGCCGTTTACTTCCACCCCTATGCGTTCGGCTCCCAGCAGGCAGGCCAGGGACGCGTTATTTTCCAGGTCGGGAGCCATGGGGTAGCCGAAGCTGTAACGCCTGCCTCTGTATTTGCCTGCCAGTATCCCGTCTATGCTTTTGGCGTCGCTTTCGTCTATAAGCAGTTCTTTTCTTATCCTTTTATGTACAAATTCCGCCAGCGCGTCCGTAAGCTCCGTAAAAAGGCCGTGAGCCATATAATAATCCTTATAATTATCGGAGGCGAACAGCTTTTTGCAGTATTCCACAGGCTTGGGCCCTAGAGTTACTATCTGCACCGGCATAACGTCGAATTTATCCCCGCCTTCGTAGAAATAGTCTGCTATGGATACGAACGGGGGCGTTTTCCTTACAGGAAAGCGGAGCGTAAGCGCCGGATATTCCGTATGCTCCGAAAACAGCTCAACGGCGTTATCCCGTTTCCTGGCCTTAAAATATCCGTATATTACCTTAGGCTCCGCGGCTTTTTCTTTTATTATGCGGTTTTTCAGGGCTTCGTATTCCGGGATGACGGTTTTTTTCAGCATTTCGTCGTATTCCCCGTCTTTAGGGCCTTTTTTCTTATAGCCCCAGCTGCCGGAGAATAGGGACGCTTTGTTGACGTAGCCGAATACGTCTTCCATATCCACGTTTTCAAGCTCTTTTACGCCGAAAAACGGTGCGGAAGGTATGTCCGCAGCCTCTACGCCGTCCCTTGCCGCGGTATTTTCCGCCGGTTTTTCCCGGATTACCGGTTTTGCTTCCGTAATACCGGCAGGTTTTCTTTTGCCGTTCATGGCGGCGATGTTGTCGAAGGCGTCCCGGCAGTAGAATACCTTGTCCGGCATGATGGGGGCGCAGCTTTCGTTTACGAATTTCCCCGTAAGGGCCGCTCCGCCGAGCATTATTTTTATATCCGGCAGAGTTTTGGATATTTCTTCAAGATTCTCTTTCATTATTTTTGTGGATTTTACCAGCAGGCCGCTCATGCCTATGGCGGAAGCCCCCGTTTCTATGGCTTTTTTTATCATATCCGATACGGGCACCTTAATGCCGAGATTGTGCACCTTAAAACCGTTATTGGACATTATTATATCCACAAGGTTTTTGCCTATGTCGTGGACGTCTCCCTGCACCGTGGCCAGTATTACCGTACCTTTCGACGTGCCTTCCGTTTTTTTCAGGCGCGGCTCAAGAAGCGACACGGCGGCTTTCATGGTTTCGGCCGACTGAAGCACGAAAGGAAGCAGCATTTTACCCTCGCCGAAAAGCTCGCCTACTTTCTGCATGGCGGGAAAGAGCATCTTATTGATGATATCTTCCGCCGGCATATTCTCCGCCGCTTTATCTATAAGCTCTCCCAGGCCGGATTTGTCTCCCTTGATTATTTTCATCGGCAGGGCTTCCTCCGGAGGAAGTATTTTATTATCCTCCTCTTCCAGAGCCTTATGGGAGGCGAAATGCTCGATAAACGCCGTAAGAGAGCCGCTTTTGCCGTTTATCAGGTTAAGACAGACGTTCATATCCTCTCCGGACACGCTTGAAGCGGGGATCAGCTTCGACGCGTGCACTATGGCCATATCGAGGCCGGCTTTTACGGCTTCGCTTAAAAATACCGAGTTAAGCACCGGTCTGGATGCGGGAGACAGGCCGAAAGACACGTTGCTTACCCCCAGCACGGTTTTTACGCCTTTAAGACGTGCTTTTATCTCCTTTATTGCGCTCAGGGTTTCAAGGGCGGCGAAGTTTAAGGTTTCGTCCCCTGAACCGATGGAGAAGGTAAGGGCGTCTATTATAAGGTCTTCCGGGGGGAAGCCGTATTCTTCCGTCCATGTTTTATAAATCCGCTCCGCGACGGCGGTTTTTTCCCGGCAGGTTTGGGCCATGCCGTTTTCGTCTATGGTAAGGGCCACCACGCAGGCCGGGTGTTTTTTTACCGCGTCCAGCATTTTCCGCATTTTTACGCCGCCGTCTTCAAGGTTAACGGAGTTTATCACGGGCTTGCCGGAATATCTTTCCGCCGCGGCGATAACGGTGTCCGGGTCGGTGGAGTCTATAACGAGCGGAGCGGTAAGGGCCCCGTTAAGGGCGGGAACAACGCTTTTATAATCCCGCCTTTCGTCCCTGCCGGCGTAGGCCAGGGAAAGGTCTATAAAATGGGCCCCGCCTTCCTCCTGATTTTTGCACAGGGCCGTTATGCCGTCTATATCCTCCGCAAGCAGAAGCTCCCGGAACGCTTTAGAGCCTGTGGCGTTGGCTCTTTCGCCTATCATTGCGGGGGCGGGGGACTGTTCCAGAGATACTGCCGTATACAGGCTTGCCGCAAGGCCCGGATATTTATAATCCGTTTCCCTGCGTGCCGGATTTTTATCTATTATGCTCCGCAGTGCCCTTATGTGGGTTTCGTCCGTTCCGCAGCAGCCTCCCGTTATCCTTACCGGGAAGCGGGATAAAATATCCTCCATTACCGCGCCGAAATTCTCATCGTCCATAGGGTACACCGTTTTGCCGTCCACCGTTTCAGGCAGTCCTGCGTTAGGGGAAAGATAGAGCCTGCCTCCCCAGCATCCGGCCAGCTTGGAAAGGGGCGCTTTCATCATATCGGGGCCCATAGCGCAGTTAAGGCCCAGGGCGTATATGTTAAGCCCGCCCATTACCGCGGCTACGGCGCTTATGTCGGAGCCGGTAAGCAGGGCGTTATTCTGCTCTACGGTAAAAGACACTATTACGGGCATATCCTTGGAGTATTTTGCGGCGGCGTCCCTGCACGCGTTGACGGCGGCTTTCATCTGGAGCATATCCTGCGCCGTTTCCACTATAAAAAGGTCCGCGTCTATGCCTGCTTCCGCCTGCTCGGCGTATTGAGCGTAAAGCTCGCCGTAGGATGTGTGCCCAAGGCTCGCGAGTTTCGTTCCCGGCCCGACGGAAAGGGCCACGAATTTGTTTTCCATGCCGCAGGCGGCCTTTCTTGCCGTTTCCACGGCTTTTTTATTTATCTCGGAAACGGAGTTTTCAAGGCCGTATTCCGCAAGGACGGAGCGTATTGCGCCGAAGGTGTTTGTTACGGCCACGTCCGCACCGGCTTCAAAATATCGCCTGTGTATGGCCAGAATTGTCTCCGGCGAGGAAATATTCAGAAATTCGTTGCAGCCGTTTTTCCCTTCCCAGATTTCATCCGGCAGGTCCGCTTTCTGTATGGCCGTTCCCATGGCTCCGTCAAAAAGTACGATACGCGATCGGGCAAAGTCTTTAAACATCGTTTATACCTTTTTATATAGGGTTGATAAGATTGAAGATTATCATAGAGAGCCGTTTTTATCAACGGCAATCGAAAAAACAGAAAGGGCGCGGAATATATCCGCGCCCTTTGGCCTATAAGCGTAATATAAATTTTGGCGGCTATCCCCTAACGCAGATAGTTATGGTAAATAATTATGATAATGCTTATCAGCCGTCAAAAACAAATGTACCGTCGCGGATCTTATATATCCGTTTCGTATTCCCAAAGGCCGTGAATGTTGCAGTAGCTTACGGCGGTCAGCTTTCCGGGTTTAAGGGCTTTAAATCTGAAAGAAGCCGACGGCTCGGTATAAAGGTCTCCCTGGTTTGCTCCCTCGGCAGAGGCGCCGTGGGCGGAGAAATCGGCCCGGCCCAGATGCTGTATGAATTTATCGCCTTCGCCTTTATAGTAAAGGTCTATCCAGGCGATAAAATGCTCCGTGGTGTTGGGGTGGGGTATTTCTTTGCCCACTTTTACGCCTACTATTGTGTAGTCGCCGTCTTTTCTGATTACCTCTATAACGGGAACGTGCTTTTCCGCCTTGAAATCGGCGTTTTTTATGGAATCTGAAAGTGACATTTTTATAACCTCCGTATTTGAAAAATATCCTTATAAAAATAATACCATATTCATCTGCTTTGGCAAGATAAATATGGCCCGCAAATTTATCTTAAAGAGGCCGGAGCCTGTCCCTGATAGTCGGCCGTCCGGTGTGTTTAAGCTAAAAACCCGCCTTAAGGCGGGTTTTTAAGCGTTTTTGCGTGATTTTAGATTTTCGGCGAGCCCTTCATGACTTCGTCCGTCATTTCGTTGGCCGGATATTTTTTAAAGTTGTTTATAAACTGTTCGGCCAGGTTTTTCAGAGCGGTGTCGTATTCGTTTTTATCGGCCCAGCCTTTGGTCGGGTCGAGGATTTCCTTATTGACGCCGGGGATTTCGTTCGGTATGCCGAAGCCGAAAACCGGGTCCTTATGGAAGCCGCCTTTATCCACGGAGCCGTCCAGAATGGCGTTTACTATGGCCCTTGTGTCCTTTATGGAAAAGCGCTGCCCAACGCCGTATTTGCCGCCGAAAAGGCCGGTGTTTACGAGATAGGCGTTTACTCCGTGCTCTTTCATTTTGTCGGCGAGGATTTTCGCGTAATAAAACGGGTGGAATACCATAAAAGGTTCTCCGAAGCAGGTGGAGAAGGTGGCGGAAGGCTCTTTCACGCCTTTTTCGGTGCCGGCCACTTTAGCCGTATAGCCGGATACGAAATGATACATGGCCTGGTTCATGTCCAGCTTGGCTACGGGAGGCAGGACGCCGAAAGCGTCGTAAGTAAGGAATATTATGTTCTTAGGATGTCCGCCTCTGTTCCCTTCTGCCGTTCTGGGCATTTGGGAAAGAGGATAGGAGGAGCGGGTGTTTTCCGTGAATTTGTCGCTGTCCAGGTCTATTTCGCGGCTTACCGGGTCGAAAACGACGTTTTCAAGTATGGTGCCGTAAGAGTGGGTGGTTCTGTATATATCCGGCTCCATTTCCTTGGAAAGCTTTATAACCTTGGCGTAGCAGCCGCCCTCTATGTTAAAGACGCCTTTGTCGTTCCAGCCGTGTTCGTCGTCGCCTATGAGCTTTCTTTTAGGGTCAGATGAAAGGGTGGTTTTGCCCGTGCCGGAAAGGCCGAAGAATATGGCGGTGTCGCCCTGTTCGCCTATATTTGCGGAGCAGTGCATGCTCATTATTTTCTGCTTGGGCAGGTAGTAGTTCATTACGGTGAATATGGATTTTTTAAGCTCGCCTGCGTAGCAGGTACCGGCTATAAGTACAACCTTCCTGGCGAAGTTAAGCATTATTACAGTATTGGATTTCGTGCCGTATTTGGCCGGGTCCGCCTGAAAATTGGGCAGATATATGGCTGTAAAATCAGCCTGGAAATTTTTGAGCTTTTCGGGGTTTTCTTCTTCTATGAACATATTGCGGGCGAACATATTGTGCCATGCGAATTCGCCTATCACGCGCACTTTAAGGCGGCAGCTTTCGTCCGCTCCGGCATATAGCTCCTGCACGAAAAGCTCTTTACCTTTGCAGAAATCCATCATGTCGTTATATAATTTGTCGAACTGCTCCGGAGTGGCCGCGGTAGCCGCGGAGCTGTCCCAGTTTACGTCTTTTTCGGAGGAAGGTTCTTTTACGACGAATTTGTCCTTTGCCGAACGGCCCGTGTGCTGGCCGGTGTTGAAAACCATTGCGCCGCCTTTGACAAGGCTGCCTTCTCCCCGTTTTATGGCCTCTTCGTAAAGAGCTTCCGTGGGCATATTCAGATAAATGGCTTTAGGGCCGTTTATGCCGTATGCTTTAAGATAATCCGGTGACGCAGCGTAAGTGCTCATGATAGCCTCCTTTTTTGAAAAAAGACCGGATTACCGGAACTTCTGGATTGTCGGTCTTTCTTTTATATTGAACACAGATCCATTTATAGTTTATATTACAATATTGTTCGGAGGTCAACTTTTATGGATTTCTTTTTTGTGCCGGAGGCGTCGCCCGGAGAAATAGCCAGGGAAAAGGCCAAAGCCCGCGAACTCAGGCGCAAACAATGGTGGAAATCCCTTGCGGATAAGGGCGTGTGTTATTACTGCGGCGGCAAATTCCCTCCGGAGGAAATAACCATGGACCATATCGTGCCTCTGATACGCGGCGGAAAGTCCACTAAAGGAAACATCGTGCCGGCCTGCAAGAAATGCAACAGCGAAAAAAAATACATGCTTCCGCTTGAGTGGGAGGAGTATCTTAAAAACCTCTCCCGCGAAAATCCGTGAACCTTCCGCTCCGCTTCCGCAGTTAATTTTGATATGTTAATTTTTTTACCGGTATGCTATTATAAAAATTCGGCGGTTTTTAAAAAGACCGCTGCGCCGCCGGGCGCGTGGCTACGTGAATTTTAAGGAGATATTATGAAAGGCAGCGATATCAGAACCGCTTTTTTGACGTATTTCGCGGAGAGGGGGCATACCGTTGTGCCGTCGTCCAGCCTGGTGCCTCACGACGACCCTACGCTTCTCTTTGCCAACGCGGGGATGAATCAGTTTAAAGATATATTTCTCGGCAAGGAGGTCCGCAGCTATAAGCGGGCCGCCAGCTGCCAGAAGGTCGTAAGGGCGGGGGGCAAGCACAACGACCTTGAAAACGTCGGCCGCACGGCGCGCCACCATACGTTTTTCGAAATGCTGGGCAACTTCTCTTTCGGCGATTATTTTAAAGAGGACGCCATAAAGTTCGCCTGGACCTTCCTTACGGAAAAGCTGGGCCTTCCGGCGGAAAAGCTTTTCGTCACTATATACAGGGACGACGACGAGGCTTTCGATATATGGCACAAGGTAATAGGTCTGCATTCTTCCAGAATAATAAGAAAGGGAGAAAAGGATAATTTCTGGCAAATGGGCGATACGGGCCCCTGCGGCCCCTGCTCCGAAATATTTATTGACCAGGGCGAGGGCGTCGGCTGCGGCAGGCCTGACTGCGACCCTTTCTGCGACTGCGACAGACACCTTGAAATATGGAACCTTGTTTTCATGCAGTATAACAGGGATGAAAACGGCGTGCTTCACCCTCTGCCGAAGCCCTCCATAGACACGGGCATGGGGCTGGAGCGCATAGCCGCCGTGGTTCAGGGCAAAACCAGCAACTACGAAACCGACCTTATAAGGCCCATCATAGATTTTACCGCGGAGCTTTCCGGCAAAAAATACGGGGAAGACGAAGCCGACGACGTTTCCATGCGGGTGATCGCCGACCATTCAAGAAGCGCCACCTTTCTTATTGCGGACGGCGTCCTTCCCTCCAACGAGGGCCGGGGATACGTGCTGAGGCGTATTATGCGCCGGGCTATGAGGCACGGTAAAATGCTGGGCTTTGAAAAGGAATTTTTCTATAAGGTATGCTCTTTCGTGGTGGATTTCATGAAAAACCACTACGTGGAGCTTGCCGATAAAAAGGCTTACATAGAAAAAGCCGTTGAAACGGAAGAAACGGCTTTCGGCAGAACACTATCCTCCGGCATGAAGCTTATAAACGAGGAAATACTCCCCGCCTCGTCAAAGGATAAAATAATAAATGGCGAGGATATTTTCAGGCTTTACGACACCCACGGGTTCCCTGTGGACCTGCTGGAGGATATCGCTTCCGACGCGGGTTACGTTCTCGATACGGCAGGCTTCGAGGCCTGCATGGCCCGCCAGCAGGAAAGGGCCAAACGCTCCGGCCTGGGCGTTTCTTCTGCCGGAATACCTGACGTGCTTAAAAAGCTTAGCGGCGGCATCTCAAGCGAATTCTGGGGATACGCCTCCCTTGAGGCGTCCGTTCCCGTCGCCGCCATAGTTAAGGGCGGCGACGAGGTGGAGGTCGTTTCGGAGGGAGAAGACGCCGACGTTATCCTGGAAGTTACCCCGTTCTATCCGGAAGGCGGAGGCCAGGTGGGAGATACGGGCTTTCTTGAGATAAACGGCAACGTTTTCCGCGTGGAGAATACCCTTAAAGTTGGGGATATGATAATCCACAGGGGCGCGGTCGAAAAAGGCCGCATCGCCAAAGGCCAGATAGTGACCGGACGTGTGGACGGCGGGCGCAGGCGGCTTATAGAGCGGAACCATACCGCCACCCATCTGCTGCACAAGGCTCTGCAGAAGTTTGTTGGCGGGCATGCAAGGCAGGCCGGTTCCATGGTTACGGAGGAAAGGCTCAGGTTTGATTTTACCCATTCCTCCCCCCTTACTCAGGAAGAGATCGCCAATATAGAAAAAGAGGTCAACAGGGTAATATTCGAGAATCTGCCGGTACGCAAACGGGTGGAAGATATTCAGGACGCGGTGGATTCCGGCGCCACGGCCCTTTTCGGTGAAAAATACGGCGATATAGTACGGGTGGTGGAAGTTGCCGGGTATTCCATAGAGCTGTGCGGCGGCTGCCATACGGACAATACCGGCTCCATAGGCATTTTTAAGATAATAAGCGAAGGCAGCGTGGCTTCCGGAGTGCGGCGTATCGAAGCCCTTACGGGCATGAAGGCTCTGGAATACCTTAACGAAGCAGAGAACATAAATAAAAAGCTCTCCTCCGCGCTGAAATGCTCGTCCGACGAAATTTTCCCGCGGGTATCCGCCCTTATGGAAAGCGTAAAGGAAAACGAGCGCCATAAAAGGGAGGCATCTGAAAAGCTGGCCGCGGGAGCGGCGGGCAAGCTGGCGGAGAATGCCAGGGATATAAACGGTGTGAAGGCCGTTTCCGTTAAGCTCAATATGGCTTCTGCCGAAGGCATGAGGAATATGGCCGACGCCGTCCGCGATAAGCTCGGTTCCGGGGTGGTTCTTGTAGGCGGCGAAACGGACGGCAAGCTTATTTTCGTGTGCGGAGTGAGCCGGGATCTTACCGGCAGGTTTAAAGCCGGAGCCATAGTTAAGGAAGTGGCAAAAACTGCCGGAGGCTCCGGCGGAGGCAAGGACGATATGGCCCAGGCCGGCGCGAAAGACGTGGCAAAACTGGACGAAGCCCTGGAAAAGTTTTATTCCGTAGTGGCTTCTTAATTCTTTGTGGACATTGCGTTCCGTTTACATTATATTTAACGGTCGCTGATTTTGTATAGTTTTATAACCAGGAGCATATAATGAAAGCTGAAATGATTAACCCCTTTATAACCGCCACTCTGAACGTTCTGTCCACCATGGCGAACGTGGAAGCGAGAAAAGGCGAGATTTATATTAAACAGGACGATAAAATGGCCTACGATATATCAGGGGTTATAGGCATTGCCGGTAAAATGTCCGGCTTCGTCGTCGTAAGTTTTCCCGAATCCTTAGCTCTTAAAATAGTTTCCGGCTTTCTCGGAGAAGACAAGACGGAAATGTCCAAGGATGTCGTCGACGCCGTAGGCGAATTCGTCAACATGATAGCGGGCGGCTCCAAAAGGGTTTTCGCCGAGCAGGGTTATAAATACAATATCGGCATACCCAACGTGATAACCGGCAAAAATCACACTATAAACCGTCCAAGCAATATTATGTGCGTGGGCGTCAAATTTTATGTAGGCGACGAGTGCTTCGCCATAGAAGTGGCCCTTAAGCCCAGAGAGGACAATGATTAAAAAGTTTTTCGCGTTATCCGTGCAGAAAACGGTTTGTATTAAGGCGGGGGCAATGGCTGTTGCCCTCTTTTCATTTATTTTTTTAGCTGAACCGGAGAGTGTAATGGCTGAACCAGCGGAGTTTAAACTTGATAACGGCGTTACCGTCGTTTATGAAAAGGTGCCCGGCGTAAAGGTCGTTTCCGTCCAGTCGTGGATAAAGACAGGCTCCGTCAACGAAACGCCGGAAATATCGGGCATTTCCCATTTTCTAGAGCATATACTTTTTAAAGGCACTAAAAATTTCAAACCCGGCGAGATAGACTCCTATCTGGACGCAAGAGGCGGCAGCAACAACGCTTTTACCAGCATGGACGTTACTAATTACTACGTAACCATACCCACGGCCGAGGCGGAAGCCGCATTTAAGGTCGTAAGCGATATGGTTTTCGACGCTCTTTTCATCCCGGAGGAGATAGAAAAGGAAAAACCCGTGGTGCTGCAGGAGATCAACAGGAAATATGACGACCCTTCCTACAAAATGTGGCAGGACCTTATGGAAAGCCTTTTCGGCGGCACTCCCTACGAAATGCAGGTTATAGGAAAGCCGGAAACTGTAAAAGCCCTTACCAGAGAAAAGCTCCTTGCCTATTATAACAGATTTTACCACCCCAGCAATATTATACTCGTCGTTGTGGGGGATATAGATAAGGAAAAGGTTAAGGAGCTTGCCGAAAGGTATTTTTCCAAAACCAGAGACGTGGCTCCTGGCAAAAGATACGAGGGCGGCAATAAAACGACCTTTACCAAGCCCGTCCGCAGGACTTTCGAGGCGGACGTAAACGTGGAATACGCCGTTATAGGCTTTCCGGAAGGCGCCCAGAGCTTAAAGACCGTTTATGCGGACGAAGTCCTTTCCGAGGTTCTCTCCGGCGGTGAATACTCCCTTTTGAACCAGATATTGAAAGTGGATAAAAATATCGTCGTATATACCAGCGATATGTCTATGTTCAACAGGTATAACGGCGTGTTCGGAATATTTGCCGTAATGAAGCCTGGCAACGGCGAGGCTTTTAAAAATGAGGCTCTTGCCGTACTGAAGGACGTAGCCTCCGGCAAGCTGGACCCCGCCCGTGTGGAAAAGGCCAAAAACAGGCTTAAAAGCCAATCCGTTTTCCAGTCGGAAAACGTTTCTTCCCTGGCAAACGATATAGGTTTCGCCTATATCCTGGATATGAAGGAATATTATCTGAATTACCGCAAGGGTATAGAAGCCGTTACCGTTAAGGACGTGGCGGAAGCCGCCAAAAGGCTTACGGCCGGGCCTATGTATTTCGGAGAAACGGTGCCCAAGGGCTTTAAAGCGGAAAAATAAATATAACGGCCGGTTTCCTTAACCGGCCTTTATTTTTTAAGCAGCCCCAGAATAAAGAGAGGCGAGGGCGGTATTATAAGCGGCTCTCCGCAGGGCCAGCCGTCGGCGAAGTCTCCCCCGGCTTCAAATATTATCCCGTTTTCATGTTCGGCAGTTTTTTCCGAAAGGCTTTTTATTTTTAAAGGGCCGGTCGCTTCCCATAGGGTTCCCTTTACGCGGTAGCCTTTAAACGAAAGTGCCGCCCACAGAACGAAGGCCGCCGCGCCGGGATAAAGGGACGCGGTGTATAGTATGAAGGCGGGTTTTCCGTTTCCCGCGGGAAGTTTTTTTATCATATCTGCCAGAAATTTTCTCCCCGTGCCGAAAAGGTGCACGGGAAACGCGATCGCCAGGCCGTCGCCCGTTACGGCTTCCATTTCCGGCTTGTTTTCTTCCCACTTTATTATATTTATTTTCCCTTCCGATACGGAAAGGGCTCCGTCAGCAAATTTTTCCGCCGCCCGCATAGTATTTCCCGTAACGCTTTTTACTATTATATCTATATTTTTCAGCCTTTCGGTTTTTCCTTTTAAAAGTGGCAGCGCGAAAAAGAGAGTCAGAGCGGAGGATATTATGAACAATGTGTCGGCCCATGATATTTCTCCCAGGAATGAAAGGCATATCCACGCCGCCGTAAATATCGCCGATACCGCCTGTGCCCAGCGCCTGCCGCTTCTTACGGCCAGGGTCGGAAGGGCCCAGGTCAAAAGAGGCAGATACACGGCAAAGGGGTTTGCGGAAAAAAACGACAGCGCGGCCGTTGGTATTAGCGCCCTTAAGCCTCCGAGAGCGCAGCTTAACGTTCCGAAGGACACGAATACTGGCAGGGCGGCTACGGCGAATACGGCTGGCCACGGTATATGGAACGCTGAAAAAACCGCGTAAGCCGTCAGAATAAAAATAAAAAGCTCTCTGAAAAACAGCCTGCACTGATAGCATATTTTCATATATTCACCCCGCCGGATTTTATAATTATTCCGCCCCATAAATCAATACCGGAGCGCGGTACGCTCTGCCGTTTTATTCAAAAATGAAACGGCCGGTATGAAACCGGTAAACTGCTGATGTCGAATATCAAGATATTTTGTTGGACTTTAATTTCCCTTTTATGTTATAACAATCCCATGAAAAAAATCCTTGCGTATATACGCAATGAAGAACACCTGGCTAAGGTGGCCGTTTTTTGCGAGCAGGAGCGTTTTGCCCTTGTGGCTTCGGATAAGCCGACCCTTTCCGCAGGCGATTCCCCCGTGTTCTTTATTACGGACGATAAGCTCGCGCGTGACGGCTTCGCAGGCTCTTCCGTGCCTTTATGCATAATTTCCGACGATAAGCCGGAAAGCGGCGCCTACTACCTTAAAGAAGCCTTCGGGATTCACCATCTTCGTATGCTTTTAGACTCCATATATCACGGCAGCCTTATCTGCAATTACGCTCCCTCCGTTACTCCAGTAGTAATTTCCAAGGAGTATCTGCTTGAAAACGACTATAACAATATAGACCGTATCGTATGCGCAATGACGGGGGAGCTTCCGTTTTTCTTCAGCTTTTCGGAGCTTGAAAAAGTGCGCGTGGGCGTGTCGGAAATGATAACGAACGCTATGGAGCACGGCAACCTGGCCATAACGGGCCACGAAAAGATGGAAAGCACCGAAAACGGCACCTACTACTCCCTTCTTGCGGAAAGGATGAAAAACCCCAAATATTCCTCCCGCAAAACCGCCGTTTCTTTAAACTGCACGGACGGCCTTCTCACTATCCTTATAAAGGACGGGGGAGACGGTTTCGACACGTCCAGAATCCCAGACCCGACGGACACGGAGCGTCTTTTAAAGCTGCACGGCAGGGGTATATTCATAGCCCGTATGTATTTCGATGAGATCAGCTATAACGAAAAGGGCAACGAAGTTACCCTGGTCAAACGCATAAGCCTTCAATAGCCCGTTTATTTGCTTTTACAGTCGAATTCGTCCGTGTCTATTTCCGCAGGGGTGAAGGTGCAGCTTCCTCCGTTATATCCTCCGCTTTTATACCGTATGGTTATCTGGTCGTTATCCTGAACGTTGTCGGCAATACCCGATATATCCGCCGTAACATATCCGTAAAAGGGATAGTAAAACGTAATTGTTTTCGTATCGGGGGAAATTTTGGCCGTCTCCATATCAAAACGGAGTACGGTCTCGTTTTCCGGCATATCTGCGCCTATCGTAAGGTTGTCTGATTTAACCGTTCCGTTGTCCGTAGCGCTGACCAAGTTGTCTATATATCCCCTGAAAGTATAGTTATCCGATAAGGACGACGGGTTTCTTATTATCTTTACCGACAGATTGTCGGACTGTATATGCTTCATTTCGGAGATAGTTCCGTTATCCTCCGTTATTTCCAACCTTATCGTGGCGTTGTCGTTTATTACCGTCATGTTTCCGTATGTCAGCGCGTTTTCCACGCAGTAGTTTTTAAAGGCGATATCGCTTTCGGCGTTCGTTACTGTTTCGGGCCATACCAGATATTCCCGGGTGCCGTTGTCTCTCTCCGGATAGCAGGAGCCGTTGTCCGTTTTAAGCTCCCCGTAAATATTGACGGCCTCGCTGTCGCGGATATCGGGCATCATTATGCGCGCGGCGCTGTTATATATTCCGTTGCCGAAGTTTATAGCATCCACAAGAGGCGCGGCTATTTCCTTAACGGCGTATATATCTTTAGGCTCGGCCTCCGCCGCGTTGCCCGAATACAGGCTGTTATATCCCCAGTCGCTCCGGGATATCCATTCCGTATCGTCGGAGCTGCCGCATGAATAAAGGACCGCCGCCGCGGAAAAAGCCATAATGACGGATAAAATCTTCATTTGCTTTTTTCCTCCAGGGCCTGTTTCAGTATATTTATGCGCTCCGCTATCGTATCGGTGTTAAGGCCGAGGTTCCCGGAGGCTTCCAGTATTATTTCTTCGTCGGCCAGTATGTTTTTTGTCCACGCGTTTCTGCCGTCCGTCTTTTTGGCTTCCTCCGCGTATTTTATAGCTTCTTCCGGCTCCTTTTCCAGAAGGTATCTGGCGATTATTCTGTAAACGGAGCTTCTTATCGCGTCGCTTGTGCTTCCGGAGGACGCAAGGCTTTTAAGCGGGCCTGTATCCTTATTCCGCCAGAATTTCGCCGCGGATTTGTAAGGCTCCTGAAGGGAGGAATAATCGTAATCCTTACCTTTAAGAAAATTTATTATATTGGTTTCTTCCGCGCAGGAACCAAGCGCGGCGAAAGCCGCCGCATCTTCCAGCTTGCTTTCGTTTTCCTCTCCCGGCTCCACGGTATACATAAGCAGGGAAACACGGGACATATCGCAGAACCGGCCCATATCCCTGAATTTGGCCAAGGCCCTGTTATATGTATAGGCCGCCATGCTTACGTCTCCCTGAAGCTCGTAATTTACAGCTCTGTTCGTAAGCGTAAGCCCCACGTTCATATCGTTCGGTTCCGGCTTTGAGGAGCAGGCGGCTAAAAGGGCCGTTAAAACCGCCGCGGCTGCAAGTTTATATTTCGTCATTGCAGCGGCACCTGTTTCGGAGTTTTGTTGCCTATGCTTAAAGGCCACGTGTTTTCTATTTTAAGCAGCAGTTCGTTGCCTGTTTCCACAATGGACTGTACTTCCGCCCTTAACGCGTCCAGATTTTCCGTGCCGTCCGCGGCGTTTTTGGAGGCCCTTTCAAGCTGGAGGGTTATCTCGTTGAGCCGCTCCACGGATGGTTTCAGTATCCTCGCCATATCTTCTATTTCCTGCACGGCGTTCAGGGTGCCTGAGAGTATCGGCTCCGATTTATCGTCTATTTTAGTTAAAGCGTCGTTAAGGGTAAGGCTGCCGCCCTCTACGTTTTCCGCGACTTTTACGGCCTTTTCGCTGAAAGAGCGCAGGTCTTCGAGAAATTTTATTATTTCTTTTTCCACATAGTCGGAGCGGGCGAGAAAACCGAGAGAGCCTTCCTTGTTGCTTATATCCTCGCCCAGCGCGCCCATGCCCCGCAGCAGCTTGCTTACGTCGCCGTTTTCGTCCGCCACGCGGCCAAGGATTATATTTACGTTGGAAACGATTTCCTTAAGATCTTCAAGCACCGGCATGGCTTTGTCTATTATGGCCTGGAGACCCTGATCCCTTATAAGCATAAACTGGTCCCCGCTAGTTACCACAGGCGATTCGCTCTGCAGGTTGGTAAGTATGGATATGAAGTTGCTGCCGATAATATTCTGGGCTCCCAGCTTAAATATGGAGTCCTGCCGTATCCACTTGGCGTATCTCGTGGGTATGCCTATGCTCATTACCACCCGCCCGTCGTCCTGCAGGCTTACGCTGTCCACCCGGGAGATGGCGAAGCCGGAGTATTTTACCGGCATACCCTTGCTTAAGTCGTCGCCCGTTTCCGTATAGACGCTTACGTATATCTTTTTAACGAAAATATCCCTGCTTATGCCCACGCCTATTATTACTGCGATAAGTGTGGCAACGGCGAAAAGCACGAATATGCCGACTTTTATTTCGAGGTTTTTAAAACGAGGGTCTCCCATTTTTCCTGTGAAGTCTCCATGAAATTTGTTTCCAGATAGTCGCCAGCGAAGTTTTCATGCTCGATGACGGTTATTTCAAAATCCGTAAGCGCGTCGGCGAATACGGTAAAGCTGGCGTAGTCTTCGGAGGGTATCATGTTGTGAGGCATTACGAACACCACCCGCTCCGGGCATCTCATTATTGCCCTGAGAAATTTTACTATAAGTATTTCATAATCGTTTAATCTTTTTTGCCTGTAATGTAAAGCCTGTTCCATGCCGAATTTGTGCAGAAGGCCTTCCACTATGGGCTCCGCCTGCCGTCTTGTCATACGTTCGGAATAGTTGAGGGGCAGCATTATGTTCTCGCACACGGAAAGGGCGGAGAGCAGCGGCAGATTGTAGGACACAATGGCAGCTTCGCTCCATTTGTAGGCTGCGGATATTTTATCCTGAAGCCGGTTGGCGGCAAGGTTGTTCGGTACCGTGACG
The DNA here is from genome assembly GCA_947853665.1 of uncultured Deferribacterales bacterium. Taxonomy (GTDB): domain Bacteria; phylum Chrysiogenota; class Deferribacteres; order Deferribacterales; family Mucispirillaceae; genus CANTXF01. The sequence goes on along the minus strand of CANTXF010000067.1, from coordinate 11,975 downwards.
AGATATTTTTCTTTCATATAAATTCACCCAGCACCATTACGATTATAAAGGCGAAAAAAAGCCTTATCATGCCGTAAACGAAGGATTTTATTATATCAGTCTGGGCGCCTTTGGCTTCGAGGGCCGTATATATCGGTATGGAGCCTATCAGAAACCCTATAAGCACCGTTTTGAACAGAAAGCTCCCCACGTCGGACAGGCTTACTTCGTATATAACCTGTTTAAGTATGCTGTCTAAGGTAGTGTCAAGCTGGAAGCTCAGAAGGGTGTAGCCGCCTATTATGGAAAGAACTGAAAAATAAGTCGCCAGCACCACCATTGAGATTATGCTTGCCAGCACCCTGGGAAAATAAACGTAGGCGTAAGGGTCTATATTCATAGCTTCAAGGGATATAAGCTCCCTGTTGTATTTCATAAGCCCCACTTCCATAAGCAGGGCGGTGGACGTTCTTAAAACCAGCAGAAGCCCCGTTACGAGAGGGGCCGCAGAACGTATGATAACCACGAGCAGCACTGTTCCTATGGAATCTCTTGCGCCCAGCAGTATCAGGGATTTGCTTAATCCGCCTACAAGGGCCATGCCGAGGATCAGGGATGTGAAAGTCATTATGTAAAACAATTCGACGCCTGCGAAATATATCTGCCTTACGGTTACCATAAAGACAGCCGGGTTTGAAAACCTGGAGCCCAGTATTCCGCGCACGCAGACTTTTATGCAGAACTTGCTGTGTCCCACAAAAAAGCCGGCGATGTTGATTATCGCCGCGCCGATATTGAATACGAAGTTATACATAGAGTTCATATTATAGCGAAAATATGCCGGAGGCAACAAACTTGTTGCTTTATTTACTTTAAAAACCTTATCCGGCGAAACCTGCCGCCTAAGAGTTTAGCGTTCTGTTCTCCGTTTTCCCGTCCGCCCGCTGCCGGCTTCCGCTCGCCGCAGCTTTCGCCGTTTTCCGCCTAAACTGGCGGACACGTTCTATTTCCATTGACGTTGATTATAGCGGTTGTTATAATATAAGATTGCCAGACGACGAATAAAGTTTAACGGGATTGAAAATACAAGTTTTTTGGAGGGATTAATGCCACGCAAAAAATCCATTATGGACGGCAACATGGCCGCCGCCCACGTAGCCCACGCCGTAAACGAGGTGATAGCGATATATCCTATTACCCCCTCATCCGTTATGGGAGAAATAGCGGACGAAAAAAGCGCCGCGGGCGAAAAAAATATATGGGGCACGGTGCCGATAGTTACCGAGATGCAGTCTGAAGCGGGAGCCGCCGGAACTGTTCACGGGGCTTTGAGCGCGGGAGCCATGACTACTACTTTCACGGCTTCCCAGGGGCTTCTGCTTATGATACCCAATATGTATAAAATAGCCGGCGAACTTACGCCGACTGTATTCCATGTGAGCGCAAGGGCTCTTGCTGCCCAGGCTCTCTCCATTTTCGGGGATCATTCGGACGTTATGGCGTGCCGCTCCTGCGGATGGACAATGCTTGCTTCCTCCAACCCTCAGGAGGTTATGGACGGAGCCCTTATCGCGCAGGCCGTGTCTCTGCGCAGCAGAGTGCCCGTGCTTCATTTTTTCGACGGCTTCCGCACCTCTCACGAGCTTGCCGTAGTGGAGGAGCTTTCCCGGGAAGATATGAAAGAGATGATAGACGACGGCCTTGTAAGGGAGCACCGCTCACGCAGCCTTTCTCCCGACAGACCGTCCATAAAGGGCACCTCCCAGAATCCCGACGTGTTTTTTCAGGGCAGGGAGACGGTAAATAAATATGTGGATTCCGTTCCGGCCCTGATGAAAGAGGAAATGGAAAAATTCGCTGCGATGACCGGGCGCAGATACGGCCTTGCGGAATATTACGGCGCGCCGGACGCAGAGAGGGTGATCGTTATAATGGGTTCCGGGGCCGACGTGGCCGAGGAAACCTGCGAATATCTTAACGGCCTTGGAGAAAAGACCGGCGTTATAAAGATACGCCTGTTCCAGCCTTTCCCGCTGGAGGATTTTATAAAAGCCATACCCGCTTCCGTAAAAGCAATGGCCGTTCTCGACAGGACGAAAGAGGCAGGCTCCCTTGGCGAACCTCTCTACCTTATAGCGCGCACTGCGGTGGGCGAAGCTATGGCCCGCAAAATCACGTCTTTTACTGAATACCCGCTTATAGTGGGCGGAAGGTACGGCCTGGGTTCCAAAGATTTTACCCCGGCTATGGTAAAAGCCGTTTACGATAACCTTAAAGCCGCCGAGCCGAAGCACGCCTTTACGGTGGGCATAGACGACGACGTTACCAATACTTCCCTCGATTTCGACCCGGAATGGGTTATTCCGTCCGACGGAGTATATAACGCCATGTTTTACGGCCTTGGCTCCGACGGAACAGTGGGAGCCAACAAAAACACGGCTAAAATTATTTTCGGCGAGACGGGCAAAAACGCCCAGGCTTATTTCGTGTACGATTCCAAAAAGGCCGGCTCCATGACCACGTCCCACGTCCGCTTCGGGGACAGGCGCATAAAAAGCTCCTACCTCGTGCAGAAGGCGGATTTCATAGCGTGCCATAATTTCAGCTTTCTTGAAAGATACGATATTCTTTCCCAGCTTAAGGAGGGCGGATTATTTCTGCTTAACAGCCAGTACCCGGCGGAGGAAGTTTGGAACGCCATACCGGATAAGGTAAAATCTGAGATAGTCGCTAAAAAGGCCCGCTTTTTCGTAGTGGACGCGGTCAAAATAGCGGAGGATCTGGGTCTGGGCTCCCGTATAAACGTAATACTCCAGACGGCGTTTTTCAAGATTTCCGGCATAATACCAATAGAGAAGGCTCTCGGCTCCATAAAAAACGCCATAAAGAAAACCTACGGCAAATACGGAGACGAAATAGTGGCCAAAAACTCCGCCGCCGCGGACGCCGGGGCGGAAATGGTTGCGGAAGTAAACTATCCGGCGGACTTTAAGCCTTCAGGCGAGGCCTGCCGCCTTATAAACGGCTGCCTTACGGATGGCAGGGCGTCGGTTTTCGTGCGCCAGGTAACCGCCAAACTTGTGGAAAACAAAGGGGACGAGATAAAAGTTTCCGAAATGCCTGCCGACGGAACGTGGCCCATAGGCACGTCCCGCTTCGAGAAACGCAATATAGCCGTAAATATACCCGTATGGGACCCGGATATATGCATACAGTGCGGAATATGCTCCTTTGTGTGCCCCCATTCCGCCGTGCGTATGAAATATTACGATAAAGGCGTCCTTAAAGACGCTCCCGCTTCTTTTAAGCATACGGAGGCAAGGGGTAAGGAATTCGCCTCTCTTGAGGCCACAGTACAGGTAGCCCCTGAGGATTGCACGGGCTGCGGCGCCTGCGCGTACAACTGCCCGGCCGTAAGCAAGCAGGACCCCACTAAAAAGGCTCTTGAAATGGCCCCGCAGATACCTTTGCGCGAGCAGGAAACCGCCAATTTCAATTTCTTTCTTACCATACCCGAGCTGCCCGAAGACGCTTATAATAAAACCACCCTTAAAGGCAGCCAGCTTGCCCCCCATCATTTTGAATTTTCAGGCGCCTGCGCCGGCTGCGGCGAAACGCCTTACATTAAACTCCTTACCCAGCTTTTCGGGGACAGGCTGCTTATTGCGAACGCTACGGGCTGCTCCTCCATTTACGGAGGCAACCTGCCCACCACGCCCTACTGCGCCAGGTCGGACGGCAGAGGCCCGGCATGGTCCAACTCGCTTTTTGAGGATAATGCGGAATTCGGCTACGGTATGAGGCTCGCGGCGGATTATTTCAGCCTTAAGGCAAGGCAGTATCTTGAGTCTTTTAAAGAGAGCCTTGGTTCTCTGGCGGATGATATTATGAACGCGGACCTTTCCGGCCAGCATAATATCGAGCTTCAAAGGGGCAGGATCAAGGAGCTTAAAGAAAAGCTCAGGTCAGTTAAAACTCAGGAAGCGGAGGATTTTTTAAGCATAGCCGATTATCTTGCGCCTAAGTCCGTTTGGGTGCTGGGCGGCGACGGCTGGGCTTACGATATAGGCTACGGCGGCCTCGACCATGTGCTTGCCGGCGGCGAAAACGTAAACGTGCTGGTTCTCGATACGGAGGTTTATTCCAATACCGGCGGGCAGGCTTCTAAATCCACGCCGATAGGGGCTTCCGCCAAGTTTGCCATATCCGGCAAAACTCACGAGAAAAAAGACCTTGCCATGATAGCCATGACTTACGGCAGCATATACGTAGCTAAGGTTTCTCTCTCCAATCCGGTGCAGTGTATAAAGGCTTTTACCGAAGCAGAGGCTTTTGACGGCCCGTCTCTTATAATAGCTTATTCCCACTGCATAGCCCACGGCATAAATATGACTACCGGCGTGGAGGAGCAGAGAAAAGCCGTTCAGGCGGGTTACTGGCCTTTGCTTAGGTTTAACCCTGCTCTGATGGACGAAGGCAAAAATCCGCTTCAGATAGACAGCAGGCCTCCCACTGGAGACCTTTCCGCCTTTATGGCCGGGGAAAACCGTTTCAGAATTACCAAAAAGCTCGATTCCTCCAAATATGAGGATATGGTAAAGCTTGCGGACATAAAACGGGCCAGAAGGGACGGAGTGCTTCGCCAGCTTGCGGAAAAAATCGATTTTGCCGGTATTAAAAAGCAGGACTGATAAAACTTGTCCGTCGTAAACTGCCGCATGATTTCAGGCGGCAGTTTATTACCTTGCTGAATTTTACTGCTTTTAGGCTAAACAGCGCAGATTATAAAAAAAGAGCGGCCGGCATAACTTGCCGGCCGCTTTTTTTAATATAAAAGGAAGGAATGACAATCAGTTAATATTTTCACCGCCTCTGCCGGAGTAAATTATATCCTTTTCCGAAGCGATAAATTCGTATTCGTATTTATCTCCCAGATAATCGGCGTATAACGCGTACATCTGCTCCTCCGAAATATAATTGAAATATTCCATTTTACTCTGGGGCACGGTAATTACGACAAAGCTCCCCTTATAAGTTTCTCCAGGGGTTAATTTGCCGCCAAGGTACAGGGCCAGAGCCACCGGCTGATTATCGGCGCCCGTTTTAAGCACTGTTTCCGCTTCCTCCGCTATATGATAGGAGCTTTCGTTTATATTGAATATTATTACAAGAGAATCTTCTCCGTTGGTGTTGGAGACATTTATGGAAGGGATTTTCCTGTACGGATTATCGTTATAGATATCCGGCATTACCTGCTCCCCCAGATTAAGCGTGTCGGCTGCATCTTTTCCGTTAACAAGCTGTATGAATTCGTCCTTGCGCATCATTTTCACGTCGTCGGACGAATTACAGCCCGCTATGGCAAATACGCTCAGGCAGAGCAGTATAAAGAACAAAATTTTTTCAGACATAAAATACCCCCTTAAATATTTTTAAACGACATGGCGCATAATAGCACGGGGGGGGGTAAGTCAAGCGTTATTTTGCCTTAATCATTCCGGGCGTTTTACCTGCCGGGCAAAAGATTGTAAAAAGGTAATTATTTCATAAGGACGCCGCTTTGAGGGCAGAAAACATCCGCTTTATTTTTTGCGGATGTTGGTGGACAGAAAACGTCTGCTTTATTAGTGCAGACGTTTCTATTCCGAGCTTGCTCTCAAGCGACGCGCGACAGATTATGCGCGTCCCGCTTTGGTGGACAGAAAGCGACGCGCGACAAATATTGCGCGTCCCGCTTTTCTGATCCGAGCTTGCTCCCAAAGGAGCGGGGACAGATAAACCCGCTCCCGTTTTGATGGATAGAAAACGAGCGGGGATAAATAAACCCGCTCCCGTTTTTGCTCTGTTTCGCCCCGCGCGTATAAAAGGAGCCGGTTATATTAAGCGGCTTCCGTTTTTTACACGGAGGAACCGGTATTATCAATATTTGCCATACGTCCGGCTTCGGCCGGGTTTTAATTGTAGTACATTACGTGCCAGTTAAGATAAGTTGCAAGCCCAAGCCATATAATATAAGGCAGCATCAGCCATTGGGCGGCTTTCGATATTCTGCCGAATACCACGGCGGTTAAAAGGGCGGCCGCGTCCAGCAGCAGTATTTCTATATAGGCGTATTCGGGATTCATCGCTCCGAAAAATATGTACGTCCATGCCACGTTCAGCACCAGCTGTACGGCAAAAAGAATGACCGCGGCGGGGTAATACGGATTTGCGCGTCTTTTTGTTACAAGCCATACCGCAACGGCCATAAGAAGATACAGCACGCCCCATACGGGCCCGAAAAGCCATTCCGGCGGGTTAAGGTAGGAAAGGCTTAGTGTTTCGTACCATACCTGGCTGCCGCTTACCGGATAGGAGGCTATAATTCCAGCCGTAAAACAGATAACGAAGCATACGATAAACGATATAAAATTTTTTTTGTCCATGATAAATAAACCTCTTTTTAAATATTATTGTCTGCCTTTCCCTTTTTCAAGAAAGGGTTGCGCTCTATTTATTATTTATTGCGGCCATAATGGTTTTGCTTTATAAAATATTTTATGAGGATTATTCCGGCGGCGTCCGTTTTTTTTCTTTTATTTGTTTTTAATCCCTGCCGGGCTTTGCCGGATATAATATCGGCCGGTTATTCTCCCGTTTACCAGAGCCTTGTTTCCGTATCGGAAGCGCCGGATAATAAAACCTCCGTAATAAAAACATCTTTAACCGAATGCCGTGATACGGAGCGCTTTATCATAGACGGCAGGATTACGGCCGCTGCTCTTTCGGCATACGTTCCGTCTTATCTTATCTCCGGCGTGGACGGAAGCCTCGTACTTTACGATATGCTTTCGGGCAGGGCCGCCTGGAAGTGGGACGGGGCTTTTTCCGGTCCGGTAAAAAAAATATCCCAGGACCTTACCGGCGAATTTATAGCCGCCACGGACGGAGCCTCCGCAGCTCTTTTCCGTTTCGGCAAAAAAGGTCTGGAGCATATTTTTACCAAGGAATTTTCCGGGCCGGTTTCCGCTGTGCTGCCCAGCGGAGACGAAAAGGTTCTTTTAGTGGCGGAAAGGCACGGAATTATTACAGCCTGGTCTTTTTCCGGCGCTCTGCTCGGCAGAACCGATATGTCTTCGCCAGTAAACGATATCGCTTCCGATTCTAAGAAAAACGGTTTTCTTATAGCTTCGGGGGACGGAATTTATTTTATGCGGGGCGACAGGGCCTCGGTTTCCCGCGTGTCTCCCATAAAGGCGGATTCTATTGTTCCGGACGGTCTGTCTGGCCGTCTGACGGTCGTTTCCGGGCCTTACGTCCATATTTACGATTACCCTTCCATGAAGCGTATTTTCAGCCTGAGCGACGGTTTTGGAAAAATAGCCGGCAGCGGCGGAGCCGGGTTCGCCGGGTTGTTCGTTAAAAACCATATAAGGCTTTTCGACGTAAAAACCGGCCTCCAGACGGCCACGGTAAACGTTACCGAAAAAGGCTCCCTGTTTCTTCCGCCGGACAGGGCCATTCCCGGAGTCAACGCGTCTCTTATGGATATGATAACGGGCGGCGGGGACGTTTCTTTTCCAGACCAGCGCAAGGTATGCGCTCCCGTGGCCGCTATGGTTTCCGGAGTATACGCGCCTGAATCCGTTTCCTACCGGGAGCCGGAAGCATCAGCTCCGTCAGGGCCTGGCCGGGCGTCAAATCCGGCTTTTCCAAAAGAGCCGCGTCGGGCAGAAGTTCCCTCTGCCGGAGTAGTTGACGGGCCGTTTGCCGCAAAAAATCCAGCCGGGCCGGAAATAGCCTATCCGCAGGCGGCGGATTTTACAGGCGGCGTAAAGGCTCCTTCCGCGCCATTCGTAGAGCCGGTGGAAGCTCCGGAACTTGCCGCGGAAATGGCTCCCTCCTCCGTGCCGTCCTGGTTTGCGAACCGTAAGAGCCTGCCTCCCTATAACGTTGTGGCCGGCGCGTCGGATGAAAAAACCGCGGTTAAAAGCGCGAAAAAGCAGATAAAGGACGCGGCCGCGCGCCAAATGATAAAAAAACTGGTGGAAGGCAAAAAAGCGTCGGAAATAGAAAACGCTGAAACCGCCAAAAGATTTTTGTGGATGACGGCTTCTTCCGCGGCAAATTCTCTGGACGGCGTCATAAATATAGCGGACAGGTGGGTGTCTCCGGCGGGTCAGAATTTCGTCTTGTGCGTTCTCGACGCTTCTCTTATGGACGCGGCTTTGGAAGCCGCTTACAGGAGGGAATACGAAACCGTTTCCCGCATGAGCGAGGCGGAATATATGGCCCTGAAGCCCAACGTTATCGATTAGCCAGCATAAAGCCTATAAATTTTTTCTTTTCCGAGAGCTTTTCCGTGTCTTGTCTTGATATGAGTATAAGTGTAAAATCGTCCAGTATATCCAGGCTTCTGAAATCAAGGCCCAGTTTTTCCAGAACGCCGCATACTTCATCAGTTTTTTCCGGCGGTACGGCGAGAGACGCGTATCTTGACATGGCGTTTAATATATGCGGCCCTACGGCTTTATATGAAAAAGCCTCTATGCCGGAGGACAGGTCGCATATAACTGCGGCAGCGGCGGCGGCCTCCGCTTCGTTTCCGGAAAACAGCCTTTTGCAGTAATCTCTGTAATCCTGGCAGGCGTCTTTCGCGTAAAGACGGGGGGAGGGCTGTTCGAAACAGTCCAGAGAAAGTGCTTCCACTATATAATATTTTTGCTTGTCCGGATATACCGCAACCATGTCCGGTTTCTCCGTTCCGTAATCCAGGCCACGCTCCAGTATTTTAAGACCCATGGAGCCCATTATCCTTTTTACGGCGGAAAGAAAAAGCTGTCTGTCCTTTTTGCACGCGCGGGTAAGCATAGGTTTATACTAAAACATACTTTGCAGTACGTCAATACGTTCGCAGGCGTTCTGAAAGAGCCATTCCGGGGAGCCTTCCGGTATATGCGCCGGGTTTCCGCCGTAGCTTCCGCCGCCGCTTGAGGCTCCTATTCCTCCTGCGGTTTCTGCCTGCGCCCCTGAGGGGGAGCCTGAAGATTTTTTTGAATTTTTCGCGGCGGTTCCGTCTTTGCCGGGCATAAAAGCGGGCAGCACGTTTTCCATTATACCGTCCACTATGGCGTCCGCGGCTTCAAACGCAGCTTTTTCTGCTTCCGGCTGGAATTGGTCGTCGGGGCGCCTTTCAGGCATAGGCAGATCGGAAAAACGTTCCGGAATGTTTCCGAAATCGTCCATGGAATATTTCCTTACGGCGAGGCCTTCCGCCTGCGGTATTCCCGTATATTTCCCGGAAGCGTTTTCCGGGGTGAATTTTACCGGCCCGTCCTTCATGCCGTCCGGGTTGGGAAAGCGCCTCATATCCTGTATAAGGCGGTAGGGGTCGTAAACGTTTTTCGCGAACCCGGCGTTCAGCGTCTTGCGCAGAGGCACGCTCGGGTCTCCGCCGTATCCGGCGGCCAGGTTTTTAATTTTTTCGATGGTTTCGGGGTCGTTTTTCATATCCATCGCGTCGGATATAAACTTTCTGAGACCGCCGGAGCCGTCCGATAAGCTTTTAAGCCTGTTTATAAGCGACGCCGGAGCGGAAGGGTTTTTAGCCACGTGCCCGGCGTATTTTTCAGGGTCTATGAAAACCGCTTTCCGCATGGCGCCTTTATCCGCCGCCGGGTTTTCAAGAGCCGCTTTTCTTGCTTCCTCCAGCTTTATGTTTTTTTCATCCGGAGTCCAGCGGGGCATGAATATGGAGGATATTTTATCACGGGGGATTTTAGCGTTTTTCCAGGCGGCTTCCCTCACTTTTGGAAGAGGGTCGTCCGTAAGGCCCGCCAGAACTTCCGGCGGAGTGTTGGGATTTGCCGCAACACCTTCTCTTATGCAGGAATCCGGATTATCGGCATTATACGCCAGCGCCGCCGGGTCTATGCATGGATTGGCCATGAGCTTTCTGTTGAAATCGCAGCTTGCGGATGCTCCGGATGTTATCGTATCAAGAATATCCGGCGGCAGCATATTGTTTTCAAGCAGGCTTTCGCGTACTTCCGGCTCGTCTTTCGCCAGCTTCTGCATAACGTCCCTTGGTATGGCCGGGTTCCTTGCCGCAGCGCTTCTTACCTTAGGGGACGGGTCAGCGCTGAGGCGGCGCAGAAGGGCTTCCGGTGCGGCCGGGTTTTCCGCCGCCGCGGCGCGTTTATCCTCGTTTGCCGAAAGGGCCGCTTTTTCTATTATATTTTCCGGAGCGGCGGGATTTTTAGCCGCTTCCGTGCCCACGGGAGTATCGGCTAGCCTTTCCAGCTCCTCTCTGGCAAGCTGCGGGTTTGACGCTATATATTTTAAAAGCTCCATGTTTTCCGGCGTGCCGTTTTTTATGCCGTTGAAATACTTTTCCACTGCCGCACGGTCCGCTGCGGCTTCCTCCTCCTGCTCTTTGTTTGAGGAAAGCTTATCCATAACGGTTTTAGCCCCAAGAGGCATAAGGCCTAACGTAACGCCCAAAAGGGCAGCCGCCGCCAGCTTTTTTCCCAAAGGCGAGGTTGTTTTAGGCGCGGCTTGAGTTTCCGATTGCTTTTGCCCGGATGATCCGGCCGTTTTACCGGGTTTTTTGCCCGCCTGCCCGCCGAGAACTTCTTCCGCTCCGCCTTTTTCCGGGGAGTCCGCGTCTTTTTCCGCTTTATCCGCCGGTTTTTCCTGGCCGGAGTTGTCTGCGCTTTTTTCATGCTCCGAGAGCAGCTTTGCCATATCCCTTTTTTGAAACCCGGCCACCACGTAGCCGGGAAAAAGCTGGTAAACCGTGGGAGTAAGATATCTTTTGCGGCACATTTCTATTACCGTGTCCGCATCCTTGGACGGTATTATGAGAGCGGCTGCCGGTTCTTCTCCCGAAGCCGCCGCGGCCGGTATAAGGTCTTTTTCGATTATGTCGTTCCACAGGGCGGGCGCGTTTTTACCGTGGGAGGATTTTACCGCCACGGCTATATATTTGGAATCGTGGATAGTGTCGAACATATCCAGGCGCAGGGCATTTTTAACGCCGCCTTTTTCCCAGCGCTCCATTTTAATGCCGAATTTTCCGAAACTTTCCGATATGCGTTCGGTAAAACCGTTATCGCCGCCGAATAACGCCATAGCCCGCTCCGAATTTATAATTTAAAGATAATGCCTGAATAAGATTTTGGCAACGGTTTTAAGGCAGGCTCCCCGCCGGCGGCTTTTTGAAAGGGCCTGTAAACCCGTATGGGAAAAGTTATTTTGCCGGTTATATCACGCCAGCCGCCTTTGCCGGCATATTTTGCGGAGCGGAAAGCGGGCGGTTCGTTTTTGCCTTAACCGCCGGAGGCTTTTCTTTTCGCTTCCGCGGAGGTCGTTACGGTGTCTATTATATTTCCTTCTATGTCTTTTACCGTAAGGGTGTATTCGCTTCCGTTTCTCGTAAGCACGCAGTAGTGGTTTTTCTGCTCTCTTACGACTTTATACGGATTTTCTCTCGTGGCGGGGTATAGGGGTGCTCCGCCTCCCGCCGTTACAACATAGTTTGTGCCTTCAAAAAGGGACCTTTCGTATGAATGAACGTGGGCGCAGAAAACGAAAAGCACGTCGTACCGTTTAAATAAATCCGTAAGATAGGGCGCGTCGTAAGGCTCGTATTTGCCGGATGTAAAAAGTGGCAGATGCAGGGATACGGATATGGGCTTATCTTTATTGGCTTCCAGATCATTTTTGAGCCAGTCGAGCTGTTTTTCGTCCACAGGCGAATAAACGTCTATAACGTCGAGCACTATAAAGTGCATTCCGCTTCTGTCGAAAGAATAATAAGTCTTTCCTTCCGGCAGGTCGAAAAACAGGTCGTAATAAAATATATCGTCCTCGTGGTTTCCCCTGGTGGGATAATATTCGGCGTCTTTCCATATTCTGTGCTCTATTACCGTCTGATAAAGAAAATGGAGAAAATTGTGGCTGTTTGAGGCCACGTCTCCCGTAAAAAGCACCATATCCGGCTTTTCCGCCGCTAT
>CANTXF010000066.1 GCA_947853665.1 uncultured Deferribacterales bacterium | reverse complement strand
CTTATTAAAAACGCTTTTGACGGCAAATGTGCATTATTATAATTATTTGCCATAACTATTCTGCGTCAGGGCATAGCCGGGGAGTTTTTTATGATGTAAGGTAGGCGATTGCGTCCTTCATGCCGTTCATTATCATTTTTACCCCGATGGCCACTATAAACACCTGCATTATCCTTGCTATAACGTGCAGAACCAGCTTTCCGAACACCCTTTCTATGGATGCGGAAAAATGAAACAGGGCCAGTATGAAAAGAAACGCCGCCGAAGCCGCGGTTAATGTGGCTATCATGCCGTTATCGGCGGAGATTACTATCATCGTGGCCAGGGTTCCCGGCCCTACCATCATGGGAAAGGCCATTGGTATTATACTTTTGCGGATTATTTCGTCTTCCGTTTCGTCCTCTCCCGCTTCTGGGCCCTGGTATTTTACTTTCAGCGGAAAAAGCAGGTTTTTAACGCCCATTATTATCAGGATGAGGCCGCCTGCGATCCTCAGGTCTCTTATTTCTATCTTGAACAGGTATTTCATTATATAAGGCCCGGTCAGGGTGAATATCATCACGATGATAAAAGCGGTGTAACCTATCACCCGGAAAAGCTTCTGCCGCGTCGGCGTAGGCATGCCTTCCGTCATGGCAAGGTACTGGGGCAGGTTTCCGAAAGGATTGAGAATGGCTATTATGGCCAGCACGGCCGTAAATATTATATGCAGATCCGCCTGTATTTCGGGGAAAGTCATTTAATCACCCCCGGCTGTATTTGCCGCTTCGTGGGATTTTCCGCCAAACGGAGGCAAATATCAAGGGAAAATTAAAAAGGTTTGCGTAATCCTGCCAGCGGGATTAATATTTTATCCATATCCGCCCGCGCCGGAAAGGGCCGCCTTTATTTTTTTGCTGAAAAAGAAGCCCGCGGCTTTTTTAAAAAGCCGTTTTTCTCTTTTTATTAAGAAGATAGCAAATAGCGCGGGAGTTTAATCAATTATTGTTTTCAGGCGAGGTATTATGAAAAAAGAAATCGTTACCGAAAAAGCTCCTGAGGCCATAGGTCCCTATTCTCAGGGCGTGTCCATGTGCAAACTTGTTTTTACGTCCGGCCAGATACCGGTAGATCCCGCTACCGGGGAGATCCCCGAAGGGATAGAAAAACAGACGGCCCGTTCTCTTGAAAACGTCAAAGCAGTGCTTGAAGCCGGAGGCTCCGGCATGGACAAGGTCCTTAAAGTTACGGTCTGTTTAAGCGACATGAATGACTTTGCCGCCATGAACGGGGTTTACAGCGGTTTTTTCACCAAACCGTATCCGGCCCGCACCTGTTTTCAGGCGGCGGCCTTGCCTAAAGGCGTCCTTGTGGAGATAGAGGCCGTCGCTTCGGCGGAATAGTTTTCGTCCGCAATTTTCGCCCCGCGTTTCCGTAAGGGCGCGGGGGCGTTCCCCGCCTTGACAGAAAGCGCCTTATGATACATATTACTAAAAAGGTGTTTCTATGAAAATAACGACGAAAACCATTTACGCGATACGCGCCGTTCACTCCCTCAACGTTTTAAGCGGCGATACCGCCTCTCCCGTCAGCGTGGAAAAAATATCCGAAAGGCTTGGCATTTCCAACAAATATTTAGAACAGATTTTTTCCACTCTTAAAAAAAACGGCATCGTCCGCTCCGCCCCGGGCAAAAACGGCGGCTACTTCCTTTCCAAAAAACCGGAGGAGATATCTGCTCTGGATATCATAGTGGTGATGGACGGCCCATTTACCCCCGTCCACTGCATAAACAACAGGGATTGCAGCGTATGCTCCGAATGTTCGGTAAACTGGCTCTGGAACAGCATGAAAGAAAACTGCGAAGGGTATCTGGCAAGCGTTAAGATTTCTGACCTCAGCGACGGGCGCTTTCCCGTGGTAGGCTGCCAGTAAGGGCGCGGACGGCTGCCTTTATCTCCTCCTCCGTAAGCTCTATCGGGGGCATATAGGCGTTTTTTTTGACGCTTCGTGGGTTTTTGAGCCATTTTTCAAGCAGTTCACCGTTCCACAGCTCTCCGTTTATCCGGTAGCCTTCGTTTTCCGTAACGCCGCTTAGATTGGGCCCCAGAGGGCGGCTTCCTTCTGCTCCCTCGTCCAGCAGGGCTTTGTGGCACCCTCCGCACTTGACCTCGAATATTTTATCCTTTTTTCCGTCGGTAAAGTTTACAGTCTGGGTAAGGGCCGCTTCCTCCGCGGAAAAGGCGGCGCGGTAAATGCCGTTTATCAGGGCGGTAAGGCCGCTTTCTGAAAACATGAAATCAGGCATATTATCGTTAGGCTTTTCCACGGCTTCAAGTATTTTTTCCGATGTGAGCCTGCGGGCGGAGGAATCGAGACTGGAGGCGCGCAGGGCCCCTTCACCGCCTAATGTGTGGCAGCGGCGGCACCGGGCTTGCGCTATAAGGTTTTCGCCTTTTTCCGCCGGCCCTCCCTCTATGAGAAAGGCCGCGTATTTTCCCGGTATCAGCTTATAATGGGCCAGCTCCTTCCTTGTTGTTTCCTCCGACCCTCTGTGACAGCCGGAGCAGGAGGCTTTTTCCACGTAATGGCTTTCGTGGCAGGCCAGGCACTTTTCCCCGCCGCAGGCTGCCGCGGCTGAAAATATGAAAAGGGCCGCGGCCCCTAAAATACGAGCTGCCAATATTCACCTCTGAAAAAGGCCGCGATAACGGTAAAGGCTATTATGCCGGCGAATACGGCCAGTACGAAAATATTAAGGGCAAGGCAGCTTTTTTTGAACCAGGAAGCCTTTTCAAAGCGGCCTTTTATAAAAAACGGCATAAAAAGGAAAAGCGCGAAAAGCCCGGGGATCAGATATACGAAGGCCGCGCTCCATGATACCAGCTCCTGTGTCCATAGGAGAAACCAGGCGGATTTCGACGGGTTGGGCACGTTCCAGGCTTCTGCCGCCTCTTCAAGAGGCGCCCGGCAGAAAAACGCCCCGACGCATAATATTATGGTAAAGACCGCGGCGGAGATTATTATCCTCTTAAAAAAATACGGGTTTGAGAGGACCGCGTCCTCTTTTTTTACAGATACGGCAGCACCCCCTTTTCACGCCTTATCCTGAAAAAATGTATAAAGGAAAGCCCCGTTATCATGGCCGGCAGTATGAAGATATGCAGGGCGTAAAACCTTATGAGGGTAAGGGAGCCGCCCGTGCCGTCCGGTGCCAGCAGGCCGTATATATAGTCTCCTGCGGGCAGCGTTCTTAAAAGCTCCGTTCCCGTTTGGGTAGCCCAGAAAGCAAGCTGGTCCATAGGAAGGAGATAGCCTGTATAGCCTGAAAAAACCGACAGGGCAAGCAGGGCCATGCCTATTATCCAGTTGTATCTTTTTTTCAGGAACGCTCCCGTAAGGATCACCCTGACAGTATGCAGGAACACCAGCACGAGAAAAGCGTGGCAGGCCAGGCGGTGCAGGTTTCTAAGCCATCGTCCGCCGCGCACGCTTTCTTCCAGGAATATTACGGAAGAATAGGCCTTTTCCGGCGACGGCACATAATATATAAGCAGCAAGGCTCCCGTGACGGCCAGTATGATAAACGATGTGAAAGCCAGGCCGCCCAGGCAGAAAGTATATGTTATTTTAAGGTTTCTTTTTATCGTTACCCGGGGGAAAAGGTGGGCGAGAAAGTCTTTAAACATAAACTCTTATAAGGTTTCCTTCCGTTTCGTGGCGCAGTATTTTCAAGTCCGCCGCGGCCGGGCCTTTAAGCACCTTGCCGTCCGGGGAGAAAACGCTGCCGTGGCACGGGCATACAAAGAGATCCCCTTCCGCGTTCAGCGTGCAGCCCAGATGGGTGCAGGAAATGCTTACGGCCTTTATCTCGCCGTTTCTGTTTATGATTCCTATTTTTTTGTCTCTTATAAGATATGCCCCGTTGCTCGGCACGTTTTCGACTGGCACTTCAATGCCGCCCGCCGCCTTCTTTGAAGGCGACAGGTAGCGTAAAAGCATAAAGGCAGGCGCAAGCCACAGCAGAACGGACAGAAGGGCGCGCCTGCCTTTTTTCATAAAAATAATCCCGGATGTTTTTTGCGCGCGTGGGCTTCGGAATCCTTGCCCGTGCGGAACATCGCTTCGTATCCGGCTCTGTTTACCGGGTGTATGGCAAAGTAGACGTGGAAAATCAAAAACACTACCATCGCCATAAATCCGGCCAGATGGGCCACCCTCATAACCGACACCAGCCCTTCCGAAAACCACAGGCGGAACCACAGCACCGCTCCGCTTGCGAGCATAAGCAGGCATATACCTATCACGGCCCATGCGGCTGCTATCTGGAGCAGGTTGTATTTGCCCATATATTTGGGATACTGCCAGTCTATATATACGCGCTTTGTATCTATAAGCCCTTCTTTTATATATTCTACCCAGCCCTGGCCTTCCCTGCGTCTCGGGGTCATGTCCCAGCGGCCTATTTTAGGCAGCATGGCGAACACTATGGGTATGGATGTGACTATCCAGAGGACGGCCGTTATCCTGTGGGCCGCGCGGCATATCTGAAGCCCTACGGAGGTAATGTCCGCCGCTCCGGAAAAAGCCGCCACCGGCACGCCTACCGCGTAAGCTATCCAGTGGAACCAGGGCGATACGAGCGGCAGGCCCGTCAGGATGAAAAATATCATATAATGTATTATATGCTTATGATACCACATTTGTAAATTCGTAAAAAGCGTTATCTGTCTGCCGTTATCGTTCATGGCCTATTCCTCGTCCTTATGGTGGTAAACGGAGTCTTCCTTATGTTTTTTCCAGTGGGATACGTGTACCGCTATTCCGGCAGCCGCTGCACCTATGGCCGCCGCTCCGCCGATTTTTATCACGTTCCTGGCTATGGACACGCCGCTTTTCGGGTTTTCGGGCAGCATATACGGGTCCGCGTTTTCCTCGGCGGCAATCGTCATATAGGACAGCGAGCCCACGTGGGAATTTACCGGTTCCGCGCCGTAAACGATAAACTTTTTGCCGAATACCTTTTCGTAGCGTTCGGCCCGTTCCTTCGCTTCGGCCCGCACGTCCGAGGCGGTGCCGCAGAATATGGCCACGGAAGGACAGGCCTCCGCGCAGGCCGTAGGCAGACCGGCTTCGAGCCTGTCGTTGCACATTATGCATTTGTATGTTTTGCCCGTTTCCCTGTCGAATACCGGCACGTCGTATGGGCAGGCGTCTATACAGCTCTGGCAGCCGACGCATTTGTCCCTGTTTATGAGGACGGCCCCGGTATCTTCCTTGGATATGGCTTCCGCAGGGCATATATCCATGCACTTGGGATATTCGCAGTGCTGGCAGTGCTTGAGGGCTGCGACGCTTTTTACATCGGGAAAAACGCCGCTTTCGCTTTTTTCTATGGTAAGGTAGTTAAGGTGCGGCAGTTTTTCCATCATGGTTTTTTCCACGCCTGTTCCCCTTTCCCGCTGGAGGCGCGCCCTGTTTTCCACCGAGCAGTTGACAACGCAGGCGAAGCATTTTATGCAGGCCTGGGAGTCGTAGCATACCGCCATTTGTTTCTCTTTCATAGCGCTCTCCTTATTTTAACTATAAAATCCTGAGACGGTGCGGAAGCGTCCACG
Organism: uncultured Deferribacterales bacterium; assembly: GCA_947853665.1. GTDB lineage: Bacteria > Chrysiogenota > Deferribacteres > Deferribacterales > Mucispirillaceae > CANTXF01. The sequence continues at coordinate 69,568 of CANTXF010000066.1, read as the reverse complement.
GGGGTATAGGTAAGATTGCCGATATGGTTGGGGTTGAGGCCGTCGGGGGCGGCTACGCTCAGCTTTTCGGCTATTTTCGTAAAATAGCCCGTGCCCACGCCGTAGTAACAGAAAAGCGCGTGAGGCTCCACCGTTTCCGTAAGGCATACTCTTGCCCTTACCTTGACGCTTGGCATTTCGATATTGAATATTTCTACCTCGTCTTCCGTTTTAAGGCCCAGAGCGCGCCCCTTGGAGGCGTTTATGAACACGTGGTCGTAATCCAGGCTTTCGCCGGCGTTTTTAAGCAGAATATTGTTTCTCGTCTGGGCGCCCGTAAAAGAGCTTAAAGGGCTGAAACCCGTTATGGGTATGAATTCGTCCTCGCCGAGAGTTTCCTTCAGACCCTGCCAGTATGTGGGGGCGTATGTGAAAAGGGGCGTATAATACATTGCCTCTTTTTCTCTGCCCTCTCCTTTCAGGCGGTCGTTCCATTTGGCCATAAAGGTGGAGTACACTTCTATTTTGCCGGAGGGCGAACGCTTGGCCGCAGGTTTTATGGGGGCGGGGGTTCCGCACCATACGCCGCTTTCAAAAAGGCCGGTTCTGGAAAAGGTTTTTTCGTCGGCTTCGTTGAGGCCCATAAGGTTTTCCAGCTGGTAGTCTATTATGTAGTTTATGCCGCCCCGCTCGAAATCTCCGAAATATTCCTCGTATTCGTCCTCGTCGAACACGCGCCGCGCCAGCTCCAGCATCATGTCGTAGCCGTTTTTCACGTTGAACATGGGCTCTACGGCTTTGTTATGCACCGTAAGCACGGGGAAAGTGGCTTTATATTCGGCAAAAAGCGGTTCGTCCCTTTCCATAAAGGTGGTGTCGGGAAGTATTACGTCCGCAAACAGCAGGGATTCGTTCCAGAAAGGCGAGACCGCCACTACCATTTCCATCTTTTTAAGGGCTTCCGCCGTAAACCAGCCGCCTGAGCCTCCGCCTACCGGGTTCTGACCGTTTATGAAGGCCATGCGCATTTTGTAGGGCCTGTTTTCCGCCACCGCTTTTGGGAAAAGCCTGCGGAGGTTCCACGGGTCGGCAAGCTCGAAACCTTCCACGTTTTCGGCGTAGTGGCCGCATACGGTTTCCTCTTCGTTTTCAGACCAGGCGAAAGGATTGTCCAGCCTTACGTTCCTTCCGTATATAAGGCCGCCTTCCTCGCCGTAAACGCCAAGAAGGCCGTTAATGACCGATACCATGCGGCGTTCGTTCATGGAGTTGAAATATCTTGTGGAGCGGTATCCCCTTTCGAGGAAGCACCTGGGTCTGGCTTCGTTCAGGTCGGAGGCCAGCTTGGTTATCTGAGCCGCCTTTACGCCGCAGATCTTTTCCGCTTCTTCCGGAGTATAGGAAGCGCAGGAATCTATAAGGGCCTGAAGGCCGGTTTTTACCTTTGCGCCTTCGTAGTCGTATTCTCCGAACAGGGCGGGTTTTTCCGCCTCGGATTTCATCACGGCTTTTCCGGCGGCTTCGTCCCATACGAGGTAGTCCGGCTCTTCAAAGGGGTTTTGTAGGTCTGCTGGCAGCAGGGTTTCCTGATTTATGAGCATATCGGCGTTCGTATGCTTTCTTAAAAAATCTTCGTCGTAGTATTTGTTGGCGAATATCACGTTTGCGAGGGCCATTAAAAGGGCCGTGTCCGTTCCCGGTATCACGGGCAGCCAGTCGGCGTCGGTTTCGCCGGTTCCGGCTGGTTTTCTCGGGTCTATGACCACGGTTTTAAGGCCGTTTTTTCTGCCTCTGCCGAACATGGCTCCCCACGGAAAGGCAACGAGGCCCCCCACCGGGTTTCTGCCGATAAGCACGGCCAGCCTTGCGTTTTCGTAATCTCCCATTACGGCCGAGTTGCCCTGACGGGGCACGGGGCCGCCGCCTAAAACGGAGCCGAGGCCGATCTGGTTGGTAGAGCCGTAGCAGCTGTCGCCGTAGTTGAACAGGTTATCCGTTCCGTAGAGGTTAAAAAGGGCGTTATCGAGGCCGGGAGCCGCGTTGAACCTGGGGAAATAGGCTACCGTATGGGCTTCTCCCTGGTTTCTCAGCTCCGCCATTTTTTTGCCCACCATATCGAGGGCTTCTTCCCATGAAGCGCTCCTGAACTGGCCGGAGCCTTTTTCGCCGGTGGCTATAAGGGGGCCTTTTATCCTGTCCGGGTCGTAAAGAGCCCCGGGGGCCGCCCTTCCCCTGCCGCATACGGCCGGATAGGGAGTGTTGGGGTTTGCTTCAACGCTTACTAGCCTTCCGTCCCTGACGCGGCCCACCATAGGGCAGAACTGGGCGCACATACGGCAGTTCATATATACTTTTTTCTCCACGCCGTAATCGGACGCGGTAACGACGGCGGCTTCCGCCGCCAGCGGGGGCGTTCCCCCGGCCACGGCCGCGGCCAGGCCGGCCATAGAAGTTTTCATAAAACTTCTTCTGGTAAGTTTCATTATCCTTAGCCTCCTTCAATCTGGGTTTGGCTTTTGCGGGCCGGCCGCCTTCCGGGAGGCCGGCTCCTTATAAAAATACGTGCGGAATAAGGGATTATCTATACCCGAATTCATTAATAATCAAGAAAAAATAAACGATTTTATATTTTATTTTTAATTTTCCAAATAAACCTTAACAGGTATTAAAATTCTTTCTTATTGATATTTACGGATATTTTAAGCGAAACACCGATGAGGCGGCGTTTTCTCTCCCAGTAATAAGGTAGGAGAATAATTCTTATATCATAGTAAGTTACTATGACAATGAAAGCGTTTTTCTTTAAAATTTTCCTTGCTTTTGAGGGAAAAATTGCGTAGTTTTATTTCGGATTAATTTTTATACGATGTTATAAATTTAAAAATTAGCGCCCGCCTACGTTCCGCAAAGGTAAGGCATGGTAAGCTTTTACCGCCGGAGGGCAGGCCCAGCGCAGGCTTTAAGGCCGTAATTTATTTAAGGAGGAAAAAATGCTGCCGAAATATTTTTCAAAACCGTTCCGGCTTCTCTTGGCCGGGCTTTTGTTTTTGTCTCTCCAATCTGCGGCTTTAGCCGCGGGAGCTTCGGCCCTGCTCGCCCCGGAGGAGCTTAAAGGCTATATCGACGCGGGCTACAAGACCCCGGACGGCCTTAAAGTGGTGATCATAGACGTGGACGGCGTAACCCCCGCGAAAGTGATAAAAGGCGCCCTGCCCATGCCGCAGGACGATTATTTTACGGAAGTCCGCAGCGACGGCCCCGTGGCCGTGCCCAATATGGTGGCTTCCGGTCCTAAAATGGACGCGGCTTTAAGCAAGGCCGGTATAGACGGCAACACTCTCGTGGTCGTTACCGGCTCCGACCTGACGTCCAACTTCATACATCGGGTATGGTGGACTTTCAGCTACTGGGGCTTTCCCAACGAAAAGGTAAAGATATTGGACGGAGCGGATAAATATTTCGCCGCCAAATATCCTTCCTATATGGAGACTCCCAAGCCTGTAAGCGTCAAACCTTCCGATTTTTCCGTCAGGGAGCTGCCTGCCGATAATATAAACGCCGTAAGGGCGTCCCTGGGCGAAGTTTTTGACGGGGCGGTTTCCGGCGCTTTTAAGGCGGACGGCACGGGCGAGAAGGTCGTTATAGCCACCATGCCTCCCGCCATACCGGTAAACGCCGGCGGCAAGGAAGTTATGCGCGTGGGCAATAACGGCGCCCTTACGGGCATTATACACGGCTCCGTGCAGATTAATACAAAAAACAACAAGCCTTCCCAGTACCTTAATGAGGACGGCAGATATAAAAGCCCCGAAGAAATAGCCGGGCTTATAACGGCCTATCCTTCCGGCAAGACTTTTCTCCCGGAAGATAAGAATAAGCGCATAATCACCCATTGCATACGCGCTCAGTCCACCATGCCGCATTTTTTCGTTATAAAGGAGCTTCTGGGCTATAAAAATACGGCGGCTTACGACGGGTCGTGGATAGAGTGGGGCAACCTGGCGTACTATATGCCCGCTTCTCCGGAGGAGCCTTTTACCACAGGCCAGGCTTCCACTTATCTCGTATGGGACGACGCCAAGGGCGCTTATAAGGATGCTTCCGGCAAAGAGGTAAAAGCTTCCTCCCTTAAAAAGACCGGCGTATTTTCAAACAGCAAATTCGACGCCGGCCGCTATACGGACTGGCTTACCCTTTCCGGCTCCGACAATGATGGGGAGTGGGTTAGCGCTATAAATGTCACGACTTTCAATAACTCTTATAAAGGCGCGGGCCGGGAAGTAAACGAGGCCGACCTTCTTTATAAAAAGAACGGCGGGCGTTGATTTTTCATTCCTTTCTTTTCCTGCGGGGAGGTTTTTCCTCCCCGCTAAAAATTTCTCCTTTATCTTTTCTATTTTAATTTCCGCAAATTTATAAACATAGTTTTGTTATTTCTTTTAATATCCTTATAGATTTTCATATATATTTCAGACGTTTAAAATCCCAGTTTATTGATAGGAATTCAATTTTAAAGATAAAATCTATCTGGTTAGTAGGAAAATAATTTTTATTTGACAAATAGTTATTTAAATAGCTAAAAACGTTTTATATGAAAATTTCGCTTGCAATAGTTTGAAATATTTTTTATTTTACGCTGTGCGGAACACATAACATAGGTATACTTCCATGGAGGAGAAGATGTCGAAGTCAGTATTTAAGAAGTTTGCTTTGCTTCTGAAAGCGGCTGTTCTTTCCGCTTTGGCCGTGGGCGCCGTTTCCTGCGCCGACTATACGGACATTAACAAAGAAAAGGCCGACTATAAAGCGGCTTATTACGCTTACGAAAGCGCTCTGCTTGAGCCCGAAACCTTAAAAGAGTATATAGACCTGGGCCACAGAACGCCGGACGGCAGAAAGGTCGTCATAATAAATGTTGACGGCGCTATTCCCGCTAATGTCATCAGAGGCGCTCTGCCCATGCCTCAGAACGATTATTTTACTGAAAGCCGCAGCGACGGGCCGTTAGTCGTGGGCAATATGGTTGCTTCCGGAGCTAAAATGGACGCCGCCCTGCGTTTTGCCGGTATAGACGGGAATACTCTCATCGTAATTACCGGGGCGAATCTTACTACCAATAACATTCACCGCGTGTGGTGGACGTTCAGCTACTGGGGCTTTTCCAATAAATACGTTAAGATACTTAACGGCGCTAACCAGTATTTTGCTTCGGCTTATCCCGAATACATGGAAACTCCGGCCGCCATAAACGTTACTCCGTCTACCTTTTCCGTTAAAGATCTGCCGGGCAACAATATCGACGCCGTAAGGGCTCCTCTGGGAGAGGTAATAGACGACGTGAAAGCTGGCGCCTATGTTGCCGACGGAAGCGGAGTGAAAATCCTAATACCTACCATGCCCGCTTCCACGCCGGTAATGAACGGTTCTGCGGAAGTTACTAAAATCGCCAACGCAGGGGTTATAGGCGGCCGTATTAGGGGGGGGACGCAGCTTAACGTAGCTAATAACTCGCCTACCCAGTATGTGGCTGAAAACGGCAAATATAAAACACCGGAAGAAATAGCCGCGGCTATTACCACCTTCGGCGACGTTCATTTTCTTCCGGCTGATAAGATGAAACGTATAATAGTACACTGCGGAGCCGGTCAGTCGACTTCCCCTCATTTTTTCGTTATTAAAGAAATCTTGGGATATGCCAATACTGCTATTTACGACGGTTCCTGGAACGAGTGGGGGAACCTCGCGATGTTTATTCCTTCCAGCGCCGCAGAAACCTTTGCAAGGGGCACCGGAGCCGTGCAGAGTTCGTATCTGACATGGGATTTTTCCATTAATAACTATATTGATTCTCTTACAAATGCGGCTCTGAACGGAAACCAGCTTAAAAACACCCAGTTTACAAACGCCGCTTTCGATACTTCCCGCTATACGGATTACCTCACTCTTAACGTTACCGGCCCGGCTGATACTCTTGCTTTCGATAATGATTACTCCGGCGACGCCAGAGAGATAAATAAAGCCGATAAGGAATATCAGGAAAATAAAGACGCCTCCTCTTCCGGCGGCGAGGTTAATAATCCTGCGGCCGGCGGCGGCGCGCCTTCCGGCTGCTGATAACCGGCGGATAAACAACTAAGGAGGATACGATGAAATTTCGTTTATTGATATACGTATTGGCTTTTATGACCTTCGCCGCCCAGGCTTTCGCGTTCGACCCCATAGAATTGGGCGAAGGCAAATATCTTAAAATATTTTACGACGCGCAGTTCGGTTTTACCGCAAGGGATACCGGAAGCGGCATGGAAAACGACCAGGCTTCCCTTAACTTTAATTTCAGAAGGAACAGGCTGGGCTTTATAGGCACCTATAACGAGGCTCTGAGCTTCTATTTCCAGATGGAATATATAGAAAACAGGATCATCAACCCCCTTTCCGTATCGCAGGACGGGGATAACCAGAACTTCTATATACTGGACGCTCAGATACGCTACGAGCCTTTAAGCTTTCTGAAATTCCGCCTCGGTAAGTTTAAGCACAACCTTACAAGGGAAAACCTGGAAGGCTGCTTCGAGCCTCTTACCCTCGACAGGTCCCTCTTTATCGCCACGCCTTATAAAACCAGCCGGGATATAGGGGTCGCAGTGTGGGGTAATTTTCTCTACGATTATCTCCAGTATCGTATAGACGTTATGGAAGGTAAATCCGGCAGAGGCGGGGACGCTAAAGCCAGCTCCTCCAACTTCCGCTACACCGCCCGTCTCCAGGCTTCCCTCCTTGAGGATAAAGAAACCGGATACGGCGTTGCGGGAACTTACCGCGGCAACAAAACCGTTCTTACCATAGGCGCGGCCGTACAGTATGAGCCCGGCGTGGTTTACGGAGACGTGGCCGGCGAAAGGGACGAAAAGGATTACCTGGCCTACTCTTTCGATATATTCTATGAGCAGCCTTTCTCCTTCGGTACGATCACGGCTTCCGCCGGATACGTAAACATGAATTTTGACGACGCGTATCTGGGCGACGACCCGTCCGTCGGCTCCATGGGGCAGAACGGCCAGAAAGAAGGCGTTTACGGCAAGCTGGGTTACATGCTGCCCAATATACCGCTTCAGATATTCGCCAGGTACGATTATTTTAATTTCGCCGCTATGAAAAGCGCTTCCAACCAGTGGTACTACGACCAGAAAATCAATTTCGTGGGCGTGGGCGCAAACTACTACATAAAGGGGCAGAATATTAAAATAACCTTCCAGTATTCCAACACGGCTTTCGACCAGGAAGACAAAAACGACCCCAACTTCCAGAACTTTAACACGTTCGAGCTTTACACTCAGTTCAGATTTTGATTTAATAACGCGGAGGGCAGACCCCTCCGCGTAAAATAGAGAGGTGAATTATGAAAAAGGTTCTTTTAATGGTTGTAGCTATGCTCATGGCAGCTACTTTCGCTTTCGCGGCCGCTAAAAAAGGCGAAGTTATCAGCGTTGACGGCGACAAAGTCACTATCGAACTTAAAGGCAACGACCTTAAAGCCGGTGACAGCGTAAGCGTAGACGCTGAAAAAGGCGCTAAAAAAGCCAAAAAACCCATGATGCAGGGCTGCTAAAAATTTTGCCGGAGGCCGGCCCCCTCCGGCAATTATTTTTTCAGCTTCCGTCTGGCGGAGCTCCCGGCCGGGCCGTAGGCCGGCAGGGATATACGCCTTCATTTTTACCCGGATGAAGAACGCTTTAACCGTTTTTATTCTTTTAATTTTCATTTCATTTATTTTGTTCATGGGAGTCCGCTTTTTTACGGCGGATGAAGCCGTGTCTTCCTGCGTTTCCTGCCACGAGGGCATAGAGGAGGTTTCAGAAAACCACCTTATGGCCTGCGAGGACTGCCACGGGGGAGACGGCAAAGCCCTTTCCGCGGAGGAGGCCCATAAGGGCATGACCGGGGGCAAAAACCCGGCTTCCCCAGCCCATTGGGAAAAAACCTGCGGAACCTGCCACGAATATCAGGTAAAAAGGGCCGCTTCCACGATTATGCTTACTAATACGGGCATAATAAAAAACACCCTCGCCGCATGGGGCGAGGAAACGGGAAGCCTTTACGCCCCTCTGCCGCCGCCCGGCCCCAGAGACGCGGGCGGAAAGCCCTTCCGCATAGAAAACGTGGCAGATACGGATAAAATATCCGCCGATATGTACCGTAAATTCTGCTCCGCCTGCCATATTGGAAGCCCTGCGGATATGGGCTATAAAGGCGCCCATTCGGACGGCTGCTCCGCCTGCCATTTCCCCGCCGGGGAATTTGGGGAATACGAAGGAGTAGACGCCGCCATAAAGGGGCGGGAGGGCTACGCCGCCAGCCACAGGATGGAAAAGCTGCCGCCCAACCGGGTATGCGCCGTGTGCCATAACAGAAGCGGCCGCATAGCTCTTTCCTACGAGGGCCTTTACGACGGCAACAATTCCCTTGTGCCCACTAAGGACGCTCTGCCAGGGCCCCTTCTTACGAGCGGCGTCCGCAATCTGCGCCACATGAAGGCGGATATTCATTTTCTTCGGGGTATGGAGTGCATAGACTGCCATACCTCGTCCGAAATAATGGGCGACGGCTATTACTACGAAAATATGTACGACCAGCTTGAAATATCCTGCGAAAGCTGCCACGGCAGCCCGTCCAAACCGCCTGAAACCGCCGTAGTGGACAGGGAGAATATGCCAGCCCTCCTTGAAAGCAGAAATTATAAAAACCCCGTTTCCTTCGGGGATGAAATGGTGCTTACGGACAAGGGGCGCATGTATTCAAACGTCTATAAAAGGGACGGCGCTTATTACCTTGCTGGCAAACGCTCCGGCAGGGAACGCCCCGTAAAAATAATAACTGGCACCCAGGAGCACGATATAAAGGGCCACGGCCGCCTTGCCTGCCATACCTGCCATTCCTCCGCGGTTATCCAGTGCTACGGCTGCCACGTGGAATACGATGAACGCGAAACCATGCGCGATTATGTCAAAAATGAGGACACGCCGGGCCTTTTTACGGAAACGGAAGATCTGCGCACTTTTTATCCCTTTCCCCTCGCTGTGGACCAGAAAGGCCGGATTACACCCGCCACTCCCGGCTGCCAGACCTTTCTCACCCATATAGACGGTAAAGGGGAGAAGGTTAAAGAGGGTTTCGTTCTGGAATTCAGGGGGGCGAAAAAGCTGAAATTCGCGCCCTTTTTCGGCCATAATGTGGGAGAAAAAGCCGTTTCCTGCTCCGGCTGCCATTCCGACCCCATGTTTTACGGCTTCGGGGACGGCCTTTTTTCCGAAAAATACGGCCTTTTTACTGCCCCCATAATATGCGACGGGTGCGACGTTCCCCTGCTGCCCTTATATTATATGGACAACGGCTCTCTGAACGTATCGTCCGACGTGGTGAGGGAAGGCTCCCGCGTCCTTTCCGGAAAAGAGATAACAAATATGATAAACGCCAACAAATGCATAGTATGCCACGATAAGGGCGAGCGCAGGTATTACGGCGGGGAGATAGATTATGATAAAATTCTTAACGATAATATTCATAAGCCTCTCCTTCGCTAGCCTTGCACTTGCTGCGGGAAACGGGGTAAAATGCGCTTCCGGGGCCGACTGCCTTTCCTGCCACGCAGGGTATGAAAAGGCTCTTGAATCCGTTATGGCTTCAAAAAGCGCTGAGAAGGCATTTATCGCTTCAAGCGCCGGTATGTTCGACGGGGATTTTTCTGAAAAAAACTGCTCCGGCTGCCACGTTTCTTCCTGTTCAGACTGCCACAGTGAAAATAACGGCAGGCCCGCAAAGCCCTCCGTAAACGATTGCCTTAAATGCCACCGGGACGTTTTTACCGGGGCGGAATACGCCGGCATGGGTATCAGGGAGGACCACGAACGCTACCGCAGAGGGCCGGAATTTATGGGAGAAAACTATATGAAAATGCTCCCCGACGTCCATTATGAAAAAGGCATGACCTGCGGCGACTGCCATTCCATGAAAAATATAATGGGCGCGGAAAAAGCAAAAGACTGCCTGTCCTGCCACAAATACGATAAAAGCGTTACCGACCACGGCATAAAAGGCCACGATAAGCTGGAGTGCGTTTCATGCCACGCAGCCTGGGCGCCTATGGAGCTGGGCACTTTTTACATACGCACGCGGGAAAGCTCTTACAGGCAGTATTTCGACGGGATAAGGGAGCTTTCGCCGGAGTATCTGAAAAGCAGCTTTATGCGTGTCAACGAAAGGCCCCCTCTGGCAGTGGACGGAACCTCCGGAAAATACGCTCCCATAAAGCCGTCCTTTATAATGTTCGCCACGGATATTTACAAGAACCTTGTGGTCGGTATGGAGAACAGGCCCCTAGCGGCCCGGTGGAAGGTCTTTACACCCCATACAGTAAGGCGGGAAACCCCGCTGTGCACGGCCTGCCACGGAAACGACCGCCGCTTTATGCTGGAAAGGGAGGTGGACCGGGTTCTTGAGCCTGATAAGGACGGGCTGCCCTTTAAATCCTTTTATAACGGGAAAGGCTTTACCCTTGCGGGAGGCCGCTTCGTTACGGAGGAGGAAATGGCCCGCATAAACGGAAAAACCCCCGAATACGTTAAAAAATACCTTGAGAAAATGGAAAAGGTAAAAAGGCTTATAAATCAGTAACTGAAATACCTTGAAAATGCGTCTTAGTTAGTTTATTTTTTTAGTAACTATCCACTAACGTAGCTAGTTATAGAAGGTATTTATAGTATCAGTTCTTAAGGTATCGCAAGCATTCATAATAATATCTACGCGGGAAGGCAAACTCGGGCTAAGCCCTTTATACAGTGCTTTGCCAAACGCTTCGGTCTTATTGTTTATTGCCGCCGCAAGCCGCTGTATTATAAATATCTTCCATACATTACTTTGATAAATATAAAGGCATAGCCGCGTTTTTTAAGGAGGCTTTATGGCAAAACTTTCTATAGAAAATTTTGGCCCCATAGAAAGATGCGATATTAATTTAAACGATTTTACCATATTGATAGGCAGGCAGGCCAGCGGAAAAAGCACTATCGCAAAGCTGGTGTATTTTTTTAAATCCATACCCTTATGGATCGCCGGTTATAAAGATGAAAATATACGGGAACAATATATTATAAGGGAATTCAATAAATATCTTAAAAGTAAATTTATCGCTCTTTTTGGCCCGGTATTTCATGAGCCTTTTATGGAGATAACGTATTATTTTAACGAGTCGGAAGACAGGTGGGTAGGGATTTCTCAGAGACCGGGAAAAGATGACTATAAATCTTACATAAATATCAGATTTGACAGGACTACGCGGGATGAAGTCCTGCATTTGCTGCTCAGAGTAAATGGATATGAAAAAAACAGTGAAAAACATATAAGCTTTTTAAGTGCTAAAATAAAAGATTTTGATGAATTCGAGCGAAAATCTTTTTATGATGAAGCGTCAAAAATCTTTAATTCTAAAAATACTCCCGTATTCGTTCCTGCCGGCCGCTCGCTTTTAACTCTCCTTTCAGGGCAGATTGTTAAAAATATTACGCTTCCCGATTTTATCACGGAGGATTTTTTAAAAGCTATTCAAAGGATAAGCTCCCAGGTAAGCGGAGGGCTTGAAGCAGCGGAAAGAACTTTCAGACAAATAAACCGCGCTCCCGACCGTGCCATTGCCGCAAAAGCCAGAAATCTGATAAAAAGCGTTCTTAACGGCGAGTATAAGCAATCAGACGGCGAGGAAAGAATATACCACAGCGGAAATAAATATACCAAATTATCAGTATCATCTTCCGGCCAGCAGGAGTCCTTATGGATATTGGCAATGGTATATGTGCTTATTATTGAAAGACAAAGCGCCTTTGCAATATTTGAAGAGCCTGAAGCCCATTTATTCCCGGAAGCGCAGTATAATATAGTTAAGCTGCTGGTTTTATTTAAAAATTATGTAAACAACAGCCAGATAATGATTACCACCCACAGCCCGTATATATTGACGTCCATAAATAATTTAATTGCAGGAAATATTTCCGGAAAAGTGGACGCTACAAAAACCGATAAAATCATCGACAGGGCTTTTTGGCTGCCGGAAGAAAAGGTTTCCGCATATTTCTTAAATGATGGTAAGGTGAAAGATATTTTCGACTATGAGCTTAATATGATAAAGGCGGAGGCAATAGACGAAGTTTCTGAAACCATAAGAAGCGAATACGATAGACTTTTGGAAATAAAATATGATGCCCGATAAGAAAAAAGAAACAGAATGCCTTATCGGAAGCAGAAAATGCTGGCATAGGGCGGGCAGTTTTCCGGGAGAGCGTATAAAAGATTTTCCGGTTTTGCATAGCAGTGAAATATTATGCAAGGAAAATAACCTGGAATACCGCCTAAAGAACGATATGGGAGATTGCATCTCAAAAGTAAAAATTGACGGCGGCTTATATGGCAGTGACGGTTTAAAAAGATGCGACTACGGGCTTTTTATGTGCCAAAAAAACACTGCCTGCCTTATAGAGCTTAAAGGCGGCCGCGATATAAAAAAAGCTATCGAGCAAATGCTAAGTACGATAGAACAGTTGAAAGGTTTACTTAATAATTATAAAAAACTCCATGTGCGGATAATTTCCGGTAAAGGCAGATGCCCTAATATTATATATAGAGGTGAAGCCGCATTAAAAACTAAATGTATGGAAAAGGATGGAAGATTTTTAATGAAAGAACGCTTATTTGAAGAAAAGGTTTCCGATCTTTAATCAGTAAACCGTGTCGCCCGGCTCTATATCGGAGCGGGAGGCTTTTATAAGGCCGTTTTTATATATTTCCCCGATTACTACCGTGCCTTCTCCGCAGGCCACCTCGATGCCGTAGTCCGATTTGGCTGTTACCATGCCCGGCTCTCCGTATTCCCCCGCCCATTTTTCCACTGCGCACCGGGTCGCTCTGCATTTTGCGCCCCCGTGGTAGAATACGGCTCCCGAAAAAGGGTAGGCATAAGCCGTAATAAAATTATATACGGCTCCTGCCGAGGCGTTAAAATCTATAACCGTCTGCCGCCCTCTTGTCCTGGCCATGTAAAAGCCTTTTTCGTGGTTCTGGGGCCGGGCCTCAAATTCCGCCCCGTCTTCCAGCATACCTATGAAACGGGCGCATGAAGCGGCGCAGGCTCTTATGAAATCCGCCGGGATGTCTCCGTAGGATATTTTGATTTTTTCCTGAAAGACTATGTCTCCCGCGTCGATGCCTTCGCCGTCCAGATAGGCCGTAAGGCCGGATATTTTTACTCCCCGCAGAAATTGCTCGCTTATTGCGCCATACCCTCTGTAAAGGGGAAGCAGGCTGGGATGTGTGTGGTAAACCGGATATGGAGCCGGGCAGCCGTGAAAAAAATCTTTTGCCCAGTCTATGGTAACGGCGCAGTCGGCTTCAGGCAGGGAGCCTTCCGCATGGGAAAATTTTGCTCCGCCGGTTTCGTATATTTTAAATTTATCGGAAAGGGAGAAAATTTTTCCCGTGGCTCTGCGCCTCATGGATTCCGGCGGGTTTGAAGCCACCTCGGGAAAACGCCCGCGGGAAGCCAGCAGCTTCAGTGTCAGCTCTCCCATAAGGCCGGAAGCGAAAACGAGGACCTTACGCTTCAACGCCTGCACCGGCTTGGCTGTTTTCTCCGCCGTTTTCCTCAAGGCCGGTCTCCTCCTGCCTGCGCAGGGCGAAATAATCAGTCCGGTCGGCATTAAGGGGGGATATAAGATGCAGGCATATCCAGGCGTCGGTGGCCGCGTAGCGCAGCTGGCGTTCCGTAAGCCCGTCTCTGGCCCAGTTGGTTTTCTGGGAGCTTTTTACGAGCTTTCTGCCAAGGTATCTTGCCGTAAGGGATCTTGCTCCGGACTGGATAAGCCCCTTTTTTCTCGCCATATCTGCAAGGTCCGTAAAACCGCCGGGCCTGAAAAAACCAAGCTCCTGGAGCCGCTTGATATCGTCGCATACGCCGACGCCTATTTTTTCCACGGAAGCGTCGGAAAGTATTTCTTTTATTTCCTTCCGCAGGCCAAGTTTTTTCAGCTTTATTATAAAAGCCTCGTCGGGCAGGGAAAACTGTATTATGGAAACGGGAAACTTCTGCCCTTTTATGAATGCCGGGCGGGATTCCGTGTCGAAACCGGTACGGCGGGCTTCTTTAATGCGTTTTAAGGCGTATTGCAGCGTTTCTTCATCGTCCACAAGGACGATAGGCCCGGCAAATTCTATGGATTCCAGACAGTTGATGGCTTCGGGCGGTATTTTTAAATCTTTTAACGGCAGTTCCGCCGGCGTTTCGCTGTGTTTGGGACGCATTACTTTTTCTGTTTGTTAAAGTATTCCAGCAGCGAGATTATATTTTCCTTAGGAACGGCCTGTAGGTTTTCGTCCTTGATGGCTTCGTAGACTTCCTTACGGTGAACGGCCACGTCCCTGGGGGCTTCGATGCCCAGCTTGACGGTGCGGCCGATAACGTCCACGACCTTTACCTCGATAGAGTCCCCTATCATTATACTTTCGTTTGTCTTCCGTGACAGTACAAGCATTGTTACCCGCTTATTGGAATAGTGGAGTTTTTATTTTCCACGTATCATCATCAAGAATGATTTGTTTTGCAAGTTTTTTTTCAAAGTTTATCACGAGGGGAGCCCGCAGGTTGGCCGTGGACATTTTAGGGTTTTCCGGCACCACCACGATGCAGAAGATTTTTACTTCCTTCATATCGCTTATGGCAAGCACCTTGGATTCCCTTTTATTTATAACCGGCTTATAGTCCTTAAAAAAGGTGCCGGCCTCCACCAGTATGAAGCAGGTGTTAGGGTCCTCCACCGACTGAAACCAGAGAAAGGGATAGGATGTGTCGTTGGAGATAAGCAGAAAATCGTTCAGCTCCGGAAATCCCAAAAGAGGCGAGCTCAGGGTTATAAGGTCGTCCTCTTTATATTCGATGGGGCCTAATTTTGGCGAATTGATTTTCAGTAAGCCCATTTTCTCCTCTTTACCGGCGGCTGCCGCCGAATTGGTATCCATGATAGGAACTCCTTTTTACCCTAATTAATTCAAGAAATCCAGCAGAGAGATTGATAAAATCGTGCTGGCCGCCGCAAGGGCGGATTCGTAGGCGGTTTTTGCCATTTGCAGGTCGGTGGCCGCCTTTATCTGGTCCAGGTCCGTGGAGCCAAGGTATTGGGCCTTCGTGTTTTCGGCGGAGGTGGTCAGGGTCTCCTGAAACTTTGCCACGCTTTCGACACGGGAGCCCCTGTTGCCCACGAGAGTAACGGCCTCGAGTATCTGCTTTTCTGCCTGGTCCAGAACGCCTATTTCGTTTTCTATGCCGCTTCCGACAGCCCCGGTAAAGGAATCGGTGGCTTTAAGAGTGCCTTTGTCGAAGCCCAGATAAAGGCCGTCCGAAACATGAACGGTCTGGTTTGCCGTGGAAAGGGTAACTTCCTGCACAAGAGAGCCGTCGCTGCCGGTAATTTTTATTTTTGCCTCGTCTCCGGCTTTAGTAAAGCCTAATGTGGCGTCCGCGTCGCCCTGCACGGTCATGTTGGATATATTGCCGCTGCTTCCGGCGAATGTCAGTTTGCCGTCGCTTCCCACCACCGCTTTCATATCGGCGGATGCTATACCCTGGGCCGCCAGTTTTTCGTTTATGGCAAGGGCTATTTCCTCGGTAGAGCCGTAGGATTTTTTGTCGAGGGTTATTATTGCCGTTTTTTCCTGGGGCGGCGTGCCTTCCGTATATGTGAATTTCAGCGTCCTTGCTTCCTCTCCCGCTTCGCTGAGGTCCGTTTTCGGCTTCTGGGCCGCCGGGGCGAATACGTCCGCCCGTCCGCCGGGGCCTGTTTCGAGGGCGATGTTGAGAGGGTTGGCGGCTCCGGCGTCCACAGTGGTTTCCACATAGGTGCCGTCCTGATTTTTAAACTGTATGCCGCCGGAAGCGTCGAGGACCGCCGTTATCCTGCCCGATGCGCCGTCCGGCTCCGCTTTTGCAAGCTCCGCGTTTACGGCGGCGAGAAGGTCCTCCGGGGTGTCGTATGTTCCGGCGGGTATGGTAATGTCCCTTAAGGGGTAAGCCGGGGAAGCTACCGGGTCGTTAGCCGCTCCCGGGTCTGAAATATGTATTACGGCGTCCGCGGCCATAGTCATGGGAAATTCTCCCAGCTTGCCGTTAGATACCGCGTCGAAGCCCATTACGGAGGCCGTAAGGGCCCTTGCGCCTCCCGTGGCGGTGTTTGCGAAGGTGGCTATTTTGGTGCCGGAGCCGGACTGCATCACTATTTTTCCGTCCGAAGCCACAAAGCGCGCGCCTTGCTTTATAAGCTCCTCGTTGGAGTTCAGCTCTTTAAGTATGTATTCCTGAGCGGAGGCCGAGTCCGTCACGGGGGGCTTTGCCTTTGAAAAGTCGATTTTTACGTCCACTCTGGAGGAATCGCCCGTTACGTTGTCGTATAAATCCACGCCGAAGGATATTTCGCTCCCCAGCTTATCTATAAGGCTCTGCTCGTATTTTATTTCCCCGGAGCTCTGCGTGTACTCGTTCTGCAGAAAAATATCGTTTTTGCCGTTGTACTGCTCTATTTCAAATTTCCACTGGTCGTTAAAGGTGCCTTTAAACGTTCCGTCGAAATAAGGGCTGGCAGTGGATGAAAGGCTTTCGTCCTTCCAGGCGGAAGGCTCCGAGAAGCCGTTTTTCGTGATATTATATTTAAGGGCGTTGGCCAGGTTCTGGAGGGAGCGGAAGATATTTACGTTTTTTCCGTCCTCTGTAACGTTCATATCTCCGAAGCCCACGTTGCCTTTAGCCGTAAGGGTTATGTCAAATTCGGAAATTTTTTCCTTAAGCGTGGGGTCGGCCGGGTTTGGTATGCCCATGGTGTTAGGCGTTATGGTCACTCCGTAGGGGAGCTTTATTTCCCCGCCCAGATAGTTTTCCGTAAGCTGGTTGTATATTTCCGTGCCGGAGGAATCCCTTATTACCACGCGAACGTCCCTCTGGCCGGAGTTCGTGAGGGTGGATATTACCTTCACCTGCCACTCGTCGTCCTTGGTGCCGACGTATTTGCCGCCCATTACCGTAGACTGGTCGGTAGGATGGCTTATGCCCTGGTTAAGGCCGTTTATGTTTACGTTCAGCTTGCTGGAGCCGCTGCGCAGGTCCTTTATCACCAGCTTGCCCCCATCCATGGTTACCGATACGGAATCGTCGTAAAGCTCCTTTATAAAGTCCGCAAGGTCGTTCAGCGTATGCTCTTTTGCCACGTTCGTGCCGAACCTGTCCGGAGTGTAGGATTCCATGCTGGAGGAAGGGGGCACGGTTGTAGTGTCGTAGAAGGACGTGCTTAGCTGGGTGTCCCTGTCTATATTGTTGTTGCTCATGGTAAAGGAAACGTCGTATGTGCCCAGGGCCGCGGGAGGGGCAGCCTGGGTAACGCTTGCTCCGAAGGAAAACCCCAGCCCGGCCGCCTTTATCGCCTTATCCAGCTCGAACTCTATCTCTTTTGCGGAGGGAGAAGCCGTATCGTAATCAAGCTCTCCCTGCGCCGTATCCACTCTCGTTACCCGCGCGTCCGCTCCCAGCCCGGCCGCTTCTATGGCTTCGTTTATGGCTGCGAGGGCTCCCGTGTCCGTGCCGTCGAAATTTTTGGCGGGGACGGTTATTTCCTTGCCGTTTATATTGATCACATAGTCCGGGTCTCCCGCTCCCGTGGGAAACGTCTGGTTCTGAAGTTCATTGTTTGTTATTACCGTCGCGGGCTTGTTGAGGCTTATCATGGTGCCGTTTATGAAAAAGGTATAGTTGGTTCCGCTGAGGTCCATATCCGAATGGGTGGTTTTTATCTGGTTTACCCCCTCTTTATGGAACTCGTAGCCTATTTCGAAGGTGGTGTCCTTGCCCTCGCCCCCGGCCGTCATGTTTTTAAAGCCCAGCATATTCTGATCAAGGCCGGAAACCGTCATGCGCACGTTGTCTCCGGTTTTGGACGTTACAAACTGGAGCCTGTCCCCGTCGGTGCCGACTTTTATTTCCCCGGAAAGGTCCACGGAGTATTTCTGCCTGTCCGCTTCCGTAAGCTCCCCTTCGAAGGCTCCGTTTTTAATCTGGTTCATAACGGCTGATGAGTAGTGGTCCATATCGTCGTAGCCGGCTTCGGGCACGTTTATATTGCCCACGTATTCGGCATATTTAAGCTGGTTGTTTATTGCCGCCGCCAGGTCGTCCGCCGTCGCGTAGGCCCCTTGGGGCACTACTATCTTATACATTTTATCGCCGTAGCCCACCATAAGGGTGCGCTCTTTTTCCGACGCGTTTGAAAGGTTAAGGTCCGGATTTATCGGTGAAAGGACTTTCGCCGCGCCCACAGGGTTTCCCATGTGGTCCGTGCCGGAGATCTTTATGGAATCGCCTATATTGGAATTTGCTTTGTCAAGCTGGCTGAAATAGCTGGACAGGGTGGCGGCAAGCCCGTTTACCGTGTTCAGTTTGGTGCCAGTCAGCGTTTTGTAGGACTGGGTAAAAATATTTCCGCCGGGCACGTTTATGGCTACGTCCTGATTATAGCCGATCTGCGCCAGTATGGAGCCCATGTCCCCGGCGTAATTCATCTCGGAACCGGCTTTATAGGTAAACTGGAGATTGACGGAGGATTCTTCCGAATCGGGGAGCGTTATGGATATTCCGCGCCCCGTGTTTATTACCGCCCCCGGTTTGTATTCGAAAGTAAGCTCGTTGGAGGAGCCGTTGCCTTTCGTGCCGGATTCGTCTGAACCGTTGGAATCTAGGATCATTTTATTGCCGGAATCGTCTATCAGGGTCAGAGTGCCGATGCCGTTTTTTACCGTTATTTTGGCTGTGTATTTGCCGCTTTTAAGCTCCGGCAGGTCGCTGAAAACCGACTTTGAGGAGACCTCTCCCCCGTTGCGTGAAAGGGAGGTAACGGCCGATACCTGGTTGCCGCCGCTCTGGAAAGGCTTTGTGCCCGTTGCGAAGCCGCTGAAAAGATACTGCCCCATAGACGTGGAGTTGGCTATGTCCATAAGGGTGTCGTATATTTCCAGAACCTTTTCCGCCATGGCGGCCCGGCTTTCGGCGTTGTTGGAGTCGGAGTTTCCTCCGACGGCGTAATCGTTTTTGGCCTGGGATATAAGCTCCATGGCTTCCTGTAATGCGTTATCCGCATCGGTAAGCCATTTTGAGGCGTTTTCCCCGTTTACCGTAAACTGTTTCAGGTCGTCTATCATGCGCTGAACGCTGTACGCCGCGATATATGCGGAGGCGTTGTCCTCCGGATTCAGCAGGTTGCGCTTCAGGTTCACTCTGTCCTGGGCTTCGGATATGGCCGAAAGGCTGTTTCCGATACTGCTCATATATTTGTTGGCCTGCATATTGAATGTTATACGCATTATATACTCCTGATATATGATGTGCGCCGGTTTTCTCTCCTGAAAACCGGCGATAAGCCGTGTTCATCCTGAACCCGGTTCTTTAAAATTCCCCTTTGCCGGTTCCTGCCCGGTTTTCTTTTCCTAAAACCGCGGGCAAGCCGTGTTCGCCGGAATCTCCGTCCGCTGAATTTTATTTAGCAAATTACCTGCCAGCCGAGCCAAGACCGTTTATAAGGGTGTTGAGCATTTCGTCCACGGTGTTGACGTATCTGGAGTTTGCCTCGAACACTCTCTGAAAAAGGCTCATGTTCAGAAGCTCGTCGTTTTCAGAAACGCCCCGTATGGATTGCAGCCTTGTGGAAAGCTGCTCGGAGGACATCTGCTTAGTCGCGGCGAAAACGTCGGCCTGGCTTTTTTCCGAAGTCATCTGCCCTATAAACGCGCCGTAAAAGCCGCTTAAGGTGGTTCCGCCTGCGGAAGCCAGCGTTGTATTGCCCAGCTTCGCCAGAAGGGCCGCGTTTTGGTTGTCTCCTTCCGCTCCCGTTTTGGAGGTGGCTATAAGCTGAGGGTTATCGGCTATTACGCTGGATACGTCTATATCGCTGGCCGATGTGCCGGTAAAGAAGCCGTTGATCCCCGCCGCCACGAGAAAGCCGGAGGTATCCTCGCCGAAAGCTATGGTATATCCGCTTCCCGCCGTAAGGCTGAGTCCGTTTTCATAAGAGAGGGACGCCGTAACCTTGCCGCCCGAAGCCATATTGATCTTATCTATGATGGAATACATATTGTCTTTGGCCGGGTCCACGTCTATATCTATATTGAATTCGTTGTCTGTTTCCTCTCCATTTTCGTTGGTGGAGGACCAGTGCACGCTTATGCGGAAAGTGCCTTCTTCTATTTTGTAAGGGAGTTTTCCCAAATCGGAGCCAAGGGTGAATTTCGGGTTTTCCACCCCGTTCGTGCCCGTTATCTGCGAATAACGCTCCAGACCCTGCCCGGCGGAATGTATGCGGTTCGTCTCGGTTATTATGGTGGAGGCAAGGTCGTCCAACTGGTTCATATATCCGTCCAGAAGCTCGTTGCGCATTTTTATGTTGGCGCCCAGAGTGCCGTAGGACATATTATCCGTTATATTAACGGGGTTGGCGTTTTTGTTTCCCGATTTCCACAATATTTCCAGCTTGCCCGTCTCGGTGTTTTCCACCGCTTCAAGCATATAGGCGCTGGGCCCGTCAACTATGGCCTGGCCTCCCACCATAAGGGCTATCTGGCCGTTTTCCCGCTCGTAAGTGGTAACGCTCGTAAACTGGGATATCTGGTCAACGAGAGCGTCCCTGGCGTCCCGCAGGTCGTTGGCGGGCTGGTTGGCAAATTCCGCCGCGGCTATCTGCTTGTTCAGGTCGGCAATGCTTTGTATTTTCAGGTTTATGCTTGATATATCGCTCTGGATATTATAATCGGCATTGGATTTCAAATCTTTCAGAGAGGCGTATCCTTCCTGTATTTTCCGCGTAAGGGTGGTGGCTTTCTCAAGAAGGGTGGTTCTTTTTATAGTGGGGGAATCGGAGCCGTCCGTTGCGGAGTTCGCCAGGTCCTGCCAGGCGTCGAAATAATCCTGGAGGGCGTCTCCCAGTCCAGAGCCTGCTTCAAGCTCGTTAAAATAAAGCATGGCCTCTTTAAGCGAGCCCTGGAGGGATGAATAATAGCTGTACGCGGATGTTTCATTGCGCACGCTTTTTGCCAGCAGCTCGTCGTAGGCCCTTTCTATCCTTTCCACCCGGACGCCCGTTCCCATCTGCCCGTTTACCGTATATTGAGGCTTTCCGCTTACGAGAGCGACGGACTGGCGGGAATAGTTTTCGTTTTTCATGTTGGCGATGTTGTTGCCCGTTACGTCCAGCCCTACCTGCGCCGCGTTTATGCCGGAAACCCCGGTCCATATCATTCCGAAAAGGTTGCTCATTTTATCATGCTCCCTTAGCCCAGCGCCGATATGGACGACGGCCTGGCGGCCGCGTTTCTGGCTTTTTCCATGCCGTATTTATTCGTGGGGCTGTATCCCATTTTCGCGTAAAGGTCGTTTATCAGCCGTATGTTTGTGGAGTAAAGTATTTTAAGCGAAAGGTTTTCGTTGTTTATTTCCACTGCCGTGCCGTAGAGCTTTTCCCGCAGGGAGGAAAGCTCCCGCCTGCTTTCTTCGTCGGGGCAGGCCTCGATTATGGCCTGAAGGTTGGTTTCGGATATGCCGTATTCCTCCGCCGTGCGTCCGGCCAGAGTCTTTCTTGCTTCTTCCAGTATGCGCTCTTTGCTGAAAAGCGCGTCCTTCTCCCTGATAAGGCGGGGCGTGTCCGTAAATTTCCATTCAACGATGGCCTGCTTTTCCCGGGCGAGAGCGTCCTTTATTTCCGTGTAAAGGGCAAGCTGAGATTTGAGAAGCTCGATAAGATTCCGAACCGATTCCATAATTTGTCCTCCGTGTCGGGCCGGAGAACGGGCGAAGGCTTATTTTACAAAGCCGTGGAAGGATTTTCTTTAAAACAGACCGTTAAGGGCGGAAGACACTATTTTTTCGGCAATATCTCTGCCGGAAACGTTGTAGGAGCCGTCGGCCACGCGGGCTTTAAGCTCGGCCACCTTGTCATTGCGCACTTCGGGCATTTCTTTCAGGGCGCGGGCCAGAGATACGGTTTCTTTGGCTTTGCCGGAGATTACCACGGCGTCCGAACCGGACGCTGAACGGGCATCGGCCGCTTTTTCGCCGTTTACGCCTTTTTTATCCGTCTTTTTGCTGCGGGAGGCGTATTCAAGCTGTTCCGTACCCAACTGTGCTTTGCCGTCGATTCTCATGGATTCCTCCAGGTGCTGTTTACCCTATCGGCACAAGTTTAAATAACTTTAGCCGTTTTTACAAGTTTTTTATAAAAACGGCTTTCGCCCTTTTTCCTTTAAGAAAATCTTTCCGCCGTTCCTTTCGGCAGACGTGTATTTTTCTCCTGTTTATTTCTAAAGCAATATATGTGCCACGCCGTTTTTATTTTATAAAATCCACGGCGGAGCCTGTGTTTCCGGCGGTTTTCAGCGCCTTTTCCGCTTCGTAGGCTCTGATGCCCGCATCGGCGGGGAAATAATTTCCCTGCTCCCTGTATTCCGGCAGGGTGTTTTTCAGGTGCTCGTACAGAGTCCCGCCCAGGCCGGAGCTGCCGTTTTTGGCGGCCAGGTTCACGTATTCCTGATCCAGCATTTCCGTAAAGATCTTTTCTCCGCCGCTTTTCTTTACCAGGGTGGATTCCACGGAAGCCTGACGCATGGTTTTCATCATCATCTGCAAAAACATTCCCTCGAAAGCTGCGCAGGTCTCCCGCAGCTCCTTGTCTTTCTGGGCCCTTGTTTTTTCTTCCGTTGGTTTAAGGGCGGTTTCCGTCTGCGTTATGCTCAGGTTCATCACATCAGCTCCAGGTCGGCGTGCAGGGCGCCTGCGGCCTTTATGGCCTGCAATATGGATATAAGGTCTCTCGGGGTCACGCCTATGGCGTTCAGGGCCTTTACAAGGTCGGATATGGTAACGCCCTCCGGCACTATCATCAGTTTGGATTTTTCTTCCGCCACGTTTACCTGGGTGGTCTGGGCCGTTACCGTCTGCCCCATGGAGAGAGGGTTAGGCTGGCTGATTTCCACCTGGTTGCTTATGGTTATGGTAAGGTTGCCGTGGGCTACCGCTACGGTGCTTATGCGCACGTCGGCCCCCATGACGATGGTCCCTGTTCTTTCGTCTACTATTACCCGGGCGAAGGTTTCCGGCTGTATCTCTATGTTGAGGAGGCTGCTTAAAAAATCGTAATAATTGTTTTTGAATTCCCCCGGCACTTCAACGCGTATGCTGGTGGGGGAGGTTATGGTGGCCACGTTGGCCCCTATGAAGCCGTTTATGGCGCTTTTGGCCTGCACGATGTCGGCTATGCCCATGGTATTGAAGGCCAGGTTAAAATAGTTCTGGTCGAGAGCGAAATCGACTTCCTTTTCAACGGTTGCCCCGTTGGGTATCACGCCTACTGTCGGGTGGTTTTTGATCACTCCCGCGCCTGCTGCGGAAACGTTCATGCCGCCTACGGAAAGAGGCCCCTGGGCTACCGCGTAGGTAAGGCCGTTTGCAGCCAGAAGGGGCGTAAGGAGAAGGGTGCCGCCTTCCAGGCTTTTGGCGTCCCCTATGGAGGAAACGGTAATGTCTATCTTGTTGCCGGATTTTGCGAAGGGAGGCAGCTTGGCCGTTACCATAACGGCGGCCACGTTTTTGACCTTAACGTCGTTCTGGCTTACGGTGATGCCCATTCTGTCCAGCATGTTCACGAGGGACTGGACGGTAAATTCCGTATTGTTTTTGTCGCCGGAACCGTTAAGGCCCACCACAAGGCCGTATCCTATAAGCTGGTTGTCCCTGATTCCTTCCACCTGGGCCAGATCCCGCAGTTTAACCGCCGCCTGGGAGGCCGTGGCCGTGAATATTATAAAAAATGCTGTCGCTATGGCTCGTTTCATCACTTTCGCTCCAAAAGGGATTTTACGAAAATGATATAGCAAACCGCGTGCCAAAACCTTAAAAAAGCGCCCTGTCAGCTGCCTATAAAATCCACGAAAGACACGGGCGCACCCTTTTCTTCAGTTATGGCTCCCTTTTCCATGCGATAGCGCATAAGGCGGCCTTTTACCGGGATAAGGATTATGCCGCCGTCCTTTATCTGCTCCGGCAGGGCTTTTGGAAGGGAGTTTGCCCCCGCCGAGGCGATTATTTTATCGAAAGGGGCAAATTCGTCCCACCCGGCTCCTCCGTCGCCGGAGCGGAAAAGGGCGTTTTTTATACCCATGGCCCTTATGGTTTTCCTGGCCTTTTCAAGCAGGCCCGGTATCCTCTCTACTGCGTATACCTGCTTTGCCATAAAGGAAAGCAGGGCCGTCACGAACCCGGAGCCAGCCCCGATTTCAAGAACGGAATCGGATGGGGACAGCTCTAGCTTTGAAAGCATATGGGCCACGGTGGAGGGCTGGGATATGGTCTGCCCCATGCCTATCGGCAGGGCAAGGTCTTCGTAAGCCTGAGCCTGCATGGCCGCTTCCACGAAAAGCTTTCGCGGCACCGCCTCGAAAGCGGCTATTACGGCCCTGTCCCCATTGCAGGCCGGGGAGACGATTTCCTCGATAAACCTTCGGGGCGTTTTTTCAGTCATGGAGTATCTGCGTCCCTACGCCAGAATCGGTAAATATTTCAAGCAGCAGGGAATGTTTTATCCGCCCGTCTATAATGTGCGCCTTGCCCGCTCCGCCCGCTATGGCGGTGGCGGCGCAGTCTATTTTGGGTATCATGCCGCCGTAGAGGACGCCGCTTTCCTTAAGGGAGGGTATTTCGCTTAAGTAAATGGTCGATATGCGGCTGCCGCTTCCGTCCTTCACGCCGTCCACGTCCGTAAGGAGCAGGAGCTTTTCCGCCTTTATGGCGGCTGCTATGCTGCCAGCCACGGAGTCGGCGTTTATGTTGTAGGCCTTAAAATCGTCCCCCACGCCGACGGGGGCTATAACCGGGATAAAATGACCCGCCATGGTTTCAAGCACTTCCGTATTGACGCCGGTTACTTCCCCTACAAGGCCGATGTCGGCCTTTATTTTGCTGCCGTCCGGGTCCGTCGTTTCCACAAGGAGTTTTTTTGCCTTTATCATGCCGCCGTCCCGGCCGGAAAGGCCCACGGCTTTGCCGCCGGCTTTATTTATAAGGGTTACTATGCTTTTGTTGATTTTGCCGGCCAGGGTCATTTCGACGGCTTCCATGGTGGCTTCGTCCGTGACCCTCATGCCCCCTACGAATGCGCTGCTTCCGCCCAGCCGTTTCAGCAGCTCCCCGATCTGGGGGCCGCCTCCGTGAACGACTACCGGATTTATGCCGATAAATTTAAGCAGCGTAACGTCCTGAGCGAAGCAGTACTGAAGCTCCTCGTTCTCCATGGCGTGGCCGCCGTATTTTATTACGAAAGTCTTGCCGTAAAATTTCCTTATATAAGGCAGCGATTCCGCCAGTACGGACGCTTTTTCAACTATATCCCGCATCTGATGATACTCCGGAAAAATATTTCGCGCCTTACGGAAAAACCGGTAAGGCGTTTGTATTTATAAAGCTATTTGTTTCGGGGGGGGGAAGGTTCCCATGTTTTCTGATATTTGTCGAATACCATGTCGAGCCTCAGACGGGAGCCGCTCCGGAATGCCGTTACCCTGCCGTTGTGGTTTTCCATTACGGCGGCGGCTATCATTACCCCCCAGTAGTCGAAGCTCTGGG
The DNA here is from genome assembly GCA_947853665.1 of uncultured Deferribacterales bacterium. Classification (GTDB taxonomy): domain Bacteria; phylum Chrysiogenota; class Deferribacteres; order Deferribacterales; family Mucispirillaceae; genus CANTXF01. Next base: position 43,857 of record CANTXF010000066.1, on the reverse strand, counting down.
TAAGCATCTGGTGGTCCCAGGGCTTGAGCATGGTTTCTATTATCTGCTCTGGCACTTCCACATTTTTTACCAGTATGGAAAGTACGAAGTTATCTTCTCCCGTTTCCGCCGTTATTTCGTATTCGAGAGGCAGGTTTCCCGAAAAATATCTGATATTGTCCTTTAATATATAGCAGAGGGCCAGCTTCAGAAACATACGGCTGCCTTCCGCCTCGAAGGGTGCCGCCTTTGAAAAGTCGTAGGAAAGGGTGTAGTTGTCCGTAAATTTGTAGAGATAGGCGGTAAAGCTCCTGTCCACCCGCTTTAGTGAGACGGCTGTTACAAGCTCCTCGAAAAAAGCCGCCAGGTCTATTTTTTCCGTTTTTCTCAAGGATATGGCGTGGGTATAGTCGTTGTATCCGGCGACTATTTCCTCTATAAGCAGCAGCTTGTCGTTTATTATATGCCAGAGGTTCTGCATATGCAGGGTGTTTTCCGTTTTGGCCCTTACGCGGCGTATGAAACCCCCGGCCGCCGTAAGGGCGTTCATTACGTTGTGGGAAAGGTGGCGGGAAAAACCGGCGATTATGGAGCGTTCCTCCATTTTTTTCGTTTCCTGCATACGCCGCAGCTTTTCCGTAACGTCCTCGAATATTATTTCATAGTGGGAAGTATCACCCGGCAGGGCGGATATGTGGCCTTCTATAAGTATCATGGAGCCGGAGCGGTTTTTCATGCGGCCGGAGAAATCGACGGGTTCTTCCGACGTCATGGAGGATATGGCCTGACGCAGCACGTTTACCGTTTCTATGTCGAAAATGGCGTATATGTTCCCTTCTATTACGGAATTTGCCGAATCGTAGGTTTCCGCAAATTTTTTGTTATGGAAAAGCACGCTGCCGTCGTAATCTATTTCCACTATGCTTTCCGCTGCGGCGTTGAGGATGTTTTCAAGCTTTTTGACGAGATAGCCCACCTTGGGGTCGCTGTCTTTGAGCACATGGTAGGCGGGGCTTAAAGGGATGGGGCCTGCGGTGACGGAGTATGTGTCCACCGAGGCGCGGATAGCCCTGTATATGGCTTCCGTGGAAAGGCGGCCGCTTATATATACCGTGCCCCTGGAATCTCGCTTTTCGTCGGAAAGGGAGATTACAAGCTTTCCGCTTATGAAATCCAGCTCGCCTTCCGTAATTACGATATCCGCGCCCGTAACGGTATCCGACAGGGAAAAGGTTTCCGACAGGAGCTTCTCCAGCTCCTTAAGCGTGGGCAGGTTAAGATAGATTTTTCTCATTTTTTAATAAAGATTCCCCATACGGACCTTACCCCTTTTACCTTTACGGCCGTATTAAGTCAAGCCGTACATGAAATCGCCCCTACTGGCTCAGGAAAGATTCGAAATAAACTCCCCGCACCGATCCCCTCCCGGCTATCCTTTCCGCGCTGCGTTCGGCGTGGTCTTTTATGTAGTCCATTATCCTTTCCGCGTTGCGGTCTCGCAGGCGTAAATATTTCATGGTATTTCTGAGAGCCGCCGTCAGCTCCTTTTCACCCTTTTTTAAAAGTTCCGCCGTTTTTTCGTCCGCCGTTTCCAGCGTTAAATCCACCCGGAAATAATGGGGAGCGCCGTCGTCGTCCGGCGCGGCGTCGCATATAAGGTCTTTTATTTTAACGTAATATACGCCGGAAGCGGCTTTCTGCACCTTTACGGAGTAGGAGCCGTACACGCTTGCCGTTTTTGCGGAGGGCTTAGTGAACATATCTATTTTTGCGTCGGAAAAATTAAAGATGAAACGCGCCTTCCAGGCTCCCACGGCTAAAGCCAGAACGGCCAGCAGGATTACAGCCGTCTTTAGGATTTTTTTTGCTGATTTACTGTTTTCTTTCATGGTATGTTAATATAACATATTATCGCTTTTTATAAAAGGAATTTGCGGCTGCGGGCGGTTTTCGCCGGGGCGGCGGCCTGCACCCGGCCGGTGATCGGGCGTAAGCTCCGGCATGGCGGCGCGTATTTTAACAGGGGGATTACAGCCTTTTCCTTCATAATTATCCGGGCTATGGAGCAGCCGCCGGGAAATTTAATAACGGAGATATTCTTGAAAATAGGGTTTATGACTTTCGGGTGCAAGGTAAACGCTTCGGAGGACGAGTTCGTTTCCGGAGAGCTGGCGGCTCTCGGATTTGCCGCGGCTCCCCCGGCGGAGGCGGACGTTATTGTGATAAACACCTGCGCCGTTACGGAAACGGCGGCTAAAAGGTGCGCCTCCTGCGTGTCCGCCATGCGCAGAAAACGCCCCGAAGCGCGCATAATCGTTACCGGCTGCCTTACGGGCCTTTCCGGTACGGATTTTAAAGCCCTGGGCGCCGACGCGGTCGTTACGAACGGCTCCAAGGGTTCTCTTAAAGAGCATATCATTTCTCTTACGGACGGCCTCGTCCCTGTGGAAAACGCTCCCTTTTACGGCGGGGGCCCTTCCGTCGGAACGTCTAAAACGAGAGCCTTTTTCAAAATACAGGACGGCTGCGACGCGGGCTGCGCCTACTGCATAATACCCTCCCTCCGGGGAAAGCCCCGCAGCAAGCCTTACAAAGAGGCTCTGGCCGATTTCGCCCTGCTTGTGGAAAGGGGTTTTAAAGAGATAGTTCTCGTCGGCATACATATAGGAATGTACGGCAGGGGAACGCCATACGGCCTTGCGGAGCTGCTGGAAGCCGTTACGGAAATCCCCGGGGATTACCGTGTAAGGCTCAGCTCCGTGGAAACGGGGGAGATAACCGATAAGCTCGTAGGCCTTATGGCGGAGCGGAGGGAAAGGATATGCCCCCATCTGCATATACCCCTCCAGAGCGGTTCCGATAAAATACTTAAAGCCATGGGCAGACGATATTTTGCCGCCGATTATATAAACGCGGCCGTAAACGCCGCAAAGCGGGTGGAGGATCTTACGATAGGCAGCGACGTTATCGTAGGGTTTCCCGGCGAAACGGAAGCCGATTTCGGGGACACGGTACAAACCCTGAAAAAAGCCGGGGCGGATTTTATACACGTTTTCCCCTATTCGGAGAGAAAGGGCACGGCCGCTTCCGGTATGGAAGGCCGTCTTTCCAAGGGGGAAAAGGAAGCCAGGGCGTCCCTGCTGCGCGGTATGTGGGACGAAGTTTCTCTTGCCTCCATGCGGGCCATGAAAGGCAAAATATGCCGGGTCCTTACGGAGCGCGGCGGAAAGGGCCGTTCAGACAACTATATGCCGGTGGTCCTTTCCGCAGATATTCCCCCTAACCGCTTCGTAAACGTGCTGATCACAGGCGATGAGAACGGCTCTCTTACGGGGGATATTATTCCTTAAAGGGCTTTTTATCCTTTTTTCGTAGCTTCCAGCAGCTTTAGGCGCTCCTCCGGCGGAAATTTTTCCGCGGCGTAGCGCAGGGTAACGCGGGCCATTTCCCCGCCGTGCTCGTAAAGGAAGCGGGAAAGCCTTTCCATATCCGTTTTGCCCGCTTCCCGCAGAACCCATCCGGCGCCTTTTCTGACGTATTCGTCCTCGTCGGAGCGCAGGCGCAGGGCGGTTTCGTAAACCACGTCGAGAAACCTGCCTTCCCTTGCGGGCAGTATGTACGTTACGGCGGAGGCCCGGCGCAGCCATGAATTAGGCGATAAAGACCAGCGCATGGTCTCTTCCGAGAGGGAATTATCCCTTCCGGCAAGCCAGCCTAAAAGATGGGTGGATACCGCGTCCACGGAAGCCCAGTTGTTTATCCTGCCGTCCAGTATCCACCTTTCCGTTCTGAAAAAGGCTTCCCTTACGGAAAGCCTTTCCTTTAAAGCGCACAGCAGTTCTATTCCGGCTATCTGAACCTCCATTATGTCGGTTTTAAGAAGCAGGTCCGCCGTTTCTGTTATATCGTCGTGCCTCGCGCCGGAAAATTCCGTCAGCGTCTTTTTTATTGTTTTCTGAACGGCGGGGATCCCTACTCCCAGAAAATGCCTGGCGGCGTTTTTAAAGTATTTCCGCATATCCTGGCTGCGTTCGGCGTTTTCTTGGGCTTTGAGCCTGTCGATTATCATTGTGGCCCTTTTAAGGCAGCGCTCTTTCATTTCCCCCTTACCTCCCCGTTTCAGAATATATAAAATAAAGTTTTATAAATAGTAAAGTTATATCTTTTTTTATATATTTACAATATGAAATGCAAGGTACACTTATTAAAGCGCCGGAGACCTTGAATTGCCGCGCCCGGCGAGATATAATAATAAAACGGCAAAAGGAGGGCTATATGGCTAAGGTCTTGTCCGTAGATATAGGCGGTTCTTATATAAAAAGCGCCCTTGTGGACGAAAAGGGAAAAATGGAGGCAAAAAGCAGGATCCCCACCCCTAAGGATTACGACGGGCTTATAGCGGCCCTTGCGGGCCTTGCCGCCGGTCTGCCGGAAGCCCCCGCTGGCATAACGGCGGCGCTGCCCGGCGGATACGATTTTGAAAAGGACGAGATTTTCGCCCCTAACCTGCCCTCCATTAACGGCAGGCATATAAGGGCCGATCTTGAAAAAGCCGCGTCTCTGCCAGTAATGGCGGAAAACGACGCGAACCTGGCGGCCCTTGGAGAATACGTTTTTATCGAGCAAGGCGGCATAAGGAACATGATGTTCGTGACTCTGGGCACCGGAGCGGGAGGCGGCCTGATAATAAACGGCGGGCTTCCGGTCTCTGCCGTTACGTCTTTTGAGATAGGACATATCTGCGTTGCTCCCGGCGGAAGGCTATGCGGCTGCGGCAGAAAGGGCTGTATGGACGAATACTGCACTACTGCGGGCCTTATGGCGGAATACGCCGCCGCCGGAGGCGGGGAAAATATTTCCGAACCGCTGGAGCTTGCCCTGCTTGCGGAAAAGGGGCATAAGGCCGCTGCCGCGGCTTTTAAATCCTTCGCCGTCTATCTGGCCCGGGGCCTTGCTGACGCCGCCAACCTGTTCTGTCCGGAGAAAATAAAGCTGGGCGGCGGTCTTTCGGAATTGTCCCGTTTTTTTATGGCGGATTGCTCCGAAAACTTTTTCGCGGAGCTTTTTCCCATGTATAGAAGCCGGGTAAAGCTGGAAATCGCAGGCCTTAAAAACGACGCTGGAATTCTGGGCGGGGCGGCCTGTTTTTTCAAAGGGCTGCGCCCTTAAAAAGCGGACCGGGGCCTGCCTTCGGAAGTGAACGGAAAAGCCGCCCTTTCTGCGGGCGGCCTCATGCCCGGATTCAGGCCGTTTCGTATATTTTTATTTCCGGTTCGCCTTCCAGCAGGGGAGAAAGCCCGGCCAGCACATCCTTTTTAAATAATTCGCAGGTAAGGTAGGCCAGGGCGTTTTCCGTTCCGTCGAAGCCGTGGAGTACCTGCACGTCTTCTTTTCTTATCAGCAGGTCTTTTGAAAGAGCGCCTTTTACGCCTTTAAGAAAGGGCTCTTTATATTCTCCGTATACCTTTGCCGCCGCCGGGCGGTTTTCTTCTTTTATTTTCATGGTTATTTCAAGATACGCGCCTGTATTCATTTTAATTCCTCCGGGTTTTTGGATTTGTTTTAGCCTGCGGGCCCTCAGGCTAAAGGGAATATAGCGCGAGGCGCATCGGGGCGCAAGATACCGGCAAATTTATAAGTAACTAATAATTTTAATAGTCTCTTGTTCCGCCGGCCCGGCGCCGCTATAATAAGCCGCCGCCAATATGGAAAACGGAGGCTTTAAAATGTACGAGCGCAAGCTGGATAAGGATATAAGGTGTCCGCTGGAATACGGTCTGGATGTTTTCGGGGGCAAATGGAAATCCCGCATAATATGCGTCCTTGCGGAAAAAGGCACTATGCGCTATAACGCCCTGCGCAGGGAAATGATAAATATCAGCGACGCCGTGCTTGCTTCCATGCTGAAAGAACTGATGGGGGATTGTATTATAGAAAGACGCTCTTTCGACGAGATACCGCCCCGGGTGGAATACCGCCTTACGGAAAAAGGCCTGTCCGCGGTTCCCATACTTAAGGAAATATGCCGCTGGGCGGGGGCTTACCATAAGGGAGAAAGCCCTTCCTCTCCCCGGTGCCGCAATTGCGATTACCTTTCCCGATGAGGCCCGCGGCTATTTTCTGTGCCTTAATGCGTAGTCTATCTGGCGTATCAGGGCGGCCGCCCGCCGGACTTCCTCTTTAAGGGCGGCTTCGTCCCCGTCGTTATTTATTATTATACCGGCGGCTTTGAGCTTTTCCTCCGAGGGAAGCTGGGCGTTTATTCTCATCACGGCTTCCTCCTCCGTAATGCCGTCCCTGGCTTTTACCCTGCGGAGCTGGTTTTCCGGCGAGCAGTGCACCGTTATAAGCGGGTTATAATTTTTATAAGCCCCCGTTTCCACAAGCAGAGCCGCGCTGGTTATTATAAGGGCTCCAGCGTCCCGCCCCAGTATTCTGCCTCTTTCTTTTTTTTCAAGCTCCCATACGGCGGGGTGTACTATGCTTTCGAGAAGCCGCCTTTTTTCCGTATCGGAAAATACCGCTTTTCCCAGCGCCTTTCTGTCTATTTCCCCGGAAGGCGTGAGTATTTCCCGCCCGAAAGCCCCGACTATTTCTTTATACGCAGCTCCTGACGGCTCCGACGCTTTTTTTGCCAGAATATCCGCGTCTATAACGTAAAAACCCAGCTCCGCGAAAGCGGCGGCGGCGGCGGTTTTCCCCGTGCCTATGCCGCCTGTCATGCCTATGCGCAGTCTATTCACCGTATACCTTCTTTATTACCCGCAGCTTTTCCTTTTCCGTAAGGGTGGATATGAGCACGCAGAAAGCGTCCGCCTTAAAATCGCGGCATACCTGGGGGCGGTTTTCATAATCCCCGCAGCGGCCGTCGGGAAGCTGGCGGGAGCACCGGATGCCCGCCGGCTTATTAAGGGAGGATATGCTGTAAGCCGTGCAGCATATTCCGCACATAAGACATTCCGTTTTACCGTCCTCCAAGCTGCGCCTCCGCTTCGTTTATAAGGGTGCCTATGCCTTCTATGCTTATTTCCACGCTGTCGCCCGGCTCTATTCTGACGGCCTGCGACGGAGTGCCCGTAAGTATTACGTCGCCTGGCTCGAGAGTCATTACGGAGGACAGGCGCGCCACGATGAAAGGCGGCTTGAACGTCATGGCGGAGGTGCTGCCGCTCTGAACCGTCCTGCCGTTTACCCGCGTTGTTATTTCCAGGCCGTCGAAACCGGTTTTTGTGTCTATTACAGGGCCCAGCGGAGTGAAGGTGTCGAACCATTTGCCTTCCGTAAAGGACTCCTTAAAGGCGGGAGAAAGGGCTGTAACATCGTTTGCTATCGTATAGCCCAGTATGTGGGCCAAAGCCTTGTCTTCGTCCACGCCGCGGCATTTTTTGCCTATCACGATGGCAAGCTCGCCTTCGGCCATTATTGTGAAGGGCCCTTCCGGGCAGATTATTTTTTCCTTGTGGGCGGCAGCTCCGGAGCGGGGCTTCATAAAAAAGAAAGGCCCTTCGCCGGACGAACCGTAATTGCCCCGCAGCCCTATTATCTTGCCCGGCAGCACGGGAGGCAGAAAGGTTATGCCGGAAAGGGGAGCAGAGTCCTCCGTTATTCCGTATTCGAGAAACATGGAGCCGTTTATCCTTTTTACTCTGTCTCCGTCCAGCACGCCCCTGTATTCGGGCTTTCCTGTTTTATAGCGCAGCAGCTTCATCGCGCGGCTCCGTAATTTTTTTCTATGTAATTTTTTATCCCGCTCTCCTCGATTTCGTCAAGGGCCAGCTTTTCCGCCGTGTCCTCGATTATCCTGCCGAAGATGGGGCCGGGAGGGAATCCCATTTTTTTTAATACCTCCCCGTTGATTGTCCCCGCTTTTTCCGCGTTAATGCCTGGCAGCAGCTTTGCCCATTCTTTAAGAGCCTCCTTTTTATCTGGCCTTTTCGCCGCCGCGAAATCCAGAAGGCCCTCCGCCCTTTCCAGATGTTTCCATAAAAAGGCCCGTTTTTCCCGCAGGCTCTTTTTTTCCGGCTCGGAGGCCTCATTAAAATATTTAAGGGCGTAAAGGGCGGTTTTTTCGTCTCTCGAAGAAAGGGCAAGCCTTTTTGCCGCGTCGTTTCCGGCAAGGAGGGCCGCCGCCAGGGGAAAGCTGTGCCTTTCAAGGCGCGCGGGGGACGCGAAATCAAGCTCCGCACCGGGAAACACGGCTTTCAGCGCCCTGCTTTTTTCAAGCAGCTCCAGGGCCTTGGGGGCATAGGGACCGGCAAGGGTTTTGGCAAGCTCCTCCGTTATCCTCTCGCTTGCTGTGGATGAAAGCAGGGCGCTTTTTGCTTCCGCCAGGCGAAAGGTGCTTTCTTCCATGGAAAAACCGAGGCCCGCAGCGAAGCGGAAGCCTCTTAAGATCCTGAGCGGGTCGTCGTCGAAGGCTTCCGGGTAAACGGCCCTTATTACGCCGTCTTTTATATCCGCCGGGTCTCCCAGTATTTTGCCGTCCGTACCGCAGGCCAGGTTGTTTATGGTAAAATCCCGCTTCATAAGGTCTTCTTCTATGCCGCGTCCTCTGGGTTTGGACACGTCGCACACGTCTTGCCCTTTTGCGAGCCTTACGTTATCCTTAAAAGGTACGGCGAAGGCCCCTGTTCTGCGGGCCAGGGCTCTTGCGAATTTTTCGTAATCCACCCCGAAAGGCACCGCGTCCACGTCTCCCGCGGGCCTTCCCATGATAAGGTCCCTTACGCAGCCTCCCACAAGATAGACCTCCGCCCCCATGTCCGCGGCCGTTTCCCTGATTTCAACGGCGAAGGGCATATCCTCGAACATATTTATATAGGTTCCGTTTGTAATTGTTGACATCTATTCTCCGTAAACATAGAATAACAGGATGTTAAAGGCTATTATTATATCCGATACCCACGCGGGCACAATAGAAAAACTGGGGCCCGCCCTTATTTCAAGGATAAAGGCCGCCGATGTGGTAATCCATGCCGGGGACGCCGATACGGACGATTTTATGTCGGAGCTTAAAAAAATCTCCCGGTCTCTTTACGCCGTCCGAGGCAACTGCGACTGGGGAAGCGACCTGCCGCCGAAAATAGTCTTTAACATTGAAGGCCTCCGTGTGGGAGTGTCCCACGGCACGGGGAACTACGCCAACGTTATCGACAGGCTCAGCTACCTTTTCAGCGACGACGACGTTAAAATGATAATCTTCGGCCATACCCATGTGCCGATAAACGAGGATATAGAGGGCGTGCGCTTCATAAATCCGGGCAGCACGTCCCTTAACAGGAGCCTTAAATACGGCACCTTCGCAGAGCTTACGGTGGAAGGCTCCTCCTTTACCGCCCGCATAGTAAGCGTGGAAGATATAAAAGAGGAGGACGCTTTATGATAACGACCGCCCGCCGTTTATTCGTTCCGCTTTTTTTGTGCGCGTTCCTGTGGGCCTGCGGCTCGAAATCCGAAAGCGTGAAAAGTTACGAGGACTATTTCCCTCCTCTTGAAAGCGACGCTTCCGTCGGCGTGGTTTCACCGTCTGAAGTGGTTTCACCGTCTGAAGATGAAGCGCCCGCGCCGGATATTTTTGAGGCTCCGGCGGAGAAAACGCCCGCCGCTCCGGATGAGGCTTTGCAGGCGGAGAACCCTCCCGCAAAAACCGTGTGCCGGGCCAAGGCCGCGCCTGGCCCCAGAAAAATAGGCAAGCCCTATTATGTGGGCGGCGTTAAGTATTATCCCTTAGATACGGCGGACGGCTATTCGGAAGAAGGCGTGGCTTCCTGGTACGGCCCCGGCTTTCACGGCAAACTGACTGCCAACGGCGAGCGGTACGACCAGAAATCGATGACGGCCGCCCATAAAACGCTGCCCCTGCCTACCCTCGTCCGCGTGCAGAACCTTGAAAACGGCAGGGAAATAATCGTCCGGGTAAACGACAGGGGGCCTTTTTCCAAGGGGCGCATAATAGATTTGACTGAAGAAGGAGCCAGAAGGCTCGGTATGATAGATAAGGGCACCGCCAGAGTGAGGGTGTCCGTCCTTTCCGAGGACGCGGACTGCTACGTCAGCGCGGGCAGGGAGGTAGATCTTGATAAAGGTTCCTTCGCCGTGCAGATAGCGGCGTTTTCCGACCCTGCCAACGCTTCGAGGCTTGCCGCCAGATTCGGCGGGAAAGCGATAATAAATAAAGGATACGTGAACGGCTCTCTGTGGAACAGGGTGTGGATAACCGGCTACGCGTCGAAAACGGCGGCGGAGGAAGGGGCTTCCGGCTATGAAGCCGAGTTTCCCGGAGCTTTCGTTATAGCAAGGTAGGTTTTTAAATGAATATATTGGAGCGGTTTCTCGACTGGGCCGGGGAAAACCAGTGGAAGCTGGAGAAAAAGAAAGAAAATTCCGACAGGGTAAACCTGCCCGGCGAGCTTATTCAGCGTTACGGGGAGATTCCGGGGGATTACGGTATTTTTCTCAAATCGGTGAAATCCCTTTCCGATAAGGGGCGTAACGCCTGGTTTCTGTGCGAGGACGATTTCAGCTCCGACACTCCCGCCTACGCCTGCCGGTGGAACGAGCCGGAGCTTATAAGCCTGGACGCGGCTCAGGGAGACGGCGCCCTTGTAGACGATATCCGCAGATGGTGGGACAGGCGGTTGCCCGTGGCCCTTGCCAGGGATGGAAAAGGCTATAAATATTACGCCCTCGACCTGGATTCCGGAGGGACGGTAGTTCGCGGCAGACAGCCTCAGTTTGAAGACACCGAAAAGGTGGCGGCCTCTTTCTCCGACTTTCTCGAAAAAATAATGCGTGGAGAAACCGGGCTTTAAAAGCCCTTTCCTAACGTATTACCGGCCTGGGCTTGGCCGTGCCGTCGCTGGGGCCGACTACGCCCCGCCTTTCCATAGTTTCCACAATTCTTGCGGCTTTGTTGTAGCCTATGCGCAGCTGGCGCTGTATCATCGATATGGATACGCTTCCCTTTTCGTAAGCCACTTCAAGGGCTTTTTCGTATTCCGGGTCCTCGTCCTCATCGTCGAAGGAGCCGGACTCGGCTTCTTCCTTAACCATTGACATATCGTATTCCGGCTCTCCCAGGGTCTTCAGGTAGCGCACTATATCCCTTACCTCTTCGTCGCTTACGAAAGCTCCGTGGACCCGCACAAGGTCGCTGGAGCCGGGCGGCAGAAAAAGGCTGTCTCCGCGGCCCAGCAGGGTTTCCGCCCCGTTCTGGTCCAGAATGATGCGGGAATTGAGCTTTTGGGACACCCTTAAGCCCAGGCGCGCAGGCATATTGCTGCGTATAAGGCCCGTTATTACGTTAGCGTCCGGCCGCTGGGTGGCTATTATCAGGTGGATGCCCGCGGCCCTTGCTTTCTGGGCTATGCGTATGATCGAGGTTTCAACTTCCTTGCCCGCCACCATCATCAGGTCGGCGAATTCGTCCACTATGACGACAACGTAAGGCATCGGCTCCGCGCTGCCGTCTGCCTTTACCGTTTCATTGTAGGAATCTATCCCGCGTACTTCCGCGTCCTTAAAAAGGTTGTAGCGCCTGTCCATTTCCGCCGCCACGTTTTTAAGGACGCTTGAGGCGAGCTTAGGGTCCGTTACCACGGGAGCCAGCATGTGGGGGATACCGTCGTATATGCTGAGCTCCACGGCTTTAGGGTCTATCATTATAAATTTTACAGTATCGGGAGAGGATTTATAAAGTATCGAGCATATCATCACGTTAAGCGCCACGGATTTGCCGCTTCCCGTGGTGCCCGCTACCAACAGGTGAGGCATTTTGGCCACGTCCGCCATATAGGGCCTGCCTATGGAGTCTTTACCGAGAGCCACGGCCAGAGGTTTCGTGTTTTTCACGAACTCCGGGGACTGGAAAAGCTCTTTTATGTAAACCGTGGCCCTGTGCCTGTTGGGCATCTCTATGCCTACCGCGTTCGTGCCGGGTATGGGCGCTATTATGCGGACGGAAGTCGCGCTCATGTTAAGGGCCAGGTCGCTGTCCAGAGAGGATATTTTGCTTACCCTCGTTCCCGGGGCGGGCTCGTATTCGAACATGGTAACGACGGGGCCTGGCTGTATTGCCCGCACGACCCCGGACACGCCGAAATCCTTTAGTTTCTGCACCAGCATATCGCCTTTTGCCTGAAGGTCCTGGCGGCTGTCCTGAGGGGTGGACCTGTCCGGCTCCGCCAAAAGCTTAAGGGGCACGGTATAGTCGTCGAAGCGTGTTTTTTCCGTTTCTATGCGCTCTTTAAATTCTATTTCCGGCGCGTTTTCCGTCTCCGGTTCCGGCCCGGCTCCCGCTTCCTCCTCCGTGTGCATTTCCCTGAACACCGGTTCATAGACGGGTTCTTCTTCTATTTCTTCCTCGCCGTTTTCCGGGCCGTAGGAAATATCCTTTATTGCTTCAAGCTCCGCCTCTTCCAGTATGGAGGCGGCGGTTTTTTCTTCCGGTTCCTCCGCCGGGCGGCGCGTTTCCTCCCGTTCTTTTGCGGGTTCTTCCGGCTCCGGCCCGTAAAGGGGGCTTTCCTCCTGCCTGCGGGTCTTAGCCGTTTTAGGTTTTTCCGCCTTTCCGCGCTTTTTAAATACCGAGGCCAGAAGCGGGGAGAGCTTACTCCATATCAGGCGGAACATACGGCCCATATCGGAAAACGACACTGAAAAAAGCAGCATGGAAAAGGCCGTTATAAGGAACAGGAATACCACTATGCCGCCCACCCTGCCTATAACGGAAACGACGAAGGTGGCAGAAAGCGCGCCCAGAGAGCCTCCCGAAAGCTCCGTAAGGGTTTTCGGGAAGAAAAGGTCTTTCCCTCCTATAAGGCCGCTTAGCACCGACAGGGATATTATTATGCATAGCCCGTAAAAAAATCCGGCTATCGGGGCGGAAAAAAACGTCAGCCCCTTTTTGTATCTGTAAAGCAGCACTGAAACGTAGGCGAAAAGAAACGGTATCAAAAGGGCCGGCCAGCCGAAGATAGCTCCGAGCCAGGCGGAGGTCCATGCTCCCACGTTGCCGAAAAGGTTTTTAAAAACCGCCGGTTCGTCCGAATCCACTATGGTGAACGTGGACGGGTCGTCCGGGGAGAAAGACATAAGAGACAAAAAGAAAAAGATGGCCACAAGGGCGAAGAAAAGCTGTAAAATGTCGGAAGAAAGCCTGCTTTCGGCTTTTTTTCTCATAGAAATACCACCGATATTATGCCAGCGGCCAGGCAGTATATGGCAAAATATTTAAGCTGCGCGCTGCGCACGAAATACATCATAAAGCCTATGGCGGCCATACCGCTTATAAAGGCGGCGGCCATGCCTGCGCCGTAAGCCGCTATGTCTGAAACCGGCACCGATTCCGCGTGGCGCAGCTGGAGCAGAGCGGCGCCCAATATGGCGGGGACGGACATAAGGAAAGAAAATTCCGCCATTTCGTCCCTTTTTATGCCCAGCATCAGGCCTGCGGCTATGGTGGAGCCGGAGCGGGATATGCCGGGTATTACGGCTATACCCTGAACTATGCCTACTATAAGGCTTTTTCCGGGAGTTATCCTGCCGTTTCCGCGGAATCTGTCCGAGGTTATGAGGATAAAGCTGGTAAGAATAAGGGCGTAGCCCACCGGTGCCGGCGTCTGAAAATACTCCATAACGTACTTTTCCAGGCACAGACCGATAATTGCGGTAGGCGCGGAAGCTATCACTATGCCCCACAGAAAGCGCCTGTTCTCAAAGTAATACACGCTGTATCGCTTGATGAATATTCCAAAAAATGCCTTGATAAGCAGCCCTACCCGTTTGCGGAAAAATATAAGCACCGCCAGCAAAGTGGCGCAGTGGAGCAGAACGTCGTAAAGCATCCCCGGCTGCTCGAAGTTTTTCATAAGATACTGGGCTATGGTCAGATGGCCCGAGCTGCTGACCGGCAGAAACTCCGTAACGCCCTGCAATATGCCTAAAAAAATCGCTTCCAGCACGCTCATGCCTTCTCCCTTATGGTTACCGTTATTATGGGGCGTCTACCCATTTTCTTTTTAAAATATTTTTTTGAGAGCTTTATGAGAAGCTCCCGCCACGGCTCGGCGGAAAATCTTTCGAACACGGCTTTTTCCGCTTCTTCCGACAGGAAAGCGGAAAACTCGGCCAGCCTGGCGCCGTCCATTTCGAACCCGGCGGAAGCGGCCGAAGGAGTAACGTTCATTTTTCCCTTTTTTATATCTGGCTCGGCAAAAACGAAAACGGCTCCCTCCGAGGCCATGCGCTTGCGCATTTTCAACTGCTCCTTATCCAGAAGAAAGCCGCCTTTCATATCCACGAAGCGCTTGCCCCAGGGGATTTCTTCCCTGCCGGTAAGCTCGCCGTCCGTAAAGATAAGCTTTTCGCCTTCGGAGGATAATATCACCCTGCTTTCTTCCATTCCGCAGGTTTTTACGGCGATTAGGCGGTGTTTTTGCAGGTGGGAGTATTCCCCGTGGACGGGCACCAGATAATCCGGCTTTGTGAGCTTTATCAGCATGGCGGCGTCGTCTCCGGAAGCGTGGCCGGATACGTGTATCCCGCCGTCCGACGCGGTAACGCACCGGCCTCCGGCCTTGGATATCCTGTTTATTACGTTTATTATATTGCGCTCGTTGCCGGGTATGGCCCGGGAGGAGAAAACGAAAACGTCCCCCTCCCTTACGTTTATGCAGGCGTAGTCGCTTCTTGCTATCTTAGATATTACGCTGGCCTTTTCGCCCTGGCTGCCCGTAGCGACGACGCATATCTTTTCGTCCGGCAGTTTCTGCATGGCCCCGCGCTTTGATATGCTCCCGTCCTTTATCTTGAGCAGGCCGCTTCTGCGGGCCTCCGTTATGCTGCGCAGCAGCGAGGAGCCTTCTATTATCACCGTTCTGCCGTATTCTTCCGCCAGGTCGAACACGGTTTGCAGCCTTTCCGCGTTGGAGGCGAAGGTTGTGAAAAATATCCGCCCTCCGCTTTCCTTAAAAATTTTTTCAAGCTCCCTGCGCACCGTCCTTTCTCCGGGGGTAAAGCCTGAAACGGCGCAGTTGGTGGAGTCCGCAAGCAGGCAGTTTAAGCCTCGCCTGCCTATTTCCGCGAAACGGGCCGCGGGAAACGGCACGGAGGTTACGGGAAAGAAATCTATTTTATAATCCGATATATGCAGCGCGCTGAAACCGTCCGCAGCTTCGGCCAGCAGAGCCCCCGTGCCGTGTATGGAGTGGCTAAGCGGGATGAAGGAGATAGTAAAATCCCCAACGGTAAGGGGCTCTTCCGCAGCGAGGTAGGCTTTTTCCGGGTTCAGGCCGTGTTCTTTAAGCCTGTATTCAAGCAGGTTCATGGTATAGCGTGACGCCGCCACCGGCATCGGGTATTCTTTAAGCAGATAAGGCAGAGCGCCGCCGTGATCCTCGTGGGCGTGGGTAATCACCGCGCATTTCAGTTTGTCTTTTATAGTTTCCAGATAGGAGAAATCGGGGATTATAAGGTCTATTCCCGGCTCGGAGCTTCCGGCGAATTTTACGCCGCAGTCCACGACAAAGGCCGTTGTCTCCGTCTCGTACACATAGACGTTCATTCCTATTTCGCCGATGCCTCCCAGGGAGGCTATTGATACTTTCATTGGCGTTTAATTTTCCTTTACGAGAAGAGCCGAGGAAATAACCGCTATGCCCTCTCCCCTGCCGGTAAACCCCATTTTTTCCGTGGTGGTGGCTTTTACGGTCACGTCGTCCTCCGGTATGCCCATTACGAGGGCCATTGCCCTGCGCATTTCCGGTATGTGGGGAGCCAGCCTTGGCTTCTGGGCGATTATCTCCGCGTCCACGTTGGAAATTTCGTAGCCCGCGCTCCGCGCCATGGCGCATACCCTGCCCAGAAGTATTTTAGAGTCTATATCCTTATAAGCCCCGTCAGTATCGGGGAAAAGGCCGCCTATATCCTTGCCCAGAGCCGGGCCCGCTATGGAATCTATAACGGCGTGTATGAGGACGTCCGCGTCGCTGTGGCCGTCGAGCCCCTCGTCAGAAGGGATCTCCACCCCGCCAAGCACGAGCCTGCGGCCTTTTGCGAATCTGTGGGCGTCAAAACCTGTTCCGCATTTTATTTTCATCCTGTAAGTCTAACTGCAACCGAGTATTTTTTCAAGACGGAATAAGCGGGCGCATTTATGGACTTTTCAGTCGCCCTTTAAGGTAACGCGCTTTCATCCGGGAGCCCCGGCCCGCCTTACTGCCCGGCCCATTTAAAATTATCCGTTCCCGCGCCGATTTCAAAGTGATATTTCGCTATACCCAGATCTATTTTCGTATAAAAGCCGATCCCCGCTTTCGCCGTTACTTCACTGCCGTTTAAGTAAAATCTGAATTTCTGCTGATTCATGGCGGTAGGAGCGTAAGAGGCGGCCTCCACGCCGTCTGTAAACCATTGGGGAGCGGTTTCCGTAAAGCGGCACAGCTCTTTGACAGGCTTTGATTTATGCCCGTGCCCGGAGGTTTTGCCGTATCCCACGGCAATTACGATATATAATTTTTCCCCTTTCCCGACCCGGCAGGCGGATTTTGTTTTGCTGTACGTCATGCCTGCCCAGCAGGTGTTAAGCCCCAGCGTCTGGGCGTATAGAACAGCCTTTTCGCCGTAGTAGCCGCATTTTTCTTCAGTTCCCCGGGCTTTCGGGCCGACGGCAGCTATATAGTTCCTCACGCCGGAAAACTTTCCGTAGCGGGCCATAAAGCCGCCGAAGGCTTCGGGCTCGTTCAGGATAAGCTGCATATTAAGGCCGCCTTCGCGGCTGCATTCCGCGACGAAGGCTTCCAGCTTTTTAATGGTTTCTCCGTCTATCGCCCGTTCCTGATAAGCCCGGACGGAATGCCGTTCTTTGATCGCTTCCTTTAAATCCACAGCCGGTTCCGCTCCGTCGTAAAGTAAAAAATATGGCGGCCTTACCTTTACGCCGCTGTCTGCGGTTAGGGTATAGCCGCATGATAATCTATACTCTTTCGCCGGTAAAAACAACAGGCTTATGCCGTGCGTTTTTAGGCTCCCTTCCGGCTTCAGTGATATGGAAACGGAAGCCGCTCCGGTTTATATTTTTTTAGCATTTTACAGAGATAAGCTCCTTGAGCGCGTCGGTGGAGCGTTCCGCCACTTCCACATGGAGGCTGTTTCCGTGGGAATCCATAGTCACTACCACGGGAAAATCCTTTACCTCGATTACCCAGAAGGCTTCCGGCGAACCGAATTCCTCCAGCATAAAAACGTCCAGCACCTTTTCCACCCGTTTTGCCGCCAGCGTTCCCGCGCCGCCTATGGCGTGGAAATATACGGCTCCGTATTCCCGGAGGCCTCCGGCGGTGGTCTTGCCCATGCCGCCTTTTCCTATGCAGGCGCGCACGTTGTATTCGCCTATTACGGTGGCTTCGTAAGGCTCCTCCCTGGAGGACGTGGTAGGCCCGGCCGATACGAAATGCCACTTGCCGTTTTCATCCTGCCGCACTACGGGGCCGCAGTGATATATAACGCTTTCTTTCAGATATTTTCTTATAAAATCGGGTTTTTCCTCTACCATGAGCTTATGGGCGGCGTCTCTTGCGGTAACTATCACGCCGGAAAGCAGCACCGTGTCGCCGACTTTAAGGGAGCGTATGTCTTTTTCCGATATTGGTGTGGTAAGCTTAAGCATATGTTACCTCGTTTCCTTTTATTATTATGGATTTGCGCCTGTTTGCCCAGCACATATACGCTATGGACACATAGTAAGTGGCCGGGTGCCTGTTCTGCACGCCTATGAGAACGTCGAGAGCGGTGGTTTTCCCGCCGAAGCCCATAGGCCCTATGCCCAGCTTGTTTATATCCTTTAAAAGGGCCGTTTCCATTTCCGCTATTACGGGGTCGGGATTGCGCTCTCCGATTTTGCGGAAAAGCTGTTCTTTTGCCAGAATGTGGGAGAGAGCCCTGTCTCCGCCTATGCCCACGCCTATGACTCCCGGTGCGCAGCCCTGGCCTTGGGCGTTATTTACCGCGTCCAGTATCACTTTACGCACTCCGGCCAAATCCCGGCCCGCGTTAAGGGGAATATCCGGCAGTCTGTACTGGGCCCCGCAGTTTTCGCAGCCGCCGCCTTTCTGCATAAAGCGTATGCGGGCGTAATCTTCGTCCCACTGGTTAAAATGTATATAAGGGGCGTTTACGCCCAGGTTGTTTCCCGTATTGCGGCCCGTTACCGGGTCCACGGAATTGGGCCTTAAATACTGTTTCGCCGTGGCTTCTTCCACCGCTTCCCTTATGGCTGTTGTGTAATCCTTCTCTCTGCCTCCTGCCGGGTAGTCCACATAAAATATCAGGGCTCCCGTGTCCTGGCATATAGGGGTGGATTCCTTTCTCGCCAGCTCGATATTTTCCATAATGGTTTTAAGGGCGTTTCGGGCGGCGGAGCCCTCGGCTTCATTCTGAACGGCTGCGGCCAGGGCGTTTTCAACGTCCGGGGACAGGTCGCTTGTGGACCGGCGTATCATTTCAAGAATGTGGGATTTCAAGTCCATGATATCCTCTTTTTACGGTTTTTTGCGGCCCTCGGCCGTCTTAGCCGTATTATGCCCCAAAGATAAAAATAACGCAACACCGTTAAAATATCGCAGTATTGCGATAATTAAGGGTATTATGGAGTTTTCCCTTTGCCTGGCCCTGCGCGTGCGGCGGATTTTTTTTATATATTATGGATAAAAAAGGCCGTTTACCGTAAAAATGTTTTATACGCCGCGGAAGTTTTTCCGCGGCGCGTTTTTGCCGGATATCCGCATGCGAAGGCGGAAAATATAATAAATGAGGTAAACGGATTATGATTAAAAAGTTTGCCGCTGTTTTTGCGGCGGTTCTGCTTCAGGCGTTTTCTGCTCCTGCGGCGGAATACTCATTCGAAAGGATCGGCCGCGCTCCGGCGGACGAAACCTATTTCGGCCTGAACGACCCCAGGAACAACTATAAGCCCTACGAGCCCGATGTGGACATGCATCCTATTGCCGATACGGCTACCGGCGAAAGCGGGAGGAAAAAATATAACGCCGCCTACGCCTGGGGCGTTACGGAGGTGGGGGATGAAATATGGTTTGGCACGCTGAACACCGGCTGGTGCGGCTGGATGTCTACTCATCTGCGCCTTCCTCTTGCTCAGGCGGCGTTCAATTTCGAGTCCGCAAGGCAGGTATGCGGCCTGCTCGAAGGGAAAGCCCCTCAGCTTTTTATTTACAACGTGAATAGCGGCACTCTCAGGGCGATTAACCCGGACGGCCAGGTTTTCGACGGTCTGGAGATTGGCAGGCAGGTAGCTCCGGACGGGGAGGAGTATTCCGCCCTGTACGGCGAATCTAAGGGTATTAACGTCCGCGCGGCGGGCAATCACGACGGCATAGTGTTTTTCGGCGCTCTGGACAATAACGGCAGCTCCGACTGCGCAGACCTTAATAACCCCGGCCGCAGGGATTATATAACCCTGATCGCCTTCGACGTGAAAAATAAACGCTTTATGGGTTCCCGCAGATTTCCCTATGACACTGTAAGACGCCTTAACGTTATCGAGCATCCTGACGGCTCCTCCGCCCTTTACGCCTTTATGGGGCCGGATACTTCCACCCAGCAGTGCGGCGTTGCCAGAAGCGTGCTTTTAAGATGGGTAGGCACTCCCGAAAGCCCGTTTACGGGAGGAGTCAATAACGACGGCTTCGACGTGGTAGGCGAATTTGATATCGACGAAGGGGCGGGCGGCGAGTTCGTGCTTTATGAAAAAGGCGGCAGCCGCCGTATAGTCGTTTCCACCTGGGCAGGCACTGCCCAGTCGATCTACGCCAACTGCCCGGAAGGAGCGGACTGCTCCGGCATGGAGCCTAAAGCTGGCGGTCTTTTCGTTACGACTCCGATGCCTCCGGGCGGATTTACCGCAGCCGACAGGGCCGGGTTCATAAAGATATTTTCCAACGACGAATTCGAGCCTGACCCGCTGGCGGCCAAGGGCTACGAAATGGGAGCCATGACCATGTGGGGCGATTACCTTTACTGGGGCACCATGCACGTGGGCGCTTCCGCAGGCTACAAACACTACGTGGAAGCGTATCCGGAGATAAATGAATACGTTATTACGGGCACGGATGCCATGGGGCTTCCCAAAGTGGCGGATAACCCTTATCAGGACACGGAATTTGCCGACGAAGCCCTTAAAAATTCGTGGCGGGCCGCCATGCTTTTCCGGACGGATTTTTCCGCGGCGGATGAGCTGGAGGATCTTAAAGAGCTGGGCAACGCCCCGTATACGGAGCTTCTGTACGGAGAAAAAAGTATGACGGTTTACGACGACCCGGGCAGGGACCGCTCCGGAAAATGGGTAGTCAGAAACAACCTTAAAAACATGGAGCCGAAATTCGGCCCGATGGGGCTTGGCAACCTGCTTAACGTATATATGTGGACCATGAAGGTGCATAACGGCAGGCTGTATCTGGGCACTTTCGATTTATCGGGCGGGATAAGGGATTATCTCCTTTCCGCCTGGGACAGGCATAAGGCCGAGGCCGGATGGACGAAGGACGCGGTAATGAAAAAAATATACGACTGGGCTTCGTCCGCAGATGGCCGTAACGAGAACTTCATACCCGGGGCAGACCTTTTCGTAATGGAAGACCATGAAAGCCCCGCAAAGATAATCACGCTGGACGGCTTCGGCAACGGGGGCAACAACGGCGTGCGAAATTCCGCCGTAATAGACGGCAGGCTCATATTCGGCACTTCCACCTACTCCGCTCTGGATGACGGCGATTCGGGCGCCAGCGGCGGCTACGAATATTTTGAGGTCCGCGATTCGGGCGGTAATTCCGGCCCGGGAGGAGAAGGCTCGTCTTCCGGCGGCTGCTCCGCGGGCGGCGGTTCGGACGCGGGTTTGGCGGCTCTGCTGCTGGGATGCGCGGCCGTTTTCTGCGTCCGCCGTTTCACATTCGGGGGGGGGAAGAAGCGGATTTAAAAAATCAGCCTGAAATCCGCCGCGCCGCGCGGAGCTATCCGGGGCTCCTTGCGTTTTCGCGGCGGCTTGCCGTAAACGCTTACTAAAAAACGGCGTTTCTATATCCGCCCTGCGTTTTTAAAAGGAGTATGCTCCTTTAAAGCGCCGGGCGGCTTGTTCTTTTTCCTTAAAAAATCCTTTTTTGTATTATTTCGTTAGACTATTGTTTCAAATTGCATTATAAAATACATGAGCATTGTGAAAACCGTATTTATTTTATATAAGGAGGCTTTGTTATGGAATTCAAGAGACCTAAAATCGCCCTTATAGGCGGCGGTCAGATAGGCGGAGTGCTGGCCCAGCTCGCGGCCCAGAGAAATCTGGGAGACGTGGTTATGTTCGATATCGTCGAGAATCTGCCCCAGGGCAAAACCCTGGACATAGCGGAAGCATCCCGCATAGACAGGTTCGACGTATCCCTTTCCGGGGCCAACGATTATAAGGATATAGAAGGCGCCGGGGTCGTTATCGTTACCGCGGGAGTTCCCAGAAAGCCGGGCATGAGCAGGGACGACCTTTTGGGCACCAACTCCAAAATAATAAAGGGCGTTGCCGAAAATATCAAAAAATATGCGCCCGACGCTTATGTTATAGTTATCTCAAACCCGCTGGACGCAATGGTCACCCTTATGAGGGAAGTTACCGGCTTTCCCGCCGGCAGGGTGTTCGGCCAGGCCGGGGTTCTTGATTCCTCCCGCTTCGCCAGCTTTATAGCGTGGGAGCTGGGCGTTTCCGTAAAAGACGTGAACGCCCTTGTTCTCGGCGGCCACGGGGATACCATGGTGCCTCTGGTGCGCTACGCCAACGTGGCCGGGGTTCCAGTTATGGAAATGCTCGAGCGCAAATATAAAGACCCTGCCAAAGCCAAAGAGGTTATGGACGCTATCGTTGCGAGAACCGCCGACGCCGGAGGCGAGGTCGTAAGGCTTCTTAAAACCGGTTCCGCCTTTTATTCCCCCGCTTCCGCAGCCATACAGATGGCGGAAGCCGTGATTAAAGACGAAAAGCGCATTCTTCCCGTATGCGCCCGTCTTGACGGGGAATTTGGCGTTAACGGTTATTATGTTGGCGTTCCGGCCGTTATCGGCGGCAAAGGCGTGGAAAAGATCGTAGAGCTTTCCCTTAACGAGACGGAGCAGGCCATGTTCGATAAGTCCGTCAATTCCGTAAAAACCCTTGTGGACGATATGAAAAGGCTGGGCCTGCTTTAAAGGTTCTCCGTATATTTTACCGTGGCGGCGTTTGCGCCGCCGTGTGTTTGTTTCAAGCCCGCCCGTTAAGGCGGGTTTTTGCTGTAATAAAAAAGCTCCCCGTTCTGAGGGGAGCTTAAAGCGTTCGCGTTTTTTTATTAATCCTCGTCCATTTCCTCCGCCTGGAGCTGTTTGCCGCGCAGAGAGCGACGCTCCTGGGCGGAAAGGACGGTTTTTCTTATCCTGATGGATTTGGGAGTTACTTCCACCATTTCGTCGTCGGCGATAAAATGTATGGCCCTTTCCAGGGTCATGGGCAGTATAGGCCTCAGGGTAAGGGCCTCGTCCTTGCCGGAAGCCCTCATGTTCGTGAGCTTCTTCTCTTTGCAGGGGTTTACGTTAAGGTCGTTGTCCTTATTGTATTCGCCTACCACCATGCCTTCGTAAACCGGGTCTCCCGCTTTTATAAACAGGCTGCCTCTGGGCTCCAGATGGAAAAGGCCGTAAGCCACGCCTACGCCCGCCCTGTCGGAGACCAGGGAGCCGGTATGCCGCACGGGAAAATCCCCCCTATACTCCTCGTATCCGGCGAAAAGGGTGTTCATAATGCCCGTTCCTTTCGTGTCGCTTAAAAAATCGTCCCGGTATCCTATAAGGCCCCTTGCGGGAACGGAAAACTCCGCCCTTACCCGGCCCGTGCCCTTATTAACAAGGTTTGTCATGCGGCCCTTGCGTATGGAGAGCTTTTCCGTGATTATGCCCAGGTATGTGTCCTCGCAGTCTATATACACGTTTTCTATCGGCTCCATGCGTTTGCCGTCTTTTATTTTAAAAATTACCTGAGGGCGGCCCACGTTAAGTTCGAAGCCTTCTCTGCGCATTTCCTCGATAAGTATGGCAAGCTGAAGCTCGCCGCGGCCTTTTACGATAAAGCTTTCCTTTTCGTCGCCTTCTTCTACCTTTATGGCCACGTTGCGCAGTGTCTCCTTAGAGAGCCTTTCGCGTATTTTGCCTGATTGTACGAGCTTTCCTTCCTTGCCGGCCATCGGGGATTTGTTTATGGTAAATTTCATCGCCACGGTAGGCTCGTCTATCCGCAGGCGCGGCAGAGGGGAGGGTTCGTCTTTTGTGGTTATGGTATCGCCTATCGTTATATCGTCTATCCCTGCAAGCAGTATTATGTCGCCTGGCTGCGGGCTTGGGTTGTCCGCAAGGGTAAGGCCGTCGTAGGATTGTATTTTCGTTATTTTTGCAGGCCTTGCCTGATCCTGCTCGTTTATGTAGACGAGGCTGTCGTTGAGCTTGGCGACGCCGCTGGTTATTTTGCCTATGGCGAGGCGGCCCACATAGTCCGAATAGCCGATATCCGAAACAAGCATTTTAAAGGACGCGTCCGCGTCGTAGGAAGGCGCGGGTATTTCTTTCATAACCATGTCGAAAAGCGGTTTAAGGTCCGTGCCCCTGTCGTCGAGAGAGGCGCTTGCCACCCCGTCCCTGCCTATGGCGTAAAGCAGGGGGAAATCGAGCTGATCCTCCGTTGCGTCCAGGTCTATGAAAAGGTCCAGCACCTCGTCCACAACTTCTTCCGGCCGGGCGTCTTTTCTGTCTATCTTGTTTATAACGACTATTACGCGCAAGCCCCTTTCCAGAGCCTTTTTAAGCACGAACCTTGTCTGTGGCAGCGGGCCTTCGGAGGAATCCACAAGAAGTATGGCCCCGTCCACCATGGAAAGGGCCCTTTCCACTTCGCCGCCGAAATCGGCGTGCCCGGGAGTGTCTATTATGTTTATTTTCGTGCCGTTCCAGTTTACGGCGCAGTTTTTGGCGGCTATGGTTATGCCGCGCTCCCTCTCTATATCCATATTGTCCATGACACGTTCTTCCGCCACCTGGTTATCCCTGTAAAGGCCGCTCTGTTTGAACATGGCGTCCACAAGCGTAGTTTTACCGTGGTCGACGTGGGCTATTATGGCGATGTTTCGTAAAGACTCGTTTGATGCAAGATTTTTCATATTTTTCCTTTTTTTCTCAGCTTGCGGCCTGTCCCGCAGGAAATAGTTTTTATCCTCTAACGCCGCCGTAAGTCAAGTTTTTTTGTTTGCCGCCGCGCGGTTCCCGGGGCGGGGCCGCCTTTCTTTTCCCTGACGGGGAGCGCAAGGCCGTCATAGACGGCGTGAAATGGATTCGTCAAATATTTTTTACGGTACTTTTTAAGCGGCGGTATTTTTTGCCGCCGCAGGGCCATATTCTGTTATCCTCGGCGGCCAGAGGCAGCCACGCTTGCGCAAGCCTTGCCGGGAGTGATATACTCAAGACTTCTTAGTCATACAGAAACGGAGGGGTATTCATGTCAACCGGTTATTTCGACCCGGCTATGCTCCGGGAGTATCAGGACTTTGCCGAGCAGGTTCAAACGCTGCTGAGAAGTAACGCCCGCTGGCAGGATGCCTATGCAGGGTACTCTCAAAAGCTGTTGGCAAACAAGGATAAAGTGGCTGCAAAGTATAAAAAGTTAGGCCGTCCAAAATCGTGGGAACCGCTGTGTTGCTACACCGCGATCGGAGCGATTAAGGGGAGCGGAAATTTTGACTTTGACCTCCGTTTTCTGGGCCAGCACGTAGGCAGAATCAAAGTAAAACAGAGTATCCCTCGTCTGATTATTCCGAAGGAAACGGCGGAGAAAAGCCTGCAATATTTCGGCTGCCCGGTGGGCGCGGTTGCCGACGAGGACTGGATCGCCGGGGAAAAGGCGGAGCAATTCCGCCGCTATTACCGCTCTTTGTCAGGTCAAACGGACAAATTTCCCAGACAAAAAGAGCACATGGTGGAAAGCGCTTTGTTTTCCGAGCTGGGCAAAACGAAGAGTAAAGGCAAAACGCTGCTGGGCATTCAGCCCATCACCTGCGTGGACGGTGTCCGGTTGCATATGAAAACGGCGCTGCGCGCCAGCGAGGTAAGCCGCAGATTGCCTGACATTGCGGAGATGGGCGGCGGGGAGATTGACATATTTTGCCGCCGTAGGAGCGGAAACCGCAGCAGGCTTACCGTGATTGAGGTCAAGGATGAAAATAACGAGGCCGAAACCTTCCGTTTGGCCATTAAGCAGGCCATTGCTTATGCCGTTTTTATCCGGGAGCTGGCCCGCTCCCAGTCCGGCCCGGACTGGATGAAGCTGTGGGGGCTGAAAAATCAGCCCTGGAACAGGGGATTTATCATCAATGCGGTGGCTGCGATGCCAAAAGGTTCGACCGCCGAATTTCCTTTTGCGGGAATGCGTCTGGAGTTGAAAAGCGAATTTCCGGAAACGGTTACAGACCGGATTGAGCTGCACTATATTGCATTTCTTGGCGGAAGCCGGCCCAGAGACGGATATGATATGATGTTTGAAACTTCTCTGTGAATTAAAGCCGTGCTCATGGGACAAAGCGGCGGCTACGCGGCATACGTCTGTATTCCTGTGCATGGGATAAACGGCATACAGACCGCGTAATGAAAAAATTTTCGGCCTTGACTATTTGAAATCGGCGCGGGAGCCAATTTGCCTCCGCTGGGCGGATCCCCGGCGGAGGATGATTTTTAGCTGGAGGGACGTACTTTCGGAGAACCCGCTTTCCAAGGGTGGCTGCATTGCGCAGTGAAAGAAAAGCGGTAAGGGCGCCGGAGGGAAGCGGTCATTTTCGTTTAATTCATAAGTCTTTCAGACATGAAATTATTATTCGCCTTTAATTGGCCGCTTTGGTTTGTTAAGGCCCCTCCTTTCGCCGGCGCCTTGCCGTGAACATCTCAACAGAGCGCCGCCGGGCGTTTTTTACCACCTGAAATCTTTTGCCGATGCTCCTTTAACCGCCCGGCAGAGAATATCCGCTCCGAGAGCTATATGGTCAATGTCCGCGTATTCGTCCTTATTGTGGCTTATACCTCCCCGGCAGGGTATGAATATCATGCCCGTGCGGGTGCGTTCCGCCCAGTGCATGGCGTCGTGGCCCGCTCCGCTTGGCATGGTTATGTGCGGCGCGCCGGTTTCCGCGCATATTTTTTCCAGATATTTTACCGTCTCCTGCGGGAGCATTACCGGTTTTTCATCCGAAATGAGCTCTATATTTGTCTTTACTCCCCGCTTTTCCGACGAGGCTTTGATAAAAGCCGTAAAGCTTTCCGTAACGGAGGCCTTTACCTCTTTCGATATGCTGCGTATATCCACGGTTATTTCCGCCGTTCCGGGGATCACATTTATTGCTCCCGGCTTCACGCTTATAACGCCTACTGTGCCCACGGCCGGAACCCCGGTTTCGGCGGAAGCGAGCCTTTCAAGCTCAAGCACGGCTTCGGAAGCGGCGCAGAGGGCGTCCCTTCTCATCCCCATAGGCGTGGCCCCGGAGTGATCCGCCATGCCTTCAAAGGTTATTTTCATGCGGGTGGGGGCGGCTATGCCGGTCACTATGCCTATGGGCTTGCCCTCCGCTTCGAGGACTTTGCCCTGCTCTATGTGCATTTCAAAAAAAGCTTTGGGATTACCCTTATATACGGAGCTTTCCAGGCCGTCCGGGTCGAGATCCAGGCTTTTCAGCGCATCGTATAAGGATACGCCCTGTCTGTCTTTCAGCTTTTTCGTATCTTCCGCCGTAAGCAGGCCGCACATGGCTCTGCTTCCCAGAGTGGCCGCTCCGAACCGGCTTGATTCCTCGCACATGAAAAGGGCGAGCTCTATGGGACATTCGTTCTTAAACCCTTCTTCGTTCATCATTTCAATGGCTTCTATGGCCGCAAGGACCCCGGCGGTGCCGTCGAAATTGCCTCCGGAAGGAACGCTGTCCACATGGGAGCCGAACATAACCGGGGCTTCGCCGGGAAAAAGCCCTTCCCTGCGGCCGATAATGTTTCCGAAAGCGTCTTCGCGCAGCGTAAGGCCCAGCTCTTTCATGCGGCCGGCTATATAGGCCGCCGCCTGCCTGTCAGGGCGTGTAAAGGCGAGCCTTGTTATACCCTCTCCGCCGTCGGAGAATTTTTCCATATTGGCAAAATCTTTTGCGAGACGTTCTTTTGAAGCCATGACAACCTCCATCGGTAAGCTATGCTACCGTATTATAGCGGAGTTTACCGGCGCTGCACAACCTTTATCAAAATGAAAACGTTATTTTTACCGCTTTGACAACGCGGCCGAAAAATATTATCATACGCCGTACATTTTAAGGCGGCAGGCGGAGAACCAATGCAGGGTAAAAAGATACTGGTGTTCGGTTTGGGGTTTTTTCAGCGGGAGCTGCTGCGTTCCCTCTCAAGGACGCGCAGCTGTATAGTGGTGGACGCGGACGGCGCGCTGCTGGACCGCTTCCGGGACGAAGCCCCCAACATAGAAACAGTTGAGGGCGAGGCATCCAGCATTGTCACGTGGAAAAAAATAAACACCGCCGATATATCGCATATCGTTTCCTCCGTGCAGGATTACGATGTGGTTCTTGAGATCTGCCGCATTACAAGGGAAGTTTACGATCTGGACGTTCCCCTTATAATATTGTGGTACCGGCACGAACAGGCCCCGGCCGAGTTCGAGAAATACGGGGCCAAAGTTCTTAACCCTATGGCCATAGGCGTTGAGGCTGTGGAGGGCCTTGTCGATAAAAACTATTCCAAGCCGTCCAACATAGGACTTGGCCAGGGGGAAGTGGTGGAGGTGTCCATACTGCGCCGCTCCCATATAGTGGACAGGAAAATGCGCTACCTCCAGCCCAGCCGCTGGAAGGTGGCCGCAGCTTACAGGGACGGCAGGCTAATAATCCCCGACGGAGATTTCAAGCTGCAGATCGGCGACAGGGCCCTGCTTATAGGCGACCCCAAGGTCATAGAAAATATCGTAAACATTCTGATGAAGGGCACTCCGGAGTTTCCCCTGCAGTACGGCCAGACCTTCGCCGTGCTGGCGGATATGCTGGACGGCAGGGATATTTTTGAGCTCCACAGCTTCAGCGTAAAGACGAGAGCGCGCAAATTCCTTTATTACCAGGTGGATAACGTAAAGCATCCTCCTCTTGAAGAAATAAAAGAGCTGGAGGAGTACGGCTGCAAGCGCGGCGGAGACCTTAAATATTTCCGCGGAGCGGCCTACCTTAAGGATACCGGCGTTCTGGCTCTTTCCGGTATGGATAGGTTTTCCATATTCAACGTCCGTATGAGGTATTTTTTTAAACGGGCCTCAAGCCCTTTCCTTATATGCCGCGGCGTTTACCCTTATTCGGAAATCCTCATATCTTTCAACGGGCACATACCTGACAGGCTTCTTGAAGTTGGCTCGGAAATCGCCGCTCTTTTCGGCGTGCCATTCCGGGTGGTTTTCGTTACGCCGCCCGGCGCGCTGAAAACAAAGACGGACGAGGAGGATATAAAAGCGCGCCAGAACCTTATCACCGATTTTGAAAACCTTAACAGAAGCAAGGTAAATTACTCCCTTCTGGAGGGCAACCCGGTTCGCGAGACGCTGAACCTTATAAACGGCAAAAGGGATATGCTGCTTGTTGTATCTTCCGATTCCGGAGAGCCCATATCCGTGCTTAGCCCCCACGTGCCCTATCTGCTTGCGGCAAGAAGCGGGGTAAGCGTGCTTGTGCTGCCCGACGAGAACGGAAATGACTGAAACTGAAGCCGTCGTCCTTATGCTGATGAGCCTTGGGGCTTTTTTTATGCCATTTATAAGCAGGAGGCTCCTTTTGCCCTCTTCCGTGGGGGAGATAATCTTCGGCATGCTGATAGGCGCTTTTTTCGACGTAAACGGCGAGCCTATGCGCCTTGTGGAGTATTTTTCCGCTTTCGGCTTTCTGGTGCTTATGTATCTTGCCGGCCTGGAGCTTAATTTCGACAGATTCCGCCTTATGCCCCGCAGGGATTTATGGCTTTATCTATGTATGTTCGCCGTGGTCGGCATGGCTTCGCTTTTTGCTACCACTTATATGGAGCTGCACTGGTCGTTTACGCTGGTGTTTTTTACCACCGGTCTGGGCCTTCTTTTTCCCGTACTTAAAGACGCGGACCTTATGAAAACCGACTTCGGCCAGAACCTGCTGATAATAGCCATGATGGGCGAGATACTTACGCTTATAGGCATAACCGTCGTAACGATGACGTATAAATACGGCTTTACGGTGCAGAGCCTGCTGCATACGGCCTATATCGTAGGCTTTTTTATAGTGATATATCTTATAATGAGGATAATGAAAATGGCCCTCTGGTGGAACCCCAGCCTCCAGTCCCTTTTCCTGCTGGTAGGCAACCCCACGGAAACGGGCATAAGGGCCAATTTCGTAATACTCTTCTTTTTTGTCGCCCTTGCTTCTGCCGTTCAGATAGAGCCGGTGGTGGGGGCGTTTATAGGCGGAATGCTTTTCGCCCTCGTTTTTGCCGGGCGGGAGGCCGTCCTTGAAAAGCTGGGCGGCGTCGGGTACGGCTTTTTCATACCGATATTTTTTATATCCGTCGGCATGAAAGTTTCTTTTTCGGATCTGACCCAGCCTTCGGTGGTGATACTTGCGCTGATAATAACGGGGGTTATGTTCCTTACGAGGGCCGCGGGCGGTCTGGCGCTTTTTTTCTCGACCATTAAAAAGCAGAAGATAATACTTGTGGCCCTGGGCCTTTCCTTTCCCCTTACCATGCTTGTGGCCGTTTCGTCCATATGCTACGAGGCGGGCATAATATCCCGCGGGGAATCGTCCGCCATACTGCTTGCGGCTATGGCTACCGCCATACTTTACCCGTGGCTCTTTAAACTGGTCTCCGCCGTCGTCATGCCGGATATTAACGGCCCGGATAAATAACCGCACGCCGTACTTCTTATTCAATATTTCCGAAAAAGCCCGGCGTAAATTACGTGTCTGTCGAAACCGAGTCCCAGTCGTTATTCGCGGAGTTTTTGCTGATAAGCCAGTTAAGGCCCCAGTGCCTTTCGAACACCACCCCCGGATGAAGCCCCGCCGGAGCTGCCAGCCCTTTAAGCCTGGCGTCCACGCAGGCCCAGTCGTAGCGGAAGATAAGGTCCGCTTCATCAAGAATTTCGTTTATATTCTTCAGTTTTATCTTTTTCATAAAATCTTCCATGCCGTCGCTGTCCGAAAGCGCGCGTACGGCAAAATCGCAGTCGCATATTGAGTCGGGATAATTTAGCCCGTCTACTATTCCCAGCGCCCAGAGCAAAACCCAGTAGGCTTCGTATTTCCATATCATATTTATAATATCCTGCTTTTCCGGATTCCCGTAGAACACGGCTTTTTCTTTTTCGGTAAGTTCGTTTTCCACGCCGTATTTTTCCAGCACGCCTTTAAAAAAGCGGCGGGAGCCTTCCGGGTCGTCTCCGGAGTTTAGATCGCAGGCTACCTGTATGGCGCACAGGCATGCTGCCGCTCTGCGGGCTATTTCCTCCGCGCTTCTCGGACTTATTTCTTCCGCCGTCTCTATCGCCGGCAGCTTTTCCATAAACGGCACGCCGCGCTCCCTGATTATCTTTAAAGAACGCTCTTTTCTTTTCTCCCGTTCGTCCATGGGCCTCTCCTTCTGTAATAATTCTATTTTAGCCTATGGGCATTTAAAGATAAAGCGGTAAATATTTCTTGATATTTCAGACGGGAAGGACTACGGATAATGGTATGTCCAGAATGAAAAGTACGTCGGAGAGCCTGCGCAGGCGCGGTATGTATGGCTTTGAGGATATCGCTTCCCTTAAAGAGCGCTCGAGAGGGGAGCTGGAAGCGGCGTTAAAATCCGGCTCGGCGCCGGAGCGCTCGGCGGCTGTAAGGCTGCTTGCGGCAGACGCTGCCGGGGACAGCTCCCTTGCCCTGCGTCTTGCCGGTATGCTGAAAACGGAAAAAGCTCTTTATACAAGGCTTGAAATCTGCCGGACTCTCGAAAAGTGCGGGGCGGAAACGGCCCGTCTGCTGATCCCCCTTGCGGGGACGACCGGCCGCGGCAGATACGGCGAGCATCGGGAGAAGGTTTCATTAAAGAAGACTTATCCGCTGCCCGGGGATATAATCGCAAGGATCCTCGGGAAAATGAATCCGGACGCTCTGCCCGTTATAACGGAAGCTATTTGCGAGGGAAGTGGACCCGCGCTGCCGGAGCTTCTGGACGCGGCCGGATTTATGGTTTTTCATAATAAAGAGCTTGCCACTCCGGAAAATGCGGAAAAAATTTACGCCGTGCTTGAAAAGTGCCGGGAAAACCTTAATGTTTTCCGTAGAGCGGTTCGATGCCTTTCCGCTTTTCCGTCGGCAAAGACGCTGGAAATACTGACATGTATAAAAAACCAACATCCCGAAGCCGGGATACGGGCGGAAGCCGCCAGGTCGGAGACATTTGTAGCGGCCCGTATAAAAAGCCGGGGAAAACAGGCTCTATAATTTTTTTGGCGGCTGTCCCCTAACATAGATAGTTATGAAAAATATTTATAATACGGCGGCTTGCCCATGCCAAAGAATAATCTTACCCGATGCGTTCTCATAAAGCCCAGTGTTCAGGGTTTGCTCCTTAGTTTGCCTTGCCGCGGGGGTCTTATTATGAATGCTTTTGACGTCTGAAAGAGCATTATTATAATTATTTACCATAACCTTACTTTAATTTATGTAAGGATATAGATGCGGTTTTTTCGCTGCAAAATAACGGGGCGGAAACAGCCCGCCCCGTTATCGTTTAGGCCGCAGATGATGTACAGATTTTAATTAAGATACCGTCCGGAAAAAACTATCCCAGCGAGCATATCATCGCAATATCGCCTTTTTCCGGGGATTTAATATTGGCCTGGCGCTGGAATGTTACCTTTATCGGCTCCGACAGGTGGTTGCGTTCGTCCGCTTCGGAATTATTGAGCAGGTTCAATATTTCGGAAATATCGTTTCTGCTGATATACGGTTCTCTCATGAACCCCACCAGTGTTTCGCCGGATTCCTCCCTTACGATGATAGGGTTAGACAGCCCGGTAACGTTTTTTCCGCCTCTTCTGATAATGTAGCCGGTCAGGAGGGCGCCGCTTTTGCCGTCGTTATCGGGCGCGCTGAAAACCGGGTGTACGTCCGGCAGGAAATCCATTTCCTCTATTTTATAGATGGAAACGCGGTAGTTGATGATCACTTTTTTTGAATTTATCGTATGGTCTATGGCCGCTTCGATATTTTTCATGACATATTTCAGCAGCTCCGCGTGGGGCCTTTCGTCCCCTTCGGTTATGGTAAGGTCTATTTCCAGATAAAGGGCTTTGCTGACATTCTGAAGTATTTCCCGCCTGCCGTTAAAAAATTTCCTTTTCTTTTGCTCGAAATTATCTTTATAGGACAGCAGGCGCTCTCTTTCGCCTTCGTCGCAGGCGTTATTAATATTTATCTGGTTATAATGCACCACCTGAATTCCTATGCTTGTGGGTTTCTTGTCGAATCCGGGAGCGGTTACAGTAAAATCGATCTGTCTTTCTTTGTCTTTTATCTCGCTGTCTTCTACGTTGTAGTTTGAGTTATTTCTGAGAATTTCCTTTACAGCAAACTCTATAAAACTTCCGAATCCTATTGTTTTGTTCATAATGTTGTTTCTCCTTAATATCACTGACTGAAAAATAAATGGCGGATATTTCCTTGCGCGGATAATTACGGGGGATAGCCGTAATGCCGGATAAAAGGGTTTTACCGCGAAATAAATTACAGATATATCTTTTGCCGTGGGTTTAATCTGCGGCTTATTCGGTTTTCAAGCATCTTTTTTAATTTGGCGGCTGTCCCTTACTTTCGCAAATATTCATAAGTAAGATCTGCGCGGCAATACAAAATCAGGGCCGAGCCTTCAGGCGGCGCCTTGCCGGAGGCTTCGGGCGGGATTATTCATTACCCTGGAGCAAGCCGCCGCATTAATCTGTGTAAAGGACGCTGCGTTAAATTTTAATAAAGCTTAAAAAGGGCATAGAGCGCTTAAGGCTCTATGCCCTTATATGATTGTTAGGATTTCAGTGCCGGACGAGGGTTTACATCATCCCCATGCCGCCCATGCCTCCCATTCCGCCCATGTCGGGCATTGCGGGAGCCGGAGCCTTTTCTTTAATGTCGGTTATCACGGCTTCGGTGGTTATCATCAGACCGGCTACGGAAGCCGCGTTCTGCAGAGCGGAACGGGTAACTTTAGTCGGGTCGATAACGCCTGCCGCAACAAGGTCTTCATAGGTCTCGCTGTAAGCGTTGAAACCGTAGTTGGGGTTTTTGTTGTCGCGCACTTTGTTCACGATAACGGAGGGTTCGAGGCCCGCGTTTTCGATTATCTGGCGCAGAGGGTTCTCAAGAGCCCTTCGGATTATATCCACGCCTACCTGCTGCTCTTTGGATACTTTCAGCTTTTTAAGGCTGTCCATGCAGCGCACGAGGGCCACGCCGCCTCCGGGAACTATGCCTTCTTCCACGGCGGCTTTGGTTGCCGCGAGAGCGTCTTCCACGCGGTGCTTTTTCTCTTTCATTTCGGTTTCGGTGGCAGCTCCCACTTTGATTACGGCGACTCCGCCTACCAGCTTGGCAAGACGCTCCTGGAGCTTTTCCCTGTCATAATCGCTGGTGGTGTCTTCGATTTGTTTTTTAATCTGGTTTACGCGGGCTTTAATATCGTCCGCGTTGCCTGCGCCTTCCACGATGGTGGTGTTGTCTTTGTCGATAACGATTTTTTTGGCGCGGCCCAGGTCGGTAAGCTCGATATTTTCAAGCTTGATGCCCAGATCTTCCGTAATTACCTGACCGCCGGTAAGCACGGCTATGTCTTTGAGCATTTCCTTGCGCCTGTCGCCGAAACCGGGGGCTTTAACGGCAACGCAGTTTAAGGTGCCGCGGAGTTTATTGAGCACAAGGGTGGCAAGGGCTTCGCCTTCCACGTCTTCCGCTATTATAAGGAAAGGCGCGTTGGCTTTAGCCAGCTTTTCGAGAACGGGCAGGATGTCTTTCATGCTGGAGATTTTTTTCTCGTGGATTATTATATAGGGGTTTTCCAGCACGGCTTCCATAGTGTCCGGGTTGTTTACGAAATAGGGGGAGAGGTATCCTCTGTCGAACTGCATGCCTTCCACCACGTCGAGGACGGTTTCCATAGATTTGTTTTCTTCTATGGTAATAACACCGTCTTTGCCAACTTTGTCCATTGCCTTTGCTATTATCTGGCCTATTTCCGGGTCGTTATTGGCGGATATGGTGCCTATCTGCTCGATTTCCTTATTGGTGCTTACGGGCTTGGAAATGTTTTTGAGGGACTCCACCACGTTTTCTACGGCTTTGTCTATGCCTCTCTTTATTTCCATGGGGTTTGCGCCGGCCACTACGTTTTTCATGCCGTCCCTGTATATGTACTGGGCGAGTACGGTGGCGGTGGTGGTGCCGTCGCCTGCCACGTCGTTGGTTTTGGAGGCGACTTCTTTTACCATCTGGGCGCCGATATTTTCAAGAGGTTCGGGAAGCTCCACTTCCTTAGCCACGGTAACGCCGTCCTTGGTTATGAGGGGGGAGCCGAATTTTTTTTCTATAACCACGTTGCGGCCTTTGGGCCCAAGGGTCACTTTAACTGCGTTAGCAAGCTTGTCCACGCCGCGCACGATAGCCTGGCGGGCCTCTTCACCGAATGCGATATTTTTAGCCATAGTTTATGTCTCCTTAGAATATTTTTATAAAAAACTTACTTGATTATGCCGAGTATATCGTCTTCGCGCATGATAAGGTATTCCACGCCGTCGAGCTTTACCTCGGTGCCGGCGTATTTGCCGAAAAGTATTTTGTCTCCGGCTTTTACCGTGGGTTTAAGGCGGCTGCCGTTATCGAGAAACTTGCCTTCGCCCACGGCGATAACTTCGCCTTCCTGGGGTTTTTCCTTGGCGGTGTCCGGTATGATTATGCCGGACGCGGTTTTTTCTTCGCTTTCAAAGCGTTTGACTATCACTCTGTCCTGAAGCGGTTGAATTTTTGCCATGTTGATGAGCCTCCTGTATATATGTTTTATTAGCACTCATATCTAACGAGTGCTAATATTGCAACTTTGCGCGAAAAAATCAAGAGGAAATTTTATGTATTTTTTGCCGCCCGGCGCGTTCCGGACGCTTTCCTGCGGCATACAAAGCTCTTTACAAGGGAGTGTTATAATATTATCTTATCCGAACCATATTTAAAGAGGTTTATATATAATGGGGAAAAACCTTTTTCAGAAAGTTTGGGAGAGGCACGAAGTCGCCCGGCTCTCAAACGGCCAGTCTCAGCTTTTTATAGGGCTTCATCTTCTTCATGAGGTAACGAGCCCCCAGGCTTTCGCCATGCTCCGGGAACTGGGCCTTAAAGTGGCCTATCCGGAGAGGACTTTCGCCACCCACGACCACATCATTCCTACCGACGGCCTTGCCCGCCCTTTTAAGGACGCTCTGGCGGAGGAGATGATGGCGGCCATAGAGAAAAATACTTCCGATTTCGGCATCAGGCTGTTCGGCATTAAGGATAACAGATACGGGGTGATACATATCGTAGGGCCAGAGGAGGGTCTTACCCAGCCCGGCATGACCATAGCCTGCGGCGACAGCCACACGGCCACCCACGGGGCGTTCGGCTCCATAGCCTTCGGAGTGGGCACTTCCCAGGTGCGCGATATCCTGGCTACCCAGACCATGGGCATAGCGCCCTTTAAGGTGCGCAATATCGTTCTTGACGGCAAGCCCGGCAGAGGCGTTTACTCCAAAGACATGGTGCTTGCCGTAATCGCCCGGCTGGGGGTAAACGGCGGCCTGGGCTACGCTTACGAATTTACAGGCTCCGCGGTGGACAGCATGAGCATGGAAGCCCGCATGACCGTGTGCAACATGGCCATAGAGGGCGGAGCCAGGGTGGGCTACATGAACCCGGACGAAACCACCTTCGAATATCTTAAAGGCCGGCCCTACGCTCCTTCTGCGGACAGGTGGGAGGAAGCCCTGGCTTACTGGAAATCCGTCGCCAGCGATAAGGACGCCGCTTTCGACGATACGGTAAAATTCGACGTCTCCGCCATGAAACCTATGGTCACCTGGGGTATTACGCCGGAAATGGCCGTGCCCGTGGACGGAAACATTCCCGCCGCGTCAACTCCCGCAGTAAAGGAAGCTCTGGAATATATGAAGTTTAAAGAGGGCGCCCCCGTTAAGGGCACCAAGGTGGACGTGGTATTTATCGGCAGCTGTACCAACGGCCGGATAGAGGATTTCCGCATAGCGGCGGAAATACTTAAAGGCAATAAAGTTGCCAGGGGCGTTAGGGCTCTCGCGGTGCCCGGCTCCGTAATAGTCAAGGAGCAGGCGGAAAAGGAAGGCCTGGACGAAATATTTAAAGACGCCGGCTTCGAATGGCGCGAGCCCGGCTGCTCCATGTGCCTTGCCATGAACCCTGACAAGCTTGTGGGAGATCAGGTGTCGGCCTCCACTTCCAACAGAAACTTTAAGGGCAGGCAGGGTTCGGCTTCCGGCAGAACTATGCTCGTAAACCCGGCGATGGCCGCCGCCGCCGCCATAGAGGGCGCCATTGCGGACGTTCGCGATTTTATGGAGGATAAATAACATGTTAGGACCCGTAAAAAACATAAAAGCCCGCGCCCTTCCCCTTCCCGGCGACGATATAGATACGGACAGGATTATCCCCGCCCGTTTTTTACGCTGCGTCACTTTCGACGGTCTGGGCGAAAGCGCCTTTTACGACGAACGTTTTTTCCCCGACGGCAGCGAGAAAAACCATCCCATGAACGAAAAAAAATATTCCGGCGCGGAAATAATCCTTTCCGGCAATAACTTCGGCTGCGGCTCCTCCAGGGAGCACGCTCCCCAGGCCATAAAAAGGGCCGGGTATAAGGCGGTGATAGCCGAGAGCTTCGCGGAAATATTTTACGGCAACTCCTCCGTTCTGGGCCTTGTGTGCGTTACCATGCCTAAGGAGGATATAGCGGAGCTTATAAAAACCGCCCAAGCCGCCCCGGAAACGGAGTTCGAGCTGGATATAGAAAACCGCTCCGTCAAGGCGGCGGGAAAAACCTACGGCATAAATATTAAAGACACTCTGCGCACCGCCCTTATAAACGGCACCTACGACCCTTTGGCCGAGCTTATGAAAAATAAGGACAAAACGGCGGCTTTAAATTCAAAACTGCCGCCGGTATCCTATTCCCTTTGATTTTAACGCTCCGCGGCTCCTCCGCCGCGGGGCTTTTTCCCTTTTATCCTGTTTATTTTCATATAAGCCGTTTACAAATCTGTAAAATCATTATAACTTGTAAAAATCCGGGGGACGCTTTACGGCCCGGCCCGGCGCGTCGTATCCGGCCGCCCCGCCGCTCCGGTGTCAAAATATTGGAGGGCGGGACAAATGACAGCAGAACATACCGTAAAACGGAAAGGCATCGGGCTTTTGCCTAAAATCATCATCGCTATTATTCTGGGAATAATATGCGGAATGTTTTTTCCGGAATGGCTCGTTCGCTCGTTTATGGTAATCAACGCCATATTCGGCAATTTTCTCAGTTTTATAATACCTTTGCTTATTGTAGGGCTTATCGCCCCCGGCATAGCCGATCTTGGCAGCAGGGCCGGAAAGCTTTTGATACTTACTATTTTAATCGCCTATTTTTCCACTTTGTGCTTCGGCTTTATTACGTATTTTATATGCGGGGCTTTGTATCCCTTTCTGCTTACTCCCGGTGCCATGAGCGGCGCGGCGGACGCGGGCAGTGGCCTTACGGCTTATTTTACCATACCCATGCCCCCGGTCCTTGACGTTACAAGCGCCCTTGTGCTTGCCTTTGTGCTGGGTTTCGGCTTATCCGCCATAAAGGGTATAAAACTAAAAGAGGTCGTGGAAGACTTCAGGGAGATAATCAACAAGGTGATAACCGCGGTTATAATTCCCCTGCTTCCTCTTTATATATTCACGATATTTTTAAATATCACTACAAACGGCAATATTTCCCATATTCTGTCCGTTTTCATAAAGATTATCGTTCTTATATTTGCTCTTACTATTCTGCTGCTTATAGCGGAATTTGTAATAGCGGGCCTTATTGCAAAAAAGAACCCGTTTACGCTTATTAAAAATATGCTCCCCGCTTACGCCACTGCTCTGGGCACTTCGTCCTCTGCGGCTACGATACCCGTAACTTACGCCCAGGTCCTTAAAAACAACGTTCATCCCGAGCTTGCCGGTTTCGTGGTGCCTCTCTGCGCCACTATTCACATGCCCGGCAGCATTACGAAGATCGTCGCCTGCTCCCTCGCCATAATCATGAGCACGGGCATGGATATAAGCGTTTTTCAGTTCGCCGGGTTTATATGTATGCTGGGCATAGCTATGGTTGCAGCTCCCGGCGTTCCCGGAGGGGCCATAATGGCGGCTCTCGGAGTTCTTTCCTCCATGCTGGGCTTCAACGAGACGACCCAGGCCCTTATGATAGCCCTCTATATCGTTATGGACAGCTTCGGCACGGCTACGAACGTAACCTGCGACGGCGCCATAGCTTCCATAATAAACAGGATATACGACATGAATTCAAAAACGCCGGAAAAGGCGGCCTGACAAGATTAAAGAGGCTCCTTTTTCACGGTGAAACGTCCATGAAACCACGAGCCGCGGGGTAAAACCCGCGGCTTTTTATCTGCCGCTTTTCTCTTCCATGAACTCTGCGGGCCGTTTCAGGCCGGGCGGCTTTAAATATTCAGGCGGCTATATCCTAAGGCAGATAGTTATGGAAGATCTTTTATAATAAGACCTGCTCATGCAAGGCAAACTCCGGGGACAAGCCCCTTTAGACAGTGCCCGGCCAAAGGCTTTTAGCCTTATTATTAATTGATATGAGCAAGGCGCAGTATTATAAATATTTTCCATAACTTCACATAAATCTGTATAAGGGGATGGCCGCGAATATTTATGTTGACTTATGTTTTTTCCGTGTGAATAATCTGTCAGCCTTTAATGAGGGGAGACGACAGTTTATGGTTATAAATTTTGAAGACATAATACCCGACGAAATAACCGCGCCCAGAAACGGCAAAGGCACGGCGGCCTCAATGCCGTACTTGGCCATGAAAGGGCTTGAAGGCAGGTTTAAAACCTTTAATATGATGACTCTTGACCCGGATTCCGCCATAGGCTTCCACAAACACGAAAACGATTCGGAATGTTACCTGCTTTTAGAAGGCCGCGCCAGATATAACGACAACGGCGAGGAAGTTACCGTGGAAGCGGGGGATCTTATGTACTGCGGCAAAGGGGAGAGCCACTCCATAGAGGCCCTGGACGGGGAATCGGTTACGTTTCTCGCCTTTATACTTGAATAGCCCCGGATTTTAGTGTTATATAAAATGCAATCGGAATAATACGCTGGCGATGCTTTCAAGCAGATTAATGTAAAGTTGCGGGAAATATTTATAATACTGCGGCTTGCTCACGGCGGTAAAGAATTAAAGCCTGCGCGTTCGGCAGGGCGCTGTCTCGGGCGCGCGGGGCTTATAAGTCTTTCCGCGTGGGCTTAACGGTTATTATAATTATCTGCCGTAACTCTTTGCGTTAAGGTATAGCCGCGAAATAATATTTATATTTTCAGGAGTAAAAAACAGCCATGCTCGAAAAAACTTTCGCAATAATCAAGCCCGACGCCGTAGCGGCGAAAAACGCCGGTAAAATAATCGACAGGATAGAAGCCGAGGGCTTCGCGATCAAAGGCATGAAAAAGATACACATGTCCAAAGCCGTCGCCGAGAAATTCTATTTCGTTCACAGGGAGAGGCCTTTTTATAACGACCTTACCTCTTTTATGAGCTCCGGCCCCTGCATCGTAATGTGCCTGGAAAAGGAAAACGCCATAAAAGACTGGCGCGGGCTTATGGGAGCCACTAACCCGGAAGCGGCCGAGGAAGGCACTCTGCGCAAGCTGTTCGGCAAAAATATCGACAATAACGCCGTTCATGGCTCCGACGCTCCCGAAACGGCGGCGGAAGAGGTGGCTTTCTTCTTTTCCGGCGTGGAGCTCGTTTAACGCTTCAATAAAAGACAGCGGCCCGCCGGATGAGGCGGGCTTTTTTTGTTTCCGCCGGGGACGGACGGTTATAGCCGCGCTTCGCCTTCCGCCGGAAACGCGCGGCCTTCCGCCTTCTGCCGGAGGGCGAAACCGAACATACGAGGTTTTTAAAAATGAAATATTTCAGCACCAGAGGGCAGGTAAAGGATATTTCCTTCGAGGACGCGGTAATGATGGGCCTTGCCGAGGACGGCGGCCTGCTGCTGCCCGCTTCCCTCCCCCAGCTCAGCGAGCGGGACCTTAAACACTTTTCCGAACTGAAATACGAAAGGCTGGCCTACGAAGTCATGCGCCGCTTTATTTCCGGCATACCGGAAAACGATCTTATGGAGGTTATCTCCAAAAGCTATTCGCCGCAGAATTTCGACACGCCGGAGATCATACCGGTAGTAAAGGCGGGAGATATTAAGATCGCCGAGCTTTTCCACGGCCCTACCCTCGCTTTTAAGGACATGGCGCTTCAGTTTCTCGGAAATCTTTTCGAATACATACTCAAAAAACGCGGCCGCAGGATGAACATAATAGGAGCCACCAGCGGGGATACGGGCAGCGCCGCTATTTACGGAATGAGGGGCAAGGAAAACGTCAATGTTTTTATCCTTTACCCCAGAGGCAGGGTAAGCCATATTCAGGAGAGGCAGATGGCCTCGGTGGAAGATTCCAACGTGTTCTGCATATCGGCGGCAGGCAGCTTCGACGACTGCCAGGACACGGTAAAGGCCCTTTTCAACGATCTGGAATTTAAGAGGGAATACGGCCTCGGAGCCGTCAATTCCATAAACTGGGCGCGGATACTGGCGCAGATAGTTTATTATTTCCATATTTATTTTAAGGCGGTCAAGCGGGTCGGGGATTCTGTCAATATCGTCGTGCCCACGGGTAATTTCGGCAATATTTTCGCCGGGTATATAGCGCGCAGGATGGGCCTGCCCATAAAGCTGGTTCTTGCCGCCAACAGAAACAACATACTTACCAGGGCCGTAAAGTTCGGCGATTACAGCGTGGAAAAGGTACGCCCGACTCACAGCCCGTCTATGGATATACAGGTCGCCAGCAATTTCGAGCGTTATCTTTACTACCTCTATGGCGGTTCCTGCGAAAAAGTGGCCGAGGCTATGGAAAACCTTAAGCTCGAAAAAGAAATAGAGATAAGGGGGCAGTATCTTGGCCAGATCCAGAGGGATTTTATAGCTTCCGACGCTTCCGATGAGGATATAGAGGCCATGATACGCCTTATACACGATAAAAGCGACTATGTGATAGACCCCCATACGGCCTGCGCCGTAAGCGCCGCCTATAAAATGGAAATGGCCTCTCCCGATACAGTGTGCCTGGCTACGGCCCACCCGGCCAAATTTCCGGAGGTTATAGAAGACGCCCTGGGTTTCAGGCCGGAAGAGCCGGAAGCCATCAAAAGGCTCGAGGGCATGCCGGAAAGGTCTTACAAAATGGACGCCGACCCGGACGAGGTGAAGAGCTTTATCATATCCTCGCTTAAAGGATGATATGCCTACTCCCGTAGATATTTTCGATTACTTTCTGCCCGACGGGCTTATAGCTCTGAAACCTGCTCCGAGGCGGGATGAATGTCGGCTTATGGCTCTGGACAGAGC
Source organism: uncultured Deferribacterales bacterium (assembly GCA_947853665.1). GTDB lineage: Bacteria > Chrysiogenota > Deferribacteres > Deferribacterales > Mucispirillaceae > CANTXF01. The sequence continues at coordinate 1,990 of CANTXF010000066.1, read as the reverse complement.
GTCAGGTTCTTTCAGGGATATGCTTTTTAAAGACCTGCGGGAAATTCTGACGGAAGGCGATTTTCTCGTAGTAAACAATACCCGGGTGCGCAACGCCCGTCTGGAGGCGGTAAAGCCCACCGGGGGCCGTTCGGAGCTTTTCGTAACGGAAACTCTTCCCGGCGGAAAGTGCAGGGCTCTGGTAAGGGGGCGTTTCAAACCCGGCTCGGAGCTTATCGCTGCTGGACGCAGGGTAGTGCTTATTGAAAAAGATACTGACGGCGTGTGGCTTGTGGACTCCTGTGGAACGGACATGGAAGCCCTTATGGAGGAAGCTGGCCATGTGCCCTTGCCCCCTTATATCCCGCGCCCCGACGAGCCGTCGGATAAAATCGACTATCAGACGGTATATTCCAGAGAGGCCGGTTCCGCCGCCGCGCCTACGGCGGGGCTTCATTTTACGGAGGAGCTTCTGGACTCCCTTAAAAAAGCCGGGGTGGAGGTGGTGGAATTGACCCTGGACGTGGGGCTTGGCACTTTCCGCCCTGTAAAAACCGCCACTCTTGAAGAACACGTTATGCACCGGGAAAATTACCGTATAGAGGAAGAAGCCGCGGAAAGGATAAATTCCCTTAAAAGGTCGGGGAAACGGCTTGCCGCCGTAGGCTCCACCGTGGTGCGGGCCCTTGAGTCCGCCGCCTGCGAAAAGGGGCGCGTAAAAGCCGGAAAGGACTCTACTGACCTTCTGATAGCTCCCGGATACGATTTTATGATGACCGACATGATGATAACCAACTTTCACCTGCCAAAATCCACCCTGCTGGCAATGGTAGCCGCTTTCGGCGGATACGATTTTATAATGGAAGCCTACCGCCGGGCCGTTGAGGAGAAATACCGCTTTTTCAGCTACGGCGACGCCATGCTCATACGCTGATTGATAAAATTTGATTTTTTATTACGCCGATGATAGGATAAAAATCAATATTTTTAAAGTCCGCGGATGGCAGCTTTTTCGCGGACAGAGGTATCCTTATGAAGAAAAAAGTTTTACTTATAGACGACAGCGTTACCATACACCGCGTCATAGATTTATCCATAGACGCCGATAAATACGACATAACCAAGGTATTTTCCGGCGAGGACGCAAGGCTTAAGCTGAGCGAGGGCAAATACGACTTTATCCTGCTTGACAACAAGCTGGAGGGCATAAATGCGGCGGATTTTGTCGCCATGCTTAAAGGCGCCCAGCCGGAGAGCCGTATAATTCTGCTTGTGGGCGCTTTCGACCGTTTCGGCGCGGACGACCTTAAGAAGACCGGCGCGGACGATTATCTCGTAAAGCCTTTCGATTCCCAATCTCTCAACGCGAAGCTGGCGGAGGGCTTTCGTGAAGAGGCGGGAACCGGCGTCTATCCCGAAACGGAAAAAGGCGGGCCGGAGCCGGGCGATGCGGCGGAAGACGCCTACGACGCGGAGCCTTTTGTGGAAGACGGCTTTTCGGATGAAGAAGACATTATGAAAACCGAATTTATAGAAAGGATGCCGGAGGCGGACATAAACCGCGAAACCGACGTTTTTACAGAGACGGTGCCCGCGCCCCTTACTGGCCCGGCAGTTGGGCCAGATATTGATTTGCCCGCGGAGGCGGAAGAATCCGCTCCGGAGAAATATGAGGAAGAAACTGCCCTTCCGTCAGCCGGCGAACCCGCTCTGCCGGAAAGAGAAGCCCCTATTGATGAAGATGCTTTCGACGGCTTTGAGGAGATAAGCGAGGAAGAGGCGGAAAAAGATACCGAAACTGCGGAGCAAGGTGAAAACACCCAGTCGGAAGAACCTTTGCCCGCCTCGGCAGTTGAGCCGGAAGCGGATTTACCCGTGGAGAAAAAAGAAACCGTTCCGGAAAAATATGAGGAAGAAAGCGCTATTCCGTCAGCCGGCGAACCCGCGTTGCCGGAAAGCGAAGCCCCTGCTGATGAAGACGCTTTCGACGGCTTTGAGGAGATAAGCGAGG
>CANTXF010000065.1 GCA_947853665.1 uncultured Deferribacterales bacterium | reverse complement strand
AAGAAACCCGACTAAAATCAAAAACCGGCGTCCGCCTTTATTAAAGGCGGGCGCTTTTTTATCAGCTTTTTTTAGAAAACTAAAGGCCCGCCCGGTTTAAGCCCGGACGGGCCTTTAATACTGTCCGCGATTTTCAGATTCGGTCGTCCATCAGCAAACCAATCATCTCGCCGATATTTTTGGAAATCTTTACTGCTTCTTCCGACGGTATCTGGCGTATAATTTCTTTCGTTTCGCTGTTGACTACTTTAACGATAGGCCTGTCCAGCTCCTCGTCGATTTCGAAGCGCCGTTCGGTTCTAATTGTTTCCATAGCTTTGTTCAGCTCTTCGACAGCCGCGTTCAAGCGTTCTTTGCTGACGGTTTCCCCACGGATACCGGTGTTTTTGACCGTTTCCGCGGTATTTTGCCGCTGGAGCGCCTGTTTAAGGGGAGCGCTGTCAGACGCTTCGGCAATCCGTGCCGTTGAGTTTAACATAATGGTACCGCCTTGCTGAAAGGCCGGTGCGAAAAGCCGCGATAATATTTCGGGTATCGTGTTCGGGGCAGCATATACCGGACGGAAGCGCCTGCGCTTCCGGGCGAAAGTCGAGGGCGGTTTCCCGCGTACCTTCTGAGATGCATAAATACCTCCGTGTAAAAATTCCGATACCGTGCGCGTCCATGCACAGGCGATATTTTCAGACTCTTTTTACAATCAATCATTTTTCGATTACACGCTAAATGTAAAAAGCTGTTTTTTTTAATTATTTGATTTTCTTTGCCGTTCCTCCTTTTCGGCCTGCGGTCGTTACGGCCTGGCAGTTATCCTCCGGCGTTGTCCGCCAAGACGAGCGGACGAGTTTATAAGGCTTATCCTCCGTGCAAGCCGCCCATCCTGATAACAGCCCTGGAGCCGGAGAAAAGTCTCCGGCAGATCCCGGCTTTGCCGGGGGCCCCGCGTCCCTGCGTATGGTCGCGCGTCCTTTCGCTGGATACCGCGCCGCCGTAATTTATTTTGCCGCCGTCGGACGTTTTCAAGGGTCGCTCCCTCCCTTAAAGCTCCTCCGCGGCGGGTACAGCCTTCCTGCGGAAAATAAAAAACCGGCGGACGGCGTTAAGCCGCTGCCGGTTCGGTTTTTCCGATGCCATACATATTAGTTTTTATACTATATTCTAACGTGCATTTTGTCAAAGGAAATTGATTCGGCGCGGAAATTTCGCGGCGGAAAATACCCGGTTTCGTTTATAAGCGTTTTCAGGCCGCAGACTTACCGGGTTTTTTGCTCTGAAGTATTGGCGGTATTTTACAGAGCTTTCCCGCAGCTTTTTGTTAAGACAGAGGAAAAGTGCTGAGGAACTCCGGTAAAAAACACTGCCGTCCTGATTATTGTTTTTTTGGCATTGCGGCCTGCCGTTATATGCGGCCTTTCAGCTTTTCTTCTTTTTCCCCGTGGTTTTGTATAAAATCCTTATACTTATTTCCGTATATTTCAGGAAACTTCTCTCTGGACCATTCATAGAAACGTTTTGACGTTTCCTCCGTAATGGCGGCAAGTTTTTCCCTTTCCATAAGGAAAAGAGGATGATTTTCCGGTATAATAAAGTTTGTGCGCTTGTAATTTACTTTGTCTATGGGATCGACGGCAAAGCCCTGCTCCGCGCATAAATCATAAAGAGCGGAGCCTTTGAAGGCGTTGGCCATGGAAAAAGAAACGCTGTCAAAATTATTTTCAAACGGAAAACGCAAAGTGGCTTTAAGCTCTTCTTCGGTTTCTCCGGGTATTCCCACAACAAAGAGGCCGTGAACCCTCAGCCCCAAAGAATGGGCTTTATCGGCGATATCCTTTACGCGGTCAAGTTTTACGTTTTTTCCTATAACGTCTTTCAGCATACGTTCCGACGCGCTTTCAACCGCCAGAGTAATCTGGTAGCATCCGCTTTGGGCCATTGCTTCTATCATTTCCTCGTCAAGCGAATTGAAAAACAGACCGTTGGGAGTACACCATTTTAATTTATATTTTTTGAGTATTTCAAAAAGTTTAAGCGCAAACTGCCTGTTTATTGTAAGGTTGTCGTCCATGAACTGTATTTCTTCAACGCCGAACCTGTTTACAAGCTCGTCCAGCTCGGCCCGTATGCTTTCCTCCGGGCGTATATGCACCTTACGGCCTACAAAATTGACGGCGGCGCAGAAAATACAGCTGAAAGGGCACCCTTTGGACACTACTACGTGTGCCGTTCGCCTGCCGTTATTGAAAGGGGCGTAAGGCCGGTTTATTTTGAAGCAGCGTTCCATATCGATAAGGCTTCTGTCCGGGTACGGCAGAACTTCAAAATAACCGTTAAGCTTTCCGGAAGGGATTTTTATAATACTGCCGTCCGGCCCGGCATAAGCTATTCCGTCCAGATTTTCTTCCGGCTTTAAGCCTTTATTTATATTATTTATGAGCTTTTCCAGGCGTACTTCGCCATCGTTCATGATAACGAAATCCGCCGCGTTTTTTCCAAGATAAAGCTCCGGCGAGATGGTTGGAGGCATTCCTCCGCAGGCGACTGGTATTCCGGGAGCGTATTCCTTTACCATAGCCATTACTTCGATGGCAACGTTTTGTTTTGATGTAAACATACATGAAACGCCTACGAAATCGGGTTTAAAATCTTCGATTCTCTTTTTGAGGGCTTCCGGCCCGTCGCCGTAAATAATAAGCCCGCCTTCCGCCGGCCGGCAGTTGTCGTAGCCCTCCAGCGTCATGTCGTAAACCGCCGCTTCAAAGTTTAAGGAGTTAAGATATGTTGCGATGGACAAAGCTCCCAGAGGCTCGCCTATCCTCCTTAAATTTTCCCCCGACACTATGTTGGGCGGAACGATTATAAGAATTTTGCGTATCATCGCCGCTTTTCTCCGTTTTTCCCGCGTGAAGGCATATTTTCCGGCTATAAGCCGAACCATTTTTTTATAAATTTTGCGGCTCTCTCGTAATCCGCGTAAGTGTCTATATCGCATGCGCGCACTTTCAGCCCGCGCATGGGCAAAAATTCTTCGAGTATGTTAAAAACGTTTTCTTTGGAATATCTTACCTTATCCCTTTTTATGCAGGCAGGGCCGGTCCATTCATAGTCGCCTTCCTCTCTGGAAAATGCGGTAACGTCCCCGGCCGGATTCGTTTTTACGTAAACCGCTTCGTCGGAGGTTTTATCGCTGTAAGCTATGTATTCTCCCTGCGTTTCAAGGCAAAGCCTGGCGTCGTCAGGATGCATTATCAGGTCTCCGTCGTATTCCATAACGTATTCCCCAGCGTGCCGCGCTCCCATATAAAAGCTTGTGCCCGTCTTATTTTCAAAATAGGAGTGGTTATAAACGAAGGTAACGTCTTTTCTGTATTTTAAAACCTCACAGATTACGTCTTTAGACTGAAAACCCACCACTATACGCAGATCCTCCACGTTTTTAAAATACTCCAGCTGCCACGCGATAAGGGGCTTTCCCTCTATGTTGATAAGCGCTTTCGTTTTGGCCAGACCCAGGCGAGAGCCTACTCCGGCACAGCTTATAATAACTGATTTAATTGACGGCATAATGCTGCCTCCGTAAAAACCAGATAATCGGCCACAGATAAAACGCTTCCGGGAGGCGTTCCGGCAAGGCCGGACGCTATCGAAATATCCGCCGCCCGCATGGCTTCCATATCCGCGTTGTCCGAGCCTATAAAAACAGTTTTACAGCCTTCGCTTTTATAGCGCTCCACAATATTTTCCTTTTTGAGGACTGAAGATAACTTTTTTATTCCCGAAGATTCCTCTTTCCCTTCGGACGTATAGTAAGCGCATCCAAAACGCTTCAGCAGATCTGACGTCCATTGCCCGGGATATTCCGAGGCAACCGCACAGTTTTCTCCATGTTCCGCTATAAAAGCGGCGGTATGTCCGAACAGGGCTTCTTTTTCAATAACCGCCGATATTTTCTCCGCCTGAATATCGCCTAAAAGATGAACCTGTCTTATAAGGCTTTCTATAAACGGAACGTTGTTTTCGGAAGCGTCTTTTATAATTTCATTCAGGGCGGAAGCATGGCCGAAATGCCCGGCGGCGGCTTCAAGGGTGCTTCCCGATATAAGCAGGGTGTTTAAACCGAATATAAACTTTGTCATGAAATACCCAATTCTTTTTTTATTACGTTCAGCGCTGTACGGGCGGCGAAAGGCCAGTTGATTTTAAGGTGCTTTTCGGCAAATAATAACCGCTTTTCTTCCATAGGGTCGCGGCCGCCGATTATCACGTTATCGATAAAAGACTCCATGTCTTTTTCCGAAAAGGCGTGATAACAGTGTTCCAGGCATGACGTTCCCAGCTTGTTGAAATACCTGCCGAGATTGCCAGCGTCTTTTTCTCGCATTATGTAGCACGCAGGCTTGCCCGTAAAAAGGTATTCGCATAAAAAGGAGCCGCAGTCGTGTATTATGCCGTCCGTATCGGGAAAAAGATGCAGATGTTCCCCGCCGTCGCTGTAAATTACGTTCTTATACGATTTAAGCCGCGCTATATATTCTTCCGTTCGTTTGCGCCCCCAGTCCTTATGCACCATGAAGCTTTTAAATGCGTATGGATGCGGCCGGAAAACAAAATCGATATCCGGATAGGATTCCGGCAGCTTGAGAAAAAAATCCGCGTATCTGTAAAAATTTGCGTCCTCCCTGTCGAAAGCGTTGGGAATGGAAGCGTGGTGGGGAGCCAGCAGTATCCTTTTACGGGTTCGTTTTTCCGGTCTGAAATCCGCAAGCTCATCCATGCGTATATATCCTGTTACGACGGCGTTGGAGCCTTTAAGATCCCCGTGCAGGCGGAGTTCTTCCATAAAAATGTCCGAATCCGCAAATATTTTCCAGAAAGAATTGTAATAAGCAGTTTCCATGGTCTTTAAGATATGGGCGGAAACGAAATAGCCGTAGTTTACGTAGACAGGCAGAGTCGGGCCGTTCAGGATGCTTTGCAGCTGGTAGTTAGGGTGGGTAAAATGCATATAGGGGGATTCGAAACATAAAATGTCATATTCCCCCCCCCGAAGAGGGACGTAGGAGCCGTCCTCCGGGTTCCATGTCTTTAAGATGTTTTTATATTTTTTCGATAATTCGCCGTATGCGGTATCGTAGGCTTCCCGTATCTGTTCCTGAGAATAGTCGTAGTAATCGGTATAAATGTTCAGTAAAATGATTTCCGTTTCAAAGTGAGGGTCCAGACTCATGGCTTCGAATAAAAGCTTTGCGGGAAACACGGATTCGTGCATTACGAAAAAACCTGCCCGGATTTTTTCTCCTCCTGCCGCCTTATGGCGGAGCTTTGCGAGGGTTTCTTCGTAATGAGCTGACAGACTGTCGAAAAAAAACGGTTTCAGAAAGGCGATTTCACGCCTTGAACGCATATATTCCGCTTTTATTCTGGCGAATTCTTTTTCGTCCGGTATGTTTCCCGAGCAGTGTTCCATTGCTTTTTACCGTTAATTGTTTTATATTTATCTTTTTAACCCTTATTAAAATAAATTTATAATTCGCTGTCAATCTTTATATAAAAACAGTTCTGTGTCCTTTTCCCGGCCGTTCGGGATTATCCTTTTTCTTTAAGTAGGGTCAGTATTTCTTCCGCGTCCATATCCGTTTCTATTTCCAGGGTTTTCATTCTGGAGGCGCGCCCGGCGGCGATTTTTACCCCCGCTTTCGGTATGCGCAGAATTTCCGCCATAAAGCGGAGTATTTCTTCGTTTGCCGCCCCGTCGGAAGGCGGAGCGGCTATTTTTATTTTAGGTCTTCCGCCGTGGTCTCCGGTAAAGCCGCTTTTTTTCGCGCCGGGCTGTACGTATATGTCTAATTTCATAACCGTATCATACCATATCCGCGGCCGGAAATTAACCCTGTAATATTGACCGGGGCGTATTTTACAGCGCCGGTCGCTTAAAAATAGCGCTTCCCGCGGTTATCCGCGTTAAAAAACGGCCGCAGTATTAATTATCCTGTAAAAATTCAGCCGGATATGGTATAAACCGTATAAAAATACGGTCGGGGGTAAGTTTATGAAAGTGTCCGTTATCGGCGCCACGGGCTATACCGGGTTCGAGCTTGTAAAGCTCCTTCTGCGCCATCCGCGCCTGGAGATCGCCGCCCTTACTTCGGAAAGCTACGCCGGTAAAAAAATATCCGAGGTTTATCCCGCCCTTTCAGGTTTATGCGACGCCGTTCTTAAAGATAACGACATGGAGGAAAGGGCTTCCGAGGCGGACGCTTTTTTTCTGTGCCTGCCCCATAAGGCCGCTATGGAGGCCGTTAAGACCCTTTACGGCAAAGGCCGCGTCGTTATAGACCTCAGCGCGGATTTCAGAATGTCCGACAGGGCGCTTTACGAAAAAACCTATTCCACCCGCCACACGGCGCCGGAGCTTTTAAAGGAGGCGGTTTACGGCCAGCCGGAGCTTTTCGGCGGCGAGCTTAAAGGGGCGCGTCTCGCGGCTGTGCCAGGCTGCTATCCCACCTCCGTAATAGTGCCCGTTTACCCGATTTTAAAGGAAGGGCTGGCGGATAAGTCGTTTATAATAGCCGACAGCAAATCCGGCGTGTCCGGAGCCGGGAGGAAACCCACCTTAGGCAACAGCTTCTGCGAAACCTACGGGGATTTTAAACCTTACGGCATATTCGGCCACAGGCACAACGCGGAGATAGACCATATCCTTTCCCGGGCGGCGGGAGAGGTCGGGGCCGTTTTTACTCCCCATCTGCTGCCTCTGAACCGGGGGATACTTTCGACCGTCTATTTAAAGTCGCAGGCTCCCCTTTCCGAAATAGAGGCCTGCTGGGAAAAATATTACGGAGGCCGCCGCCTCGTCAGGATAAAGAAGGGCGGGGAAACGCCTTCCATAAAAAACGTGGCTGGCACCTCCTTTATAGATATGGCCGCTTTCAGGCGCGGCGGGGATCTTATAGTGGTGTCCGCGATAGACAACCTGCTTAAAGGCGCTTCGGGCCAGGCGCTCCAGTGCCTTAACCTTATGGCCGGATTTAACGAAACGGAGGGGCTTATATAATGTTCAGCGATATAAAGGGAGGCGGCGTTACCGCGAGCCTCGGATTCAGAGCGTCGGCCGCGTGGGGCGATATAAAGGGCAGCGGTAAGCGCCGCCTGGACACAGGCCTTCTTTTCAGCGACACTCCGTGCCGTACGGCCGCCCTTTTTACCAGAAACGCGGTAAAGGCCGCGCCGGTGATTTACGACGCGGGCATACTTGAAAAAAACGCGGATAATATAAGGGCTGTTCTTGTAAACAGCGGCAACGCCAACGCCTGCACGGGGAAGGAGGGGCTTGAGGCGTGCTTTTCCCTGGCGAAGGAGGCGGCTTCTCTCCTGGGCGCGCCTTCGTCGTCGGTTCTGACGGCTTCAACGGGAGTTATCGGGGAGCCTTTTCCCGCCGGTAAAATATCCGCAGTCCTCGGCGTCCTTGCCGGTTCTCTTTCCGACGAAAACGGAGCCGCCTTCGCCGAAGCCATAATGACTACGGACACGGAGCCAAAGGAAGCCGCGGTGCTCGTTGAGGGGCCGTCGGGCCATTACGTGATAGGAGGCTGCTGCAAAGGTGCCGGAATGATAGCGCCGTCTCTGGCCACGATGCTCTCTTTTATCACCACAGACGCGGAAGTTCCTTCGGAGCTTTTGCGCAGGGCCCTTTCCGAAGCCGCCGCCGTCAGCTTCAACAGCGTTACCGTGGACGGGGATATGAGCACCAACGATTCCCTCTTTCTGCTTTCCGGCGGCATGAGCGGCGTAAAGATAGACGAAAAAAGCTATCCCGCTTTCAGGGACGCCCTCAGCCATGTGTGCGTGGTTCTCGCCAAAAAAATGGCTATGGACGGGGAAGGGGCCACGAAACTGGTTACGATACGGGTGAAAGGAGCAGGGTGCGCGGAGGAAGCCCGCCTGTGCGCTTCCAAAATAGCCAATTCGCCGCTTGTAAAAACCATGTTCGCCGGGTGCGACCCGAACTGGGGCAGGCTTATGGCTTCCGCCGGGGCTTCCGGCGCCGTGTTCGACCCGGCAAAGACGGATATTTTCTTTAACGGCCTCCACTACGTTAAAGGCGGCGTAATAATAGACCGGGGCCTTGAGAAAGACGCGCGGAGCGTAATGGCCGGGCGGGAATACGAAATAACCCTAGACCTTCACGCGGGAAGCGGGGAGGCCCTGTTTTATACCTGCGATTTCACGGCGGATTACGTTAAAATAAACGCCGATTACAGGTCCTGAAATTTTACGGACGGCCCTGTTCGTAAATGGATACGGGGCCGCTTCGTTTCGCAGAGGTTTTTAAGCTTTGCCTAAACTCAATATTAACGTAAATCTTGCAGATATTTCCATAAAGCCCGGCGTTTATATGTTTATAGACGGCAAGGAGCGGGTGATATACGTGGGCAAGGCCAAATCACTGCGCCAGCGGCTCGCGTCGTATTTTAACGCCGGGACTAAAACCATAAAGACGGAAAAAATGCTTTCCCACGCCCGCTCCCTCAAAACCATAGTCACGGAAAACGAGGTGGAGGCGTTTCTCCTGGAAGCCAACCTTATAAAAACGGAGCTTCCGAAATATAACGTGCTTCTTAAGGATTCCAAAAGCTATCCGTACGTTAAGCTCACGGGAGAGGAATATCCGAGGCTTATATGCACCCGGCGGACGGAGGACGACGACGCGGTATATTTCGGCCCGTTCGTAAACGTGGGGGATCTGAGGCAGATAATAGAGATGCTTCAGGATTCCTTTCCGCTGCGCACCTGCACCAATTTCCGCTTTAAGGAAGGCAAAATCTGCCTTAAATATCAGATAAAGAAATGCCCCGGCCCCTGCGAGGGCTGCATAAGCCGGGATGACTATATGAAAATAGTCTCCTCCATAAAAAGGTTTTTTAAGGGGGACGCGGAGGAAGTGCGCAGGCGCTTTAAGGAGCAGATGGCCCTTTACTCCGGCAGGATGGATTATGAATCCGCCGCCCTTGTGAGGGACAGGCTTTTCTCTCTGGACAGGCTTTTTTCAAAGCAGTCGGTTACAAATATCGACGATATGAGAAGCGTGGATTTTTTCCTGAAGCACGAAATATCCGGCGTTACGGGAGTTACCCAGCTTTTTATAAGAAACGGCAAAATGATAGGCGTTTCCACCCACTTTTTCGACAAAGAGGAGGACGACCTTCTGGAAAGGTTCGTCATGCAGTTTTATTCCAACGTGCGCCAGTTTCCCCAGCTTGCGGCCCTTGTGGGAGACGGCTACGACGAAAACCTTGAGGAGGCTTTAAGCCGCATGGCGGGCAGGCCGGTGCGTATAAAAAAGCGCGGGCTTGCCGGGCTTACGGAGCTTGCCGTAAAAAACGCGGAGCTTCAGACGGAGCAGTACCTTAAAAAGGTAGGCGAAAGGAGGGACGTTTCCGAAAGGCTGGCGGAGCTTGCAGGGCTGGAGGAAGCCAGGCGGGTGGAGTGCGTGGATATTTCCCACCTGGGCGGCAATTATACCGTAGGGGTATCCGTTGCGGCGGTAAACGGGGAGTTTTCCAAAAACCATTACAGAAAATACAGGATAAAAAGCGCGGAAAATAACGATTTTCAGGCTATGTATGAGCTTTTTAAGCGAAAAGGCGAAAATATTGCCGAAGGCAGCGAGGAAGAGGCCGACCTTTACGTTATAGACGGAGGCACGGGGCAGCTCAATTCCACGCTGAAAGCCGCTTCCGAAGCTGGGATCACGGCCCGTTTCATATCCATAAGCAAAAGCCGCTCCATAAGATACCTTAAAAACGACAGGGAAGACACCATAGAGCAGATACATATACCAAACCGCAAAAACCCGGTGATACTCCGCAAAAACGACCCGCTGCTGCACTTCATACAGCGGATAAGGGACGAAGCCCACCGGTTCGCCATAACGTATTCGCGCTCCCTGGCTTTAAAAGGGTTAAGCTCCTCTCCGCTTCTCGCCGTGGATGGTATGGGCTCCAAAAGGCTTAAGCGCCTTCTTACGGCTTTTCCGGACATCCATACAAGAAAAGGGCTTACGGCGGAGGAAATCAAAGAAAAAGCCTCTCTGCCCCTTGAGCTGGCGGAAAGGGTGATAAAGTTTCTGGAAGGGGAAAAGGCTTAATTTTTTTCGCGGCTCTCCCCTTGCGCGGATTAATGTAAAGTTATGAAAAATATTTATAATACTGCGGCTTGCTCCGGGGTAATGAATTATTTTACCCGAAGCGCCCGGCAATGCGCCGCCTCAAGGGGCAAATACATGAGTTTGTCTTGCCGGGCAGGCTTTATTATAAATACTTTAACGTCTGAATAAATTATCCGCAGTAACTGTCTGCGTCAGGGATAGCCGCTGTTTTTTTAGCTTATGGAAACCAGCTCGTATTCCCGGGAGCCGAAGCCCAGCTTTTCCGCGTGGCGGAACAGATCGCCCGTGTCTATATACGGCCAGGCTTCCTTAAACACATCCCTGCCGGCTTCTTTTACAACAAGGTCGTAGCAGGCTTTATCGAGGGCTATCGGGTCGGTCGAGGCCGCAAAGCCGAGATCGCGCACCATGGGCGCGTCGTTTCCTCCCCGGCAGTCGCAGGTGGAGACTATGGATGTGAGCATGTTGAGATAAACGGGCGTTTTGCCGAAAGCCGAATGTACCGCGCAGGCGTATTCGGCTATCCGTTTCTGAAGCTCGTCGCAGGCCACGCTCTGGTCCGCTTCTATGGCTTTTTCGGGGCACATGGCTATACATCTGGCGCACCCGACGCATTTTTCCGTTATTACGGCGGTTTTGGATATGGTTATGGCCTGAACCTGGCAGTTTGCCTTGCATCTTCCGCAGGCCGTGCATTTGTGCGGGTTTACCGCCGGGCGCACGCTGGAGTGCATATCCATTTTTCCGCTTCTTGAGGCGCAGCCCATGGCCAGGTTTTTTACCGCGCCTCCGAATCCCGTCATTTCGTGGCCTTTAAAATGGGACACCACGAAAAGGCCGTCGGCGTTCATAATATCCGCCGCAAGCTTTGCCTCTTTGCGGGAGGAGCCGTTTTTTATGGGCAGCGTAACGTAGTTCTCCCCTCTGAGCCCGTCGGCTATTATTATGGGCGTTTGCAGGGTGGAATAGCCGAAACCGTTATAATTGGCGTTTATTATATGGTCGCACGAATTTGTGCGCATACCCACGTACAGGGTATTGGTATCGGTAAGAAAAGGGGTTGCGCCCAGCCTGCGCAGCGTTTCAAGAACGGGCCTGAGATATACCGGCCTTATAAAAGCCGTGTTGCCCAGCTCTCCGAAATGGACTTTTACGGCGACAAGGTCGTTTTTCCCGTATATTTCAGAGGCTCCGCATTTGTTTATGAGTTTTTTAATCTTGTTAAGCGGCGATTCCGTGAACCTGCATTTCATGGAAGCGTAATAAACTTTTGAACCCATGTCCCTTTCTCCGTTGAAATTTATTTGAGATATTATAGGATAAATATTTAAAAGGCAACATCAAGATAGGCGCTCGCAGGCCACGCGCCGCCGGGCGCGGAAGGGATTTCCGGGCAGTTTTTATATAAGAAAATATATATAGGGATGATTTTATAGATAAAAAATTTCTTGACAAAATCAAACGGAGCATTGATAATTCATATAAAAAATATAACAATGTTTATAACATTTGGAAGGTTTTGCCATGCGCGCGGAAAAAACAAAAATAAAACGTGAAAAGTCGGAATACGCAGTCCAGGCCGTAAGCAACGCCATAGATATACTGGAGCTTCTGGGCGATTACGAGCACGAGCTTTCCATAAGCGAGATAGTGGCCAAGCTTTCCCTTACCAAAAGCAACGTGAATAAGCTCCTTGCCAATCTGGAGCGTTTCGGCTACGTGGAGCACAACCGCTATACGGGCAACTTCCGCCTGGGCGTTAAAACCTTCCAGATATCACAGGCTTATATAAATAAGCTCAATTTGATAGAGATTTCCGTGCAGGCCATGCAGGAGCTTAAAAACCTGCTTAACGAATCGGTTTATATCGGCGTTATCCGTCAGGACAACGTTGTGTATCTCGACGTTATAGAAACCGACGAAGCGGTAAGGGTAAGGCCGCGCATAGGCAACGTTGGCCCGGCCTACGCCACGGCTATGGGCAAGGCCCAGCTTTCCCTTATGGACGAAAAGGAAGTGGAAGCCCTGTACGAAGGCAAAAAGTTCGAGCCTTTTACAAAACACACGGTAAAATCCGTAAGCGAGCTTAAAAAACAGCTCTCCGACGCAAGGGAAAAGGGCTACGCCCTCGACATTGAGGAATACGAGGAGGGCGTGTGCTGCATAGGCTCTCCCATACTTGATTTTATGGGCAACGTTATCGCCGGTATAAGCGTTTCCGCCCCAAGGGAAAGGATGAGCGACGAGCGCATTATAGAAGCCGTGGCCCCAGCCCTTAAAGAAACGGCTAAAAAATTGTCGGTAAAATTCGGATATTCGGCTTAATCGGGCTAATGCCCGGAAAAAGATATTTAAGCCCGTTTTAAAACGGGCTTTTTTTATTTCAGAGATACTTCCACGTTGAAATTTCCCACGTCGGAGGAGAAGGAAACGCCTATATAAGGCGCGTAGCTTACGGATTTAAAGAGCTTTGTGCCCCTGCCCAGCACGAAGGCGGGCGGAGTCAGTTTGAAATTAAGCCCTTTTTCTACCAGCGCGCCCTTTGCGCCGCCTGAGATCATGTTGATTATTTCGCCCATGGCGTCCATAACGTCTTTATCTAAAAAATTCTTTTCTTCCATCAGCAGCACGGAGGCCATTTTTTTAGCGTCGTCCTCCGTAAGAGATATTATAAAGGCGCCTTTATGAGCCCCGCCCACCTCTATAACGGCCGACAGATGGGAGCCGTTATCGTCGTCGTTCTTAACATAAACGTTTTCTTTAGTAGCTTCTTCGCCGAAGGTCTGCGATATTACAGACAATACGGCGGTAATGACACAGTTTACGTGTTCCGCTTTCATGTCATACCCTCTCACTGGGTTTTAACATACTGTAACATCATATCCGGCGCTTTTCAACGCAATAACCAACTGCTCTATATGCTCCATGCTTTTTGTCTCAAGCTCCAGCCCCACACGGGAGTACCCTATGGGAAGCCCCGCCCCGAACCTGTCGTGGCGGATGTTTAATATGTTGGCTCCCTGGTCGGCGATAAATTTCGCGATTTCCGCCAAAGTGCCGGGCACGTCCCTTAAAGTGAGGGTAAGCTCAAGAAACCTGCCGGAAGTGGACATACCCTTGCTTATAATACGGGATATCATGTTTATATCTATATTGCCGCCTGAAACAACGAGAACGTTTTTTTTGCCTTTATAGTCTATTTTTCTGGAAAGGACAGCCGCAAGAGGGGCCGCTCCCGCTCCTTCTACCACCAGCTTTGATTTTTCCAGATAGTCGAGTATGGCTCCGGCTATCTGGTTTTCCGATACCGTTACCACGTCGTCCAGATTTCTGGAACAGATATCGAAGGTGCTTTTTCCCACGGCTTTTACGGATATGCCTTCGGCTATGCAGGACGAGCCGGAGGCCCTTACAGGCCGCCTGTTTTTTATGGAAAGGGCCATGCTTGCCACAGCTTCGGACTGTACGCCTATAACCTTCGCCCCGGAGCCGGACTCCTTTACGTAAGATGATATGCCGGCTGCTAATCCGCCGCCGCCGACGGGCACTATAATATTATCCGCATCTGGAAGGCGCTTTAATATTTCAAGGCCGATAGTTCCCTGACCCGCCATAACGTCCGGGTCGTCGAAGGGGTGTATCAGGCGCAGGCCCCGTTCTTCCGCCATGGATTCCGCCATGGATTGGGCGTCGTCGTAGGTGTCTCCGTAAAGCAGCACCTCCGCCCCGTAGCTTTTTGTATTATTTATTTTTACCAGCGGCGTGCGCACGGGCATTACTATAATCGCTTTCACGCCGAGAAGCTTCGCGCTGAAAGCCACTCCCTGGGCGTGATTTCCCGCGGACGCGGTTATAACGCCTTTTCCACATTCCTCCCTGTTTTTTAGCATACAGTTGAGGGCGCCGCGCACCTTGAAGGAGCCGGTGCGCTGGAGGTTTTCCAGCTTGAAATAAATATCCGCCGACATGAGCTCCGAAAAATGGTTGGAATAATAAAGCGGCACGTTCTTTATATACGGGGCTATCGCCTCCGCCGCTTCCTCCACTGCTTCTTTCATAGACATCCTCTAATCGTTTACTTTGGCGTATTGTCTCAAAAGGGTTACTATATGGCCGTGGCCGAAGGCTTCCGCGTGGTCGAAGGCGGTTTTTCCCGCGTTGTCTTTCAGGGCCGGATCCGCCTTCGCGTCGAGAAGCAGTTTAGCCGCTTCGTAACGGCCGTATTCCGCGGCCAGCATAAGGGCCGTCATTCCGTCGTTGTTTTTTATTTCCGTTCCCGCCCCGTTATCCAGCAGTATTTTTATAACCGCCGCGTTTCCGTTTACGGCCGCGGCCATAAGGGGAGTGCCGCCTTTTCCGTTTTGGGCGGATATGTCGGCTCCGCGCATGGCAAGCAGCCTTACTATGCCGCCGTTGCCTCCCTCGGCGGCAAGGGATGCGGCCGTTTCGCCGTCTGCCCCTTTCGCGGAAGCGTCGGCGCCGTTTGTCATCAGCAGGGAAGCGACCTGCTCGCTTCCGTATCTTGAAGCGTACATAAGGGGAGAGTAATTCCAGCGGTCTCTGGCGTTTACATCCGCCCCGGCGTCTATCAGCATCTGCACTATTACGGGGTTATCCTTATATGAAGCATACATAAGGGGGGTTTTGCCCGTTACGTCGAAAATGTTTACGTTTCCGTTTGACGCAAGAACGGTCTGCAGCTCGCTTTTAACGCCCTTTTTAACGCTTGCGAGCAGGGGGTGATCCATAGGCACGGCTTCCGCGTCGAACACGGATTCCGGTATCGCGGGCTTGGGCGGGTTTATGTAATTTTTTATCCTTTCGGGCACTATCCTGTCGGCGTTTTCCGTTATCAGTCTGAAATCCGTTTTCCACAGATAAAAAGCCGCCCCGGCAATCAGCAGGACGGAAAAAGCAAGGATCTTTTTCATAAGCCGTTACTCCAGCAAATCTCCGCGCCCTTCAAGGCGCAGCAGCATTTTTTTTACGTCCATGCCGCAGGCGAAGCTGCCAAGGTAGTTTTTTCCCGTTACGCGGTGGCAGGGCACGGCAAGAGGGTATCTGTTTTTATTCATTGCGCTTCCCACGGCCCGGCAGGCTCTCGGGTTGCCCGCCATAGCCGCAAGCTCGCCGTAGGTTACCGTTTTTCCGAAGCCTACCGTAAGGAGCTTTTTATATACCAGCCTGTAAAAAGGGGAAGCCCACGAAAAATCCAGACACTCCGCCGGGTAAGAGCGGGCGCGGTTTTTTCCGCCGAAATCCGCAAGATACGCGTGCAGCTCCGGAAAGCGGGCCTTCATAAAGCTTTCGGGAACGTATTCCGCATGGGCGAAAGGCTCGTTAAGATTTATGCCCGTTATAATGAGCCGCTCCTCGTCCCATTTGACATGTATATCGCCTATATGTTCGTGTTTTATCAGAACCGCCGTTTCCATTTTAAGGGGCTGTCTCCCTGAGCCCGGCGTCCCAGTCCTTCATTACCGGGTCGTATCCGGCCCGTTTTACGGCGTTTACGAATTCGGCCACGGAGCGGCCGTCCTCAATGCGGAACTGGCCCGCTTCTTCCCTGGCGTTGGCGTAGCCGCCCGGCTCCGTTTTAGAGCCGGCGCTCATTATCGTTGCCCCCAGATATATCAGCTTGTCTCTGAAAAAAGGCGTTTCCCTCGTGGATATGTTTACTCCCCCGTCCGGCAGAAAAAGGCGGAAAGCCGATACGGCCTGTATTATCCCAGCGTCGGATACGGGCTTTTCCGGGGAAAAAGCTCCCGCGGAGGCCCTTATTCTGGGAAAAGAGGCCGAAACCTGACTGTGCCAGTATTTTTCCGCTATGTATCTGGCGTGGAGGCACATGAAGAAAACGTCCGTCCTGAAATCCTCCAACCCAAGCAGAGCCCCCAGCCCTATGGACCTTAGCCCGGCTCCGGCGGCCCTTTCCGGGGCGCTCAGCCTGTAATAAAAGTCGGCTTTCGGCCCTTTAGGGTGCAGAACGGAGTAGGCGCTTTTTACGTATGTTTCCTGAAACATGGTAAAGCCGTCCGCCCCGGCGTTTTTAAGCCGGCGGTATGTTTCTTCCGGCAGGGCCCTTACCTCTACCGCCGCCATCGGGAAATATTCCGCGCATATTTTTACGGCGTCTTCAAGCCTTTCGTCCGAAAAGGCTTTTTGATTGTCTCCGCTTACGATTATCACGTTTTTTATGCCGGTAGAGGCTATGATTTCCGCTTCGCGGCGTATTTCCTCTCCCGAAAGGGTTATGCGGGGTATGCCGGTAGTTCTGTTAAAGCCGCAGTAAAGGCAGGAGTTTACGCAGTCGTTTGAAACGTACAGCGGGGAATAAAGCTTTATGGTTTTTCCGAATCTTGCCAGAGTGATTTTTCTTGCCATGGCCGCCATAGGCTCCAGATATTTGCGGGCGGCGGGCGAAAGCAGGGCGGCAAGGTGGCTTTCGTTTATTTTTGATGAAGCGAGGGCCGTTTCCACGTCCTTATCCGTGCGGGAGCCGATAAAGGCCGAAAGCTCGCCCGGGTCGTATTCGTCCAGTATTTGCCTGAAAGCCATGGCTATTCCGTATCTTTTAAAAATCCCGTAAGGGGGCTGGAGGCGGACGCTTTTGCCCTTACCGGCGCAAGAGACGCCTCTCTCGCGGCGGAGGCCGCTTCCACGGCCAGCCTGAAAGCCCTTGCCATGAGAACGGGATTTTCAGATGAGGCAATGGCGGTGTTTACAAGCACGGCGTCGGCTCCCATCTCTATCGCCAGAGCCGCGTGGCTGGGCGCTCCCAGTCCCGCGTCCACCACCACGGGCACGCCGCTGCGCTCGATTATCATGCTTATGGCGTCTCCCGTGGTAACGCCTTTGTTGGTGCCTATGGGGGCCGCAAGAGGCATTACGGTAACGCAGCCCGTTTCTTCAAGGCGTTTTGCCAGAACGGGGTCCGCGTTTATGTAGGGCATTACGTTGAAGCCTTCTTTTACGAGAATTTCCGCCGCCCTGAAAGTTTCCACCGGGTCGGGAAGCAGGTGGTAAGGGTCCGGCGTTACTTCCAGCTTTACCCAGGGCTCGCACCCGGCTTTGCGGGCGATTCTTGCAAGGCGCACGGCCTCCACTGCGTCTTTCGCCCCGGAAGTGTTGGGCAGAAGCAGCAGGCCCTTTTCTATGTGGGTTAAAATGTCGTCCGCCGGGTCGTTTATATCGACGCGCCTTAGGGCCACGGTAACGATTTCCGCTTCCGCGGCTTTTATGGCGTCCCTCATTATTACGGAGGAAGAAAACTTGCCGGTTCCTATCATAAGGCGGCTTTTAAATCTTCTCCCGGCTATTACAAGTTCTTTTTCCATGGGGTTCTCCCTTTAGTTAAACAAATATAATAATATTGCCTTTGATAAATGTCCATAGTATTATTAGGAAAATCGGTCGCGGGGAAGGCGGGGGTCAATGAAAGTACCGGCTGCGGAGCTTGCCACAAGGCTCAAAAAGTTTACCAACATAATGGATATGTCCTGCGAGGGCTGGCGGTATGTTTTCATATTTGACCCGGTTATGGCCTTTTATTTTACCGGCACCATGCAGGACGGGTTCCTTTTCATACAGAACGGAAGCCGCGCGCCGGAATATTTCGTAAGGCGCAGCGCCGAAAGGGCCGGGGAGGAGTCCCGTTTTTCCGAGATAGTGCCGGTCGATTCCTACGCGTCGGCGGCGGAGAAGCTGTCCCTTAATAAATATTCAAGGGTGTTCATAGATAAAAATTTCGTCACTATGGACGCTTTTGCCCGTTTCAACAAACATTTCGCCTTTGAAAACGTGGAAAGCTGCGACAGGGAGCTATCTATATGCCGGGCTGTAAAAAGCGCCTTCGAGCTTAATATGATACGCCGGGCGGGGGAGATACAGCGCCATATTATTGAAGAATATATGCCGGAAGTTTTAAAGCCCGGCATGACGGAGGCGGAAGCCGCCGCTTTTATGACGGGAGAGCTGCTGAGGCAGGGGGCTCAGGGCATATCGAGGGTAAGGGCTTTCGGCAGGGAGCTTTTTGTAGGCTCCGTATGCTTCGGGACGAACAGCCTTAAAAAAACCGCTCTGGACAGCCCCTCCGGGTGCGAGGGCAATTCTCCGGCGGCCCCGTTTCTTGGCAGTCCCCACAGGATTCTTGAGCGGGAGGACATGATTTATATCGATATGTGCTGCGGGGTGGAAGGCTATATGACCGCCATGACGGGCGTTTATTCCTTCCGGGAAGCGCCGGATTACGTTTACGCCCAGCAGCACCGCTGCCGTTATATTAGGGACAGGGCGGCGGAAATGCTGAAGCCCGGCGTTTCTCCCGAAAGCGTTTACGAGTATTTTATAAACAGCCTCCACCCGGCGCTGGAAGGCGTTTTTATGGGGCTTCCGCCATACGGGGCAGCCTTTCTCGGCCGGGGGACGGGTCTTTACGCGGACGAATATCCCGTAATAGCCGAAGGCTTCGACGCCCCTTTTGAAGA
This sequence comes from uncultured Deferribacterales bacterium, assembly GCA_947853665.1. Classification (GTDB taxonomy): domain Bacteria; phylum Chrysiogenota; class Deferribacteres; order Deferribacterales; family Mucispirillaceae; genus CANTXF01. The sequence continues at coordinate 59,904 of CANTXF010000065.1, read as the reverse complement.
AAACATGGTAATAACCCTGGAGCCTAAAGCCGCGTTGAAAAATTACGGCCTTGTAGGCACGGGCAACACATATATCGTTACTTCTTCCGGCGGGGAATCCGTCAACGGGGATAACGGGGATATAATAATATTAGAATCCTAACCCCATGAAAAAGCGTATCAGCACCGGCACCAGAGCCGAGCAGAACACTCCGTTGAACACGGCCATTACCGCCGTTTCCGCGCCGCCGTATTTCAGTATGGCCGGCAGGGTGGTGTCTTCGCTTGTGGCGGCTGCCGGGGCTATGGTGGTGTAGGCGTTAAGGTAGCGGGCGATAAAAGGTATAAGCAGGAAAGAAAGTATCTCCCTCATAAGGCTGCTCATAAAAGCCACAGCGCCCATTTCCGCCCCGCCCAGCTCCGTTATCATAACTCCCGAAAGACTGTACCAGCCTAGAGAGGAGGTCACTGCCATGCTTTGCCCCCATTCTAGGCCTAAAAGAGGGGCGCACAGAGCGCCTGCGGCAACGGAGCCGGCTACTATCCCGGCGGGGATTATAAATATCTTTACATGGTATTGCCTTATTTTTGAAAATACCGTCCTGTTGGCTCCTACGCTTATCCCGACGAAAAACATCAGTATGTAAAGTATGATGTGGGCGTTGGCCCCGAAAAAACCGGATACGGCTCCGGAGCCGTCCGCCTGGCCGCATATCACGCCCAGGACGAGGCATATCACGGCGGCTGAAGCCATCATTTTCTTTTATCCCCGCCGCGGAGAAACTTTTCAGTGAGGAAATAAACCGCCGCTATGGAAAAGGCTATCGGTATAATGGCGAAAACCAGGCTTCTGAATCCTAAAGACAGAAGCTCGTCCATAAAATTTTCCCTGCCGCCGAGTATTACTCCCATTGAGAATATAAGCAGGCAGGTGCAGATAAGCTGTATCCGCTCGCTCCATTTCAGCCTTTTATCGGGGAAAAGAAAGAAACCGGCCAGCGCTCCCGCCGCCATGATCGCAAGTATCAGCAAAGACCTTCTCCCGCCCTTTGCCCGGCGCATCCCGCGGGGAAAAACTCCGTAACCGCGTACGGCGTCCCCTCCGGCGGGCACAGAGCCACGACGCAGCTTTTTTCCGAGCGCTTTAGCCGGGGGACCATTACGTCTCCGTCTGCGGCGGGCTTTTTATACTCCACCCTCATACGCACGGCGCGGAAATCGTCCGGCAGCTGCTCTTCCGCTATGGCGATGTATCTTGAATTATTCACGTGGGAGTTTCTGTCAAGGTGCCGCTTTGTTATTTTAAGCCCGTGTCCTTCCGCGTCCCAGGAGGAGGGGAGCTTTATCTTTCTTGGCAGATAATCCATGTCCATTTTTTTATCCATAGGATAATGGGACATAATATCTTCCGTAAGGCGAGTCGGCTTCCCGGTGGAAGCGTCTACGAACGCCCCCGCCGCGTAAGCCCTTATATAAACCCTGCCGTCCGCGCCTCTTATAATATAGTTTCTGTAACAGGAAATGGCGTCGTAGCCGTATATCCACGTGTCGGTATATATTTCCGTGCCCATAAGGGGCATTTCGTCCATTTCCACCTGCCAGGCGGTTATGAAAAGGGCCTGGCCGTTATTCTTAAAATATTCCGCCCCGCGGCCCAGCTCCTCCATCTGGAAGGCTCCGCAGTCCTGCATGTAGTTCATGGCGGCGTAAAGGGCGAGGCGGCCGTCTGATGAAACCTGGCTGTAGCTTACCTTTCCGCCGACGCGGTAGAGAGGGTCCATTATTTTTCTTCCGGGCTTCTTTTTACCGTCGGTATGTCGCTGAAAAAGTCTTTAAGCTCGAGAGAGTCCTTATAATGGAGCTTTCCGTGATAGCAGGCTTTTTCGCAAAGCATGCACGAGGTGCATTTCGACGGGTTAAAGGTTATTTCCGTTTTTTCCTCGTTCATTTTCAGCGCGCCGGTGCAGCAGAATTTGACGCACATACCGCAGAAAACGCAGGAATCGTCTATGCTTATGTTGTTGAACAGCCTGCCCGTTGCCGCTTCCGGCGATACGAGGCCGCCCAGGTTCATTATGGAGTCGAGAAACAGCCTGCGCCTTTGGGGCAGATACTGCTCGAAGGATATCAGCGTTCTTGGCTCCAGCTTTTCCACGGTCATCATGGAGGCGCTTTTAATGGCCGATTCCTTGATATTTTGCGTGAAAAAGGAAAAAAGCCCGCGCCTGTCCACCGCCGGGTTTGGCTTTTCTTCTTCCTTCGGCCTTATTATGGGTTTTTGCCTGGGAAATTCTATTACCAGGCCGCTTCCGGAGAAATCCGCCGTCATGCCCGCCGTATCCTCGAAAATGCCGGAAAGCTCCTTAAGCACGTCCGTCTCTTTGGAAAGGATTTTATCTCCGTGCTTCGAGGCGCATTCGGAGCAGTCTCCATGCCGGAAAATTATCTTTTTAGCCCCTCTCAGATAAAGGGCCAGAATATCTACGGCGTTAAGAAAGCCCAGACATTCCATCGTGGCCGTGCCCGTGCCCAGGGCCGAATCCGCCTGAGCGCAGGCGATTATAAGCGTTCCGTCCGGAGAGACGGCCCGGCAGCAGTTGTCTATTATCTGTTTATAGCCGCCGTGGCGCAGAGTGTAAGCCTGGGACGGGCATACGTTTACGCATATCCCGCAGCCCGTGCATTTTTCCCAGTCCACCCGTATCGTCATGCCGGGGCCGCCGACGTTTATGGCGTCCGCCGGGCAGTTAAGGTGGCATGCGGTGCAGGGCGAGCTTTTATGCTTTATTCTGGAACAGCGCTGGGGGTTTACGCTTATGGACCTGGAAACGCCGTCCAGAACCATGTTGGCGAAATTGAGTTTTCCGAACACTTAAAACCGGAGCCTCCACTTATATGTCTTCCGGCCGGAAGGTTTTGGGGTTTATCATATCTATCTGAACCTCTCTGAGCACCTTGTTGCCCTCTTCGTCGAAATCGACGGCCTGATAGGTAAGGGCAAGCTCCATATCCCTTTCTTTAAGCAGCGGCACGAGCTCTGGGGAAAATTCTATGAACTTGCTGCTGTTATTGAAAATATAGTGGTCGCAGCCTGCTTCGTCCAGCTTTTCCTTTATCCACTCTATATCCTGCCCGTAGCCTTTGGCGGTTTTTATGAAAAAGTCTTTTTCAGAAAAAACCTCGGTCCCCGTAAGGCGCAGGTTGAAATTGTGGTGGTATATCTGGGAAGTGAGCTTGTTTTCCAGGGAGCAGTAATGAACGCCCATTTTTACTTTTTTCTCCGCGCAGAAAAGCAGCAGCTCCAGACATTCCGTCTCGCTTCCAGATACGGGCAGACCGCCTGCGTATGTGTAGTTGAAAAGTATTTCGTAAGGCCTGTGGGCCACTTCGTGGCCGTGCTTCGAATATTCCTCCGGGTGTACCCAGGGGTATAGGAATTCCAGTATGTTTACGCCGAATATGCCCATTTCGTCGAGAGTGAGCATAAGCTCCTTCATTTTTTCCAGTGTTCCGGGAAATACGGGCATTTCCACCATTACCCGGGGAATATACTTGACGGCCTCGCGCATTATGTCGAGGATTTTACCGTCCACCGTTCCGCTTTCGTCCGGCTTGAGGCCGAAGCGTATTTCGTCCAGCCCGGCGTCTTTAAGCTGCATAAGTATTTCGGGCGTGGCGAGATCTCCGTTGGTGTATATGCGGGTCTGCACGTTTTTCGACGTCTTTTTTACTTTTTTTATAAATTCCGCGCATTTGTCGGGATAGAGCAGAGGCTCGCCTCCGGTAAGGGCGGCGGATTTCATTTCCTTATACCGTTTCAGGTCGTTTTTGAAGCCGGATATTACGTCGTTTACCCTGTGCTGGCCGCCTTCGTAATCCATCTGGTTTTTGTTGGTGCAGAAAAAACAGTCCCTGTTGCAGGCCAGGGTAAGTATATATGTGGAGGAACCGAAACCGGTGCGGCAGTCCTCGCAGGAGGGGGATATGGCGTTGAGCACCACGCTTTTTCCGTTGTTGCGCACTTCGGCCCCGGCTTTTTCCAGCTTTTCCAGAAGGGCGGCGTTTTGCGCCCTGTCCTCCGAATCGTGAACCTTAACGCCGGATTCTTCTACGGCTTTAATAAACTCGCCGTACATGTTTACATAGCGCAGAGCGTCTTGTTTCAGCCCCTCGTTTTTTATGGAGCCTACGGTTTCCTTGGTGATTTTAGTTACCATTTAAGAATTCCTTATATGTTTCATTACTTATACGACAAATAAAAAGGCCTTTTGTTTACGGGGCTTACGGCTTTGGCACCAGCAGGGAAAACTCCGCCCCGCGGCCGCCGTTTCTTACCGTTATGTCTCCGCCGTGGTTAGTCATTATCTTTTTGCTTATGGCAAGGCCCAGCCCGGTGCCTTTGGACGAGGTGGTAAAAAACGGCTTAAACAGCTTCGGGAGGTTTTCCTCCGGTATTCCGCTGCCCGTGTCTGCTATTATGATAACGTAAAAGCGTTCTTTTTCTTCCAGGGACACGGTTACTGCCCCGTCCGTCCCTATGGCCGTCATGGCGTTTGCTATCAGGTTTACCGTTACCTGGCGGAACTGGTTTCTGTCCACGTTTATTACGGCGCTTTCAGGAATACGCAGGATGATGTCTATGCCCGTTTCCTGAGAGCGCAGGTCGAAAAGAGATTTGATATTTTCCATTTCCTCAAGCAGAGGCACGGGGGTTTTATCGGGCTCGTGCTTTTTGGAGAAGGAGAGTATATCCTCCGTGAGCCTTTCGAGCCGCTCCGACTCGGTGGATATTATATTGGCCATTTTTTGCAGGCTTGGGTCGTTTATGGCTTTCATGAGCCGCTTGGCAAAGCCGCCTATGGAAATAAGCGGATTCTTTATTTCATGGGCTATGGCGGCGGCGTAATTGCCCAGGGCAAGCAGGTTCTCGTCGTTTTTTATCTGGCTGGCCATCTGTTTTTCCGAGGCCAGGGAGAGGGCGTACTGCTTGTAAACTATCGTGGCCGCCATTGTGGCCGTGATGAAACGGGCGGTGCTTATGCTTGCGTGTATATGCTTTTCCCCGTAGGGCGTTTCCGCGTAGGTTACGAGAAAGCCGTACAGCTTCCGCCCTGTTTTCAGCGGCGATATTATAAGGGAATTTTTGAGCCTTTTTTTATCTATCCGCTCGAAAACCGTGCCCACGTCCCCGGAAGCGGCCTGCCCGCCCTCCGAAAAGGCGTTCAGCGTTTCCTCCGTAAACGGTATGCGCACCGTTTTGAAATATTCCGCCTGCTCCTCCGTGTAAGGCGGTATGCCCGCTATCTGCACGGCTCTTAGCTCGCTTTTTTTAGGGTTGCAGAACATTACGGCCGCCTTGTCGAAAAGGTGGGAGCATATTATCGTATTGAGAATCTGCCGCAGAAGCTCGTCTAAGTCTTCCGACCCGGCGGAATTTTCGGCCACTTTGGAAAGCTCCTCATGGAGGCTCCAGCTTTCCCTGTTTTCAAGAAGGCAGCCTATCATCTCTCCGGCGAATTTCGCCTTGTCAGGAGTCATTTCGCTTTTCGCCGAGTATTTTATTTCTACCCCTATCCCCCCGCGGTTTACCGACAGGCTGAAAGGAGCGTCCCCGTCTTTGCCGTAAAGAAACGTCCTGCCGCCGCGCAGACCGGCGGCAACGCTTTGTATCCGGCATTCGCAGTAGTTTTCTATAACGTCTATGACACGCATCTGCGCCGCCCGGAATTTATTTGTCCTTTAGGGTTATGGCGTCGAAATTGCCGACGTACAGAAAAACGGACCTGAGCCGCGCTATAAGGCCCAGCCTGTTGGCCCTTACGGCCTCGTCCTCGGCCATTACCATCACCTTATCGAAAAACGCGTTCACTGCCGGGGCGAATTTCATAAGCTGGTCCAGGGCGTCGTAATTTTTTTCCGCCTCCAGAAGCTCTTTTATGTTTTGGTTTTCTATAAGCCCGGCCACGACCTTTTCCTCGTCCGTCCGGAAAAGCTCCGCAGTGTAGCTTGTATCCGTCCAGGAGTTTTTTTTCAGAATATTGTTTATGCGCTTAAAGCTTCCCGCGATTATCTGGAAATTTTCGCTGCTTCTTGCCCCCGTAAGGACGGCGGCCAGATTCATAACGGCTATCGGGTCCGCGGAGCCGCCGGAGACGGCGTCGAATATTTCTCCCTCTACCGTTCCCCTTGAAACCAGCATCTGCCTCCAGCGCTGCATTATAAAGCCGAGTATTTTATTTTCCGTCGCGGCCCTGTCAAATTTTATCTTATCCTCAAGGCCCGCAAGGGCCGCTTCCGTAAGCTCCCGCAGGTCGAGCCTTATGCCTGCGTCCTCTATTATGGACAAAATACCTATGGCTCCGCGCCGCAGGCCGTAAGGATCCAGATTGCCGGTAGGTATCATGCCGGCGGCGAAAGCTCCCGCTATGGTGTCCGTCTTATCCGCTATGGAAACGAACCGTCCTTCGTCCGTTTCTGGCAGCGCGTCTCCCGCGAAACGCGGCAGATAATGCTCGAATATGGCCCGGCACACGTTTTCCGGCCTGCCTTCAAACCTGGCGTAATAGCTTCCCATAAGGCCCTGCAGCTCCGGAAATTCGTATACCATTTCGCTCATAAGGTCGGCCTTTGCCAGAGTCGCCGCCGTTTCCGTGGTTTGTATCTTTTCCGGAGCCAGCTTCTCCGCAAGCATCACGGCCAGCTTTCTGAAACGGACCATCTTTTCGTAGCTCGTGCCCAGCTTTTCCTGATAAACGACTTTTTTAAGGGCTTCCACCCTGTCTTGCAGAGGGACTGTCCTGTCGTTTCCGAAAAAGAAGCTGGCGTCGTTGAGCCTTGCTTTCAGCACTCTTTCGTATCCCTGGCGTATAAGGCCGTCGCCGGAAGGAGGCAGCATATTGGAAACGCCCACAAACCTGTTCATCAGCACGCCGGAGTCGCTTTCCACGGGAAAATATTTCTGGTGCACCTTCATGGAGGTTATGAGCACCTCTTTCGGCAGGGCCAGAAAGCTCTCGTCGAAGGCGCCGGCGACGCAGTGAGGATATTCCACAAGGTTGGACACGGTTTCAAGCAGCTCGCCGTCCAGCCGTATTCTGAAGCCGCATTCTTTTTCAAGGGCCGCGGCCTGTTCTTTTATCATGCTTACGCGCTCTTCTCCGTCGGCTATGACGAAGGCTTCCCGCAGGGCGCTTTTATACTGCTCGAAATCCTTTACGGCAATTTTTCCCGGAGCCAGGAATCTGTGGCCGAAAGTGAAGCCGGAGGCCTTTATTCCGTCTATCTCGAAATCAAGCGTTTTGCCGGAAAATACGGAAAGAAACCAGTGGACGGGCCTTGCGAACCTGAAATCCCCGTTTCCCCACCTCATGGATTTGGGAAAGGGCACGCCTGCTGCGATGCGGGGCGCTATTTCCTTAAGCACGGCTTCGGCCTCGCCGCCTCCCGTTTTTTTCTCCCCCTGGAGATAATCGCCTTTGGGCGTTGTTATTTTCTTTACGGTGGAAATATCCAGACCCTTGCTTTCGGCGAATTTCCTTCCCACCTCCGTAAGCTCTCCGTTTTCCGAAAAGGCTATCCGGGCGGGCGGGCCCATTATAAGCTCCGACCTGTCTATCTGGCGCTCCGGCAGCCCTTTAAGGCATACGTAAAGCCTTCTGGGAGTTCCGCCGGAGACGATTTCCTCCGCGGGCAGGCCGTAAGCCGCCAGCTGCTTTTCGAATTCGTTTTTCAGGTAGGCGGCGGAGGACGGCACGAAGGCCGCGGGTATTTCCTCGCATCCTATTTCCAGCAGATAAAATGGCATATTTACGCTCTCTTCAAGGTATCTGATTGAATAAACTATACTTATATATGCAGCACGCCCATATTTCAAGCAAATTCGGACGGGGCTCCGAAAAAAGCGCGCCGGCTTTTTCGTAAATGCGGCGGGAACTTGATTTATTGCTTAAATAATGGTATAAGCCCAACGAGTTTATATTTAATACGGAGAGAACAACTTATGCCAATTACCCCAAACCAGTTCAGAAAGGGAGCGAAAATCGAGGTGGACGGAGACCCCTACGCCATAGTAGAATGGCTGCACATCAAATGCGGCCGCGGCGGAGCCACGGTCCGCACGAAAATGAAAAACCTCATAACCGGACGGGTGCTGGAAAGGACCTATTCGTCGGACGAGAAGATAAAAGAGCCCGATTTTGAAGAAAAGAAAATGCAGTATCTTTATAAAGACGGCGCGGAATACATTTTTATGGACCAGGAAAGCTACGAGCAGGTGCATCTCGGCGAGGACGAGGTGGGCGACGCGTACGAGTTCATGCCGGAGAACCTGGAAGTTTCCGTTCAGTTTTTCAACGGCAAGCCCATAGGCGTTACTCTGCCCAATTTCGTCGAGCTGGAAGTAGTGGAGACGGAGCCGGGCCTCAAGGGCGACACGGTTACGGGCGGCACGAAGGGAGCCACGGTGGTCACGGGCGGCAAGATACAGGTTCCTCTTTTCATCAACGAGGGGGACGTGCTTAAAATAGACACCAGGGACGAGACTTACATAGAGCGCGTAAGAAGCGCGAAATAGCTTCCGCGCCTTTACGGCCCGCTTTTCCGGCGGGCTTTTTCAGCGGCGGCATTAATTTTTTCAGAGGTCTGCGATGGGTTTTTATCCGCCGCTTCTGGCGGCTTTGCTGGTTCTGCTTTCTTTTTCCGCTTCATGGGGGGAAGAAAACTCCATATCCTTATACCTTAAAGCCGGAGAGCTTGAGGAAGCCGGCGATTACAAAGCCGCTGCGGATATTCTTAAGCGTCTTGTAAAGACGGAAAAATCCGCCCATATCTATACCCGGCTGGGAGAGCTTCTTCTTGCTTCCGGCGACGGCGACGGGGCGGTAAAGCTACTGGAAGAAGCGGAAAAGGCCTTCCCCGGCGAGCCTTATTTTAAATTTACCCTGGGCCAGCTATACGAATTTCACAAAAAAGACAGGGAAGCCGCCTACCGCTATTACAGCGCGGCGGCTGGGCTTTCCCCGGAGCCGCAGTACCGCCTTGCCGCGGCAAGGGTGCTCGAAGCCTCCGGAAAGTACGGCGATGCCCTCGATATAATGAACGGCCTTATAGAAAGCGGGGCGGCGGCTTCATATTATTCCGACAGGGGCCGTATATATCAGCGTATGGGCGAAAGGGACAAAGCCGTGGCGGACCTTAAAAAAGCCGTGGATATGGACGGTGATATGCCCGCCATGCTGAGGCTGGCAGATATTTACCTTTCCGAAAACAACAGAGCCGAAGCGAAAAAAATACTGGAGAGCATAACGGAGCGGGGTCAGAACCTTATTCTGCCGGAGCTGAAGCTGGGCGAAATATATAAGGAAGAAAAAGACTACGGCAAAGCCATAGAGCTTTATTCTTCCGTTGCGGACAGGCTGGAAGGCAGGGACAGGGCGGCCGTCCTTAAACAGATGGGGTCGCTCCAGTATGAAACGGGGGATTACGACAACGCGTCCCGCACTTTCGAATGGGTTACGGAGCTTACTCCGGAGGATTCCATGAGCGCCTATTTCGCCGGATATATCTACGAGTATCTGGGCGAGACGGAAAAAGCCAGGGATATATACGAAAAAGCCCTTAAAATACACCCCTCTTACGCCCAGCTCCTTAAAAGGATGGCCGTCATATATATGCTCGACGATAAGCCGGGTGAAGCCTGGAAATATTTGGAACGCATAGACCCTGTGGAAAGGGACGTGGATTACTACCTTATATGCGGCGAAATCTGGAGCATGAGGAAGGACCACAATAAGGCCGCTCTTGTTCTTATGGAAGGCCTTAACGAAAACCCTACCGACACGGGCATATTATATTCCCTGGCCATGCAGTACGAATTTCTGAAAGAGCGGGACAAGGCAGTGGAAACGGTAAAAAAGGCCATAGGCATAGAGCCTGACAACCCGGTTTTTCAGAATTTTCTGGGCTACGTTTACGCTGATATGGGCGTAAATCTGGACGAGGCTTATTCCCTCATATCGAAAGCCCTTGAAAAGGACCCGGTGAACCCGGCCTATCTGGACAGCATGGCATGGGTCCTATTTAAAAAGAAGGATTACGAAAAAGCTCTGGAATACGGGGAAAAGGCCCTTAAAGCCATGCCCGGCGACCCGGAGGTTTCATCCCACGTAAAAGCCATAAAAGAAAAGCTGGGCAAATAAGGTGAGCCGGTTATGAAAATGAAAGCGGTTTTTCTCGCGGCGGTCTTGCTTCTTCTTTCCTCCTGCGCGGGGCGAGAGCTTCCGGACGTTTCCGTTACGCCGGAAAAAGCCGCGGAGCTTGCCGGGGCCAACACTCCCGTACTGTGCGGCTATAAGGGCCGCATAGCAGTAAAGGCGGAGGAAAGGGGCGAATCCGTATCCTTTAACGCCCTGCTTGATAAAAACTGCTCCGGCAAATTGAGCATAACCTTGCTGGGGGCGCTTAATTCCGTGCTGGCGCGTATGGATTATTCGCGGGACGGTTTCAGCGTGGAGGCTTCCGACCCGGATATAAAGAATTATCTGAACACGGCGGGCGTTTTTTACGCCGTTCTCGCTGACAGATATATCAAATCTCCCCTTATGGTTCCCGACGGCGGCTTCGTGCTTTCCGCGGAAAAGGATTCTTACGTATTTACCGGCCGTGACGGGGTAAAAATATACGCCGACGGCAATTTCAGGCTCTACAAATATTTCGACGGCAATTCGGAAGCCGTCTACGGCTGGGACGGCGCGTCCATAAGAACCGCGGAGCTTTCAGGCAAAGACGGCGGCATAACTATACGCTTCCTTAACGGAGCCGGCTGGAAAGGCCCGGCGGAAGGGCGTTAGGAATCATGGGCAGGGGCGCCAGGCTTTCCGGCGAATGTAACGCGAAGATCAATCTTTTCCTGCGGATAACGGGCCGCAGGGACGACGGTTATCACAATATACGCACCCTTTTCGTTCCCCTTGACCTGCACGATACCATAACCCTTACCCCGGCTCCTTATACTTCCCTGCGGTGCAATGTTCCCCATATTCCCGTAAATCATAAAAACATAATTCTTAAAACCGATAAGATCCTGCGGGAAGAGTACGGTTTCGACCGGTGCTTCCGCATAGACCTGATAAAGCGCATACCCACCGGGGCCGGTCTCGGCGGGGGCAGCTCCGACGCCGCCTGCTATCTTAACCTTGCCGCCGGAGCGGCCGGTCTTGAGCTTTCCGACGTAGATAAAGCGGATATTATGCGCCGCGTAGGCTCTGACACTGTGTTCTTTCTGCGCGGCCGTCCCGCTCTGGGCAGCGGCCGGGGAGACGTCCTTGAAGATTTCGATTTTCTGCCGGATTTCCACGTTCTGCTTATAAACCCCAGGATACACGTTTCCACCAGGGATATATATTCCAGCCCGGAGCTTGTTTTATCGGAAGACTGCGACGTGCCGGAAATCACTTCCCCCATGACCTTCGGAGAAATGACGGCCATTATGAAAAATGATATGGAACTTCCCGTATTTAATATGTATGCTGAAGTAAAAGAGCTGGTGGAAAAAATAAATTCCCGCGGCAGGGGAGCGGGCCGCATGAGCGGTTCCGGGGCCACCGTGTTCGGGGTTTATGAGAGCGAATCCCTCAGGGACGAGGATTACGAGGCCTTCAGGGCGGAGTATCCGTCTTATTTTATAAAGAAAGCAGAAACGTTACGCTGGGATGGGAGATAATTATAATGGATTTTCTTGTTTTTTCGGGCAATTCCAACAGAAAGCTGGCGGAAGGCATAGTAAGCCGCCTTGGTATGAGGCTCGGAGCCGCGACGGTAGGCAGGTTTTCCGACGGCGAGATAATGGTTAAAATAAACGAGAGCGTCCGCGGCAGGGACGTTTTTGTCGTCCAGCCTACGAGCGCGCCTACTGATACCCACCTTATGGAGCTTATGATAATGGTGGACGCCCTTAAACGGGCTTCCGCCAACAGCATAACGGCGGTTACCCCTTATTTCGGGTACAGCCGCCAGGACAGGGCCAACGAACCCAGGGTGCCGATTACCGCCAAACTGGTGGCGAAGCTGCTGACGTCTTCGGGGATTGACAGGCTCGTTACCATGGACCTGCACGCAGGGCAGATTCAAGGCTTTTTCGACCTTCCCGTGGACAACCTGAACGCTCTGCCTGTGTTTACTAAATATCTTAAAGAAAAAGGATTTTCTAAAGAGGATTATATAATAGTCTCTCCAGACGCGGGAGGCGTCGCAAGGGCGCGCACTTTCGCCTCCAAGCTGGGAATGCCCCTTGCCATAGTGGATAAGCGCCGTTCCGGCCCGAACCAGGCCAAAGCAATGAATATAATAGGCGACGTGGCGGGCAAATGCGTGATACTTGTGGACGATATGATAGATACCGCCGGAACCCTTACGGAAGGAGCGACCGCTCTTATGAACGCCGGGGCAGTTAAGGTGATGGCTATGGCGACCCACGGTATTCTTTCCGGCCCTGCCATAGAGAGGATAATGAACAGCCCTATAGAAAAGGTGATAATCACCGACACAATAGAGCATAAAAACGCCGAATCCTTTTCCAAAATAGAGGTCATAAGCGTTTCCGGCGTTCTTGCCACATCCATAGAGAGGATACATAATAAAGAAAGTATAAGCGCCCTTTTCGTGGGGGATTAGCCGTTTTATGATAAGGATCGTGGCGGGTCTCGGCAACCCGGGGGAAAAATACCGTGGCACGAGGCACAACATTGGATTCATGGTCATAGACCGCCTGGCGGAGGAGCTGGGGCTTTCGTTTTCCGATAAATTCCAGGGCGAAGCCGCCGTAAAGGAGATCGGGGGCGTAAAGGTGCATTTTATAAAACCTATGACCTTTATGAATCTTTCCGGCGCGTCGGTGGGTGCTTTGGCCGGGTTTTACAAAATAGCCCCGGAAGAAGTTTTCATTGTACACGACGAAATGAACCTGCCTTTCGGCAGGCTCAGGCTTCGTCACGGAGGTTCGGCGGGAGGGCATAACGGCCTTGCTTCCGTAATAGAGTGTCTGGGGAGCGACAGGTTTCCCAGGCTTAAAATGGGTATAGGCAGAAAAGCCGGGGAAAACGCGGCTGCCCACGTTCTGGGGCGCTTTGCTCCCGATGAGAAAAAAGAGCTTGAAGATTTTGTTTTAAGGGGTACGAAGGCGGTTGAGGCGGTTTTGGCCGACGGCGTGGACAAAGCCATGACCGAATATAACCGCTAGTATATAAAACATAACTTTTTGGAGGTTGGGTGATGTTCCAATGGATTTACGCCGCTCCCGTTCTGGGCGTGGTAGGACTGCTCATCGCTTACTGCATTTTCGCTTCCGTAAAGAAGCAGCCTCAGGGCAATGAAAAGATGCGCGAAATAGCCGGATTGATTCACGAAGGCGCAATGGCTTTTCTGTTTCGTGAATACAAAGTGCTGGCCGTTTTCGTGGCCGTCATTTTCGTCCTTATGCTGATAGCTCCGGATCTGGGCGTAAAAACCGCCGTGTCCTTCGCTTTCGGCGCCCTGTGCTCTGTAGCCGCCGGATATTTCGGTATGCATTCGGCCACCAGCGCCAACGTGAGAACTTCGGAAGCGGCCAGGGGCGGCGGCATCGCCAAAGCTCTTTTCGTGTCATATAACGGCGGGGCCGTAATGGGTCTGGCCGTGGCTTCCCTGGGCCTTTTCGGCGTGGGCCTTCTTTACGTTTTCCTCGGGAGCGCAGAAAACGTCCAGTATATAAACGGTTTCGCAATGGGAGCTTCCAGCATCGCCCTCTTTTCCAGAGTGGGAGGCGGCATATACACTAAAGCCGCCGACGTGGGCAGCGACCTTGTGGGCAAGGTAGAGGCCGGTATTCCTGAAGACGACCCCAGAAACCCGGGCGTTATCGCCGATAACGTTGGCGATAACGTTGGCGATATAGCAGGAATGGGCGCGGATATTTTCGAATCCTACGTAGGCTCCATAATAGCCACCATGGCGATAGCGGCCACGGCTTCTCCCCTGCTCATATCCCAGATAGGCATAGCCGGAGGGGATTCGGGAGCGTCCAGATCGGCTCTTATGTTCGTGCCGATAGCCCTTGCAATGCTGGGGCTTATAGCGTCCCTCATAGGCGTTTTTTCCATGAAGGTGCTTAAAAACTCCGACCCCGCCAAAGCGTTAAGGTATTCCACATTTATAGGCGCGGGCCTGTTCCTCGTTTTCGCTTATTTCGTGACTACCGCCTGCATGGGAGTTTCTTATAAAATATTTATAGCCGTGCTTGTGGGTACGGTGGCAGGTACTTTAATAGGGCTCGTTACCGAGTTTTATACTTCCAGCAGGCCCATGATGCGCATTGCCAAAGCCTCCATGACCGGCCCCGCCACAAACGTGATACAGGGTATAGCGGTGGGTCTTGAATCCACGATATGGCCCATACTTATAATATGCTGCGCCATTTTCGTAGGCGACTATGTAGCGGGGCTTTACGGCATAGGCATAGCTGCCGTGGGTATGCTTGCTACCGTGGGCGTTACCATGACCGTGGACGCTTACGGGCCTATCGCCGATAACGCGGGCGGCATATCGGAAATGGCCGGTCTCGGAAAGGACGTGCGCAAAATAACCGACAACCTGGACGCCCTGGGCAACACCACGGCCGCCATGGGAAAAGGTTTTGCCATCGGCTCCGCCGCTCTTACGGCCCTGGCGCTTTTTTCCGCCTACGCTTCCACGGCCAAGGTGGAAACCATAAACCTTATGGAGCCTAAAGTAATAATAGGGGCCTTTATAGGCGGACTTCTGCCCTTTATCGTGGGAGCCATGACGATGACCTCCGTCGGCAAAGCCGCCGGTAAAATGGTGGACGAAATACGCAGGCAGTTCCGCGAAATACCCGGCCTTCTTCAGGGAGACCCTTCCGCCAAGCCTGACCCTAAAAAATGCGTGGATATTTCCACCTCCGCCGCCCTTAAAGAAATGATACTTCCGGGCGTTATAGCGGCCCTTGCCCCCGTTCTCGTAGGCTTTATCCTCGGTAAAAACGCTCTTGGCGGCATGCTGGGGGGAGCTACCGTAACCGGCGTTCTTCTGGCTCTTCTTATGGCAAACGCCGGCGGAGCGTGGGACAACGCTAAAAAAGCCATAGAAAAAGGCGACGTTCCCGGAGAGGAAAAAGGCTCCGACGCACATAAAGCCGCTGTGGTAGGGGATACGGTAGGCGACCCTTTCAAAGATACGTCCGGCCCCGCCATGAATATCCTTATAAAGCTTATGAGCATAGTGGCCCTGATAATAGCGCCGATAATCGCCAATATGTAAACGGATATATATTTTAACGGTTTTAAAAAAGAGGGCTTCGGCTCTCTTTTTTTTATATATAAAGGGTATATACGGATAAAATTTAATGATGCTTATATACAGAATAAATGTTTTTTATTTAAAGCGGCTTGACATATCCGGCTTTTAATATAACAATACTGAAATAGTCGATTCTGGGGATTTTAAGCCTGTCTGTAGAAATATGTTTTTGCCGTCCGCTTCATTTTATAAATGAAGCGGATTCGGGCGTTTTATAAAAGGAGGCACACATTGGACGTGAATGAGGAAAACGAGTTCGTGAAAGCCGCGCAGCACCCCACGATAGCCAGAAAGCTGGCGAAAAGCCTGGCTTTTTGGGTAATAGTGGGTATTATCGCGGGCATTGCCGTAGGAGGGATAGCCCCGGCTTTCGGAATAGAGCTGAAAGCGTTTACCATAGACCCTTTCATAAAGGTTCTGAAATGGCTGGTAGGCCCGATAATTTTTCTTACCATAATATCCGGCATAGCAAATATGGAGGGGATAAAGGCCCTTGGTTCCCTGGGTATAAAGACGGTTATATACTTTGAGGTGGTAAGCACCATATCTCTGGCTGTGGGCGTTATTTTCGGCGAGCTTTTAAAGCCGGGCCACGGCATGAATCTTGAGGTAAGCTCCCTGGATTCCAGCACCATAGCAAAGTACGCCGGTAATACTCAGGACGTAGGTTCCTGGAAAACCATACTTATCGGCGCCATACCGGACGACCCCATTACGCCCTTTATCAACGGAAACACTCTCCAAGTGCTTTTTATGGCCCTTGTTATTTCTTTCATACTGCTGTTTTTCAAACACGATATGAAGCAGAAGGTGCTTAAGCCCGTTGAGACGGCTCAGAATATCTTTTTCAGGATACTTACCTTTTTAATGTATTTTTCTCCCGTCGCCACTTTCGGGGCGATGGCCTTCCTTATAGGCAAATTCGGCTTCGCTACCCTTTATAATATGGCTTATCTTCTTTTCGCAATGCTTATAACCTGCCTTTTCTTCATATTTGTCATACTTGGCTTAATATGCCTTCTGGCAAAAGTAAACGTTTTTAAATTTATGCGTTTCATATCAAGAGAGGTTCTTGTGGTGTTCGCTACTAGCTCCAGCGAAACGGCCCTCGCCCCGCTTATGAACAAGCTGGAAAAAGCCGGCGTGGAGAAATCCGCCGTGGGTCTCGTGCTTCCCACGGGATATTCCTTCAATCTGGACTGTACGAACATATATCTGTCCCTTTGCGTCATATTCCTTTCTCAGGCGTTTAATATACCCTTGAGCATAGAGCAGACCATAAGCCTTATAATAATACTTATGGTAACGTCCAAAGGCGCTGTCGGGGTTACCGGCTCCGGCTTTATAGTTCTCGCAGGCACTTTGCAGGCTCTCGGCACCGGCCCCGGAACCATACCGGCCGCCACCGTTTCCACCCTGCTTGGCGTCGATAAATTTATGAGCGAAATGAGGGCGGTAGGCAACCTTTGCGGCAACGCCGTGGCCTGTATGATAGTTTCCATCTGGGATAAAAAGATAGATATGGATAAATTCCGCTACGCTCTCGACCATCCTGACGAATTCAGAGCCATCTGATTTGATAACATTTTAAGGCCCCGAAAGGGGCCTTATGTTTTTTTGCCTTGGTTTTATCATCTTTAGAAAGATGGCCGCAGCGCGGCGGGCTGTTTTTAAACGGTGTGGAGAGGGCGGCGCGGTTTTGCCTGCTTTTTTGGACTGCCGGGAAGGCTTACAGCGTAAGCTACCGGCAGTAATTTTCTTTAAGAACGGATATGAGGGCCGCCGTCCGGCGGTCTTTTATATTATACCTTATTTCTCTGCCGTGCCTGCTGCATTCCACGAGGCCGCCCTCTTTCAGCACGGCAAGGTGCTGGGAAACGGCGGATTGGGTTATGGAGGGCGCTTTTTCCATAAGGGCGCTTACGGACATGCTTTTTTCCAGCAGGGCGCAAAGCAGAAGAAGCCGGTGCTCGTTGGCCATTATTTTAAGTATGCCGGCTATAAATTTCGCTTTTTCTTCCATAATTAATTTTATTTGTTCTTGTTTTTAAGGGCGCATATCGCCTGGGTCATGGTGCCCATAGGGCAGTAAACGCACCATGAGCGCGGTTTATATAAAAGCATCGTAACTATGCCCAAAAGGGTGGAGGTTATCATTATGCTGTAAAACCCGAAAGCGAACTGGGCAACTCCCGGAGCCACGCCGCCGGAATAGGCCCAGTGCCAGGGCAGCCTGAACGTCCACAGGAGGCTTACCGTCTGCTCAAGGCTTCTGGAGCCGGAGAAAACGAGCCACGTTACGAATATCATATTGACGAACATGGACATAAAAAATACGAGAAATCCGTAGCGGAACTTTCTGGACTTCATCCACGCGGGTATATCCCTGTAAGGGGAAAGGCGCAGCTTATCGCCTAAAAGCTGCAGAAGCTGCCCCCTGCCGCAGTATTTGTTGCAGTAGGACTTGGTGCCGCCGAACACGGATATGAGCAGCGGTATGAAAAAACAGGCCAGGCCCAGCCATCCGAAAAGAATGTTGAAAAAGCCAAGGGTTATATAGGATGCGGATATTATCCACATATAATCGCGCCAGCTCTTTTTTTCAGCCATTTTCCGCCTCCCGTACTATTATGGTTATGACGGAGGCCGGGCATATCCTGGCGCATATTCCGCAGCCTACGCATCTTTCTTCCCGCACCGCCGCGTAAATGCCTTTAAATATCTCTATCGCCTTTCGCGGGCACGCTTTGGCGCAGGAGCCGCAGGCGACGCACAGGCTTTTGTCCGCCGTTGCTTTTTTTCTTTTCGCTTTCATTTTACCTCCTTTTATATATTAGTAATTACTAATATATTTTTTGCCGCGGCGCAAGAATTATTTTAAGGCGGAGAGCCGCCCGGAGGGGTCAACGTAATATTTATAAAAATATATGCTTTACCTTTAAAAAATAGAATATATAATCGACGTAATATTTATTATAATATAAATAATATGCTTTATAAGACGGGAGCGGCACTATGATTAGAGTGTTTTTTGCGTTATTTTTTATTTTATCCGGGGCGGCGTTTTCCCACGGGGAGACGGTAATAAAGAGCCACGCCCTTTCGCTTACGGAGAGCGTTATGTACGCTCCCGGTTTCAGCCACTACCGCTACGCCAATCCGGAGGCGCCGAAAGGCGGCCTGTACCGGACCTATATGACCAGGCCTTTTGACAATTTCAACGTTTACGCCCTTAAAGGCAATACCTTCGGCGTGGTGTCCGCCGCCGGAAATATATGGACGTTTCCCGGCAACGTAAAGCTCCACGATTCGCTTATGACCCTTTCCGGCGACGAGGCGGCCACCTATTACGGCCTTATAGCCGAGTCCGTGGAATATCCGGAAAGTAAAAAATGGATAATATTCAATATAAATAAAAAAGCCCGCTGGCACGACGGCAAGCCCATTACGGCCCGCGACGTGTATTTTACGTATAAAGCGTCTTCCGAAGCGAACCCGATATTTAAAAGCAGATATTCTTTCGTTACCAAAGCGGAAGTATTAAGCGACAGCAGGATAAAGTTTTATATAGGGGGCAGTGAGCTGCCGCTGAGAAATATGGTCACGCTGGCTCAGATGGTCGTGATACCGGAACATTACTGGAAAGACAGAGACCTTTCCCAGTCTACCCTGGAGCCTCCCCTGCAAAGCGGCCCTTATAAAATAGCTTCTTTCGAGCCGGGCAAAAGGGTGGTTCTTGAAAGGGTAAAGGATTACTGGGCGGCGGAGCTTCCCGTGTGTAATGGGCTTTATAATTTCGACAGGATAACCTACGACCTTTACCGCGATCAGGCCATGGCTCTCGAAGCCTTTAAAGGAGGCCGCCTTGACGCGATGATAGTAATGCATTCGAGCCGGGTGTGGAGTAAGGGAGTGGCGGGAAAATATGTGGATATGGGCTATATAAAGAAAATATCCGTGCCGAACCTGCAGCCTATGGGCATGGCGGGCATACTTATGAACACCTCCCGCGCTCCGCTTGATAATATCCTTGTGCGCAAAGCCCTTAACTACGCCTACGACTGGGAGTGGATAAATAAAAACGTCTATTTCGGCGGCGAGATCAGAAACGACAGCTATTTCGCAAGAAGCGACCTTGCGTGCGGAGCCGTGCCGCCGCCGGAGATAGCCGCTATAATAAAATCCGTAAAGCCGGACGCGGATGAAAAACTGCTTACGGAGGAGTTCAGGCTGCCCGAAACAGACGGAACGGGTGACAACAGAGCAAACCTTATGGAAGGGGTGAAGCTTCTGGAAAAAGCCGGCTATAAAATGGTAAACGGCAGAATGACGGACGGCGGCGGAAAGCCTCTTAACCTTGAAATAACCGTTATGTCGAAAAACAACGAAAACGAGCTGCTCTCCTTTAAAAAGAACCTCGAACGCATGGGCGTCGGGTTCGATATCAGGTATGTGGATTCGTCCTCATACGTGGAAAAGAAAGCCGACAAAGACTTTATGATGATATACGACCTGGTGAAGCCGCCCTTTTACCCGGGAAAGGAGCAGAAGGATATGTGGACTTCCGCCGCCGCGGACGCTCCGGGCAGCAGAAACTACTGGCGTATAAAAGACCCGGCCGTGGATAAGCTGGTCGATATGATAGTGAAAGCGCCCGACAGAAAAACCGCCGTAAACTATGTTAAGGCTCTTGACAGGCTTCTGCTTGAAGGCTGGTACAGCATACCCGGAGGGTATTCCGGCGCTTTCAGGTCCGCCTATTGGGATAAATTCGGCATACCCCAGACCATGCCGAAAAACAGCACCGGCCTCGACTCCTGGTGGGTGGATACGGAAAAAGAAGCAAGGCTGAAAAGTTTTTTTAAATGAAGCGTTATATACTGAAAAGGCTGCTGCTTATGATACCCACCCTGCTGGGTATTATAACGCTGAATTTCTTTTTCGTGCAGCTGTCTCCCGGAGGCCCTCTCGAAACCATGATAGCAAGGGCCACGGGGGAGGAGGTTACCGCGGATGAGAGAGGGTCTGGGCAATATACGGCGGCGGGCCAGAACTCGCCTTTTTACAACACTTCCCAGATCGTTACGCCGGAGCTGATAGAGGACCTTGAAAAGCTTTACGGGTTCGATAAGCCCATATGCGTGCGCTATCTGCTTATGATAAAGAGGTTCGTTACCTTCGATTTCGGCGAGAGCTTCTTCCGGGACAGAACGGTGACGGAGCTTATAAAGGAAAAGCTGCCCGTATCCGTTTCGCTTGGTCTCTGGTCCACACTGATAGTTTATCTCGTAAGCATACCGCTGGGTATAAAAAAGGCCGTGGGCCATTCCGGCAGGTTCGACGTGTGGACGTCCTTTTTCATCATAATAGGAAGCGCCGTTCCTGTGTTCCTTTTCGCCGTGTTTATGGTTATTTTTTTCGCCGGGGGCAATTATCTTACATGGTTTCCCATGGGCGGCCTCGTATCGGATAATTTTGCCGAAATGAGCTTTCTTGGCAAGGTTAAGGATTATCTGTGGCACATGGTCCTGCCCGTAAGCGCCATAACGATAGGCGGTTTCGCTTCGCTTACCATGCTTACCAAAAATTCCTTTCTGGACGAGCTGGGCAGGCAGTACGTAACTACGGCAAGAGCCAAGGGGATTACGGAAAAAAGGGTGCTTTACGGCCACGTTTTCAGAAATTCCATGCTTATAGTCATATCCGGTTTTCCAAGAGCGTTTTTTTCCATGTTCTTTACCGGCTCGCTTATGATTGAGATAATATTTTCTCTCGACGGCATGGGGCTTCTGGGTTTTGAGGCGGCCTTGTCAAGAGATTACCCGGTGATGTTTTCCACGCTGTATATTTTTACCCTTATGGGCCTTATTATGCATCTCGTTACCGATATAACGTATATGCTTATAGACCCCAGGATAACGTTCAAATCCGCACGGGGGGGGGAATAGATGAGGCTTTCTCCGATCACCTTACGGCGCGTAAAGCGCTTTAAGCGCAACAGGAGGGCCTGGTATTCCCTTATTATATTCGTTTCCCTTTTCGTAATAAGCCTTTTTGCTGAGTTTGCCGCAAACGACAAACCTATATTTATGTATTACGACGGAAAGCTCTATTTCCCCGCTGTGATAAAATACGCGGAAACGGATTTCGGAGGTTTTTTCGAGTCAGAGCCGGATTATAAGGATTCCTTTATGACCGGCATAATGGAAAAGAGCTTCAGTATATGGCCGCCGGTACGCTTCAGCTACGATACGATAGAGTACGGCAGCGACGTGCCGCCGCCGTCCCCGCCTACCCTTGAAAACCCGCTGGGACTGGACGAGCAGGGCAGGGACGTGTTCGCAAGGCTCATATACGGTTTCCGCCTTTCCGTTATTTTCGGGTTTCTGCTTACTCTTACGTCGTCCGCCATAGGCATAGCGGTGGGCGCCGTGCAGGGCTATTACGGAGGCCGGGCCGATCTTCTGGGGCAGAGGTTGATCGAGCTTTGGGCGGGCATACCTACCCTGTACGTGCTTATCATTGCTTCCAGCCTGATTCGCCCCGGCTTCTGGTGGCTGCTGCTTATTATGACCCTTATGGGCTGGGTAAGGCTTGTGTCCGTCGTAAGGGCCGAATTTCTGAAAGGGCGCAATCTGGAATACGTGCAGGCCGCAAGGGCTTTGGGGGTAAGGGATTCCGCCATTATGTTCAGGCATATCCTGCCTAACGCGGTAGTCGCCGCTATGACCTTTATCCCTTTTATACTGAGCGGTTCCATAGGTATGCTTACCTCGCTGGATTTTCTCGGCTTCGGCATGCCTCCGGGTTCGCCCTCCATAGGCGAGCTGCTTTCCTCCGGCAAGAACAACCCTTACGCTCCCTGGCTTGGCATATCCGCGTTCGCGGTGCTTTCAGTTATGCTTAGCCTGCTCGTTTTTATCGGGGAGGGCCTGCGGGACGCTTTCGACCCCAGGCACGTGAAGCGGAGCACCCCTCCCGCAGTACGCCGTAAAAAACCGGAAAGCGGGCGTAAGGAGGATTTAAACGGCTTTTTAAGCCTGGAAAATTTTAAAGTATCCTTTTACGCGGATTTCTGCGTATGCGGAGGCAGCGGTAAAATAGAGGCTGTGAAGGATTTTTCTTTCCGGATGAAAAAAGGCGAGATGCTTGCCGTCGTAGGCGAGTCCGGCTCCGGGAAAACCGTCGCCGCCTTGTCTATAACGGGGCTTCTCAAACGCGACGGAGCCGTTAAGGAAGGGGGCTTCGTTTCCTTTATGGGACATGAGATCGACTATTGGGACGAGGGGCTTTTAAGAAAAATAAGGGGCGGAGGAATATCTTATATTTTTCAGGAGCCTATGGCTTCTCTCAATCCGCTGCATAATATAGAAAGGCAGATCACGGAAAGGCTTATATATGTGGAAGGCGTAAGCCCGCGCATTGCCAGGGCCCGCGCACTGGAGCTTCTTAACCTTGTGGGCATAAAAAATCCCGAGAGCCGCCTTAAAGACCTGCCCTGCTGTTTTTCCGGCGGGGAAAGGCAGCGCATAATGATAGCTTCCGCCCTTGCTTCCTCCGCCGAGCTGTTGATAGCGGACGAGCCTACAACCGCGCTGGACGTTACGGTACAGAAACAGATACTGGATTTGCTTGCAGGGCTTAAGGAAAGGCTGGGGTTATCCGTTATGCTCATAACCCATAATCTTGGCATAGTGCGCAATTACGCGGACAGGGTGGTGGTCGTAAAGGACGGGCGGGTGGAGGAGGAAGGAACCGCCGAAAGGATTTTTGCCGCTCCTTCAAGCGAATATACAAGGCGGCTTATAGCGGTAAGGTCGGAAAAAGCCGCTCCGCCGGTTTTAACGGGGGAGACGCTTCTAAAGGCGGATAATATTTCCGTAGTTTACAGGGGCGGAAGCGGAAGGCTTGGGAAAAAGCCTGACCTTGAAGCCGTGAAAAACGTTTCCTTATCTATTGAAAAGGGCATGAACCTTGGCGTCGTAGGCGAATCGGGTTCGGGCAAAAGCTCCCTTATAAAAGCCCTGGACCAGCTTATACCCTATTCCGGCCGGGTGGAGTTTAAGGGGGAACTTCTTACGGGAATGAGCGACCGCGATCTGCGGAAAGCGAGAAAATCCTTTCAGATAGTTTTTCAGGACCCTTTCGGCAGCCTTAACCCCAGAATGACCGTGGGAGCCATAATAGCCGAAGGGCTTATAGCCCAGGGCGAGAAAGATAAAAAGGAAATAGAGAAAAGGGTCGCCCTTTCCCTGGAGGAGGTAGGGCTGCCGCCGGATTCCGCGGAGCGCTATCCGCATGAATTTTCAGGAGGCCAGAGGCAAAGGGCGGCTATCGCAAGGGCCATGATTATGAGGCCCGATTTCGTAATGTTCGACGAGCCTACGTCGTCTCTGGACAGAAGCGTGCAGTTTCAGATAGTTGCTTTGCTTAAAGACCTGCAAAAACGCTACTCCATGACGTATGTTTTCGTAAGCCACGACTTTAACCTTGTGCGCTCCCTGTGCCACAGGATAGTCGTTATGAAAGACGGCGAAGCCGTGGAGGAAGGCGAGGCGGAAAAAGTGCTGCGCTCGCCGGAAAACATTTATACTAAAACGCTTATAAACGCCGCTTTTCTTGATTGAGCGGCGGAATATACATTAAGAAACGGAGGCAGAAGTGACCAAGCAAAAGGAATTCTGGAATATCAGGGCTAAATCTTTCCCCGGCCACAGGGACGGAGACACATACCAGGCAAAAATGATGGAGATTATGGAAAACCACAGCGTCAGGCTTGAGGGCGCGAACGTTATTGATCTGGGCTGCGGAAGCGGGGCCTATACCATACGCATGGCGGAAAAGGCGGGGAAGGTAACGGCTCTCGACATATCGGACGTTATGCTGGGCGCCGTCAGGAAGTCTGCGGAGGAGCGCGGCCTGACAAATATAGAATACGTCAACGCGGACTGGGCCGAATACTCGCCTTCCGGAAAATTTGATTTGATATTCACCTCCCTTACCCCCGCCGTGAAGGACGAGGCGTCCGTCGATAAGATAAAAGAATACGCCGGGCGCTGGGTGGTTAATATTTCCTTCGCCGGGCCTATGACGGCTTACGTGCTGGACGGTCTTTTCGAGCTGCACGGCATAGAAAGGGGCAAATCGAAGCTGGAGCCGGTTATGAGGAACTGGCTTGAGAAAAACTCCGTTCCTTTTTCCGTCTATCCGGTGCAGGGGGAGTGGGTTACGCCCCGCAGCCGCCGGGATATGATAGACAACTGCCGCGACGTGGTGGAAGCCCACGGAGCAAATCCCGATATGGACGGCATAGAAAAATATATAGAGCGGTTCCGCGATGAGGAGACCGGCATGTATATATCAAAAACCGCCTATAACGTGGAGATGATAATATGGGAGGTCTGAAGGCCGCCGTTTTTATTTTTGCTTTTTTGTTTTTTGCTGCTTCCGCCTATGCCGGGCCAAAATATATTTTTCTTTTTATAGGCGACGGCATGGGGCTTCCGCAGATTTCCGCCGCAGAGGCCTATAAGGGAGCGGCAAATAAAAATAGAGACGGCTTTTCCCCTCCGGAGCCTCTTATTTTTACCGGATTTCCCGCTCTGGGGCTTGCGCGCACCTATAACGCGGGTTCATATATAACGGATTCCGCTTCCGCAGCCACGGCTATGGCTTCCGGCCGCAAAGCGTCCCGCGGGGCGGTTAACGTCTCCCCCGACGGAAAGTCGTCCTACACGCCTATTACCCATACCCTTAAAGGCAGGGGGTATAAAATAGGCGTCGTTACATCCGTTGCCCTTAACCACGCCACGCCCGCCGCTTTTTACGCCTCCGGCGTAGGCCGTGGAGACGCATACGCCATTGCGGAGGCGCTTGCGGATTCCGGCTTCGATTATTTCGGCGGCGGAGGCATAGCGCAGGCCAGGGGAAGAAACTCCGACAAACCGGACGTTTTAAAGAAAATTGCTGAAAAATATGCCGTCGTATCCACAAAAGAAGGCATGCGCGCTCTTAAGCCCGGCGTGAAAGCGGTAGTTATAAACGAGGTTCTTAACGGCTCCTCCATGCCTTTTGCCATAGACGGCGAAAAGGGGAGCCCGTCCCTTGCGGACCATACGGAAAAAGCCATAGAAATGCTGTATAACGAAAAAGGCTTTTTTCTTATGGTTGAGGGCGGCAATATAGATTACGCGTGCCATGCCAACGACGCGGCCGCCGCCGTTAAAGAGGTGCTCGCTTTCGACGAAGCGGTGGGAAAAGCGCTGGAGTTTTATAGAAAACATCCGAAGGACACGCTTATAGTCGTTACCGGGGATCATGAAACGGGCGGCATGAGCGTAGGTTATATATCGTCCCGCTTTAACGCTCCGATAGAGAGACTTGCACTTCAGAAAGGCTCCCATAAAAAATTTATAAACGAGATATTTAAGCCTTACTCGGAGAAAAACACCTCCGGCGCGTCTCTGGTCCATATGAAAAAGCCCGTTATGGAGTTTTTCGGCATAGACCTGGACGCTTTGAGCGGAGCGGAAAAAGCGTCTCTTGAAAAAGCCTTTGTTCAGAGCCTTACCGACCCGGACTACGACTGGAAAAATAAAGAGCTTTACATGCTTTACGGCGGCAACGACCCTTTTTCCAACGAGCTTTTAAAAATTTTTAACGCCGGGGCGGGCATAGGCTGGACAACCTACGTCCACACCGGGCAGCCGGTGCCCGTTTTTGCCATAGGCGAAAATTCCGAACTGTTTAAAGGCTACTACGATAATACGGATATATATGTCAAAATGATGGAGGGTAAAAATGAATAACGTTCTGAAAGAAAGCACGGATATTCTGCTTAAAAAAATAGGCGGGGCAGGGGATTTAAAGGTTGAAAAAGCGGTGGTGGGACTGTTTTTCAGCGGAGTAAAAATTTCCGGCGGATACGGAGGCTTGTGCTTTACTCCGGTAAAAGCGATACCCCAGGCCGTATGCTGCCCCAGCTCGGCGGCAGTAATGCCTTTATCCGGCAAGCTTGGAAACAGGCCCGTGGCCGATTATCTGGAAGATCTGAACAGCAAAAGCCCGTTAAGGAAAGCCCTGGGTATTGCAGTGTTAAACGCACTTTCAAATATGTACTGGGAAAAAGAAAAAAATCCCGGATACGATATTGAATACGGCATAGACGCCATAGACGCGGTGGAGCTTAATAAATCGGGAAAAGTGGTAATCGTTGGCGCTCTTGTGCCGGCTCTTAAAAAGTGCGTAAAGGAAGGCGCTCCTTATATCGTGCTGGAAAAGGACCCGGCAACCATAATGGAGCATGAGATGCCATATTACAGACCGGCGGAGGAGGCTCCCAAATATCTGCCGGAAGCCGATACGGCCATAATAACCGGCACGACGATAATTAACGATTCCATAGACGGCCTTTTAAAGCTTGTGAAACACGGAGCGGAGGTGCTTGTGACCGGGCCAAGCGCCAGCATGATCCCCGACGCGCTTTTCAGCGCGGGAGCCACCATCGTGGGCGGAGTGCGGGTAACAAAACCGGACGATATGCTGGATATTCTCGCGGAAGGCGGTTCGGGCTATCACTTTTTCGGGAAATCGGCGGAAATGACGGTTATCAGAAAAAAAGCGTAAAGGATAAACTTTTATAAAATCGGCTTAACGGGCGGAACCACTTTTCCGCCCGCGCGGCTTTAAAAGATTATTACAGAGCGTATTTTTTAATGAATTTCCCGTATTTACCAATATCTTTATATTTATTAACGCTAATATGTCGTCAAAGCTGCCGCCTTCTGGAACTTAAATATCTCCATAAGCGGCTCCTTTAAATTTATCCAGAATATACTTAATGAATAAAATTCTTAATGTATAATCTTTGTATTGGTAATTGTTCGTTCCGCCGCATAAACTATTGTAATTGGTCTATAACTTGAATATAATTCTTTTTTTAGCGACTATTATATTCTATTGTATTAAACTTCAATAAATGTACCCATAAATCGGATTTTTACATTATGAATTACAATAATTACGGTTTACTATATAGATGTTGGTAATTTCATATATATAAGATACGAATAGTGGTTTTAATACTGTATATTTTGGATTTATTACGTTATGAAAAAAGGTTTCGTTGTGCATAAGGGCGGGAAATATTTGATCTATGAAGATCCTAAGAAAGGTATAGAAAATATATATTTTAAACTTTTTCTAGATACAGAATCAGGTATGGAGTGGTACTCCGTAAACGGCATTACAAAGGCAACTGCCACTGAAAGCCCAGATTTTACATTTAACACGTGTTCCGGAAAAATTATTGGGCTTGAGCTTGTTTCTCTCAATATGGATACTGATAAATTATCCGCCACATATAGACTGCAAAATATTGCTAATAAACTCTGCTATTATTTTAAAGATAAAAAAGGTGTATCTCTTTCCATTACGTTAGATGTTTATGACGAACGTCAATGGAGTACGAATTGGGAAGATCACATAAATTATCTTTATGACCCGGGCTTTAAATATCTTAACGCGTCTGATAAGGATATAAAAAACGAGATAATACGGGCGTTCGCAGACGAAGATTTTACATCTTTCGGTGTTATAAAAAAATGGGTGGATATTAAATCTCAAAAAATTATCGTTACGGTTTCCAAAATATTTGAACCATATATGTTCGCTTGCGTAAATAACAGCGGAATGTGTAAAGAAAATCCTTTTGAAGAACTCCAGAATACAATTAGTGCAAAAAATAATAAATTTGAAGCCTATAAAAATAATTGTGACGAATGCGACCTTTTGGTAGTTTTTGATAATTGCAATGGTAATTTCGCCTTATTTACAGATGAAATTAATTCATATGAATTTGTTTCATTATTCAGATATGTTTATTTACTCGATTTGGATAATGGCCGTTCGTTTTCTCTAAAACTGCGGAAAAAGTAATTTTATAAAAATTTCTGATAAAGCGGGAAAGGAATATTTATTTTAGGCTCGATGTATTTTCGGATATATACAATAAATAAATTTGCAATGCCTTGGGGTTCTTGGCGGGCTGTTTATAATAATAGAAATGGAGGCGAGGGGAATCGAACCCCTGTCCGAAAAGCCTACAATCCCGGATACTACACGTTTAGGCTATGCTTGTTTCTCCCCCGCCCATCTCCACAGCCAAAGTAAGTTTGGGGAAAGCCTCTTGTTCTCGCCTTCCGCTTCGAGGCAAAGCGGCCGGCCAGCCTGCGTTATTTTGCGCCCGTATCACCCGCCGCAGGCGGGCTGATCATACGAACGTCGCCGCAACTAGGCGGCGAGAGCTAATTCGTCGTTAGCGTTTAATTTAGTTTTCTCAGGTTTTTTACAAGGCCCCGAGTCCTTGACGTGCATCCGAAACCCTCGACTCCCCGTCGAAACCGTACGCCCCCTTATTTGAAAAAATCCGCCGCGTAACCGGCTGACACTGATACTGTTACACTATCTTAAGCCAAATAGCAATTACAATCGTTCTTATATCCGCTGCGCGTAAAAAACGCGGCCATGCGGGCCGCGCTGATTAACCTGATGCTTAAAGCTCTTTTTAATGGTCCAGCTTTTGCCCCAGCAGGGTGCCGTTTCCGTCGATAAAGAGTTTCATCATATTGTTAAGCTTTATTTCGTACCCGTTCCATTCTTTTTCCACTTTTATTATCAGAGCCTGCGGATACTCTTTTTTCAGCGTGTTGGCCACGGGGTTGGGCAGCATGGTTACAGGCAGCGGATTGCCGTAGGCTTTTGCTTCCTTCCACTCGCCGTTAAAGTAAAATTCTATTTTCGTGCCGTCTGACAGGCGCACTTCCACATCGTCGTCATCCTGCTCCACATACATTATGCCTGTGTTTTTAAAATGCTGCTGGATAAATGCCTGGGCCGGCTGCGGAAGGGCGGCGGGCGCCATAGGCATGTCGGCCTGGGCGGCTGCTGTTAAAAGGCCGAACGTTACGGCTGATAAGATAAATTTTTTCATTGGTTCCTCCGGTATGTTATACGTTTTTTCTCTCTATGTTTGTGTCGTTATTTTATTAGTCGCTTTAAGGAGGAAAAGGTTACAGTTAAATATGCGTATGCTTTGCGAGGGGTTATTGTTTATTGTTCCTTCGGATTTTAAATATAAAAAAACGCGGCCATACGGGCCGCGTTCTTAAGTGCTTTCCGGTTTTATGCGTTTTTAGTGGTCCAGTTTCTGGCCTACGAGGGTTCCGTCCGCCATAATGAGCATTTCCATCATATTGTTAAGTTTTATTTCGTAACCGTTCCATTCTTTTTCAATTTTCATTATAACTGCCTGCGGATGCGCTTTTTTTACCGCGTTTGCAACAGGTGCGGGCAGAATGGAAGTCGGAAGCGGCGTGCCGTAGGCTTTGACTTCTTTCCAGTCGCCGTTTATGTGGAAGTCGATTTCGGTGCCGTCTGACAGGCGCACTTCAAAATCGTCCCAATCCTGCTCTACATAGATTATGTTGGCGTTTTTAAAGTTTTGCTGAATAAAAGTCTGGGCCGTCTGCGGCAGAGCGGCGGGGGATACTACCATATCTTTTGCCAGAGCGCCCGCCGCCATCAGTCCGAATACCAGTGCAGCTAAAATAAGTTTCTTCATTTGTTTCCTCCGATTTAATCCTGTTCTTTTTTTAGGCTCGTTCGGCCTTGTTACTGGTTTAGTCGCGCGGCGCGAAAAATAGTTACACACAAAATAAGATATTTTTTGAACGTTATGATTTATTTTTTGTTATTAGATATTTATAAAATGTTAGAAATGTGCTGCAGGCTGGCTTTTGCGCGAAAAATAAAAATCTCTATTTTCCGTAAGCGTACCGGCGGTATTAAAACCGCCGAAGCTGTTTGCGGACGCAGACGGGGGCGCTAGCGCGTTTTAAAATCCCTTTCCAATTCTCTTTTAAGGTCTTTTTCTTTCATCGTCCGGCGTTTGTCGTACAGCTTTTTGCCTCTGGCAAGAGCCACCTGCACTTTTACGCGGCGCGCCTTTATGTATATTTTGGTTGCGGTCAGGGCGAGGCCCTTTTCCTGCACTTTTCCCAGAAGCTGGTCTATTTCGCGTCTGTGCATGAGCAGCTTCCGCTGTCTCAGAGGATCGCGGTTAAATATATTGCCCTGCTCGTAGGGGGATATGTGGCAGTTTATAAGATACATTTCGCCGTTTATTATCTTAACGTAGGAGTCCTTCATATTGACCCGGCCCGCCTTCACGGATTTTACTTCCGTTCCCGCAAGCTCTATGCCTGCTTCCATTTCGCTTATTATCTCGTACTCGTGGTACGCTTTCTTATTTGTCGCCAGGGACACTGCGGCACGCTCCTTAATAAATCTACGCTTTCATTTTATACCTTATCCCCTTAAATGGCAACTTTTATGACGTGCGGACGGCAATCCCCCGGTTCATACGGGTTTTTATACAAAAAAAGAGGGCGTCCTTTCATAAACATATTTTGACAATTGGCCCGCGTAATGTTATTTTTTAGTGCAAACAGTTTTATTTCGGGGTAGAGAAGACTATGCCCATAGCTTTCAGCAAAATGAGCGGCAACGGCAACGATTTTATAATAATCGACAACCGCAGCGGCGAGGTAAACGATATCGCGGACGCGAATTTCGTGCGCAAGGTCTGCGCCAGAGGCTTATCCGTCGGGGCGGACGGCCTTATATTAATCGAAAAATCTGACAAGGCTAATTTTAAGTGGCGGTTTTATAATTCGGACGGCACTATGCCCGCCATGTGCGGCAACGGGGCGCGCTGCGCCGCCAGATACGCTTACATAAACAAAATCGCTCCCAAAGAGATGACTTTTGAAACGGGAGCCGGCATAATAGAGGGCTTCGTTCTTGACGGAGCGGAGGTAAAGGTGCTGTTGACGCCTCCCCATTCCTTTAACGCGGATCTGCCTTCCATAAATGCCGCCGGCGTTTCGTACAAGCCCGTTTTTATCAATACGGGGGTTCCCCACGCCGTTATTTTTACGGATGACGCCGAGGCTGTTGATATAATGGCCGCGGGTTCCGCGGTAAGGCGGGACGCCATGTTCGGCCCGGAGGGGACGAACGTAAATTTCGTTACGGTAAACGGCCCCCACGATATGCGCGCGCGCACTTTCGAGCGGGGAGTGGAGGGGGAGACCCTGGCCTGCGGCACTGGCTGCACGGCTTCCGCACTTGCGGCCATACGGCTGGGCATGGCGGAAAGCCCCGTCAGGGTGCTTACCTCCGGCGGCAAAACTCTCACCGTTTACTCGGAAGGCGGCAAAGTTTATCTGCAGGGAGAGGCCAGGCTGGTTTATACCGGCTCTGTCAATATCGAGGCTTACAACTACTGACGCGGGAGGACTTAATGTTCCACGGAAGCATAGCGGCCCTTATCACGCCGTTTAAAGACGGAAAGGTGGATGAAGAAGGGCTTAGAAACCTTGTAGAATTTCAGATATCCGGAGGTACGGACGGCCTTGTTCCCTGCGGCACCACGGGAGAATCGGCCACACTTTCCTACGAGGAGCACTGCCGGGTAATAGAGGTCGTTATAGATCAGGTAAAAGGCCGCGTGCCAGTTATCGCCGGGGCCGGTTCCAACAGCACTAGGGAGACGGTGTTTTTCGCCGAGCACGCCCGCAAGGCCGGGGCCGACGCCGTGCTGCTGATAACCCCTTACTATAACAAGCCTACCCAGGAAGGGCTTTACAGACATTTTAAATATGTGGCCGAGCAGGTGGATATACCGCAGATACTTTATAACGTTCCCTCGAGAACCGGGGTCAATATGCTGCCGGAGACTGTGGTAAGGCTTTCCGGCGTTGAGAATATCGCGGGCATAAAGGAAGCGAGCGGCTCGCTGGACCAGGCTTCCGCCATAATGAAAAACGCGCGGGAAGGCTTCGTGCTTCTTTCCGGGGAAGATTCCCTTACTTTTCCTCTTATGGCCATAGGCGCAAAGGGTGTGATATCGGTAGTTACAAATATTGTGCCCGATATGATGGCTCTCCTTTGCGACAGGTTCGACGCAGGGGATTTTAAAGGCGCGGCGGAAATGCACTATAAACTTTTCGACCTTTTCAAGGCCGTATTTCTGGAAACTAACCCCATACCGGTAAAAAGGGCAATGTATATGCTGGGCCTTTCCTCCGACGAGATACGTTTGCCTCTTATTCCCATGTCCGACGGCAATTCGGCCAAATTAAAAGCCGTTTTGAACGCTCTCGGCGTTAAAACGGTCAACGGGTGATATATGCCTTTAAAGATATGTATAGTAGGGGCGGCGGGGCGCATGGGCAAAAATATTGCCGCCGTGGCTTATAAGGACCCCGAAACGGAAATTTCCGGCGCCGCCGACAGGGCGGACGGAGACGCCATAGGCGTTCCCGTTTACGAGCTTGCAGGCTGCGGCAAAGGCGGCCCCCTTATATCCGGCGGACTTAAAGAGGCCGCTGAAGGGGCGGACGTTATTATAGATTTTACCGGCGCTCCGGTTACGGTGTCCCGCATACCCGATTACGCCGGTCTCGGCCTGCCGGTGGTCGTGGGCAGCACCGGGTTTTCTCCCGAGCAGAAGGCGGAGCTTGCCTCTCTGGGCGGCAGGATACCATTGCTTGTGGCTCCCAATATGAGTCTCGGCGTAAACGTGATGTTCCGCCTTGCGGCTATGGCGGCAAAAAGCCTTAAAGGATACGATATAGAAATCGTGGAAACTCACCACCGTATGAAAAAGGACGCTCCCTCCGGCACGGCTCTAGGCATAGCGGAGGCCGTGGCGGAAGCGGCCGGCCTGAATATTGATAAGGACGCGGTTTATTGCAGGCATGGCCTTATAGGGGAGCGCAGGGACGGCGAGATAGGCATCCAGACCCTTCGCGGCGGAGACGTGGTGGGCGATCATACAGTATTTTTCTTCGGCGGGGGAGAGCGTATAGAAATAACCCACCGAGCCCATACGAGAGCCACTTTTGCCGAAGGGGCCGTTGCCGCCGCCAAATGGATAAAGGGCAGGCCCGCCGGTTTATACGGTATGGAGGACGTGCTTTTTTAGGTTTTTACGGGACCCTTTGAGCGTAAGGGGTCTTTCTGCATAAAATACAGGCTCCGGCGCGGCCGGGCCAAATAACATTTCCAGGAGTAAAATGGACGCCCAGTTTGGACAATCTGTGCTAATGCTTCTTTTAGCGTTTTTTCTTGTGCTTTTGAACGGTTTTTTCGTATTGTCGGAATTTTCCATCGTAAAAGTTAGGCGCTCCCGCCTTGAGGAGCTTGTTAAAAACGGCCGCCGCAATGCCAGGCTGGCGCTGGAGATGACCGGCAAGCTCGATTCTTATTTAAGCGCCACCCAGTTGGGCATAACCCTTTCCTCCCTGGCTTTGGGCTGGATAGGGGAACCTGCCGTGGCCCGCCTTCTGGAAAAGATTTTCGGCGGCCTTTTCGGCTCCAACACGGTTTTGCTCCATTCGGTGAGTTTTGCGATAGCTTTTACTTTTATTACTCTGCTGCACGTCGTTGCCGGGGAGCTGATACCGAAATCCATAGCGATAGCCCGCTCGGAAAGTTCAGCCCTTGCGGTGGCAAGGCCTCTGCACGGTTTCTGGATACTTTTTTATCCTCTCATCAAGCTGTTCGATAAGCTGGCGGCCTTTTTCCTTGCCAGGATGGGTATAAAGCCAGCTTCCGAAAGCGAGTCCGCCCATTCGGAGGAGGAGCTTAAATTTATAGCGGGAGAGAGCCTTAAAGGCGGTTTTATCGACTCCGTAGAGGAGGAGATAATCAAAAACGCCGTGGATTTTTCCGATACAACAGCAAAGGAAATAATGACCCCCCGCAGGGATATTATCTGCCTTAAAGCGGAAAACAGCTACGAGGAAAACATACAGATAGTGCGCACTACCCGCCACACGCGCTATCCTTACTGCCGTGGCGGCAAAGATATGGTTATCGGCATGATACATATAAGGGACCTGCTTGAAAACGAGCTTTCGGAAAACCCCTCCCACGACCTTTCCCACCTGGTGAGGGAAATGATAATAGTTCCGGAAATGGCTTCCATCGCCGATATACTTGCCAAGATGAACCGCCAGCAGATACATACCGCCCTCGTTATCGACGAATACGGCGGTACCGCCGGCCTTCTTACGATGGAGGATATAATCGAGGAGGTAATGGGCGACATATCGGACGAGCACGACCTTAAAACTGAAGAATATAAAAAGCTGGACGATAAGACCTACGTTTTTGACGCCATGATAGACCTTGATGACGCCGGGGAGGAGCAGGGCGTGGATTATGAGGAATGCGAGCAGGTAACTCTGGGCGGTTATGTTTTTAACCTGCTGGGCAGGCTTCCCGCCGTGGGGGATAAGGTGGAGGACGCTTTCTGCTCCTACGAGGTGCTTGAGACGGACGGCCCCAGAATCAAGAAAATACGTGCCGTTAAGCTGGATAAACCGGAGTACGAAGAAGAACCGGGAAACGAATAGCCGTATTCCCTTAAATACGGAGCATTATGCTCCGTATTTTTTTGTACTCCGTCAGGCTTTGCCGCCGCGGAAAACGGGCGTATTCTTTAATAAATTCGGCCGGCTATTTCCTAGGGCCCGCGATTATGCCGAAATATTTGTAATACCTGCTTCGCTCTACTTATGCGGTTTATTTCACGGCTGGTTCGGAAACGGCATTGAGAGCTTTTGCTCCGCCTTGTTTTACTGTGGAGCGGACTGCGCTGATGTTTCATATATGGTGAGCGTAAGGGGCAGCGTTCATCATTAAGGCTGGAGGAGCGCGGCAAAGGAGGGTTTCCTCTCTAAAAGCCGCTTTGCCGGTGTGTTTAAGGCGTATTTTCTCTCACCGGGGGTCGCTTTTGCCTGCACCAGCCGTTAATTCCGCGGTAATCTTGTGCAATACGGCGGAGGATCTTTTATCCGTATTTTGCTCGGAATTGTTCTTTAGGTATGGTAAAATATATTATCGCTTCCGCCAGGGATATTATGGACGGAATAAAGGTCCAGCAGAAAAGGATATAAAGTATTCCCTGCCCCGGCTTGCCCAGATAGAATTTATGAGCGCCTATGCCTCCGAGAACAAGGGCAAGTATGGCGGCGGTTATTTTATTTTTGCCGTATTCATCAGCGGAAATATACTGCTTTGAGCGGCAATAAGGGCATGTATCTGCGGTTTCGGGTATTCTTTCTCCGCAGCGGCGGCAGAAGGCCGTGCCGTTTTCCAACAATTTAAATACCTCTCCTTAACAGAAAAGAGGGCCCGAAGGCCCGCGCGATATTTTTAACAGTTTACGCGGCCCGCGCTTCCCAGAACGCTCTCGTTTTTGTGCTTATACGCCTTTACAAGCTCCGAACGGGCTGCGCCGAGATATTTTCTCGGGTCGAATTCGGCCGGGTTCTGCGCCAAATATTCCCTTACTTTGGCGGTAAATGCCAGGCGGCCGTCCGAGTCGATATTTATTTTGCATACCGCGCTTTTAGCCGCTTTTCTGAGCTGCTCCTCAGGTACGCCCACCGCGTTTTCCATTTTGCCGCCGTATTGGTTTATCAGTTTTACATATTCCTGAAGTACGGACGAGGCTCCGTGGAGAACTATGGGAAAATCGGGAAGCCTTTTTTCCACTTCCTCCAGTATGTCGAAACGAAGCGGCGGCACGCTTTCGCCCGGCTTTACTTTAAATTTGTATGCTCCGTGGGAGGTTCCTATGGATATGGCAAGAGAATCCACGCCGGTTTTTTTGACGAAATCTTCTACCTGGTTAGGGTCCGTGTAGTTTGAGTGCTCGTGGGCGACTTCGTCTTCTATGCCGGCCAGCACTCCCAGCTCTCCTTCCACGGTAACGTCGTGCTTATGGGCGTAGTCCACTACTTTTTTGGTAAGGGCTACGTTTTCGTCGAAGGGCAGGTGGGAGCCGTCTATCATAACGGACGAGAAGCCTTTTTCTATACAGTCCACGCAAAGCTCGTAGCTGTCTCCGTGGTCCAGATGGAGGGCTATGGGTATATTGCAGCCCAGCTCCTTGGCGTATTCCACCGCGCCTACCGCCAGATAGCGGAGTATGGTGGCGTTGGCGTAGTTGCGGGCGCCTTTGGATATCTGGAGTATTACGGGCGATTTGCTTTCGGCGCAGGCCTGTATTATGGCCTGAAGCTGTTCCAGGTTGTTGAAGTTGTAGGCCGGTACCGCGTAGCCGTTTTTCATGGCGTCGGCAAACATTTCCTTTGTGTTTACCAGACCGAGTTCTTTGTAAGATACTGCCATTGGAGCCTCCTTGATTTATATGACTGTTCGTTCCTTCGCTCTAAAATATGGACGCGCTCATAATCGCTTCGTCCAGCTTGTTTTTTACTCCGTCCGCGTTATCGTCGGAACACCCGGGTATGGTCATGGCAAAGTATTTGAAGCCGTAGCTTGTGAAAAAATGCCTGGCCCATTCGCAGATATTCTTTCCCCGGTCCCGTGAAGGGTCTCCCTGAACCAGAAAGAAAAGGGCTTTTTTGCCTTCCTCGAATCTGGACTTTCTGCTTTCCGTTTTAAGGCAGTACCACCTGTCCGCAAATATTTTGCCAAGGCTCGAAAGAAAGCCGAAATGGTTGGGAGATATAAATATTATCCGCTCCGCCGCCAGAAGCCCGGGATATATGTCTTTCATAGAGTCGTCCATAACGCACAGACTGTTGTTCGTACGGCAGGAACGGCAGGCGCGGCAGCTTTTGATATCCGTTTCCGCAAGGTTTATAAGCCTGCATTTATCGCCGTATTTTTCTTTGAATTTTGAGGCGAGAAAAGCGGAATTTCCTTCCGGCCGGGGGCTTGCGTTTATTATTATGGTATCCATAGAGCCATATTAAGCCATATACACTCTTCTTTCAAGCTAATATTAAAAAGGCGCGGCGCGGAAAAGCCGCCTGCGCGCCGTCCTGACAATATGCGCCGGCGGATTGCCCGACGTACGGAGAGCGCCTTTTCAGGGGCGCGGTTTTTTCTTAAGGTGGGTCAGGGTGGTATTTTCCCCGTTCATTCTGTTAGGGTTTGCTCCGTCGTCCACATAGAGGAAGTTTTCGTTTTCGTACTGCTCCACCATTTTGGAGAGCTTTTCAAGCTCTTCCCCTTCCGGCGAAAACGGCAGCACGTTGAACATAAGTTGCTCCATCCTCATAAGGGCGCGCGCGTATTCGGCTTCAGTCCTGATTTTTTTAATTTCCATAATAGTCACCTTGCCGCCGGAAACAATACCGGTTATTTAAATACTATAACCCCTTCCACAGGGTTGGGAGGTATCCTCTGGAAACCGTTGTCTATACTGCCGTCGTTTATAAACCCGCCGTCGGCGTAGGGCAGGAAGGTATATTCCGCCGTAAAGGAGACGCAGTCGGCAAATACGGCGGGAACCGTGAGCTTTTTATTGAAATACGGCTTCAGATTTCCCAGGGAATATATCCGGGTGTCCGTTTTTTTCGGCATTACGCAGGTAAAGGCTACCGAGAGATTGCTCATAAATGCGCTGCCGGTATTTTTTACAGCCATATTTATAACAGCCGGGCCCGGGTCGTAAAAGACGGTCATATTGCCGTCCGATGCCGCCAGAGGGTACGCGTCCGACAATTTGTCGTTTGTGGCGAAAAGGCCTGCGCAACCGGTGAGAAACAACGCCGCCACAAAACAGACGTAAAGCAGCGTTTTCTTCATTTTTGGGCGTTCTCCGTTTTATCCGCCGTATCTTCCGGGCGCTCGGCAGGCAGGTTTTCGGGCGGGTTGGAGTCCATCCGGCGGCCAAGGCCTATTTTCAGGGTGGATTTCAATTCGTATATTTCCTGCTCCAGAGCCGCGGTTTTTGCTTCAAGGCTCAATATGGCGGAGTATTCCGGCTCGAAAGGGGCAGGGTCTATCTTTCCCTCTTTTATAAGCTCCACCAGCCTGCGGCTTATAAGGCTCAGCTTTTCGTTTCGGCTTTTGTTCGCCGTTCCTATTTCCAGCTTCAGCCGGGATATTTTATATACCTTCGCCGTTTCTTCCGTAAAATTGTTAAGGGTTCTGGCAAACCAGTCCTTGCCTTCCGACTTATCCATTTTTTTCAGCCTCCGGTTATTTTGCCTACGAGAATCTCTATACGGTCCTGCATCCTGTTCATCAGGGTGAGGAGAAATATATTTACAGCCGCGGAAAGCCCCAGAAGGGCGGTAAGGGCTATTATGGCGGCCCGTCCCGCCCGCCGTTTCCTGTACAGAGTAACTGCGGTTCTGGCGGATTTCAGCTTTTTTGTTCCCTTTTTGGGAATATAGCTTACAAACGGCGAATCGTAAATAGTTATCCACGGCCCATTAGGGGCGGCTATATATTCATCGGCCAGAATGCCGCCTTCCTCAAGGCTTTTTACAACGTCGCGGTGGGTCATGCCTTCTTTTATATATCCCCCGTCCAGCCGCACCTTGAAAATGCCGGTTTTGGCTTTCATGTCGAACCGGGAGCCGCAGTTTCCGCATACGGCCGTGCCTTTCTTTACGTCCGTAATCTGCGAGAAACATTCCGGGCAGAGTATCTTCATCCGCCCCACCTTTTATAAAGGCCGTTGTCTATGCCAAGCACGTCAAGGACTTTGCCTACGGTGAAATTAACGAGGTCGCCTATACTTTCCGGCTTTCCGTAAAAAGCGGGCGCGGCGGGCATTATTAAGGTTCCCGCCCTCGAAAGCCTGAGCAGGTTTTCAAGATGTATGGCGGAGAGCGGGGTTTCTCTGAAAAGAACGGCTAACGGCCTGCGCTCTTTCAGGGCCACGTCCGCGCAGCGCTCCGGCAGGTTTGAGCTTACGCCGGAGGCTACGCGCCCCACGAAGCCCATAGAGGCCGGGGCCGCTATATAATAGTCCGTTTTGAAAGAGCCGCTTGCAGGAGGCGCTCCGTGGTCGTCCTCCGAGTAAAGGATAGTGTTTTTAACTCCCATATCGTAGAGATAGCTTTTTATGTCCCTGTATTTTCCGCCCGTTTCCGCGTTGGCGTTTGCAAGAGCGTCGGCCGTGGCGCAGGCGTATGTTTCTATCCCGGCTTCTTCAAGAGCTTTCAGCAGGCAGGCGCCGTATATTACGCCGCTTGCTCCCGTAATGGCCACGAAAGCCCGTTTTTTCATCTGAGCACCGCAAGGTCCAGAAAGGTGAAGGCGAATATGGTAATGCTTATATAGGCGTTGATATTAAAAAAGGCCATGTTTAGCTTGGAAAGGTCGTTTTTGGACACAAGGGAATGTTCGTAAAGCATAAACGCCCCGGAAAGCAGAACTCCCGCAAGATATATAAAGCCCAGCCCTGCGGCGAATTTAAGTATTATAAGCAGGGCGAAAGCTATTATGTGCAGCAGCCTTGCCGTTATAAGGGCCCCGGAAATCCCCAGCAGGGCGGGTATGGAGTAAAGGCCCTCCTTTCTGTCGAATTCTATATCCTGTATGGCGTAGAGCACGTCGAACCCGGCGGCCCAGGCAAGAACGGCGAAGCACAGGATAAATGGCGTTACGGAAAGGGACCCGGCAACGGCGGCCCACGCTCCCACGGGGGCAAGGCCCAGCGCCAGGCCAAGCACTATATGGCACAGGTTTGTAAACCTTTTCGTATACGAATACAGTATAAAAACCAGCACCGGCACCGGCGATAGCATAAGCGTAAGCGGGTTCAGCATAAAAGCGGCGAAAAAATACACCGCGAGGCTTATCAGTATATAAAGCAGAGTGCGGCCCTTCGTTATGGCTCCCGCAGGTATGGCCCGTTTGCTCGTTCTGGGGTTTTTGGCGTCTATATCCGCGTCTATAAGCCTGTTCAGGCCCATTGCCGCGCTTCGCGCGCCCACCATGGCGGCTACCACCCACAGTATCACCCGGAGGGAAGGCACGCCGCCCGCCGCGATGAACATCCCGGTAAAAGCGAAGGGCAGGGCGAAAAGCGAGTGCTCCAGCTTTATCATCTTAAAAAATTCTGCCAAGCTCTTCATCTTATTCTCCGGTTATTATGTCGGCCGCCGCGCTTATAAAATCCGCGTCCGCGTTAAGGCTTTCGGAGCGGGTTATGTTCAGGCCGCTTTTTCTTATTTCTGGTATAAGCTGTTCGTCCAGCTCTATGAGCGTTTCTATATGGTCAGATATAAACGATATGGGGATAACTATAACGTTATCCCTGCCTTTTTTCTCAAGGGAACTAAGGGCCTCTATCGTGGAAGGCCCCACCCATTTGACCGGCCCCACCTTGCTCTGGTAGCTTATTTCAAAGCCGCCCAGTCCGGACATGGCGGCAAGTATCCCCGCGTGCTCCTTTATCTGGCCCGTGTACGGGTCGCCGGAATCCGCTACCGACTGGGGCAGGGAATGGGCGGAAAATACGCCGTGGCATTCTTCCGGCTTTTTCCCGAGTTTTGCGGCGGCTTTTTTTATCCTTTCAGAAAGGCATTGGCAGTAGCTTTTGCTGGAATACCAGTAAGGTATTATTTTTATTTCCTCCGCCGGGAGCGAAAGGACCGGCGCGGCCTTCTGCAGCTTGCTGAAGCAGGCTCCCGTAGTAACGGAGGAGTAATGGGGATAAAGGGGCAGTATTATGATCCGCCCGAATCCGCCCTTTTTTATTATTTCCGCCGCGTCCTTTATATAGGGATGATAGTAGCACATGGCTCCCAGAGCCGAAAGCTCCCGCCCGGTGCGTTTTTCGTATTCCTCCGCAAGGCCTGAGAGCAGCTCCTTCGTATATACGTTTTGCGGGGACGCTCCTTTCAGCCCCATTTTAAGGTATTCCGGCGCTACCTTTTTAGAGCGGGAGGCGGCTATGAGCTTCGCCAGCGGAGTCTGCAACGGCCCTATGTGAAAGTTTATTATCTCCCTGTCGGAAAAAAGGTTGTAAAGGAAAGGGCGTATGGCGTCCACTCCGTCAGGCCCGCCCATTCCGAGAGCTATAAGAGCGTCTCTCACGCCATCCCCTTGATCGTGTCCACAAGGTATTTTACGTTTTCCACCGGGGTTTTGGGCATTATTCCGTGGCCCAGGTTAAAAATATGGCCAGCGGCCTGCCTGCCTTCTTCGACGGCCGTTTCCGCGTAATGCTTTATGGCCTGCCGTCCGGCGAAAAGCGCCGCCGGGTCCATATTGCCCTGGAGGCAGAATTTATGCCCCAGTTTTTCGTCGGCTTCTTTTATCCCGGTTTTCCAGTCCAGGCCGATACCCGCGCAGGAAAGGCTTTTCATGGTGCCGAAATATGCCGCGCCGTCTTTTGCAAAGTATATTACCGGAGCGTTTTTCAGTGATTTCGTTATGCGCTCCACATGGGGGAACACGGCTTTTTCGTAGTCTTCCTGAGGCAGTATGCCGGCCCAGGTGTCGAATATCTGCACGGCGGCGCATCCCCTGTCTATCTGTTTCTGGAGATAGGCGATAGTGCTGTCCGTGAGTTTTTCCATAAGCTCGCGGAAAACGTCCGGGGAATTCAGCATCATTTTGCGCACTTCCAGAAAGGATTTGGAGCCTGCTCCCTCCACCATGTAACAGGCCAGGGTAAATGGCGCGCCGGAAAAGCCTATAAGGGGCACGTTTAATTTTTTTACGAGCAGGTCTATGGCTCCGTAAACGAAAGGCACGTCTTTTTCCGGCTCCAGAAGCCGCAGGGCGTTTACGTCCGCCGCGGTTCGTACCGGGTTCGATATTAGCGGGGCCGGGTTAAAGGAAAGATTTACGCCCATAGGCTCCACGGGTATTAATATATCGGAGAACAGTATCGCCGCGTCCACGCCCAGAGCGTCCACCGGCTGGAGGGTAACTTCGCAGGCCAGCTCCGGGTTTTTGCACAGTTCCAGAAAGGACACTTTCTCCCTTACGGCCCTGTATTCCGGCATATATCTGCCGGCCTGGCGCATCAGCCACACGGGGGGACGGCCAGTTTTTTCCTTATGCAGAGCTTTCAGAAGCAGATCGTTAAAAGCCATATATTTTATCCTCGTTTTTATTTTAAAATTTTTATCAATCATATACGTTCGCACTTTAAATTACAACAGGAATAAGGTTTTTGCGTCCGCTTAAATACCCGCCGCGTACGCCGCCGGGTTTTCCGGCTTGCTTAAAGACCGTAAATTTGATAGAAGTATAGTTTACAATTTTCTGCATGAGGTGATACGTGGAAACATTCGATATTTTAATAACCGACCATATCGCCGAGGAAGGTCTGGAAATACTTAACCAGCACCCCGACATACGGTACGAGATAAAGGCGGGCATTAAAAACGTCGACCTGAAACCCATAATAGGCAACTACGACGCCGTTATAACCAGAAGCGGCACCACCGTGGACGCCGATCTGATAGAAAATACCGGCAAACTCAAAATAATAGGCCGCGCAGGCGTGGGCCTTGACAACGTGGACATAGAGGCGGCCAGCAAAAAGGGCCTTATAGTTATGAACGCTCCCACGGGCAATACCCTTGCCGCTACGGAGCTTACTATGGGCATGATTCTTGCAGCCTGCCGCAAGATCCCCGCGGCCGACCAGTCCGTAAAGGCCGGCGAGTGGGACAGGAAGCGTTTTATGGGCATACAGCTTTCCAACAAGGTGCTTGGCATAATAGGCATGGGGCGTATAGGAAGCAACGTTGCGGTCAGGTGCAAGGCCTTCGGTATGAAAATAATGGTTTACGACCCTTATATAAAACAGTCGAGAGCCGATTCCATAGGCGTTACTCTGTGCGACACCATGGAGGAAGTGCTTAAAAACGCCGACGTACTCACTTTCCATACTCCGCTTACCCAGGAGACCAAAGGCATTATGGGTGCGAAGGAATTCGCTTTGATGAAGGACGGGGCCGTTCTCGTCAACTGTGCCAGAGGCGGCCTTGTGGATGAAGACGCCCTTTACGACGCGGTAAAAAGCGGCAAGCTTTTCTCTGCCGCTACGGACGTTTATTCCGCCGAGCCGCCCGTCGGAAACAAGCTGCTTACTCTGGACAACATATTCGTTACCCCCCATATAGGAGCCAACACTCACGAAGGGCAGAAGGGAGTGGCCGTTATAATATGCGAGCAGATAGTAAACGCGCTCCACGGAGAATCCTACGCAAACGCGGTTAATATCCCTTATATGAAGTCCCAGCTTCCCGAGGATATGCAGCGTTATTTCGAACTGGCCGAGAGCATGGGAAAAATGGCTTCCCAGATAATCGACGGCAGGCCGGAGGAGCTGCGTTTTACCATGGTGGGCAAGCGTTTCGAGGAGGATTTCGGAGAGCGCACTTTCGACTCTCCCTTTAATTATCAGCCTTTTACCATAGCCGCCCTTAAAGGCTTTATGGAGGTTGCTCTTACCGACGCCGTCTCCTATATAAATTCTCCATATCTTGCAAAAGACAGAAATATCCACGTTATGGAATCCAAAACGGACCATTACGCCAAATATAACGACCTTCTCGTGCTTACAGTAAAGACCCACGACGGGGAAATCGTCATAGGCGGCACCGTATTTCCGGACCAGAAAGGCCGCATAACCTTTATAGATAAATATAACCTGGACCTTACGGCCGAAGGCAACTATCTGTATTTCAGAAATACGGACCGCCCCGGCGTCGTGGGCAAGGTAGGGACCCTGCTCGGCGAAAACGGTGTGAACATAGCCAATTTCGAGCTTTCCCGCGTAAGCGACAAAGGCTCCGAGGCTGTGTCCTTCGTCCTTGTGGACGACCCCATAACGCAGAGCGTTCTCGGCAAGATAATGGGCATAGACGGCATTATAGAAGCTAAAGCGATAAAACTGTAAAAAACGATTTTTCGCTTATATACGGGCCGCGGGGTTCTTCCCGCGGCTTTTTTATTGCCTTTTGCGAAAAAGGTAATATAAGATAAACGAATGAACGGTAAAACATTGGGAATAAGGCGCGGCCTGATTTTAGCGGGTGTTTTTCTTTTCGCTCTCTGCGGCTGCGCGTCT
This sequence comes from uncultured Deferribacterales bacterium, assembly GCA_947853665.1. Taxonomy (GTDB): domain Bacteria; phylum Chrysiogenota; class Deferribacteres; order Deferribacterales; family Mucispirillaceae; genus CANTXF01. The sequence continues at coordinate 15,638 of CANTXF010000065.1, read as the reverse complement.
AAATCTTCATCTAAAAGCGGCGGCGCCGTTTATCGCGAGGGCTATACCATACAGGTGGGCGCCTTTAAAAACGTAAACAACGCCGCCCGTCTTGTGGACGAGCTGGACTCCAAAGGCTTCGATGCTTTTCTTTTCAAGGAGGACGGCAAATATAAAGTCCGCTTCGGAAACTACGCCACCAGGGACGAAGCCCGCGAAAGGGGACGTTATCTGCAGAAAAAAAAGAAAATAGGCGATTTTTTCGTTGTGGCTCCGGAAAGCTATTCCTATGCGAAAAAGACTACCAAAGGCTCTTCTTACGTTAGGGACCAGCTTGTAAGCACGGCCCATAGGTATATAGGCGTGCCTTACGTGTGGGGAGGCAACACCACCGCCGGAATAGATTGCAGCGGCCTTACCAGGGCTATTTACAGGCTTAACGGCATCTCGATACCCAGAGTGTCCAGAGACCAGTTTAACGCCGGCCGCTTCGTAAAGAGAGCGTCCCTCCAGAAAGGGGATCTGGTATTTTTCGGCACGGCTAAAAAAGGCCGCGTAAACCATGTGGGCATATATATAGGCGGCGGAAAATTCATACACGCTCCCAGCAGGGGCAAAACCGTGCGTCAGGCCAATCTCGGCGACGCTTACTGGAAAAGGGTGTATTTAGGCGGAAGGAGCTATTTGTGAGTACCAGGCTTTTGCCCGTTTTGTTTTTATGGGCCGCGCTGTTCTCCCATGCGTGGGCGGAGGGCTTTGCCGTTCCGCAGAATACTGCGGATATTCCGCTGCCGCCTGACGCCGTTCCAGCCGGAAATCGCGGCAAGGAGCTTTCTGATGCGGCGGAATATATATCCGGCGCAAGCGCCGCCGAAATATCGGAATTTTATAAAAACTTTTTTGCTCCGTACTTAATAGAGTTTGACGGCGATATGCCGGTTTATGAGGAAATGGAGGAAGGCGCTGTTTCCGGGGTTATTTACGCGCCAGTTTATTATGAGGACGGCAGGACGCTGAAATCCGCCTCTTTTTCCTGGGGGAACAGGTTTAAAGGCGGCTGGGCGGTTTTTGAAGTGCTGGTGTCGGAAGCTGCTTCCGGCCGTATTGTAAAAATAAGCCGAACCGTCCACTCTGCGGCAGGCAAAGCGGCTGCCGCCGCGGACGAAAGCTTATCCGCCCTTTACGGAGCCAAGCTGAAGGAATTTGCAAAGATGGAGGATGTGAAAGTATTTTTGGGCGTGCCCAAATACCCTAACTCCGTTTTTCTGCCGGAACGCTCGGCCGCTATGACCGCCGAAAACGGCAGAGATACCTTTGTTTTCGGCTCTATGGACGACGCTCTTATTGCGGCGGATTTTTATTCGGCTCTCCCCGGCTTCGAATCCGTCGAGGCGGGGGACGAGGTGTTTATTTTCAGAGCGTCCGGAGCGGGCGGGTATTTATCCGTCGTTGTTACCGGAACGTCCATAGAAGGGGAGCCTGACCTTATTACCGAAATAACCGTAATGAATACGGGCGCGTAAAAGGTTTTATCAGGGGAAGCTCTTTCGTTTTTTTGTCGGTCTGGCGGTTGTATAAATTAATCCCGCCGGCCACTTAATATTTAAAGAAATAATTGCTGTTAGCTATATAAATTTTCCTTCCGGAAAATTTAAATTGATAATTCCGTTTTCAAAATATTCTGCGTGGGATTTTGCCCTGTTGGAAACTAATAATTTAAATACGTTCAGCCCCATAATATCGCTTCTGTATGCCCGGTTTCTATCGCTTTCTTTAAGAATTAAACGGGGCGCCCTTTCCCAACAGCCTGTATTTTCTTGAGAACAGGTAAATAAACCTACATCAATACTATCGTTTTTTATAATCCATTCGGTAGCTTTTTTAACCAGGTAGGAGCCTGTTCCTTTTTTTCTATATGAGGGCTGTGTGCAGACACAACTTAGAGCGCACATTTTAAATATTTTATTCCGAACGCGGATGTTCCAGTCTATCACTCCGGCGTATCCTATAAAAATATCATTTATCTTTGCGCAAAAGGACACGGCGTTCATTTCTTTCGGATGGATTTCAGAGGTGTCCGTATCTTCCCAAACGCTTCGTATCAAATTATTTAATAAACCGTTATCCGTATTTGATATATCATTGTATCTGAAACATTTTATATTCACAAAAAATCCGCCGCGTATTTCGGCGGAGACATAGTCTTTCATGTGTGCCCGCGTATTATTTATTTTGCGCCGTATTCAGGCGGTTTCTGACTGTGGGGGAAGGCGCTGTAAATTACATAACGAATAAATATTCAAGATAAAGCCGGATTTATATTTAAGATATTTATCAATATCACGCGGGTATAATTCCGCCGCTTTCATTTTAATCTCTCCGTACTTTCTGACGGCGTCGGGGTGGGATCGGAGATAATCCCGAAAAACGGTGTGGCGGAGTAATTCTCTTGAATATTCCGGGCATACGTATAAGTTGTGTTTGCGCAGATGAGGCTTATTTTCATAGCGGAAAGCTTCTCTTTCTTTAATGCCCAAATCCCCTTCGTATATATATCCGATAGAACGCAGACGTTTTACCGTTTCATCGAATACGGAATAATCTTTTATCACAACATCCAAATCTATAACAGGTTTGGCGGCCAGCCCTTCCACCGCGGTGCTTCCTATATGTTCTATTCGTATGATAAGGCCGGAAAGAGCGTTTTCCGCCTCCGCCGCAATTTTCTTAAAATCGTCTTTCCACTTACGCTGATACGGCTCTACAATTATAGCTCTTGTCTTCATACTGCTTTAAGTCTCCGTATGATTATTCTGCCGCCGTATTTTTATCCTTTTGCGGATTCGGGTAATAACAACCCCGTATCGTCTATCCTGCCGGATAGTTTTCCTGCCTGCGGATATTAATGTTATACGTTTCTTTTTTTATTTATTTTATATACAAAAGACGTATTACAAACAGATTCCCGCAAGCGTTTATATATGCGAGAAATTATTATCATATCGCCGTATAAACTGGTTTTAAAGCTATACACAGGCTCAAGGCAGCGTTATCGCCCCCGCCGAGGTAATTCAGGCCGGCCTTGTTTCACGCTTTCATGTCAAGTCATTAAAGGTTAATAAACCCTGCAAATACAGCATTTACCGGCGCTGAAACTGACAGGGTAAGGCATTTGTCCATTGAATCTCAAAAATATTCTTTAACTGCGTAACGAATTTATTTTCCGCACTCGCAGGGCGGTCTGCGTGCCCGCTTCGCGCTCATTTTTTCGTAACGATATTGTTTGAGTATCAGCTTTGTATTATCCTATATTATATTTTTGGAACGGGAAGCCAGCAATCAATCATAAATTCTTCAGCTTTATACGGTTCGGTATAACCGTCTGTTATTGCAACGCCCTTAATTTCAAGATGTGCTTCATCGTTCTTTACTTCAAGAATTGTCATCTGATAGTTTTTCAGTGGTTCATGTTCAAATAAATAGAAAGTATCTTCACGTTCGTTCGCTTCGCTGACATTGTTTACTAAAAATTTCATTCCCACCATCTGGTTTATGTCCGTCACATTTGTTTCATGTTCGTTAATACAGATAAATGGACTAACATCCATATCGTCATATTGACCATCCTGAAAATAAATATCTGCGCTAATGGTTAATGTTCCATCATTAACATCGCTCTTAAAAAGATATAATCTTGTATCCGTATCTTCTATGTTATAAGTATTTTTGTTTAGTTTTAATGTTCCTTTCATTTCCGTTTCTCCATAAATTCAAATCGCAGCTATATCCTTACGCAGATTAATGTAAAATTATGGAAATATTTATAATACGGCGACTTGCTCACGGCAATGGATAATTTCATTCGAAGCGTCTGGCAATGCCCCTAGTTTGCATCGCCGCGCAGGTCTTATTATGAATATTTATAACGGCGCGGAGCGGAAATTATAAAGATTTTCTATCGCTATCTACGTCAGGGATAGCCGCCAATATTTTTTGTAATTTTACTGTGATTTGCGTGCGGAGGGCTGCCCCGTATATTTATATGAGTTTTACTCCGTCAATATTTGATAAGCCCAAACATACCGAGCATTTTAACGGCTCTTATAAACAATTCGTTTGAATCGGAATATTTTTTTGTTTTTTCAATGGTTGGAATAAGAATTTCGCGTTTGAATAAATTGTTGGAAATGTATTTGAAATTAACATTTTCTTCTGGAAACATATTATTCAGGGTATCAAAAGCTTGTATTATCTCTTCGTCGTTCTTTGCCTTTACTTTCGGTGATGCGAAAAGGAGTTCGTATTGCTTATTTTCAGGAAAGTAAACCCGTAACGCCAGATATGAACGAAGTAATTTTCTGATTATTCTGTTTCTGGTTTCTTTTTTATAGTTTAATCCATTTTCATGGAAGGCCGTTTCGGCAGCGTATATTTTACCTTCGGAGTTTATACCTAATATGTCTATTTCGGTTTGTTTAATCAACTGATTCAGTTTGGATTTATCTAATATGCCGTAAAAATCAGACTTATTATTTATGCGTTCATAATCTTTACGGATTCTGTCATAGGCAGGGCCGTCTATATTTTTATTGTCCGGCGCTTTCCAGTTTGTCTGGTAAAACATACATTCTTTGACGTGCTTTATATAACTTAGCATTAAGGATTCGCATATTTCTATTTTCATGGTGCGCTCTCTTGTGCCATAACTTTAAAAGACTAAATATTTTCATAAAAAAACGGGGCTTTTCGGCCCCGTTCTATGCTTTTTTTGAAAGCGTTATTTATTTCGTTACTTTAGCGACCAGGTCCGCGAAAGCTGCGGGCGCGTTTATCGCCATTTCGGAAAGGGATTTCCTGTTAAGCTCTATGCCGTGCTTTTTCAGGTTGCCCATAAGTTTGCTGTATGAAGTGTTGTTAAGCTTGGCCGCCGCGGATACGCGGGTTATCCAGAGCCTGCGCATATCTCTTTTTTTCCTGCGCCTGTCTCTGTACGCATAGCACAGGGCTCTTTCCACTCTGGGACGGGCAATATTGTAGACCGTCCTGTTCCTGCCTCTGAAACCTTTTGCTAGGGCAAGGATTTTGTTCCTTCTTCTTCTGGTTTTGTAACCACCTTTAGCTCTAGGCACTTTTTCCTCCTTGTAAGCCTTTCCGGCTTAAATTTTTAACCTGATATACGGCGGCCTTAATGCCGTAATCATGGCTTCGCCCTTTCTGAACGATTAATCGTAGGGCATTATCCTGCGGACGTTTGCAGCCACGGTGCCTTCGATAACTCCGGTCTCCTTAAGCTGACGTTTGCGCTTTCTGCTTTTGCTCGTAAGGATGTGGCGCATTCCGTTTTTCTGGAATATGAGTTTGCCAGTCCCGCTGATTTTAAAGCGCTTTTTCGCACCTCTGTGCGTTTTGACTTTGCATCCGGCCATTAACAACTCCTTATAACTATACGCGCGGAACGTTTGCGCCGCGCGTTATAATGCTTTTGGTTTACGGCTTAAAAATCAGGCCTTCGCTTTCGGAGCGATAACCATTATCTGCTGTTTGCCCAAGACTTCGGGCTTTTTCTCCATAACGCCCAGATCTTCCACATCGGCAAGGACTTTATTAAGAAGCTCCGTTCCCGCGTTTTGGAACATCATTTCCCGGCCGCGGTAACGTATTACTATTTTTACCTTGTCGCCGTCGGTCAGAAAGCGCCTTATATGCTTCAGCTTCACATTATAATCGTGTTCTTCGATTTTCGGGCGGAATTTGATTTCCTTAATGTCTATCTGGTGCTGGCGCTGTTTCTTGCGGGCTTCCTTTTCTTTTTTGTTTTTTTCGAATTTGTACTTGCTGTAATCCATTACGCGGCACACAGGCGGTTTTGCCTGAGGCGCGACTTCAACAAGATCAAGCCCTTTTTCTCTGGCCGCGCGCAGGGCTTCTTCGATAGTTATAACTCCCAGCGCCGTACCGTCTTCGAGGACGACCCTCACTTCGGGGGACGTTATTTCCTCGTTAGTCCTTTCTTTATCTGCGTCTTTAGCTGGCGGGATGGCTCACCTCCATAAGTCCAGTGATTTTTCTGCCGTAAGAGAATTTATTACACTAAGATAGGATGAAAAATCAAGATTATTTTTGTTTTCACCGGTGCGCAGTCTTACGGAGACGGTGCCGGATTCGGCCTCGTTTTTACCCAGCACTATCATGTGGGGTATTTTATCCATCTGGGCTTCCCTGATTTTAAAGCCTATTTTTTCGTTGCGCAAATCCTTTTCCACGCGGAACCCGGCCATACGCAGCCTGGAGGCGATTTCCTCCGCGTATTCCGCCGAATCGTCGGTTATATTCATTATTTTTATCTGTACCGGAGCCAGCCAGAAAGGGAAAGCTCCCGCGAAATGCTCTATCAGTACGCCGAGGAACCTGTCCACGGAGCCTAATATGACCCTGTGAAGCATAACCGGCCTGTGCTTTTCGCCGTCGTCGCCTACATAGGTAAGGTCGAAGCGCTCCGGCAGATTAAAATCGCACTGAATGGTAGCGCACTGCCAGAGCCTGCCTATGGCGTCTTTCAGCTTTATGTCTATTTTAGGGCCGTAAAAAGCTCCGTCCCCCTCGTTTACCGTATAGGGCAGACCCTTGGCGTCAAGGGCTTCTATAAGGGCTTTTGTGGCCGTGTCCCATATTTCGTCGCTGCCGATATACTTTTCTTCCGGCTTCGTGGACACGGTATGTATAAACTCGAAGCCAAACATATTCATAACGTCTTTCACAAAATCCAGTATATCGCCTATTTCTTTAAGCAGCTGGTCTGGGCGGCAGAATATGTGGGCGTCGTCCTGGGTAAAGGCCCGCACCCTCATAAGGCCGTGCAGAACCCCTGATTTTTCGTGGCGGTGCACCGTGCCCAGCTCGAAATACCTTTGGGGCAGATCCCGGTAACTCCGCAGCTCCGATTTATAAATAAGTATATGGGAAAGGCAGTTCATGGGCTTTATGCCGAATTCCACGCCGTCTATTTCGGTAAAGTACATATTTTCCTTATAGTTGGCGTAGTGGCCCGAGCATACCCACAGATCCTTTTTAAGGATGGTAGGGCCGTAAACTATTTCGTAGCCTCTTTTTATATGCTCCGAACGCTCGAACTGTTCCAGGGTGGCCCTTAGCATGCCTCCCCTCGGCAGATATATGGGAAATCCCGCTCCGGCTTCCTCTTCCACGGTAAAAAGTTTAAGCTGTTTGCCAAGCCTGCGGTGGTCGCGTTTTTTGGCTTCCTCCAGCATACGCAGGTAATCGTCCAGCTCCTGCTTCGTCGCCCAGGCCGTTCCGTATATGCGCTGGAGCTGTTTGTTTTTCTCGTCGCCGCGCCAGTAGGCGCCCGCAACGGAAAGCAGCTTAAAATGCTTCAGCTTGCCGGTGCCGGGCACGTGAGGCCCGCGGCAGAGGTCGGTAAAATCCCCCTGGCTGTAAAGGGATACCTTATCGGCTCCCAAATCCGTTATTATTTCGCATTTATATTTTTCGCCTTCGGCCTCGAACCTTTTAACGGCTTCGTCCGCGGAAAGCTCCGTGCGCTCGACGGGCAGGTTTTCCCTTGCGATTTCCGCCATTTTATTTTCGATTTTTTCAAGGTCTTCCGGTGTAAATGGAGTGTCTCTGTCAAAATCGTAATAAAAACCGTTTTCAATAACAGGGCCTATTGTAACTCGGGTTTCGGGAAAGAGCCTCTGAACCGCCTGCGCCATAAGGTGGGCGGTGGAGTGGCGTATTATTTCCAGACCTTCCTCGTCCGTTTCCGTTATTATTTTTATTTTGTCGCCTTCGGAAAGCTTAGCGGAAAGGTCGGACGCTTTTCCGTTGATTATTCCGGCCACGGCTTTTTTTGCCAAGCCCTTGGATATGGTTTCGGCTGCGTCCATTACGCTCGCGCCGTTTTTTAATTCCAGTTGGTTGCCGTCAGGCAGTGTTATATTCATAGTTTGTCTCCGTGCCAACGAAAAAAGCCCCGTCAATTCACGGGTCTTACAAAAGGTTTTTCCGTGTTTTGGGGGTTTTGAAACCAATAGGCGCGGACGGGATTGAACCGTCGACCCTTGCCACGTCAAGGCAATGCTCTCCCACTGAGCTACGCGCCTAGTTATAAGAGATTAATTTTATATAGACTATTTGTCCTCAAGTCAAGGAAGAATTGGCCGCGTGCAGCGCCTTTTACCCAGGCGGAAAGTATTTCAGGGCGGCTTTTTTGCCGACTATCTGCCCGGCTATGCCGAAAAGCATCAATATGGCCACGTACCACCAGCTTAACCCCGCCGCTCTGCGCATTACGGCGGATACGGGAATCGGGGCGTGAATACACGCAAACCATAAAAATCCGTAAGAAATTACCCTGCTTCTTATCATGCCGAAGGGAATATTTATAAAAAAGCACGCCACGCCTACTTTTAAAACGCTTAAAAGGATTTCATAACTCATAGGATTATGTTATACATAAGGGACGGGTTAATGTAAATTATCTTTTGACCGGGAGCTTTTTCATGTGGCAGGGCATACTTCTTGCCGGGGCCGGAGGTTTCGGCGGAGCCTCCGCCAGATATCTGGCGGTTCATTTCGTTACCGTGTCTCTGGGCGTTATGCCTTACTACGGCACACTTGCCGTTAACGTCGCCGGTTCTCTGGCAGCCGGAGTTTTTCTTGCCGTTCCTTTCGATATTGCGGGCGCTTCCGCCCGGATTTTATGCGTTACAGGTTTTTTAGGCGGTTTTACCACTTTTTCCGCCTTTTCGGCGGATACGCTGCTGCTTGTTAAATCAGGCCATATTGCCGCGGCTTTTATTAATATCGCTGCCAATGTGGTTCTTTCTCTGGGGGCGGCTTACGCCGGTTTTGCCGCCGTGGATTTCATACTGAGGGTCAGATAGGGGTTTTTATGGAGGATTCGTCCCTTCTGCGGGGTTTTCCCGCTTTTATTCTCTTGCTTGCGGCGGCGCTGATTTTTAAATATTTCGTTTCCGCTTTTCTTGCGGGAGTTTTCGGCTGGGGGTTCAGGGACGGGCCCCTTAAAGGAAACATATTCGCCACCTTTATCACGTCTTTTATGTTCGTGGCGGCGGTCTGTATTTTTCCTGGGGCGTATTTTGGCGACGATAGGTTTTCTTTATACGGATACATACTGCTTACTCTCGCCGCCGTTCTTCTTTCCACCTTTTCTTCCTTCTGGGTTTATTCCGAGGAAATGGACCTGCTGCGCGAGGAAAATATGAAAAGCTGGATTATGAAGCTCGCCGGAGGGGCTGCGGTTTCTCTGCTGTCTTTCTTTGCGGCCGCCTTCGCCTGCGTTTTTGCCTATATCTCGTTGCAGTATAACGGCGGTTTCTTTTAAAAACGGCCGCTTTTCCCGCCCGGGGCGGAATTATATTTATTCGGAGTGAAAGTAATGTCAGGAAGCGTTTTCGGAGAAATATTCAGGATAAGCACCTTCGGGGAAAGCCACGGCTCCGGCGTAGGGGTAGTTATAGACGGCTGCCCTGCCGGCATAGAGCTTGACGAATCCGTGATACAGTACGAGCTGGAGCGCCGCAGGCCGGGGCAGAGCGAGCTTTCCACGCCAAGAGACGAGGAGGACAGGGCGGAAATCCTTTCCGGCGTGTTCGAGGGGCGTACTACCGGCACGCCGATAGCCGTGCTTGTGCGCAATAAAAACCATAAAAGCGGCGATTACGGAGCCATCAAAAATTTGTTCCGTCCCGGCCATGCCGATTATACCTATTATAAAAAATATGGAATCCGCGATTACCGCGGGGGCGGGCGCGCTTCCGCCAGGGAGACGATAGGCCGTGTGGCCTCCGGCGCGGTGGCAAAAAGGTTTCTCGCCGGTTTGGGCGTGGATATTTTCGCCCACGTTATACAGGTGGGAGACGTTAAAGCCGATAATTTCGACAGAAGCTATATAGAGCAGAATCCGGTAAGAACGGCGGATGAAAAGGCTTTTCCCCTTATGGAAAGGCTTATTATGGACGCCAAAAAGGAGGGCGATTCCGTGGGGGCCGTTATAGAGATGAGAGCCGCCGGCGTTCCAGCCGGTCTCGGAGAACCAGTTTTCGACAGAATGAACGCAAGGCTCGCTTATGCGGTCATGAGCATGCCCGCCGTGAAAGGGGTGGAATTCGGGGCGGGCTTTGCCGCCGCTTCCATGAAAGGCAGCGCCATGAATGACGAGATAACTCCCGGCGGTTTCCTGTCCAACAATTCCGGGGGCACTCTGGGCGGGATAACCACGGGGCAGGATATAGTTATGCGGTTTGTCATAAAGCCGACCTCCTCCATACTAGTGCCTAAAAAAACGGTTAATATTAAAGGGGAGCCTGCGGAAATAGTTACGAAAGGCCGCCACGACCCGTGCCTTGCTCCGCGGGCCGTTCCTGTGGCCGAGGCTATGGCCGCCCTGGTAATAGCCGATATGGCGCTCATCCACAGAGCAAGGAGCGGCGGATGCTGAAAAAAATATTTATAATACTCTTTATATTCGTATTGGCCGGATGTTCCGCCAGATACGGCCAGCTTAACAGGCAGATATCGAGAGCCGTCACTCCGGGGCAGATAATGGACGCGGGCCTTGCCATAGGCTCCGCGGATATTTCAGACGAAGCCAAAAAGAAGCTCTCTATCAAGCTCGTTAAAAAGGCGCTTAATGTTTTCAGGCTGTATGTGGAATTTGCCATCAGCGGAGACAAACTTCCGGAAAAAGACGAAGTTGTGGCTATGCTTAAATTTTTATCGGCCAACGCGGATAACTTTTCCGACGGGGATATTGCGGAGCAGGCCCGCCGGATAGCGGAGAAGCTCACATTGATACTGATGTCCCTCTATCTTGACGGCGATAGTTAAGTATTTTATATTTATCGCGGCCGCAAGGCAATTTTGCGCCTATAGGCGCAGGAAGCGCGGCTGCATATTTATTTAATAGGGAGGGCAGGTTATGGACGTTTCGGTTATTATACCGTCTTTAAACGGTTTTAAACATCTTGATGCGTATATGCCGTCGGTTATTAAAGCCGCTGAATCGTCAGACTGCGATATTGAAATAATAATAGTCGACGATAATTCTTCGGACGGCACGGTTGAGCGCCTTCGCGACGCTTACGGCCCGGAAAGCAACGTAAAAATTTTATCAAACCCGGGAAAGGGGGCCTGCTCCGCGAGAAATTACGGAGTGTCTGTTTCCCGCGGTCGTTTTCTGCTTTTTATCGACAACGACGTAGTTTTGGAGGAAGGCTTTTTCGGCAAGGTATTGAAATACTTTGATAAGCCTGAAATCGGCGCTGTAACCTGCGCTGGCTACCTTATGAAGGACGGCAGGCAGATTGACGGCATAAAGCTGCTGGAATGGCGGCGCGGGTTTCCGCGTTTTACCCGTAATATTTTAAACGGGCGCATAGCTGAAATCGGGGGGGGGAACCATATTATTCCTACGGTCTTCAAGGGGCTTACTTTCTGTGCAGACGTTCGTTGTTCGACCTGGCAGGCGGCATAAACGAACTGCTGGAACCGTATCTGCTTGAAGAAACCGATTTAGCGTATAAAATATTAAAAGCCGGCTATAAAATAGCCTACGCCCACGATACTAAGTGCCTTCACTACTGCGGCGGCACGATCAGCAGCAAAACATCTGAGAAAACCCGCTACCTTTCCATAAGAAACAGATATATTTTCGTGTTGCTGCATATACACTCGCCCTTTCTTTTGCTCCAAACCTTTTTTATGATCCCTTTCAGATTGTTTTCCCCGATGGAAAGGAAAGCCTTAAAGGAAGTCTTTGCCATGCGCAGGCAGATATTCTGCGGGAGGAAAATCGAAAAAACGCGGTCGGTCCTTTCCGACAGGGCTTTGATACGTATGTCCGGGGATTATGCGAAAGCCGTGACGTCTCGTAAAGGGGAGTAAATAATGCCGACGATATCCGTAATAGTACCCGTTCATAATATCGAAAATTACATAGTAAGATGCCTGGAGAGTATCGACCGGCAGACCTTTAAGGACTTTGAATGTATTATTGTAGAAAACGCGTCGTCCGACCGTACCCTGGAAATCGCGGCCGGATATATTAAAGGTAAAGAACGTTTTAAGCTTGTTTCCGTAAAAGAACCGGGAGTCAGCAATGCGAGAAACGTGGGTTTGTCTTTATCTTTATCCGATTATATAGCCTTTATCGACGGGGACGATTACGTATCCGTAGATTATCTGGAATCTCTGCTTGCGGGGATGGCCCAGCCGGATGCGGATATGGCGATAGTGCCTTACCTTTATGTGAAAAATTCGGACTTCAGGGGTCGGGCCTGCGGATGCAGTTTTCCTCCGGCAGGTATATATAATCTCGGCAGTGGGGGTTCTTCCCTCGCTTTGGATTATATTTTTGTCTCAGGTAGAGTCTGCTGGGGGAAACTCCTTAAATCAAGCATAATAAAGGATAACGATGTACGCTTTGACTGCGCTCTGCGCTACGTTGAGGATTTTCTGTTTGTAGTTCAGTATCTTAGCTGCTGCCGGAATGTATCGTTTATGGACAAGGGGCTTTATTATTATTTCATGGGCCGCAGCGATAACGCTTCTTCCAACGTTGGGTCGCCGCTCTGGGCTGAGCAGGAATTAGGCGTATGCATTAAGCTGGTAAATGTGGGGGGGGGTATTCTTAGCGATTATACGGCTAGGCGGGTTGTTACATTTCTGCTGGGAGAAAAATTCGGATCTTCCATCATTGCTAAACTGCCCGATTATGGAGAGAACCTGATCAAAGGTTATAAGGATGTTTTGTTAAATATCGATCTGTCTCCCCAAATACCCGGCAAAGCTCTCAGAATCGAGTGGCGTTTCTATAAATTTCTTTTGCGTAATAATATTTTTAAGTTTTATCCGAAAGCGGCGAGAATATTAAGAAACGTTTTGATGATATTTAAAATAAGGTTAAGATAGCGGCGTATTTATTCAGAGCGCTTCCGCGTTATTTTTAACTGAGGGATAGAGCCGTCCTCATAATAAGCTTCGTCTCCCTTCGGCCGGTTATTTATCAAATATACCCCGAAAAGGCGAAGTTTTCTTTTTCCCCTGTGAAATTGTAGATATGCGAACCGGGACGCGATTTTGGCCATATATCTGAATATCATTTTAAGCCTTGTTTTTCGCGGGTTTTCGTATAATCCGCCCGAGTTTATATATTTTTTAATAAGCTCTGTGTCGTAGTCTGTGTGTTTTTTTATAAACCTTTCCCATAAGACCGTTTCCGCGTTGGAATATCCCGCGAAGCTCTTTTTCTTCAGGAATAAACAGCCGTGCCTTATCATTTCGCGCCATTCTGAGTACATTCTGCCTACATAGGAACAATAGCATTTTACGCTGTATCCCTGCCTTATACATTCCTTTGTGAACGGAAACTCATACTTCGAGCATACTTCGCTGAAATTTTTTTGAGGCTCTATCCCGTCGATCAGTCCGCGGAATATGTCAGATAAAATAAGTTTTCTGCGCAGTATTATAAAGTAGCTGTTCAGATACCACGTGCGGGAGGCCATGTCGTAATTTTTCGTTATGCCCAAAGCGTCCCATTCCTTATCGGCGTCCGCTTCGGCAAAAAACTTCCTTAAGCTTGATAGCGGGGCAAAACAGGAATCGTTTGCCAGTATCAGCTCGTCGTACTCCGCAAGCGCGGGCCAGCCTATTTTTCCGATTAACTCCTGCCAGGAGCCGAAGTCGTATTTGCCGTGCTTATAAGCGTAAGAGGCGCGTACGTACGGCTTTATCTTTTCCAGCTCGCCTTGCGGCATTTCGCACTCCGCAAGATAGTAAATATCCGCGAAAGAAGACAGCTCCTTTAAATAATAAACCGCATAATCGTGGACTATGCCGCCCTTATCGTAAGCGGCGAACAGGCATATTCTTTTTATCGCTCCGTTAAGCGTTTTTGCTTTCGCACCGCAAGTATCCATAAAAATATTCCCGCGCGGATAAGCTGCGTCATGATCCGGCTTTATTGTAAAAAAGATAAAATATTATACCAGATATTATATCGAATGGAAAACGTATATCGTTTAAAAGCGCAGGCAAAGCTTAAAACAGGCGTCAAGGGCGGCGGGCCGGCCGTTTCGCGGGGCGGCGATCATGCCGGGCGTAATATCTGCGGGCGCAGCTCTGCCCGTTTTGCCGCGCGTAGTTAAGATTTGATTACGCGGCAATTTCCGTCAGATGTTTTCGTCCAGAACCTTTTTCATTTCGTTCAGTATCGCTTTCTTTTTGCCTTCCGCAAAATCCCTGTCGCTGTTTACGAAAAGCATGTGCGGCTCTATCTCCAGGGCCCGGGCTATGCGCTCTATGGTTGATAGCTTGGGAACGTTTTTTCCTATCTCCATTAGTCCGATATAGCTGGTGGAGGTGTCGCATTTTTCCGCAAGCTTTTCCTGGGATATGTGTTTTATCTTTCTGTACTTTTTGATGTTTTTTACAACAAGTTCTTCCAGATTCATTATAACACCTCTGATATAAGTTTTTATCAGAAGCAAAATAATCTCTATCGGCAACATTAATATATTGTTATATCTGTTTCGATATAAAGCTGCGAATGGAAAACGAAAACTTATTTTCTCTTAATTAGATAAGGCGCGCCCCTTGTCTGATACGTTATCGGTTTTTTTGAATATTTTTTTATATATTCCTCTTGAAACATAGCAAATATAAGGCCCGGTCATCCAGAGGGTGCGACTGGGAAGGCTCGCGGTTTATATTCTGAAACGTCAGGCGGCATCAGGCTTTACTCTCTTTAAATAGTCTTTCGTAACTGTTTTGGCTGCCATACCTTAGGGTATATATGCGCGTAAAATAACCGTATCCGCTCCCGCGGCGCAGCGTCGTTCGCTCCTCCTGCCGTTGGCTTTGGCCTTAATTCCATACTGCCGTAAACAAATAGGTAAAATATTTTCCATACCTGACGACTTACCTATATTAACGCATAACCATTTTTTTGCCGTTATTGCTTAAGATATAGTATATATCTAAGTGTTTTTGCGTGTTTGTGGGGAATGTAGAATTTTTTTGCGGCTGCCCCCTAACGCAGATAGTTATGGCAAATAATTACAATAATGCTCCCTGGTCGTCAAAAGCATTTATAATAAGATCCGCTCAGGCAAGGCAAACTTGGGGCCAGTCCTTCAGGCAGTACCAGCCGAACGCTTTCAGTTTTATTATTTATTGCAGGCATAAGTAGATGTATTATAAATATTTTCCATAACTCTATTGAACTATGCAGGGTATAGTTTCATTTTTTTTATAAAAGTTCTTGACAATATGGGGGCTGATTTGTTAGAAGTTTGTTCCCGGCGCTGCCGGGTTTTATATGGGCTAGAGGCGGCGTTATTTATGTGCGCGTTTTTGTTTGGCCCATGTGCTGGTGCGTCTTGTTTTTTTGCGGGATATTTTGAAAGTTTAATATAGTTGCTGGTGACGGGGTATGAATCGTTGAGAACGAAGAGATTATTCGGTTGTTGGCGGCGGAGAAAAAAACTTTTAATTTTTTCTTGACAAAAGAATTAAGATGTACTAAATTAACCCTCCCTTGAGAGAGGGGGTCGCAAGAGGCAGGAATGCTTTAAGCGGCGTGATTGATATTTGACATAAGAATAGGTCAGTTTGTG
>CANTXF010000064.1 GCA_947853665.1 uncultured Deferribacterales bacterium | reverse complement strand
GCTGGTAGAGCGTGACCTTGCCAAGGTTGAGGTCGCGGGTTCGAGTCCCGTCACCCGCTCTTTTTTCAAGTTTTCCATGTTATAAGGAGATTTTTTAATGAAGGTTCAGGTAAACGACGCAGAACATTCTCAGAAAGAGCTGGCATTCGAACTGCCTTACGAAGTTTTTGAAAAAGCCGCCGACAGGGAACTGGATAAAATTCTGCCGGAAGTCAAGATACCGGGCTTCCGCCCGGGCAAGGCGCCTAAAGACATCGTAAAAAAGCAGTACGCCCATAAAATAAAAGCCAACGCCGTTGAAAGAGTCATAAACGACGCCATACAGGAAGGCCTTACGGTAAACGGCGTGCGTCCTCTCTCCCAGGCAAACGTGAAAGACGTGGTTTTTGAGGAAAATAAACCCATAACTTTCAAGGCCCTCGTGGACGTTTTCCCCACCATGAAAATAGAAAAATATAAAGATTTCGATTTCGAGCGCAAAATCGTGGAGATAACCGGCAAGGACGTGGACGGCGCCCTTGAGGCCATCAGGGAACGCCAGATGACCTACGAGCCCGTGAAGGACAGAGACACGGTTAAAAACGGCGACGTGGCCGTTATAGATTTCGTGGGCAAAATGGACGGAACTCCTTTCCAGGGCGGCTCCGCGGAGAAATTTTCCCTTAATATCGGCAGCGGCCAGTTCATCCCAGGCTTCGAGGACGGAGTGGTGGGCATGAAAACCGGCGAGACCAGGGACATAGAGGTAACCTTCCCCGCCGACTACGGCCAGGCCGATCTGGCGGGCAAACCGGCGGTATTTACCGTTACGGTGCACGAAATAAAGGAAAAAGTCGCTCCCAAACTGGACGACGAATTCGCCAAGGACGTAAACCCCAACTGCGAAACTCTGGACCAGCTGAAGGAGACCATTAAAAAAGGCCTTAAAGCGGAGGCAGACGGCAGCACTAAATTCGAGACTTTCGGAGCTATGCTGGGTAAGATCGTCGACGAAAACCCTTTCGACGTGCCTTATTCTTTCGTTAAGGAACAGGCCGAAAGGCTTGCCTACAACAGCATGACCCAGTTTTATCAGATGGGGCTGGACCCGGAAAAGGTGGGCATAAACTTTGAAATGATGGTTCAGCGGCATATCGGCCAGGCGGCCCAGCAGGTTAAGCAGGCCCTTGTGATAAACGAGCTTGCCAGAATCGAAAACATCACGGTGGAGGACGCGGACGTGGATAAATTCCTCGCCTACCACGCCGATATTCAGAACCGCTCCGTGGAAGACCTTAAAAAAGACCTTGAAGCCAACCAGCAGCTTGAAGGCATAAAAAACGACGTTCTGGGCGACAAGGTTTTCGAGTATCTTCTTTCCGTAAATAAGATAAAAGAAAATAAAATGACCAAGGAGGAGTTTGAAAAATCGAAACTCCCCGATCAGCGCAAAGAGGCCGAAGGCGGAGAAAAGGCGGCCAAGCCTAAGAAAACCGCCGCCAAAGCCAAAAAAGAAACGGCTTCCGGGGACGCCCCCGCCGAAAAGCCTAAAAAAGAGGCTAAACCGAAGGCGCCCAGGGCTAAAAAAGCCGCCGAACCGGAAGAAGGTAAATAATGAGCATGAGCTACTATGTTCCGTATGTGATAGAGCAGACCGGCCGCGGGGAAAGGTCTTATGATATATATTCCCGCCTGCTGAAGGACAGGATAATATTTCTAGGCACGGAAATAGACGATCAGGTGGCCAACGTGGTCTGCGCCCAGCTTCTTTTTCTCGAGGCGGAAGACCCGGAAAAGGACGTATCCATATATATAAACTCTCCAGGCGGCGTAATAACCGCCGGTATGGCCATATTCGACACCATGAACTATATCAAGCCGGACGTGTCTACGATATGCCTGGGGCAGGCGGCCAGCATGGGGGCTTTCCTCCTTGCGGCCGGAGCTAAGGGCAAGCGTTTCGCGGTGCCAAACGCCCGCATTATGATTCACCAGCCGTCGGGCGGCTTCCGGGGCCAGGCCACGGATATACTTATCCAGACTAAAGAAATACTGCGCATGAAGGAGGATTTGAACAGAATCCTTGCCGAAAGGACCGGGCAGCCGGTGGAAAAGGTCGCTCAGGATACCGAGCGCGATTACTTTATGAGCAGCGAGGAGGCCAAAAGTTACGGCCTCATTGACGGTGTGATCGTTAAGAAATAATTTTGCGGCCGCCTTAAGGCGGCCTTTGCTTTCCAGAGTCCGAAAAATCCGCGCCGGTAAATAATATTTCGCCGGCATATTGATTTTAATCCGGCGGGAGCCTATATTTTACCAATCGGACGCGTGAGGAGATATTAATGTCAAAAAAGAAAGGCGAGCTTTACTGCTCTTTCTGCGGAAAGGGGCAGGACGAGGTTAAGAAACTTATCGCGGGAGGGGAGGATTCCTATATATGCGATTCCTGCGTAGCCCTCTGCAACGAAATAATAAACGAAGAAGCTATGGACGGGGAAGCCGTCTCCGTTCCCAAGGAGGCCCTGCCCACCCCGGAAATGTTGCATAAAAAGCTGGACGAATACGTCATCGGCCAGGATCAGGCTAAGCGTGTTCTGAGCGTGGCCGTTTATAACCACTATAAGCGCATACAGTACGCGAAAAAAGGCGACGTGGAGCTTGAGAAAAGCAATATCCTCCTCGTAGGCCCCACCGGCACGGGCAAGACCCTGCTGGCAAGGACTCTGGCCCGCCTTCTCAACGTGCCTTTCGCCATAGCCGACGCCACCACCCTTACGGAGGCAGGATATGTGGGCGAGGACGTGGAGAACGTGGTTCTAAAGCTCTTTCAGAACGCGTCAAACGACATAGACCGTACCGAAAAAGGCATAATATTTATAGACGAAATAGATAAAATAGCCAAAAAGGGCGACAGCCCCTCCATTACGAGGGACGTATCCGGCGAAGGCGTCCAGCAGGCTCTGCTCAAAATAATAGAGGGCACAGTGGCCAACATCCCGCCCCAGGGAGGCAGAAAGCACCCTCAGCAGGAATATATACAGGTCGATACGACCAATATCCTGTTTATATGCGGCGGTGCGTTCGACGGCATAGAGGACGTTATAAAAAGGCGCATAGGCAAGAAAACCCTGGGCTTCGGCAGCGGCGGCGAGGGCAAGACGGCTTCCAAAATGAACCGCTTTGAAACCTTGCAGGCTCTTGAGCCGGACGATTTCGTAAAATTCGGCCTTATACCGGAGTTCGTTGGCAGGCTGCCCATAACCGCCCCCTTGGAGGAGCTGGACGAGGAATCTCTCGTCAGAATACTGGTGGAGCCCAATAATTCCCTAGTGAAGCAGTATGAAGCCATGCTGGGCTTCGACGACGTGAAGCTCACCTTTACGCCGGGGGCGCTGCGGGCCGTGGCAAGGCTCGCCATAAAGCGCAAAACGGGAGCGAGGGGGTTAAGGTCCATTCTTGAAAACGCCATGCTCGACGTAATGTACCGCATACCCTCCCTGACGGACGTAAAAGAATGTATAGTGAACGAAGAAGTGATCAACTCCGGCGCGGAGCCGATACTTATCCGCGAGGAGAAAAAAGAAACAGCTTGATTTGGAGCCTGATAATTTGAACAATATAGAACAATACACCGTGATACCTCTGCGGGACGTGGTGGTTTTCCCGTATATGATAGTGCCCATATTCGTCGGGCGGCCCCGCTCCGTAAAGGCCCTCCAGATAGCCGAGGGCACCGATAAAAAGCTTTTTCTCACCCTTCAGCAGGACGCCTCCACGGACGACCCGGCCCTTAAAGACCTTAATCCGGTAGGCGTGGTGGCGGATATTCTTCAGGTGCTCAAACTGCCCGACGGCACGGTAAAGGTGCTGGTGGAAGGCAAAACGAGGGCTCGCATACAGGATTTCCGCCTTGAGGACGACTGCTATTTCGCCGACGTCCGGGCGGTGGACGACGAAATATCCGACCCGGAAAAGGCCCAGGCGGTCAAAAGAATACTTCTGAAAACCTTTGAAGCCTACGCGGGCATGACTAAGCGCATCGCCCCCGATATGCTTAAAAATATAGTCCAGACGGAAGACCTGGCGCGTCTTTCCTATACCGTGGCGTCTAACCTCACTTTAAAGACGGCGGATCTCCAGTCCGTTCTTGATACGGACGACGTGGCCGTAAGAATAGAAAAGATAATAGAGCTTATAGAAACGGAAATGGAGATTCTGAAGCTGGACGATAAGATAAAGCAGCGGGTAAAGACCCAGATGTCCAAATCCCAGCGGGAGTATTATCTTAACGAGCAGATGAAGGCCATCCAGAAGGAAATGGGCAAGGACGACGAATATAAGGCGGATATAGACGAAATATCCCAGAAGTTGTCCTCCCTTACCCTGCCGGAAGCCGTTAAGGAGCGGGCCGACAGGGAGCTTAAAAAAATGAAGCTGATGCCTCCCATGAGCGCCGAGACGACCGTCGTGCGCAATTATCTGGACTGGCTTGCCTCCCTGCCCTGGGGCTTAAGCACTAAAGACAGCCTGGACATGGAAAAGGCGGAGGAGATACTTAACCGCGACCATTACGGCCTTGAAAAGCCCAAGGAAAGGATACTGGAATTTCTGGCGGTAAGGAAGCTCTCCGAAGATATGAAAGGCCCTATTTTATGCTTTGTAGGGCCTCCGGGAGTGGGCAAAACCTCCCTTGCGCGCTCGATAGCGGACGCTATGGGCCGCAAATTCGTCCGCGCCAGCATGGGCGGCGTGCGGGACGAGGCGGAAATAAGGGGCCACAGACGCACCTATATAGGCGCTCTGCCCGGCAAGATAATTCAATCCATGAAAAAGGCTGGCAGCATGAACCCCGTGTTCCTGCTGGACGAGATAGACAAGCTCGGCACCGACTATCGGGGAGACCCGGCTTCCGCCCTGCTGGAAGCCCTCGACCCGGAGCAGAACAAAGCTTTTATGGACCATTACCTTGAAGCGGAGTTCGACCTTTCGAAGGTGTTTTTCATAACCACGGCCAACAGCCTCGAATCCATACCGGCGCCTCTGCTGGATAGGATGGAGGTAATAAGGATTCCCGGCTACACGGAGCAGGAAAAGCTCAATATCGCAAAAAGCTTCCTTATCCCCAAGCAGATGAAGGAACACCACGTCGATTCGGAGCGCATAACGATAAGCGACGGCGCCGTGCTGGAGCTTATACAGTATTACACCAAGGAAGCCGGCGTAAGGAATCTTGAAAGGGAGATAGCCTCCCTTATACGCAAATCCGTAAGGAAGCTGCTTTCGGATGACAACGGGGGCGGCGCGGTATATGTTGATTCGGAGCTTGTGCGCGAGTATCTGGGGCCGCGTAAATTCCGCGTAGGCGGCGTTTATGAGGACGAGGAAATAGGCGTGGCCACGGGCCTTGCCTGGACTCCCTACGGTGGCGACCTGCTCCAGATAGAGGTGGCTCTTTTCGAAGGCACCGGCAAGCTGATGGTAACGGGGCATCTGGGCGACGTTATGCAGGAGTCGGCAAAAATCGCCTATTCGGTTGTTAAAAGCGTGGCAACGAAAATGGGCGTGCCTGCTTACCGGTTTAAGGATTTTGACGTGCATCTGCACGTGCCGGAAGGGGCCGTTCCCAAGGACGGCCCGTCGGCGGGGATAACCATGGCCACGGCCATACTTTCCGCCGTGTCTGAAAAGCCTGTGAACTGCCGCATAGCCATGACGGGCGAGATAACCCTCCGGGGCAAGGTCCTCCAGATAGGCGGCCTTAAAGAGAAGGTTCTTGCCGCCCACAGGGCCGGCATACGCACCGTGATAGCCCCGGCCGACAATGAAAAGGACTTGACGGAAATACCCGAGGATGTTAGAAAAGAAATACAGTTCCGGTTCGTTTCCTCTTTCGACGAGGTCTGCGGGCTGGTGCTGAAAATAAACCAGAAAGAAGGTGAGCCACTTGGCGGTTAATGCAATCGTAAGAGTGGACGGCGACAACGTCGACCAGGCGCTGAAGCTTCTGAAGAAGAAAATAGAGCGTGAGGGTCTCATTCGCGAGATCAAGAAACACGCCTATTACGAGAAACCCACCGAGGTACGCCGTAAAAAGCTTCTCAAAGCGCGCCGCAAGCAGCAGAAACTGCAGAGAAAGCTGCAGGAAAAGTACAAGTATTATTAAGAAACGAGGGAGCTTAGCGGCTCCCGGTTTCGTTTCCGCCCTTAAACCCGTCGGGAGTTCCTCATGCACGAAGCGGGCATAGCTCAAAGTATATTAGACATAGCGGTAAACACGGCGAAAAATAATTCCGCCGGCAGGATAACTCTGGTTGCGGTGCGTATCGGCAAAATGTCCGCAGTGGACGAAGCGTCCCTGAGGTTTGCTTTCGACGCACTGAAAGCGGGCACCATAGCCGAAAACGCCGCTTTCGATTACACGGAGGTTCCCTTAAGGGGCAAATGCCTGGACTGCGGCGCGGAAAAGGAGTTTGAAGGCTATTTTATGAACTGCCCCGGGTGCGGTTCCTCTAAAGTTTCCCTTATATCGGGCAGCGAGCTTGAGGTATCCCACATAGAGGTGGAATAAAGGCGCGGCCGAAGGGGTAATAACCCGCGGGGCGAAGGCCTCTTTCAGACGCGGCCGGAAACTGACGGGGGCCTTTATTATTCCGTTTCAAATGCCGCCCGCGCCAGCTCCCGCCTTCCGGGCGGCGGCGTTTGCCTAAAAGGAGAAGATAATGGATAAAATAAGCATAAATCAGAAAATACTTTCCAAAAACGATATGGATGCGGCAAACCTGCGGGAACGTTTCGCCAGGAACGGCACCTTTGCCGTCAATATCATGTCTTCTCCGGGAAGCGGCAAAACCTCCCTTCTTGAAAAAACCCTTGGCCGTCTGGCGGAAAAATACAGGGTGGCCGTTATAGAGGGGGACTTGCAGACGGATAACGACAAGGAACGCATAGAAAAGGCCGGGGTAAAGGCCT
The DNA here is from genome assembly GCA_947853665.1 of uncultured Deferribacterales bacterium. GTDB lineage: Bacteria > Chrysiogenota > Deferribacteres > Deferribacterales > Mucispirillaceae > CANTXF01. Next base: position 41,900 of record CANTXF010000064.1, on the reverse strand, counting down.
GCCAGATACAGACGGGAGGTGCCTGCCATCTGGAAGCGGCGGAAATCGAAAAACGGCTGCCGCTTATAGACGGAGACAGCCTGGACCTCCTCATAATAGAAAACGTGGGAAATCTCGTGTGTCCATCCGAATACGACCTGGGGCAGGACGTTAACATGGTGCTGCTTTCCGTGACGGAGGGGGAGGATAAGCCGCTGAAATATCCCACAATGTTTTTCGTTTCGGACGTTTTTGTGCTTAATAAAACGGACCTTCTGCCTTATGTCGATTTCGACGCGGATAAGGCGGAGGAAAACGCCAGGAGCATAAAGCCGGGTATGGAGCATTTCCGCATATCATGCCGCACGGGGGAAGGGCTGGACGAAATATGCGCTTGGTTTGAAAAAAAAATCCTTTCCAAAAAGAAATGCTCATAGCCGGGGTGGACGAGGTAGGCCGCGGATGTCTGGCCGGGCCAGTCGTCGCCTGCGCCGTGGTGCTGCCGGAAGGTTTTTCGGACCCGCGGATAAAAGATTCCAAAAAGCTTTCCCGCAAAGCGCGGGAGAAACTCTACCCATATATCATTGAAAATTCCGTAACCTGGGGCCTCGGGGTGGTATGCAGCCGCCTTATAGATAAAATAAATATTCTCAACGCCACCAGGCAGGCCATGCAGATAGCCTTATCCCGCCTTTCGCCGTGCTACGGCAAAATAATAGTAGACGCTGTGGGCCTTAAAAACCTGCCCGTTCCCGAGGAACATCCGAATAAAGCTGACGCGGATTTTATAGAGGTTTCCGCCGCTTCCGTCGTAGCCAAGGTCTACCGGGACAGGCTGATGGAGTACCTTTCCACCGTGTGGGAAGGCTACGGCTGGGAGAAAAACGCGGGCTACGGCACGGCTGCCCATCTTGAAGCGATACGCAGGCAGGGCTGGACTCCCGTTCACAGAAGGTCCTTTTACGTGAAAGGCCTATGAAAGGGCTTTTAAAAAAGACGGGGAACAAGGGGGAGGACGAGGCCGCGGCTTTTCTCGTTAAAAAAGGCTACGGAATACTTGAGCGCAACTACCGCACGCCCGCCGGGGAAATAGACATAATAGCCTTTAAAAAAGGCGTAACCGTGTTCGCCGAGGTCAAAAAGCGCTCATCGCAGGCGTTCGGAGCCGGTTTTGAAGCCGTGGATGCAAGGAAGCGTTCCCGCATAATAAAGGCGGCGGGCATATACCTTTCCCTTACGGGAGGCGAGAGAGCCTGCCGGTTCGACGTAGTGTCCATAGACGGCCCTATTATAAACCATATTGAAAATGCCTTTGGCTTATAGTAATATATATAATCCATAAGGAGTTCCAGATGATAGAATACGTTAATTCCATATTCGAAGATTCCATAAACGCTCATAAAAAATTCGCTGCGGCAAACGCCCAGATACTTGTGGATTTTGCCCAGGCCGTGGCCGATTGCTTTGCCGGGGGAGGCAAGGTCATGATATGCGGCAACGGCGGCTCCGCCGCTGACGCCCAGCATATAGCGGCGGAATTTGCGAGCCGCTTCGTTATGGAAAGGCCGCCCCTTCCGGCTATGGCGTTAACTACCGATACCTCCCTTCTTACCGCCGTGGGCAACGATTACGATTTCAGCGACGTTTTTGAAAAGCAGGTGTCCGCCTTCGCAAACCCCGGGGACATAGTGTGGGGCATATCCACAAGCGGCAATTCGGAAAACGTGATAAAAGCCCTGCACCGGGCGGCTAAAAACGGGGCCGTGACGCTGGGCTTTTCCGGCCGTGACGGCGGCCGCATGAAGGGACTCTGCGATAAGCTGCTGGTGGTGGATAACATGGCGACTGCCCGCATACAGGAGCTTCACATAATGTCCGCCCATATAATATGCGGCCTTGTGGACGAAATAATGTTCGGCAAATTCGCCGGGCTTTAAAACCGTGGGATAATGGGAACATATAAGGAGTTCCATAACGCATGGGGCGCGGCAAGGTCTTTCTTTGCCGTTAAAAATAAAAAAAAGGGCGTTCCGCTTCTTGTGATCGCCCCCGACGGAAAGGCGCTGGAAAGCGCCGTGTCGGAGCTTTCCTTTTTCTCCGGCGGTATTCCCGTGCTGGAGTTCCCGCCTTTTACCCAAAGCCCTTTCGAGGAGGCCAGGCCTCTTACCGGCATAATGGCAAAGCGTGCGGAAGCCCTTTACAAAATGCTCCATCTCGAGGATTTTATAGCCGTGGCCGCGCCCTACTCCGTGCTTAAAAAGCTGCCCCGCAAAAAAGATTACCTTTCCAGCGAGCTTTTGCTGGAGAAAAACGCCGTCCTGCCCAGGGACGAGCTGGTATATACTCTGGATATTCTCGGCTACATACAGGTGGAGTTCGTTACCGGCCCCGGAGAATACAACATACGAGGCGGCCTGGCGGATATTTTCCCCATAGACGCGGAAAATCCCGTAAGAATAGAATATTTTGACGACGAGATAGAGCAGCTTTTTTTCTATAACCCTGAAAGCCAGGCGAAGGTAAAGACCGCAGATAATGTGCGCGTGCTGCCCTGCTCCGACGTGCTTCTTTCCACGGAGGAGTTCGCCTCCCGCCTAACGGACGCAGACACTAAGGACAGAGCCGAAACTTACGGCAAATTCGCTGGTTTCCACTGGTACGCCCCGCTTGCCGGTTACGAGCAGGGCGATATTTTCGACTATCTGCCGGAAAACTGCTCCGTTGTATGCTTTTCTCCCGGCTGGAAGGAAGATTTTGAAGCCTTTTCCAAAAATATCTGGGATACGGCGCCCAGCACCGGCCCCCAGCGTCTTATGCTGGAAAACTTCCTGACGGCCCAGGAGGCTATGCTCAAAATTACGGAAAGGGGGCTTACCGTAATTTCAGAAATGGCGGAGGATCCGGACAGCGAGGGCCTGCCGTTTCGGGGCACGAAAAGCAGCTTCGCCTTTGAAAAGAAAAACCTTTACCAATCCATGACAAACGCTATGGAAGCCATAAACTCCCTTTTAAAGGAAGGCCTGCGGGTCACCGTCAGCGTGGAAAGCGATAAATTCGCGTCTATCTTTAAAGAATTCGCCAGGGATTTTGAAATATTCCCCGGCGAGGTCGCTTCCCTTGAGGAAACGGAGGCCCGGCCCGTTACCCTTTACAGAAGGCGGATATCCGGCGGTTTTATAGACGTAAAGGAAAAGCTGGCTTTAGTGTCCGATTCGGATATTTTCGGCTTTTCGAAACGCAAGCCGAAAACGCGTAAAAAGGAAGTGTTCAATACAAGCCTTTCCGATTTGGAGGAAGGCGATTACGTCGTCCACGTAAATCACGGCATAGGTATATACAGGGGCATAAAGCACCTTACCATAGCCGGTGTGGAAGGCGATTTTCTGGATATTCTCTACGACGGGGACGACATACTCTACGTGCCGCTGCAGGGCATATCCCAGATACAGAAATACGTCGGCCTTCAGGATCAGAAGCCTAAGCTGAACAGCCTTAAAAGCTCCGCCTGGGCCAAGCTGAAAAAAAACGCCCGGGAAAGCGCCAGAAGCATAGCCGAGGATCTGCTCAGGCTGTACGCGGAGCGCAAGGCGAAAAAAGGCTTCGCCTTCCGGGATGACGGCGTGATGCTGGGCGATTTCGAGCGGGATTTCGAGTACGACGAAACGGAGGATCAGCTTTCGGCCATAATAGACGTTTACAACGATATGGAAAGCGACACGCCTATGGAGCGGCTGGTATGCGGGGACGTGGGCTTCGGCAAAACCGAGGTGGCCATGCGCGCCGCCTGCAAGGCCGCCTCCTGCGGCAAACAGATAGCGGTGCTCGTGCCTACCACTATTCTCGCGCGCCAGCATTACGAGACCTTTAAGCGCAGATTTTCCAAACTGCCCGTTACTGTGGATTTTGTTTCCCGCTTCCGCACGGGGAAGGACGTAAGGGAGATTTTTGAGCGCGCCTCTTCCGGCAGGCTGGACATACTGATAGGCACCCACAAACTGCTTTCCAAGGAGCTTGCCTTTAAGGATCTAGGCCTTCTCATAATCGACGAGGAGCAGCGCTTCGGCGTGTCCCACAAGGAAAAGATAGCGGCCATGAAGCGCAATGTGGATACGCTTACGTTAAGCGCCACGCCTATACCCAGAACTCTGCAGCTTTCGCTTTCCGGCATCAGGGATATGAGCATAATAGAGACCCCGCCGGAAAACCGCCTGCCGGTAGTAGTAAAGGTCATAAAGCGGGAGGAAGGCGTGGCCAAAGCCATAACCACGGAGCTTGAAAGAGGCGGTCAGGTGTTTTTCCTGCACAATAAGGTTATGGATATACACGAGGTGGCTGCAAAGGTTAAGGAAATGGTGCCCCACGCCCGCATAGACTACGCCCACGGGCAAATGGATTCTAAAAGCCTTGAAAACATATTGCAGTCCTTTTATTCCGGGGATATAGACATACTTATATCCACCACGATAATAGAAAACGGCATAGACATACCGAACGTAAACACGATTATAATAAATAACGCGTCCCATTTCGGCCTTGCCCAGCTTTACCAGCTTAAAGGGCGGGTCGGCAGATCCAGCAGGCGTGGGTACTGCTATCTGGCCGTGGAGAATTTTTCCGCCCTTACGCCTATCGCCAGGAAGCGCCTTTCCATAATTCAGCAGCTTTCGGATCTGGGCAGCGGCTTTAAGATAGCCATGTACGATTTGCAGCTGCGGGGCGCGGGCAATATTCTGGGCGCGGAGCAGTCCGGCTTTGTGGTGCGGGTGGGCTACGAGCTTTACGTAAGCATGATAGAAGAAGCCGTAAACGAAATGAAGGGCGAATTCGCCAATCTGACGGATGCGGAGATAAATTCCAATATCCCTTATTTCATACCGGCGGATTATGTGGAAAATCCGCGGGTGCGTTTCGATTTTTACCGGCGGTTCGCTTCCGTTTACGATACGGAAGCCATGACGGATATTTTAAACGAGCTGGAGGCCGGTTACGGCGAACTAAGACCGGAAGTAATAAGTCTCGGATATATAATGCTTATTAAAAACCTGGCGGGCAGGCTGGGCGCTCTGAAAGTGGCGATAAGCAGGTCCGGCGCAAAAATCGAATTTGCCCCGGAGACCCGCCTTGACCCGCTGACGGTGGGAAAAGCCGTAATCCAGGGGAAGACCGTGTATCGCTTTTCCTCCGAATACGAGCTTTCCATGGCTGTGGACGACCCTAACCCGCCCCGGATGCTTGCGGAATTTTTCGTCAGGCTGTGCGGCCTTACCGCCGGCCCTGAAAACGGATAAACGGAGAGCTTATGCTTAGATCCTTTAAAATGACGGTTCTTTTTATCATTATAGCGGCTGCCGTCGCAGGCTGCGGGGAAAATAAGAGCTCCGCCGGAGCCGAGACGAAGCAGGAGCCGGTAAGAAAAGCCATTATGGAGATAAACGGCCGCCTGCTGTACGAGGACGATTTTTACGATTTTGCGGGAACGGTCCTGAAAGAAATGGGCGGAGAGAATATGGACAACCCGGAGGTAAAGGACAAGCTGCTTAAAGACTTTACCGAGCATAATATGCTTCTCTCCGAAGCCCGCAGGCGCGGCATATCTATAAACGACGAGCGCATAAACCGTATTCTGGACAGTTTTCACACGGAGGAAGGGGCTCAGGACCTGAAAGTGTATTCCGGCTCCTACGATACGGACCATACCAAGCTGGCCAAGCTCATGCAGGAAAGGCTCCTTGTGGAATCCCTTTTGAACGGCGTGGTAAATTCGCAGATAGTAATTACGGAAAAGGAGCTTAAAGACCGCTATAATACGGACGAGGCCAAACAGAAGCCGGAGACCAAGGCCCACATCCTGCACATATTCACCACAAAGGAAGAGACCGCCGAAAAAGCTATGAACGAGCTGCGGAAGGGCCTTTCCTTCAACGAGGTGGCCGAGCGTTATTCCGAAGGGCCGGAGAAGAAGCAGGGCGGGGATCTGGGCTTTATTTCGGACGGGGATTTTCCGGAAATATTTGCCGAGGCTTTCAAGCTGCCGGCAGGCAAATACAGCGGCATAGTGAAATCCGACTACGGCTATCATATATTTTTCGTGAAAAAAATACTGCGGCCGAAAAAAATAAATTACGAGGACGTAAAGTCGAAAATATATCTGGAGCTTTATTCGCAGCAGCAGGAAGACAAAACGAGGGAATTTATCGATGAGCTTTATAAAAACGCCGATATTAAGTATCTTGACGACGTTGACCTTGGCGGTTATGCCGGCGGGCGCGGAGGTGGTAAATAGCGTTCTTGCCCATGTGGGAAACAGGATAATCACCGAGTACGACGTACAGAATCTTGACCCGCGCCAGTACCGCGAAATTTTGTCCATAAAGGACGAGACGTACAGAGCCGCCCAGCTTGAAAATTATACAAAATCCGCCCTGGATTATCTGATAAATCAGGAGATAGTCGCCATAGCCGCCCAGCGGGAAAACATATCCGTAAGCGATAAGGAGGTCGACGCGGCCATATCCGAAATACTCGCCAGAAACAACCTGGACAGAAGCAAGCTGGAGGAATATCTGGAAAAGGAAGGCACGAGCCTTTCCAAATACCGCTATCAGCTTAAAAACGACATACTGAACGCCCGGGTGCGCTCTCAGGTGCTTATGCCCAAAATAGTCGTGGCGGAAAGGGATTTGCGGGAAATGGCCGACAGTAAGCCGGACGAATATCCTCTGCATGATAAATACGAAATATCCATACTTATGACTGCGGACAGAGCCGCTATGGATAAAGCCCTTAAAGAAATAAAGAAGGGGGAGAGCTTCGAGGAGGCCGTAAAAAAATACTCCGTGGACAGGAGCGCGGCGAACGGAGGCGCAATGGGCTGGATGGAAACGGAAATAATGAGTCCGGAGATGCTCGTTGCCGTTGAAGCCGCCGGGGACGGGAAAATTTCCGCCCCGTTTGAAATAAACGGCCAGTGGACGGTGTGCAAGGTTACCGGGTTCAAAAGCAAGTACGATTTTGACGAGGATACGAGAGCCAAGCTGACGGAAGCGGCATCCGAAAAGATATTCGAGCAGGTTTTCACCAACTGGCTTGACAGAAACAAAAGCACGATAGTAGTGCTTAGAAAAGGAGAAAGAGCGGGTGCGGCTAGATAAGTTTTTAAAAACGGCTCAGGTAATAAAGCGGCGCACGGTTGCGAACGAAGCGGCGGACGAAGGCTTTATAAAGGTAAACGGCAGGGACGCCAAACCGGCCCTGAAGCTGAAACCCGGCGACATACTGGAAATAGATATGTGGAACTACTATAAAAAGCTCAGAGTTCTCGCGCTGCCGGAGCGGGGCTCCATACCCAAAGCGGAGCTGGATAAATATATCGAAACTGTGGAATACAGGCCGAAAAGCGGGGAAGGATAAATTACAGAGGGGCGGCGTTATGGGGAGACCAAGCTGCCGTATTATAGATATTTTCCATAACTTTACATTAATCTATGTAAGGGTATAGCTGCGATAATTTATGATAATAAGCGCCAGCAGAAGAACTGACATACCCGCATTTTACGCAGAGTGGCTCATAAACAGACTACGGGAAAATTATGTGCTCGTTCGCAATCCTTTTAATACCCGTCAAGTGTCCAAAATCTATTTAACTCCTGAAAATGTAGACTGCATCGTATTCTGGACTAAAAACTCAAAACCGGTCCATAAATATTTAGATGAAATAGACAATATGGGGTATAAATATTATTTCCAATTTACCGTTACGCCTTACGGTAAGGACCTGGAAGAAAATATTTATGATAAAAAAGAAATAATAGAAACATTTAAGATTTTATCAGATAAAATAGGAAAAGAAAAAGTAATACTCAGATATGACCCTGTAATATTAAATAATAAATATACGATAGACTTCCACAGAAAATCATTTGAAAAGCTATGCTTTTTACTTTCATCTTATACTGAAAAAGTAATAGTCAGTTTTCTTGATAATTACAGAAAAATATTAAAAAATATTAAAGAGCAAAATATAAAAGAAATATCAAAACGGGAAATGATGATACTTGCCGAAAATTTTGCAAGTATAGCAAAAAAATATAACTTAATAACAGAAAGCTGTGCAGAGCAGATCGATTTAGAAAAATTTGGCATAGAACACGGCAGATGTATCGATGATGTGCTGATTGAAAAAATAACCGATTCACATATAAAAAAAGATAAAGATAACCAGCGGGCCGCATGCGGCTGCATAAAATCTGTCGATATCGGCGAATATAATACATGCCTGCATAATTGTTTATACTGCTACGCGAATATCGATAAATATTCCGCATTTAAAAATTATGGAAAGCACAATATCATTTCACCCGTTTTAATAGGCGGTGTCGATTGCGCAAAAGATAAAATTATAGAAAGAAAAAATATGAAAAGTTTAAAAATATAAAACTATTGAAAGTTTGTTGTAAATTATTTTTTTTGATGAATCGTTAATGTGGTAATAATTTTCAGCGGCTATCCCCTGACACGGATAGTTATGGCAAATGATTATGATAACGCCTGCGCGGCAAGGCAAACTTCGGGGATAAGCCCCTTCAGACAATACATGGCCAAAGGCTTTTAGCCTTGTTATCCATTGATATGAGCAAGCCGCCCTATCATAAATATTTCCCATAACTTTATTAGCCTACGTAAGAGTATAGCTGCGATGAAATGTATATCAATATTCGGCGTTGAATATTTTATAAAAACTGTTATCGTGCCGTTAAATATACTTTTATGGAGCGCTGTATGAAAAGACTGTTTATAATACTTTTTTTGTTCGCATTATCTGCCTGCGCAAATGATGATAAATCTCACAATGATAATATTAACAGTTATCCCTCCGCGCCGTTGGTATCGGAAAATTCTCTTGTACCGGGCGCAAATCGTATAAACTATGATGTAAATAAATCTCTCAATACGCTTATATACTATGCGCAGTCTCCCGCTGTTGACGATTATGAATTAAATAACAGTTACAGTATAAGCGGCAACGGACAGCAGGTACCTGATACGGACGTTGTATCGCAAAAAATTATTACAAAAACGAAAGGTATTAAAGAAATAATTAAAGATAAAAATAAACGTCTGCAGGAATATACTTATTTAAATAATATCCGCCCTATTAACGAAGCGGGCAATATTTCCAAAAAAACCATGCCTGTGGATATTCAAGCGGGAACGAAATGGGATAACGTATATGTTCTTGATGTGGAAACAGGAACGTTTAACACTATTGATGCCACATGTATTGCGGTTTCTCAATATGCTTATTTCTTTCTCCGGGACGGATTAACTCCGCCGTCTGACGAACAGATACGTGAAATCACAAACGCCTTCGATAAAGATTATGAAATAATACACAAATATTATGGAAAAGAAGAAGATACTGACGGTAATGGTAAAGTATCGTTTTTAATCGCTGATTTTTCACCAAATATAATGGGTTTTTTCTATTCTGCCGATAAATTTAAGCAGCAGGATTTACCTGATGAAGAAAAATCCAATGAAGCGGATGTGCTTTATGTAAACCATCATTATTTTGAAAAAAGCCGGTGGGATATAAACAAAACGGATGTTCTTGCTACCTTTATACACGAGTTTCAGCATATGACGCTTTTTGACAGCCGCTCGCGTCTTAATTTAAACTCTTATGTATCGGCATGGATAAATGAAGGCCTTTCCATGCTTGCAGAATATTATGGCGGATATACCTCTCCCCATTACCGCTATATCGGCGCATATTTCGATAGCGAACAAGGCATATCGTTAATTACCGACGATTCTTCTCAAAACTATGGATTAAGCTATCTTTTTGCCAGATACCTGCAAATAAGATTTGGCGATAGCTTTATACAAACGATATATACTTCTCCGGATAATGGTATTAAAATTATAGAAGCGGCCACAGGGCTTGATTTTAATACTTTATTTTTAGATTTTGTCAAAATGATTTTAGTGACGGGCAGAGGCGTTACGGACGACCCGGTATATAATATTGAAGAATTTAATTATCCGGCAGGCACGGATGGCTATACTAGAAACGGGTTTAACCTTGCAAGCATTATTGACGAAGTTTATAATTCCGGAAATGCTGATAACACATTTATAACATCCGCGGGATACGGCGATAAGCAGCTTGGGATGTACGGCTTTTTTATTACAAAATGGAAGGGCGTATTCGATACGATAGAGCTGACTGGAAATAATGGAATTGCGGGCTTTTATTATGCATGGTAATAAACATCATATAATGCTTTGATACATTAAAAAGGGGCAAAATAATTTTTGCCCCTTTTATATTATTCCGGCACTTCGCCGTTCTATGTTATTTTTCTGGCAATAGACCCTGCTGATTTCACCTCTTTTTTGCCTGCTTATACTGGATTATCAAGAGTGTAAGCCGCGTTAAATTTCGCATAGGCCGTGCCATCACGCCCTTTTATCCTTCGTTTTTTCTGAATTTTCTGGCCGTTACAAGAAAGGCGCTGTGGTTGTATATCCACATTTCCGGGCGCACGGACAGGCCGTCCACCTTCCAGGGCCTTCTTATAAGCTCCGCCGTTTCTATTTCCGAAAAAAAGCCGCAGGCTTTAAGCTCGTCCACGTATGTTTTTACCTGAAGCACCGTAGGTATATAGGCCACGACTATGCCTCCGTCTATAAGCCCCGTTTCAAAATGCTTCACCACGTGCCAGGGTTCCGGAAGATCCAGCAGAGCCCTGTCGTAAACGCCCTCTATCCCGTCGTATATGTTGCGTATCTGTATTTCGTGATTCGCGGGCGTTTCGCCGAGGAATTTTTTTATAAAGCCTGCGGCCTGCTCGGCAAAATCCGCCCGCAGCTCATAGGATGTCAGCTTTCCGGTGCCGGCCAGGGCCCGCAGCACGGCAAGGGAAAGGGCTCCCTGGCCCACGCCCGATTCCAGCACGTTCTGGCGTGGCGCTATATCGCCCCACATAAGCATGGCGGCCGCGTCTTTGGGATATATTATCTGGGCCTGCCGCTTTATGTTCATTACGAAATCCATATATGTGGGCAGATACACCCGGTAAGGGTGCCCCATACTGCTTTTTATGGTGTCGCCCTGGCATAGCTTCGCTATCTCGTCGTGTTCTATAAAGCCGTGCTGGGTGGAGAAGCGCGCGCCCTCTTTCAGCGTTATCATGTGTTTGTTTTCTTTTTTGTCGCTCATGATCACGAGCGCGTATCCTATCGCCTGGCTCATTTATACCTCGGTAAAAAATTGCTGGTCGTAGGGTACATTTTTTTTGCGGGATTTACAACGTAGATATTGAATATTTGCCTTCCTTCTGATAAAACTCATAAAATGAAAGAACTTTCCTTTTACAGAGAAAAAATAGACGAAATCGACACTGAGATCCTGCGCCTTTTAAACGAGCGGGCGAAGCACGTTATTTCCGTAGGCGAAATAAAAAAGAAAAACGGTTCCCCTCTCTGGGTTCCCTCCAGGGAGCAGGCCATATTCGAGCGGCTCAAAAGCCTTAATACCGGCCCGTTTCCCACAGCGTCCATAAGGCCCATATTCCGGGAGATAATATCGGCCTCCCTTTCTCTTGAGGAAGTGCAGAAAGTCGCCTATCTGGGGCCGGAAGGCACCTTTACCAACCTTGCGGGCATAAAGCATTTCGGCCTTTCCGCCAAGCTTATTCCCGTAAGGACCATACCGGAGGTTTTCGAAGGGGTGGATAAGGGCCGTTTCGCCTGCGGGATAATTCCTGTGGAGAACAGCCTCGAAGGCGTGGTAAACCACACTCTCGATATGTTTATGAACTCTAATCTCGTTATAATGGGCGAGATATATGTGGAGATTGTGCAGAACCTTATGAACCTTACGGGCCGTATGGAGGACGTGGCGGCGGTATATTCCCACCCCAACGCCATAGGCCAGTGCAGGCAGTGGCTGTCCAAGCACCTGCCGGACACGCCGGTTTTCGAGATAGAGTCCACCGCCAAGGCGGCCGAAATGGCTAAAAACGACGAAACGATAGCCGCCATAGGCTCGGAAACGGCGGAAATAGTATACAACCTCAAGGTCATAGAGCGCGGCATAGAGGACGGCGCCGGTAATTTCACCCGCTTCCTTATCATAGGCAAAACGCCCACGGAAGCCACAGGTCGGGATAAAACGTCCCTGATGTTCGCCGTGTCCCATACCTCCGGGGCTCTTTACAAAGCTCTCGAAGTATTCAGCAGGGGCGGCATAAATATGACCAAGCTGGAATCCCGCCCATCTAAAATAAAGGCGTGGGAGTATCTGTTTTACACAGATATCGAGGGCCACAAAGATACTTTGCCGGTCAAGGATGTTCTTGCGGAATTTGAAAAAAGCGTTCCTCTTATGAAGATACTTGGTTCTTATCCAAAAGGAGACAAATAATGATAGATTATAAAAAACTGGCCGGGCCGGAGCTTCTCCGTCTCGACCCCTATAAGCCGGGAAAACCCATGAAAGAGGTTCAGAGGGAAAGCGGCGTTGAAAACGTGATAAAGCTCGCTTCCAACGAAAACCCCATAGGCCCCAGCCCGAAGGCTTTAAAGGCTCTGGAGGAGTTTCTGCCGGAGGTTTCCAGATATCCCCTCGGAGACAGCTACTATCTGCGCCGTGCCGTTTCCGAAAAATTCGGCGTTGATATGGACGAAATTCTCTGCGGCGCAGGTTCCGACGAAATAATACAGCTTCTCTACATCGCGTTTCTGCCTAAGGGCACGAACGCCGTCGCCCCTTTTCCGTCTTTTTCGGAATATTATATTTTTGCCAAATCCCTGCGGGCCGACTGCAAATGGGTGCCCGTGCGGGAGGATTTTTCCATAGATTTTGGAGCCGTGCTCAAAGCCGTGGACGAAAACACCCGGTTCGTGTTTCTGGCAAACCCCAATAACCCGACTGGCCTCGCCTTCGGTGAAAAGGAGCTTACGGATTTTCTGGACAGGCTCCGGCCGGACGTTATGGTGGTTATGGACGAAGCCTATATAGAATTTGCGGAACGTCCGGATATGCCGGATTCCGTAAAGCTGATGAAAAAATATAAAAACCTCCTCGTAATGAGGACGTTTTCAAAGGCCTACGGCCTTGCTTCCATGAGGTGCGGCTTTCTGCTTGCCGATAAGGAGTGCATAGACGTGGTGCAGCGCGTAAGGCCGCCTTTCAACGTAAGCATGGCGGCCCAGGTAATGGCAGAGGCGGCCCTTGGAGACGACGCCCATATAGATAAAGTAGTCGCGCAGAACGCCGAAGGCAGAAACTACATATACGGCGAGCTTAAAAAAATGGGCGTCGAGTACGTCCCTACCGAGGCTAACTTTATGCTCGTAAAGGTGGGCGACGGGCGCAGGGTCTTCGATGAGCTGCTGAAAGAGGGCGTTATCACGCGGTTTCTCGGCGGAGAACAGCTCGAAAGCTATATCCGCGTGTCCGTAGGCACGGCGGAGGAAAACAGAATATTCGCGGAAAAACTTGCGAAGGTTCTGGGCAGGTAAATTCAGGGGGGCTTGCGCCCCTTCATTTTTATATTTTTGTAGGAGAACCTTATGGTTATAGTGATCAGGCCGGACGCCACCGGCGAGCAAATCGATTTTATCACGGAAAAGCTTAAAAGCTACGGATATAAATTAAACGTGTCCAAAGGCGTGGAGCGCACAATAATAGGGGCTATCGGGGATGAAAACGCCCTCCGGGACAGGCCGGTGAAAACTCTGCCCGGCGTGGAGGACGTAATACCCATACTTAAACCCTATAAACTCGTAAGCCGGGATTTCAGGAAAGAGGACACGGTAATAGACGTGAAAGGCGTAAAGATAGGCGGCAAAGAGCTTTCTGTAATGGCAGGGCCTTGCTCCATAGAAAGCTACGAAATGATACACGAGGCCGCCCGGCGCGCTTCTGCCCACGGGGCGAAGGTATTAAGGGGAGGCGCCTTCAAGCCGAGAACCAGCCCCTACTCTTTTCAGGGCATGGGGCCGGAGGCCCTTATCTATCTGCGCAAAGCCGCGGACGAATTCGGCATGGTCGTGGTTACGGAGCTTACGGACCCCAGGGATATCGACATAGTTTCCGAATACGCGGACATTCTCCAGATAGGGGCCCGCAATATGCAGAATTTCCGCCTGCTACACGAGGTGGGCCGTCAGGAAAAGCCCGTCCTTTTGAAAAGGGGCATGAGCGCTACCGTTAAGGATTTCCTCCTTGCGGCGGAGCATATAGCAAACGAAGGCAACCTGAATATCATCCTCTGCGAGAGAGGCATAAGGACTTTTGAAACGGAAACGCGCAACACTCTCGACCTTTCCTGCATACCTATAATAAAAAGCGTTTCCCATCTGCCCATTATCGCGGACCCGAGCCACGGCACCGGGAAAAAGGTCTGCATAGGGCCTATGTCCCTTGCGGCGGTCGCCGCCGGGGCCGACGGCCTTATGATAGAGGTTCACCCGTGTCCCGAGGAGGCCCTTTCCGACGGAGACCAATCCCTTACGCCGGACGAATACGACGAAGTGATGAACCGGGTTGAAGTCATCGCCGGAGCCGTGGGAAGGACCGTTGCGAAATAACGGCGGCTTCGGCTCCATAGGCGTGGCGGGGCTGGGCCTTATCGGCGGTTCCCTTGCCAGGGCCTTTCACGGGCTGGGTATAAAAACCTACGGCTTCGACGGGGACGTATCCGTCGTAAAAGCCTGCGGCCTTTCCGGAGTGTTTGAAGGCGTTACGGACGAATTCGGCATTTTCGCAGGTTTCCCGCTGGACCTCGTATATATATGCCTGCCCGTTAACGCTTCTCTGATTTTTATAAAAACGCTGGGAGAGGCGGGCTTAAAAATCCCGGCGACGGACGGGGCAAGCACTAAAGCCTCCGTTATGGCCGCCGCGGAAAAGGCAGGCCTGGATTTCTGCGGGGGCCATCCGTTAAGGGGCAAGGAAACAAGCGGCTTTAAAAACTCGGAGGCGGGCCTTTTTAAAGGAGCGCGCCATATCCTTACTCCGGGGAAAAACGCCGCCCTTGCAGGCAGGCTTAAAGAGCTTCACGAGGCCATAGGCATGAAAGTGTCCTTTATGGAAGCCGGGGAGCACGATAAAGTTCTCGCCGCTGTGAGCCATTTGCCCCACATAGCGGCTTTCTGCCTTATGGACATGGTGGAAAGCAGTATTCCGGAGGCTTTTGAATTTATAGGCGGCGGTTTCAGGGATTTTACCCGCATAGCCGCCAGCGACCCCATTATGTGGGCCGATATATTTACCGACAACGCCTCCGCGCTTCTGGAAAGCGTGGATAAATTCCGCCTGACGGTGGAAAAATGGCGCTCTCTCGTAGAGGCCGGCGACCACGCCGCCTTAAAGGAAAACATACTTAAAGTAAGCGACCTCAGGAGGACCCTTTGATAACCTTCGAACAATGCCGTTCTTTTAAAGGGGAGATAACCGTCCCTTCGGATAAATCAATAACTCACAGGGCCATAATAATGTCCGCCATGGCAAACGGCGTTTCCGTCGTCCGCAATCCGCTTATTTCAAGGGACACTATGGCCACTCTGGACGCTTTTCGTCTCGTCGGGGCCGATATCGTTAAAGAGTCCGACAGGTTCCTTATAAGCTCCGGCGGGTGGAAAACCTTCAAAGAACCGCGGGACGTTATAGACTGCCTAAATTCCGGCACCACAGCCCGCCTTCTTGCTGGGGTGTTCGCCCCGCAGCCTTTTTACACGGTTATGACGGGGGATAATTCCCTTAAGCGCAGGCCGATGGACAGGGTGATAAAGCCCCTTTCGAAACTGGGAGCGGAGATAAGAGGCCGGGCCGGGGACACGCTGCTTCCCGTAAGCGTGCTGCCCTCCTCCCGTATGGCCCCCGCGGGCATTATGGCGGAAACGAAATCGGCCCAGGTAAAAAGCGCCGTTCTGCTTGCCGCCGCCCAGATAGAGGGGATAACCGAATATTCGGAAAAAACACCCACAAGAGACCATACGGAGCGTATGCTCTCGGGCTTCGGCGCGGACGTGTCTTCCCGCGATGGGGTCATAACCGTGTCCGGCGGCCGGGAGATGACTCCGGCGGAGTGTTTCGTGCCGGGAGATTTTTCTTCGGCGGCGTTTTTTATAGCGGCCGCCCTGGCCTTCGAAGGCTCCGAAATAATAATTAAAAACTGCGGGCTGAACCCGTCCCGAACGGGCTTTCTTACCGTGCTTAAAGGTATGGGCGCCGATATCGAGACGGAAATCACCCGCGCAGATCCTGAGCCTATAGGCGATATACGGGTCAAATATTCCGAATGTTCCGGCGGCAGGGTTTCCGGCGATATTGTGGCCAACATGATAGACGAGGTGCCATCTCTTGCCATGCTGGGCCTTTTTTCCTCGAACCCGGTTGAGATCAGGGACGCGGCGGAGCTTCGCGTTAAAGAGTCTGACAGGATCGCCGCCGTGGCGGAGAACTTCAGAGCCCTGGGGGCGGAGGTGGAGGAATATCCCGACGGCCTTAAGGTGTGGCCCTTTAAAGGAGACGCTTGCAAAGGGATCCTTAAATCTTTCGACGACCACAGAATATGTATGATAAATATTCTTTTAGGCAAAAAATTCGGCGTAAAGGCTCTGCTGGACAACGTTGACCCGCTTGACGTGTCTTTTCCGGATTTTATAAGCTGGGTTATGGCTCTGGAGCAAAAATGATCCCGGGGGAATTTTCATGCAGATAGCGATAGACGGCCCGGCAGGCAGCGGCAAAAGCACGGTCTGCAAAATGCTGGCCAACAGATACGGCCTTACTTATCTGGACACGGGGGCCATGTACAGGGCCGCCACCTGGTTCTCTCTAAAATTTACCGACGAGGACCTGCCCCGCCGCCTTGAGGCGGTTGATTTTATTTTTTCCGAAAACGGCCGCAGGCTGGCCCTTTCCAAAGACGGGGAAACCTGGGACGTTACGGCGGCTATCCGCACGCCCGCCATTTCCGGGGCCGTTTCCCGCGTGGCGGCTAACCCGCGGGTGCGCGCCGTGCTTACGGAAAAGCAGAGAAAATACGCGGAAGGAAACGACGTTATCATGGAAGGCCGGGATATTACCACCGTAGTGCTTCCCGGAGCGGATATAAAGGTGTTCCTTACCGCAACGGCGGAGGAGCGCGCCAAAAGGCGCTTTGCCGAATGGGAGGGCAAGCCGGAGGCCCCTTCCTACGAGGAAGTGCTTGAAAGCATAAAGCGCAGGGACGAAGCCGATTCTTCAAGACCATGCTCGCCCCTCAAAAGGGCTGATGACGCCGCGCTGCTGGATACCACGGGCCTTACTCTGGAGCAGGTGGCGGAACATATCGGCCGCATGATAGAGGCCGAAAGGGGCGGAAACTGATGGAAGTGCTTACGGCGGATTTTTCCGGTTTCTGCTTCGGCGTGGAAAGAGCCATAGAGGTGGTTATAAAGGCGGCCGGGGAAAAGGAGAGGGTCGTTACATGCGGCCCTATAATACATAACCCTCAGGTAGTGGAAAACCTGGAGAAAAAGGGCGTCGCCGTGATAAACTCCCCGGATGAGGCGGAATCGGATATGAACGTCGTAATAAGGTCCCACGGGGTGGAAAAGGGCGTAAGGGAGCTTCTGAACGGAAAGGCCGCCGAGGTCATAGACGCCACCTGCCCTTTCGTATTGAAGGCGCAGGAGCAGGCCAGGGAGCTTTCTGTCAGGTGCGGCTCCGTAGTGGTGCTGGGAGAGGAAAGGCACCCGGAGGTAAAGGGCATAGTAAGCTACGCGGAGAGCGAGTGCTTCGTTATCGCGGGCGCCGCCGAAGCTGAAAACCTGCCTTACAGAAAATCTTACGGATTTCTTGCCCAAACCACGCAAAATAACGAGATTTTTGAAAAAATATCTGCTATACTGCGTGGCAAGTGCGAAGAATTAACGGTGGCAAACACCATATGCAGCGCCACGGCCCGCAGGCAGAAAGCGTCGGCGGCTTTGGCGGAACAGGTTGAAGTTATGGTAGTGGTAGGCGGAAAGAACAGCGCCAACACTACACGGCTCTACCACCTGTGCAAAGAAATCTGCGGCAGAACCTACCATATAGAAACGCCGGAAGAGCTGGACAAGGAGATATTCCGCGGCGTTTCAAAGGTCGGGCTTACCGCGGGGGCCAGCACCCCCAAAAGTTTCGTATGCCGGGTGCGTGAATACATACTAGAGGTCAGCAGATGA
Organism: uncultured Deferribacterales bacterium; assembly: GCA_947853665.1. Lineage (GTDB taxonomy): Bacteria > Chrysiogenota > Deferribacteres > Deferribacterales > Mucispirillaceae > CANTXF01. Next base: position 23,696 of record CANTXF010000064.1, on the reverse strand, counting down.
GTGAAGAAAGCAAAAACAGAGAAGAAATGATGGAGGACTTTGAAGCCCTTATCGAAGAATCTCTCCAGCAGCCCCAGAGAGGGTCGATTGTCCAAGGTACGGTGGCGCAGATTAACGGAGACGAGGTTCTTGTAAATTTCGGCTATAAAACCGAGGGCGTCGTTTCAAGGTCCGAATTCGACGAAGATTTGAAGGTAAACGATACTGTCGAGCTGGCTGTTGTAAGTTTCGCGGGGGGCGGTTACGTTCAGCTTTCCCGCAGGTCACTTAACGAAAAATCCGACTGGGACAGCATTAAAAACGCTTCCACCGACGAAAAGCCCGTCCAGGTAAAGATCCTTGCCCACGTGGATAAGGGATACACAGGCAAGATCGGCGAGATCGACGCCTTTATACCGGACAACCATATAGACCTGCGCGTTAAAAACGCGGACCCTAAAGACTATATCGGCAAGACCATGCCGGCTAAGGTTCTTAAATTCGGCGGAAGGAAAAGGTCCGCCCTGGTTTCCCCCAGGCTTTACCTGCTGGACGAGGCCCAGAAACAGAAGGGAGAGTTTTTTGCCTCCGTTCAGACGGGAGACAGGCTTAAGGGCGTGGTAAAAACCATAAAGGATTACGGCGCTTTCGTCAGCTTCGGAGCCGTGGACGGTTTCCTCCACAGAAACGAGATAAGCTGGGGCCGCGTAAGGAATCCTTCCAAATATCTCGCGGAGGGAGATCAGGTGGAAGTCGTGGTTCTTGAGGTGAAGCACGATGAAAATAAAATCGCCGTGGGCATGAAGCAGCTTACGGAGGACCCGTGGAACGGGGCGGCTTCCAAATATCCCATAGGGGAAAGCGTTAAAGGCACGGTAGTTACCCGCAAGCGGGCGGGCTACGTTCTTGAGATAGAGCCGGGGATAGACGGTTTCGTTCCCAACGAGGAGCTGAGCTGGCTTAAAAACTCCCGTTCCTCCCTCAATATTAAAGACGTGGTCGAAGGCCGCGTATTGGATTACGACAACGAACATAAGCGCGTCGTTATGTCCGTAAAGGATTTGAGCGAAAACCCGTGGCATACCCTTAAAGCCACCCAGCCGGAAGGCTCCGTGGTTAAGGGCGTAATAAAGAACGTTACGGATTTCGGCCTTTTTGTGGATTTCGGCAGCTTTATAGACGGCCTTATACGCAAAGGGGACATTTCCTGGACGGACGAACCGGGCGATCTGAACGAGTCCTACAAGGCGGGCGATCAGGTGGAAGCTAAAATCCTCCACATAGACGAAGAAAGGGAGCGGGTAAGCCTGGGCATAAAGCAGCTTGAAGCCAACCCCTGGAAAGAGCTGGGCAAGCTCCTGCCTTCCGGCAAGGTGATAGAAGCGCCGATAGCTAACGTTACGAAGCAGGGCCTTGAAGTGGAGCTGCCTCTTAAAATGAAAGGCTTTATCGCCATAGCGGATCTCGACCCGGCCAATCCTTCGCTGGAGCAGTTTAAGGCGGGCGACAACGTAACGGCGGTCGTTATAAAGTCCGACGGCAGGGACAGGCAGGTAATCCTTTCCATAAAAAAATACCTTCAGGATTCCGAGAGAAGGGAAACCAGGGAATATATGAAAAAGCTGGCGGATAACGACAACGCTTTCAGCTTCGGCTCCATATTTAAAGACAAGCTGGGCAAGCCGGAATAATTTAAGTTTCCGATAGAGATCTTCCGCGGGGACGTTTTAAAGCGTCCCCGCTTTTTTTGCCGCATGACGGCGGCGGGCAGGGATACCCCTTGAGACTTATTTAAAAATTACGTCTTTTAAGCGGGATTTGCCTTGCGCGGCGGCGTTCTTTAGGATTAAATATTAAAACTGATAAGATACTATCCGGAGAATTTAATGTTTAAAAAAGCGTTAAAGGTAATATTGATACTTATACTGGCGGTAATATTCGCAAGAGCCATAGCCGTTATGACCGGCTTCGGGCAGGGCGATACCGTTTCCGGCAACCGGGTCGCCGTTCTTGATTTTAACGGCGAGATATTCGGCAGCCAGACGGTAATAGAAAGCATACGGAAGCTTGAGAAGGACGACGGGGTCAAGGGCATAATCATCAGGGTAAACTCTCCCGGCGGAGCCGTGGCTCCCAGCAACGAGATATACGACTATATAGTTACGGTGGATAAGCCTGTTTACGCCGCTATGGGGCCGGTGGCCGCTTCCGGCGGTTATCTTGTGAGCCTCGGGGCCGATAAGATATACGCCATGCCCTCCACCGTTACCGGCAGCATCGGCGTAATTATGAGCATGATGAATACGGAAGGCCTTTTCGATATGCTGGGCATAAAATCCGTGGTGCTTAAAAGCGGCAAATTCAAAGACGCGGGCAACCCTGACAGGCCCATGACGGAGGAAGAAAGGGAAGTCCTTATGGCCGTGGTTATGGATATGTACGACCAGTTTATAACTACCGTAGCCGCAAGGCGCAATATGGACAAGGAGGAAGTCCGCAAAATAGCCGACGGCCGCATACTTACCGGCCGTATGGCAAAGGAGCTTAACCTTGTGGACAGCCTCGGCTCCTGGCGGGACGCTTTCCAGGATATGAAATCCGTCCTTAACATACCGGATCTTGAAATATATGAAGTGCCTAAGCCGCAGAAATGGTGGGAAAAGCTTGCCGAGGCTTCTTCCAGGCTTAATGGGATCTTAGGAAGCCGGGGCGGTCTTTACTATATGGCGGAAGTATATTAAGTGTTCGCCCGCGTATCCTCCGCCAGCCTTTTGGGTATAGACGGCGTAATAGTGGACGTGGAGGCGGACGCCGCCTCCGCCGGTCTGCCTTCCTTTTCCGTCGTGGGCCTTGCCGAAGGCGCTCTTAAGGAAAGCCGCGACAGGGTGCGTTCGTCCCTTAAAAATCTGGAATATAATATTTTTGCCCGGCCCATAACCATAAATCTGGCTCCCGCCGATTTCAGGAAAGAGGGCACTCATTTCGACCTGCCCATAGCCTTGGGGCTTCTTGCCGCCACGGAAAACCTGCCCGCCGAAAGCCTTAATGACACGCTTATTCTTGGCGAACTGTCGCTTGACGGCAGGTTAAGGGGCGTTTCCGGGGTCATTTCCATGGCGGAGGCTGGAGCTGCGGCCGGGCTTAAAAGGGCTCTGGTGCCTTCCGCCAACGCTTCGGAAGCGGCCCTTATAGAAGGGCTGGACGTCTATTCCTTCGACACTCTGGGGGAAACCGTGTCCTTTCTTCGCGGCGGCGTGGACAGGGAGCCTGTAAAAAGAGACGGGGCGAAGGCCCTTTATCCTTCCTATGATACGGATTTTTCCGAAATACGCGGGCAAATGGCGGTGCGCCGGGCCGCGGAGATCGCAGCCGCCGGTATGCACAATATAATATTTATAGGCTCTCCCGGAAGCGGCAAGACCATGATCGCCCGCCGTATGCCTACTATACTTCCTCCAATGTCTATGGCGGAGGCTCTCCGCGCCACTAAAATACATTCCGCCGCAGGCCTTTTAAGGGAGCGGGGGCGGCTGGTGTCCAAAAGGCCCTTCGTAAGCCCTCACCATACGGCCAGCGGAGCGTCCGTTATAGGCGGTGGCGCTTTGTCGAAGCCGGGCCACGTAAGCATAGCCAGCGGCGGCGTGCTGTTTCTGGACGAAATGCTCGAATTCGGCAGGAACGTGCTGGAGGCTTTGCGCCAGCCCCTGGAGGACAGGCAGGTAACCGTCTCCCGGGCGAGCCGCACGGTAACTTATCCTGCGGATTTTATGCTTGTCGGCGCTATGAACCCGTGCCCCTGCGGATATAGCGGCGATAAAAAGAGGGAGTGCACCTGCACGCCCGGCATGATAGAAAAATACAGAGGCAGGCTTTCCGGCCCTATGCTGGACAGGATAGATATGCACGTCCGCGTTTCTGCCGTGGATTATAAGGACCTTACGGGTATGAAGGAAGGCGAAAGCTCCGCCGCGGTGCGCTCGAGGGTAGAGGCGGCCCATGAAATACAGCGGGCCAGATTCGCGGGCGGGGCAGCGGCCTTTAACTCCCGCATGACGGAAAAGCAAACCGCCCTTTACTGCCGCCTTGACGGCAAATGCGAAAAGCTCCTTGAAAATGCTCTCGATAAATTCGGCCTTTCCGCCAGGTCCTGCTCTAAGATTCTTAAAACGGCCCGCACCATAGCCGATCTTGGGGAAAGCGAAAGCATAGCGCCCGCCCATTTGCTGGAAGCCCTCCAGTTAAGGACGGCCGGCTGGGAGTAGCCCGACATCCGCTTAAAAAAGGCTTAAAAAATGATGGCAGCACGTTAAAGGCCCTTTCTCCGTTCCCGTTCACCGGAGGCTTAATGCCGTAAAGGCCCCAAAGCCGCCCGGCTTTTGCCGTCCGCAGCCTATACGTAAAATTTAAGCCCTTTCAGCATGCTTATTTCTTTATAAAATTTTTCCAGCTCCTCATAATCCATTATAACGGTGGTTATGGAGAAGCTCACGTATTTTCCGCCGGTGCTTTCCGTTTCTTTTATCTCCACTTCCTTATCCGGCAGATCGAAAAGTTTTTTTACCGGTTCCTTAAATTCGTCTCCGGATTCCACGACTATTTTAAACGTAAATATGGTGGGGAACTGCTGCAATTCTTTTATTTTGGACATTTATTTACCCCTTTGCGCAGGCTTTTGCGGCGTCTCTTTTCTCCGTTCTGCCGAATACCCGCCCTATGCCTTCGAGGGAGCGTACCAGCTTTATGAGCCGTTCCGGGACTTTGGTGGGCGTTTCGTTTTCCCATCTGCTTCCGGGCAGAGGGTCGAAAGGGTGGGCGTGTATGGTTACGCGGCCGCGCCAGCGTTCTATAAATTTATAAGTTTCATTATAGCTTTCTTCGTCCTCATAAGGAAGGCCGAAAATAAGGTCTATTATTATTTCGAAGCCTTTTCCGAGAAGCAGGCCTATGGCTTTTTCCGTATCCTCCAGACCGCTGCGGCGGGTCATTGCTTTTTTCATCCTTTCGGAGGCGCTTTGAAGCCCCAGAACTATGATCTTGTTGTCGCAGTATTTTACAAGCAGGTCGGCAAGCTCCCCGGTTACTCCCGCCGGGTCCAGCTCGGATGGGAACGTGCCGAAAAACAGCTTGCCCCTGCCGCCTAATACGCCCCTTACGGTCGTCAAAAATTTTTCTATGGCGTCTATATTTACGCCTTTATCGTAATAATAAGACGAAGCGTCCGGAGCGATAAATCTGGCGTCTGCAAAGCCTTTGCGGCTCAGGGCGAATTTTATTTCTTCCGCCGCCACTTCCGGGCTTCTCATGCGGAGCCTGCCGGGAAAAAGCTGGGGCGTCTGGCAGTAGGCGCATCTTGAAGGGCAGCCCCTTATTATCTCTATGGGGCCGAGAGAGATCATTCTGCGCGGAAACACGTTAAAATCGTCCAGATTTTCCACCCGGACGCCTTTTATAAGGCCGGAAACGGAGGAATCGTCCGCCCGCTCCACAATATCCTTTATCGATATTTCGCCCTCGCCTTCGCATACGGCGTGGAAAAGCGAAAGGGCCTCCGCCGTCCTCGCGCTGGGATGCGGCCCTCCGCAGGCCGTGTTTATGTCGGGGCGCAGTTCTTTCAGCCTTTCCGCGAAATTTCTGTAATAAGGCGCGGCTCCCGTCGCGTAGGATACGAGAGCCAGGCTCGATTTATCCGCGGAGGAAAAAACCTCCTCCGGGGTAAGGACTTTATAATCCCTTTCCGGAAACCATTTTTCAAAGGCGGCGGTAAGCGCCCTTACGGAGTGTTTGTTTACCCTGTCCCGGACGAAGGCCACGGGCCTCATTTATCTTTTTTCCGCACCGTCAGGACCATGTCCCCGTAATTTTCTATTATTACTTCCTCGCCTTCCTCAAAATCGCCCCGGCCTCTGGCGTTCCATATTTCGCCGTAGATCGCCACATGGCCTTCGCCGTTTTCCCAGTCGAGGATTTTCGCCTTTTTATCCAGCATGGTTTCCATGCCGCTTGCGGGCCTGCGTTTAAAGTCTTTTATCACAAGGCGGCCTATCAGCAGTGCTATCGCCGCCACTATGGCGGTTATAGCTATCATAAACCAGAGGGATACGCTTATTCCGGCGCTGCCCGCCCTGTCGAAAAGCATACGCAGGCCGAAAAGCAGGCATACTATGCCGCCTATCGTAAGCAGGCCGAAGCTGGTAACGAAAATCTCCGCAGTAAGCAGGGCGAAACCGCCCAATATAAGCAGAAAAGCCAGGTAGTTTACGGGTATTATGTTCGCCCCTATGGCGAAAACCACAAGGCACAGCCCGCCGAGCCCCGCGAAAATAAAGGTGCCTGGCATTTTAAATTCGAGGGCTATCATCACTATGCCCAGGAAAAGCAGGGCGGCCAGAATATCGGGATTTGCCAGAAATTTATATACGGACTGCATAAAGGTGGCTTCCACCGGCACGATCTCTATTTCGCCCTTTATGTCGAAGCGTTTTTTGAGCAGATCCTCTATGCCGGTTTTTTCCGAGGTTACCGCGTCTATTATTTTGAGTTTAAGGGCTTCCGCAGCCGTGTAGCTTGTGGATTCCATGACCATTTTTTCGGCGGTTTTCATGTCGCGCCCGCGTTTTTCCGCTATGGAGCGTATAAAAGCAACGGTGTCGTTTTCGACTTTTTTGCGCATATCGCCCTTTATATCCTCGCCTCCCGCCACAACGGGATGGGCGGCTCCGATATTGGTGCCTTCAGCCATTACGGCAAAATCGGCCGCCATGGTAATAAATATCCCGGCCGAGGCGGCTCTCGCGCCGGATGGCCCGACGTACACCGTTACGGGCACTGGGCTTGCCATGATATGCTGCACGGCTGTTCTTGTGGCGTCCAGTATTCCGCCGGGAGTGTTAAGCTCTATCATCAGCATGGAAAGATTATCCGCCGCGGCGGTTTTTATTGCGTCCTTAATAAGGTCTGCCGTGCTGGAGGTTATAACTTCGTCGGCTTTAACGGAGTAGACCTTCGTGACCGCGGCGCCCGGCACGGCCGTTTCGTTGTCCGCGCTTACGGATAGAGATAAGGCGGACAGGAGCAGCGCCGCCGGTATAAGCAGTTTTTTCATAGTTTTTCCTTAATCCGCGCCGCTTATTTTTTCATAGCGGAAAAAATAAGCCCCGGCTTTTTCGGCGAATTTTCTGTAATATTTAGTGTGGAAACAGTTTTCCGTATCTCTGCTGTAAGGGCTTCCGAAAAGTGATTTTATGCCTTCTGCACCTTTCAGGTTTTCGCATATTTCTTCGGCGTAGTCGTCGTGGTCTGTAACCATTTGCAGAATCCCGCCGGGGCGCAGTTTCGAGGCCATAAGGTTAATAAAGTGCGTTTTCAGGAGCCTGCGGCGCTTATGCCCCGATTTGGGCCAGGGGTCGGGGAAATTGACGTAAACGGAATTGAGCGTTCCGTCAGGAATAAGGCGCAGTATAAGGGCCGCGTCGAACTGTATCATTCTGATATTTTTAAGGCCGCTTCTCACGGCGCGGCTTTCGGCCTTGGCGAAAACCTTTCTGAATACCTCCACCCCAAGCCAGTTTTCATCCGGCGTGCCGGCGGCGTATTTTACGATAAATTCGCCGTTGCCCATGCCTATTTCAAAATTAAGGGGCCGCTTTTTATCAAAAAAAACGCCGAAGTCGACCTGCTTCAGCTTTACGTCCGGCTCCAGCTGCTCCCACAAAGGCGCGCCGTAAAGGGCGGGCCCTTCGAAAGGGAAAAGAAGCTCTTTGCCGTTTTCCGAAATATTATCCGCGTATCTTTCGCCGCCCTGCCACCATGTCATAAGCACGGGCGGTTTTTTTGCGGTAACGCATTCTTCCATCGTCTTTCCTTAAAAATACCGCGTAGAAGCCCAGCTCCGGGCGGTTTCGCCCATCCCGCGCCGGGCTTTGAAATATCCTTAAAAAATTACCCGGCTATTTTCTGCAGTTCCTTTATAAGCTCGTTTACGTCTATGCCGTGCATAAGGCAGCCCTTTTCCAGGGATTCCTTCTGGACTCCCATGCAGCTGAAACAGCCCATTTTATGCTTATCGAAAATATCGACGGAACCGGGAACCGATTTGAGCACATCGGCAATGATCGAATCTTTGGTAATAATCATCGGCCACCTGCAAAATAATACTTGATATTTCTGTCTGAATTAGGCTATCATTTTGAGCTTTGAAATGCAAGGAGGAATAGATATGTCCAAGCGTTGCGAAATCTGCGGCAAGGGGCCCATGAGCGGTAACCTTATAAGCCACGCCCATAACGTTACGAAAAGGGTATTCTACCCCAACATACACCAGATGCGCGTTCTCGATACCGACGGAAGCGTCGTCAGGAAAAAAGTATGCACCAAATGTCTTAAGGCGGGCAAAGTAAAAAAAGCCTAGGAAAGCGGGAAGGTCTTTTCCCGCTTCGCTTTTTCAGGCGGCCTAAGCTCCGGTTCAGCGCGCGCGTCAGGCCGTCCGGCCCGGTTTTGCGCGGGCATTTTTTCAGTTACCTTACCGGAGAATAATCCATTACGGAATCTTCATCCGTGGCTTCCAGCTTAAATATGACGGGCCTTAATCCGTCGTTGCAGCTGCATATCGCCACGCCCGGCTTTCTTATCCAGTCCCCATAATAAAAAAGGCCTTTTTCCGCTCCGTGAGCCAGAGCGAAAGCGTATTGATATATGGCTTTCCACGCTTCGTCGCACAGGCCTTCGGGTTTGGCGTAATCGGCCAGAAAGGTTTGCCCTTCTTTCAGCATGGGGCAGGCTTTAAGGCCGGGCGCCCCGTACTGCTCGGCCAGCTCCTTATCGAGGGTGGTTTTAAGCACGGTTATTTTTACCTTTTTCAAGATGTTCCTCCTGTTTTCCTGCTTTTTATCCCGGCAGGCTTTATATTTTTCGGCAGATACGCTTTTGTTTCAGGCATTTTGAGCCTTTCCGGCCTGTTATATTTCGACGCCGCCTGGGAAAGGGCGTACCGTCTGCCGTTTTCATAAACGGAAACGTACCCGGCGAAGCTTCCGGAGCCGTCCACATAGCCTAAAGGCGAGAGAACGACCAGAGCGTCGGAGAAAACGTATATGTTTCTCGACTGCCGCCTGTCCGACGGAAACCACAGGGTAACGTATTTGTTATCCTGAAAAGGGGCTCCTCTTCCCGCCGCGATGAAACGCATGGCCGGGTCCAGAGCCAGGGCCGAGGCCGGAAGGGACCCGGCGGGCGCGTAGCTTGAGGATTCTCCCGTTATGCTCCACATGGCCACGCTGCCGTCGTCCCCGGCCGTGGCGAAATTTTTGCCGCCGGCCGCCGCGGCGACTGCTCTTACAGTGTCCGTATGGCCGGAGAATTCCTTTATAACCGCTCCCTTATCCGTGTCCCACACTCGGGCCGTTTTATCGTATCCGCCTGAAATAAGCAGGCCGGAATCGGGAGCGAAGGCCGTGGAGGAAACCACGCCGCCGCCGGCTTTCAGGGTTTTTATAAGGTCTCCGGAAGGCAGGGAATATATGTTTATTTTTCCGTCCCTGCCGCCCAGAGCCGCTTTTTCTCCCTTTTCGTCCACGGATATGCTGATGACCCCGCCGTCTATCTTCTCCCATATCGCCACGTTTTCCCAGGTGGAAGTATCCCACACATAAACGGTGGAGGCGAAGGCCGCCAGGGCGTATTTGCCGGAGGGAGCGAGGGCGCAGGCCCCGAAAGCCATGCCCGGCCTGGATATACGTTTTATGGCCTGCCCGTTTTCCGCGTTCCAGAATATAAGGCTGCCGTCCTGAGAGGAGGAAAGTATAAACCTGCCGAAAAGGTCGGCGGAAATGGAGTTTACAGGCTTTGTATGGCCCGCCAGCTCGCGGACGAGTTTAGATGTAAACGGGTCGAAAATCCTTATTTTCCCGTCAAAATGTCCCATTACCAGATCATTGCCGGAAACGGCCAGGGCCGTAACGGCGTAAGAGCCGTCCGTATCCACTAAAGTGGCCGCGTCCGCCTTCTGTAAAAAAAACGGCAGCAGTACGGCAATAATAAGGAGTTTTTTCATTCTTTCCCGCCTATTATGGTATATGTAAGCGTGGATATGGATTTTTCGCCCTTCTGCCTTGAAAAAAGGTACATAAAATCTTCCGCTACCCTTTCAGGCCTTGCTTTAAGGGGCCCGAAATTATCCACCGCGTAATCCGGCAGTATTTTTGACGCTGTCGGCGGGTTTTCCAGGGCGAAAACCTGCAGTGTTTCAGAGCCGGGCATACTGTTTACCGTAAACTGCCCCAGACTTATCCATTTATCCGCCTGATCTTCCTTTACGGGCAGTATAAAGGCCCCGTTTATGCCCAGCAGGAGAACGTTGGCCGTTTCGGCCTCCGCCGTTCTCGTGTAGCACACTATATAAATATACGACGGCTTGTTGGCCTTAACGAGCAGGGTTATCCTGTCTCCCCTTTTCAGCATGGACGGGTCGCCGTCGGCAGATATTTTTACGGAAGCCCTTAAGGACGAGGCGGTGTTGTCGTACCCGTTTATAACGGCCATAAGGTCGCTGCTGGAGGGCTGTATCACGGAGCCTTTAAGAAGGTGCCCGGGTATTTTTACGATGGAGGAGGCCACGACGGCGCTGCCGCCGGAAAGCAGGGAGCAGGACATTATCACGTCGCCTCCCGAACCGGTGTAGGAGCAGGCCATGTTATAATCGGCCGCGTCCTTGTTTTTATTGGCTTTCAGCTTGGCCGAAAGCATATCCCTGAAAAAAGCTGCGAAAGGCGTTACTTCGTCGTTGCCGGGAGTCAGCGGCGCGGAAACGTACACGTTTGGTCTGCCCTTCATGGGCCCGGTCAGTATTTCCGCCGCAATTTCGAGGCTCGGCGGAGCGCTCTGCATATCAAGCAGCATGGCTCTTGCCTGAGAGCCGGATATTTTCGGCCTGGCGTAATCGGAAATTCCAAGAACCGTCAGAACGGTCTCGTAGCCCTCGTATTCGCCGTAAAGAGGAGCGGCGGCTTCAAGCTGGCGGTATATAAGGTCTCTCCCGGCGTTTTCCGGAAAATCGGTAAGAGCGTCTATTTTGCCGGAAAGTTCTTTAGCCTTAGCCGCGTAGCTTTCCGGGTTGTTTATGACGGCAACGGCCTTTATAGAGCCGTTTTCCTTAAAATACGATACGTCGGGGCTGATAAAGGGCACATCCGATATCAGGCGGGTAAATCTGGAAGATTCCACGGACGCTTCGCCGCCGTTTTTTACCGCCGTCTGCTGTTCGTATTTGGAATATACCCGCACTTTTACGGCGGATGAAAGGTCGGCCAGGGCTTCTTTTTTAGCTTCGTCCTCGGTGGCTCCGTATCCTATGCCGGTAAGAGCGCCGGTATCCGCGCGGGAGTATATGGAAATTATTATAAAAAAAAGCGTCAGGAACGGTATTTTTACTTTCATAACTTGCTCCGGGGTTATTTCCACGCCGTAAAAAATATGCGGCCTTCAAAACTTTCTATTTCCAGATCTTCCCAGCCTTCCGACACCCGCACGCCGGAAAATCCCGATAAATGGAGCATGGATACAAGCTCCTGCTCCGTGTAGTATTTTTCTTCTATCGTCAGGTCGTTTCGCTTCCAGGTTCCCTCTTCCAGCATGAACATCGTCAGATGGTAGGAGGTAAGGCGGCTTTTTTTATCGTACCCGGCGGAGGATATTATGGCGTCCCTTTCGTCCGCCGCGGAAAAGTCCCTTTCCCCGGCTTCCGCGGAAGCCCGCTCCGAATTAACGTCGAAAACGAACAGGCCGTTGTCCTTTAAATGGGCGTGGGCGCGTCCGAAGGCCTTTATCACGTCGTCAGGCCGGGTTATATGGTTTATGCTGTCGAAAAGGCACGTTACCGCGTCGAACTGTCTGCCCAGGTCTATTTCCCTTGCGTCGGCCTCTATAAGCTCCGCTTCCGGCGCGTTCGCCGCGGCGTAGGAAAGCATGGCCCTTGAGCCGTCCGCTCCCGTTACCTTGTATCCCCTTTTTGCCATCATGGCCGCGTTGTTGCCGGTGCCGCAGCATATATCCAGTATTTCCGCGCCTTCCGGCAGGCCGGAAAAAAGCAGGGGCTCCAGAGCCTTTTCCATAAGGAAGGGCGCAGCCGCCGTCCAGTATTTGTTATAGAAAAAGGCGAAAGAATCGTAAACGTCGTAAGCCATTATAAACCCCGCGCCCCGAAAAAATGGTCCACCGGCCCGGCTCCTTTTCCTATGTTCATGTGCGCTCCGCTTTCTATGGCGGCGCTTACGTATTTTTTCGCCCGGCCGACTGCGTCGTAAAGGCCGAAGCCCAGGGCGAGGAAGGAGGCTATGGCGGCGGAGTAGGTGCACCCCGTGCCGTGGGTGTTTTTCGTATCTATCCTTTCGGCCCGGTATACGCGGTAGTTTTCGCCGTCGAAAAGGATGTCGTCGGAGCTTTCTCCATTAAAGTGCCCGCCTTTTATAAGGACGGCTCCGGGGCCTGTTTTTTTAATGATGCGGCAGGCCTCCTCCGCGTCCTTACCGCCGGTTATCTTTATGCCGGCCAGAACTTCCGCCTCCGGCACGTTCGGCGTTACGAGGCAGGCCAGCGGAAAGAGCGTGGAAACAAGGGCCCGCACGGCGTCGCTTTTTAAAAGCCTGGCTCCGCTTGAAGCCACCATTACCGGGTCCAGCACGTAGTTGGCCGCCTTGTGCCTCTCCAGAGCGGAAGCCGCGGCTTTTATTATGTTTTCCGAAAAGAGCATACCGGATTTCACGGCGTCGGCGCCCATATCGGAAAGCACCGCGTCTATCTGGCTTTCCACGGATCTGCCGCTCATCTCCTCCACATATGTGACTCCCAGGGTGTTTTGGGAGGTGACGGCCGTAATCGCGCTCATGGCGAACACCCCGCAGGCGGACATGGTTTTTATATCCGCCTGTATTCCGGCGCAGCCTCCCGAATCGGAGCCGGCTACGGTAAGGACTTTTTTCATTATATCTCCCGGTACTTAAGCGGTTTCGGACATATCGTCGAAATCTGCGGGCATATCCTCCGCCACAAATACCCGTTCGCTTAAAGGCACGGCGAAGGCTTCCATAAAGCCCGGTATGCTCATGGCGTCCGAAAGGAAATCCGCCGTAGGCCTGATCCTGTAATCTTCCGGCATTTTCAGCATTACGCGGAACTGCATCGGCCTTTCAAACGATACCCTTACGGGCAGGGAACCTCTGTGCCTTGCAAGCACCGTGCGCAGCTGGAACATATTGTCGGGAGCGCATTTCGACACGTCGAAACGCATGGTCACCCCTGCGGTAAAACGCTCTATGGCTTCGCCCAGGTCCACCACTTCTTCCGCCCGGACGGATACCTTTTCCTCGTCCTCGCCGTCCCTTACGAACACGCCGCGCACGGCTATAATGCTGTCTTCCTCAAGAAGATGGGCTACCGCGGCGTAAAGTTTGGGAAATATTACGACGTCTATCTCCCCGTGCAGGTCCTCCAGGGTCACGAAAGCCATTTTTTCCCTTTTTGTTTTAGTTATGTAATGGCGCAGGCCCTTGATCATGCCCGCCGCGACGACGCCGGATTCCGACGGCATGGCCCTTATTTTGTCTATGCTTACGCCTATCTTTTCTATAAATCCGCTTATTTCCCTTAAAGGATGGCTGGAAAAGTAAAAGCCCAGAACCTCTTTTTCCATTTTTAAAAGCTCTTTTTCGGGCATTTCTTCCACGTCCGGGTAATATTCGTTGTCCTGCTCCTCCTCCGTCATAAAATCTTCCAGAGTGAAGAAGCCTTTTTCTTTCATTTTGGATTTTTTATAGCCTTCGTCCAGGCAGCCGTCAAACACCTGGAGCAGCTGGCGGCGGTTTTTGCCGAAAGAGTCGAAAGCTCCGGCCTTTATCAGCGATTCCACGGCTTTTCTGTTAAGGTTTTTATAGTCTACCCGTTTTGTGAAATCGTATATGCTCTTGTAAGGGCCGTTTTCATCCCGCTCCCTGATAAAAGCGTCGATTACCGCAATACCCGCGCTTTTGATGGCTCCCAGGCCGAAACGGATACCCTCTCCCTCCGTGCGGAAGTCGCACTGGCTTTTATTTATATCCGGCGGGAGCACCTTTATCCCCAATCTGCCGCTTTCTGCAATATATTTTACCACGTCGCCCGTGGCGTTAAGGTCTCCCGATATGAGGGCGGACATATACTGGCGCGGGAATTTCACCTTCATATAAGCCGTCTGATAGGCTATCAGCGCGTACGCCGCCGAGTGGCTTTTATTAAAGCCGTATTCGGCAAACTGGGCCATAAGGTCGAAAACGGCGGAAGCCTTTTCCATATCGAAGCCCATGGCTCTGGCTCCCGGTATCAGCTTATCGCTTTCGCTTTTCGTTTTTTCGTTCCCTTCGAGGAATATTACCCGCTGGCGGGCCATTTCCTCTTTATCCTTTTTGCCCATGGCCCTGCGCAGTATGTCTGCGGAGCCCAGGGTGTATCCGCCGAGAGCGCAGGCTATCTGCATGACCTGCTCCTGATATACTATTATGCCGTACGTTTCCCGCAGTATTTCAGCAAGCTCCGGCAGAGCGTAAACGATTTCCTGCTCGCCGTGCTTTCTCGCCACGAAATCGTCGAGCATTCCGCTGTTTATCGGGCCGGGACGGTAGAGGGCGTTTACGGCTATAATGTCCTCGAACACGGTGGGCCGCAGTTTTTTCAGAAGGGATTTCATGCCGTCGCTTTCAAGCTGGAACACTCCCATCGTGTCCCCCCGCTGGAGCAGGTCGAAAACCTCCGGGTCGTCCAGAGGGACGGCGCTTATGTCGAAATCGGGAAAACCGGAGCGGCGTATGCGCTTTACGGCGTCGTCTATTATCGTAAGGTTTTTAAGGCCGAGAAAGTCGAACTTGATAAGGCCGATTTTTTCCGAGGTGCCCTTTTCAAACTGGGTTATTACCTCGCCCTTCGGCCCGCGGCACAGGGGGGCGTATTCTAGTATGGGTTTATCGGCTATTATCACTCCCGCGGCGTGCATGCCGATATTTCTTATAAGGCCTTCTATATTTTTGGCGTGTTCCAGAAGCTCCATGCCCTGAGGATATTTTTTAAAGGTGTCTATAAGGGACGGGTCCGTGTCGAAAGCCACCTTGAAAGAGGTGATTGCCGGGCCTTCCGGTATGGCTTTCGCCATTTTGTCCACGTCGGCAAGCAGTATGTTGAACACCCTGCCCACGTCCCTTACGGCCATTCTGGGCTTGAGGGTGCCGAAAGTTATTATCTGGCACACCCTGTCGTGGCCGTAGCGCTCCGTAACGTATTTTATCACCTCGTCCCGGCCGTTTATGCAGAAATCTATATCGAAATCCGGCATACTTACCCTTTCCGGGTTAAGGAAACGCTCGAACAGCAGGTTGAAGCGTATAGGGTCAATATCTGTTATTTCAAGAGAATAGGCGACGAGAGACCCGGCCCCGGAGCCGCGTCCCGGCCCCACGGGGATGCCCGTGCGCCTTGAATAGTTTATAAAATCCCACACTATCAGGAAATATCCGTCAAACCCTTTCAGGGTGATTACCTTTATTTCCTCCTCAAGCCTCTGCCAGTATACGGGGTGCTTTTCTTCCGGCACCCGTTCGAGGCGTTTTTTAAGGCCGTTTCTGGCCAGGGTCGTAAAGTATGTTTCTATGGTGTAGCCTTCCGGCACGTCGTATTTCGGCAGCCGAAGCTCGCCGAATTTTATTGAAACGTCGCAGCGTCTTGCTATTTTTACTGTATTTTCCACCGCTTCGGGAGCGTAGGCGAAATCCCTGGCTATTTCCTCCGGAGATTTGACGTATAGCTGGTCGGAATATTCCGTTTTTTTATTTTTTCTGGCCGCCGGGGATGCGGCTTCTTCCGCGGGGCTTTCTTCCGGGCCGCAGTCGGAGGCTATAAAGTTGGATATATCCGCCGAAGGCGCCGGAGCGGGCTCGGCCAGCTTTTCCTCTCCCGGCTGGGGAGGCGGCACGCGCTTTACCCTCTTTTCCATATTTGCCCCTTGAGAGTATTGAACCTGCATAAGTATATTATGGGATATATGGTCCTCATGGCGCAGATAGTGGCAGTCGCAGGTGGCGACGAGGGGTATTCCCGTTTCCCTGGATATGGATACGAGCTGGCGGTTTACTATGGTCTGTTCCGGTATGCCGTTTTCCTGAATTTCAAGAAAATAGTTTCCGCGGCCCATTATTTTGTCGTATTCCAGAGCGGCTTCAAGGGCCGCCTTGTAGCCGTGCTTTAGGAATTTTCTGGCTATTTCCCCGCCCAGACAGGCGGAAAGAGCGATGACTCCTTCCGAATATTTAGCGAGTATTTCCTTATCTATCCGGGGCTTTCTGTAAAAACCGTCCAGAAAAGCTATGCTGGAAAGCTGATACAGGTTGTGCAGCCCGGTGTTGTTTTCCGCAAGCAGCACCAGGTGATAGTTGGAGTCCTCCCCCCTTTCGTAGTTTCTGTCGCTGAGGCTTCCGGGAGATATATAAAACTCGCTGCCTATGACCGGGTGGATTCCGCCCGCTTTACAGCTTTTATAAAAGTCCACTATCCCGTACATGGAGCCGTGGTCCGTTATGGCGCAGGAACTCATCCCCAGCTCTTTAAGGCGGGGGATAAGCTCTTTTATCTTTATGGCTCCGTCCAGAGGCGAATATTGGGTATGCAGATGAAGATGGACGAATTTTTCTTCTTTTTCCTGTATATCGGAGGGCATCTGAAACTTTATCTCCTTTTTGTTGCGGCGTCCGTCAGCTCGCGGGCGGTGTAGGGCCTTGGCAGGCGTATTACCTTCGTTCCTGCGGGGAGCCGTAAATCTTCCGCGGTCATAACTGCGCCGTAAACTTTTCCCGACGCCATAAGTGCGGCGGCTTCTCTGCCGTCTGCCGCCGTATCGGCCTCAAGGCCTTTCATGGCGAGGATTTCGGCGGCTCCGAGCCTTACGGCCTCGTCGCCGTCTATAATCAGTATTTTCATGGATTCATTTTAAAATTTCCTGTTCCGCCAGTCAAGGCATAGTTAGGCCGGGGAGTTAAGCCCGCGCCGGAGCCTCTTTTCCTGCCCGGCCTTTAAGCGGGCGCAAAAAGTCCTACCCTGTTTTGATGAAATTATGATAAAACGTATCAATAAATAAACGGGGATAAAAAACTTATGAAAGAGCATAAAAGTATATGCGTGGGCGGCATGAGCTGCGCCGCGTGCGTTGCGCGGATAGAAAAGGTTGTCTCCAAAGTGCCGGGAGTGGAGAGCGTTTCCGTAAATCTTGCTTCCGAAAGCGCCTCCGTCGATTTCGACGGCGCGGCAACGGATCTTAATGCCATAATGGCGGCGGTGGAAAGGGCCGGTTTTACCGCCTCGCTGGAGAGGAAAACTGAATCCGCCCCCGACCCCGGGCTGCTTAACGGCCTTTTCGCGGTAACGGCGCTTATGACGCTGGTCGTTTTTATCCTTTCCATGGGGCCTATGGTTCCGGGGCTGGAGTTTATAGGCGGCTGGAAAGCCAATCCCTACATACAGCTCGTTCTTGCCACCGCCGTTCTTTTCTGGGGCGGCAGGCAGTTTTACGTTCCGGCGCTGAAAGACCCGCTCCATCCCGATATGAACACCCTCGTGACCTTGGGCACGTTTACCTCGTGGGTTTATTCAATAGCGCTTATGGTTTCAGGCCATACGGGGCATCTTTATTTTGAAGCCACCGCCGTTATCATTACCTTCGTAATGCTTGGCCGCACTCTTGAAAAGCGTGCCAAGAAAAACGTGAGCGAAGCCGTCAACAGGCTTATGGACCTGGCTCCCAAAACCGCCGTGATAATAGAGGACGGGGAGGAGCTTGTAATAAGGGCGGAGAGGCTCAAGCCGGGAGACACTGCCGTTCTTAAGCCGGGTTCTTCCGTGGCGGCCGACGGAGCGGTTTTATCGGGAGAATGTTTCGTTGACGAATCCATGCTTACGGGCGAATCGAGGCCCATGAAAAAAATCCCCGGGGCGGAGGTCTACGCCGGAACGTCCGTCCTTAACGGCTCCGTTTCCTACCGGGTGGAAAAAACAGGCGGCGAGACGGTGCTTTCTGAAATCATAAAAATGGTAACTGAAGCCTCAAGCGGCAAGGCAAAAATACAGAGGCTGGCGGACAGGGTGGCTTCCGTGTTCGTCCCGGCGGTGCTTATTATAGCCGCCGCGTCATTTTTCGTATGGTTTTATATTACCGGCAGCGCGGCTGAAAGCATGGTGCCTTTCGTTTCCGTTCTCGTAATAGCCTGCCCGTGCGCTTTGGGCCTTGCTACCCCCACCGCCATAATATCCGGCGTGGGCCGCGGAGCGAAAGAGGGCGTTCTCATAAAAAACGGCGAGGTTCTGGAGCGTGCCTCCGGGCTTGATATATGTATTTTCGATAAAACTGGCACCCTTACTAAAGGCGAATTTGCAGTGGCCGATACGGTAACTTTCGGCGCAGCGAGCGCGGAGGAGCTTTTAAGCTGCGCCGCCGCTCTCGAAAAGCGCTCCGAGCATCCTATAGGCAGGGGCATAATTTCACGGGCAGAAAGGGACGGCCTTGCCATACCAGAGGCGGAGAGCTTTCACAGCGAGACGGGAGGCGGCGTAAAGGGCCTTGTAAACGGCGTGGAGGTTCTGGCCGGAAACGGCCGGTTTATGAAAGAAAACGGCGTGGAGTTTCCCGGCGGAGCGTCCGCTTCCGCTAATATGACGGAGGTTTTCGTGGCTCTGGACGGCAAAGCCGCAGGCATTATCCTTATGGGGGACGTTCTCAGGCCGGACGCGGCTAAAGTCGTTTCTGAGCTTAAAGATATGGGCATAGAGCCTGTAATGGTGTCTGGAGACAACCCCGACGCCGTAAGGGAAACTGCCGCCGCCCTGGGCATAAGCAGGTTTTACGGCGGGGTTACGCCGGAAGGCAAGCTGGAGATATTAAGGAGTTTTCAGGCCGAGGGGCTTAAAACCGCCATGGTGGGGGACGGGGTAAACGACGCGGCGGCGCTTGCCGCGTCCGACCTGGGCGTGGCTCTTTCGGGAGGCACGGACGTGGCGGTTACTTCAAGCGATATGACGATAGTAGGCGGCGAGCTTTCAAAGCTCATAACGGCGGTAAAGCTGGCCAGAAAGGCTTCGCGCATTATAAGGGAAAACCTTTTCTGGGCCTTCTTTTACAACGCGGCTGCGATCCCCCTTGCG
The DNA here is from genome assembly GCA_947853665.1 of uncultured Deferribacterales bacterium. Taxonomy (GTDB): domain Bacteria; phylum Chrysiogenota; class Deferribacteres; order Deferribacterales; family Mucispirillaceae; genus CANTXF01. The sequence continues at coordinate 4,517 of CANTXF010000064.1, read as the reverse complement.
GCGGGAGTTTTCTATCCCGTTTTCCATACCTTCCTCAACCCGGCGGTGGCAGGCATGGCTATGGCCTTTTCGTCGGTCAGCGTGGTAACTAATTCACTGCGGTTAAGGAGCTTTAAAATTTAGTCCGTTTCCGGGCGGTATTCGTCTGATTCCCCGGCATGGCTTTCGGGCCGGGGGAAATCTTCCCTGAAAATTTCCTTATAAGTAAGGGTGTCGCTTGAAAAAAGCGTTACGGACGACGCGGTGAAAGCCGATTCCCGGAAATTGCGGGAAACGCCCCTGAACATACGCTCGAAAAGGGCTTCGTCCTTTATCTCCCTTACGCGGGCAAGGGTAAGGTGGGCTTTAAACGGCTTATCGTCGAAATATACGCCGGCTTTCTTAAGGTTTTTTCTGAAAGCGGCGGCAAAGGAAGCCAGCTTTTCCGATTTTATTTCCACATAAACGACGGACGTAAGCCCGCGCCTGCGGAACCTGCCCAGGCCGGAGCATCTTATTTCGAAAGGCTCTAGCCTTAAGGCTGTAAGGCACGAGCGGGCCTTTTCCGCCTCCTCCGGTTTAAGCTCCGGAAAAAAGGCCAGAGTAACGTGCATTTTTTCCGGCCGCACTACGGACATTTCCGCCCCTTCCCTCATGCCCCGGCAGAGCTTTGAATAAAGCAGGCGTATTTCTTCCGGCGCGGTTATGGCGGCGAAGGCTCTCATTTGCCGCCCTTTCCGCCGAATATTCTTGAAAACTCCACCTGATAGTAGGCAAGCAGGGCCTTTTCCAGTTTTTCTACCAGTTCCGGGCTCAGATTTTCGGGCGTATATTCCAGAACGCGGCTGAAGGAGCTTTTCAGCGCGGCGTTTTTGGCGGCTATTCCCGCCACGTTCCATTCCGACATTACGGCAAAGCTGGAATTATCCTTGCAGAATACGGAGCGGCCCAGATAGCCGTCTCCCCCTTCCGTGCCCGTAAGGCCCAGTATGGTAGGAGTAACGTCTATGTGGGAAGTTACGTTGTCGACCGTTATGCCGCCTTTGAAAATAGGCGAATATATAAGCAGCGGCACGCGGTAATCCTCGGGAAAGGCCGTTTTTTCATATTTGCCCACGTTATGGTCGGCGGTTATTATAAATATGGTGTTATGGAACCAGGGTTCGTTCTCTATACTTCTGAAAAATTCTCCCAGACTCCAGTCCGCGTATATGAGGGTGTTTTTAAAGCCGTTTTCTCCGTCTTTATCATGGGGGAATCTCATAAACTTTTCCGGCAGAGGGGCGTAGGGCGTGTGTGTTGTGCCGGTAAAAAGGAAGGCCATGAAAGGCTTTTCCACGCCTTTATTTTTGAGCTTTTCTTTCAGGAGCATATATGTTTCGTAATCCCAGCCGAATTTGGAGGCGGATTTATCTGGATAGTCCAGGACGGCGCCCGCGTCCTCCATGCCGTAATATTCCTTAAAGCCCAGGCTTTTAGCTATCGCGTCCATATAAAAGGAACGCCTGCGGGACGACTGGATAAAAACCGTGTCGTAGCCTGCGTCCGTAAGCAGCCTGCCCACGTTGCCTTTAGCCATGGTTTCAAGGCCGAAGCCCAGAGACGGCAGGCCGCCTATGGGCGGAATACCCGTAAGGGTGGCCTGTATGGCCGATATGCTGCGTTTATCGGGAGCGTAGTGGCGTGTAAATTTTATGCCTTTTTCAGACAGGGCGTCGAGGGACGGCGTAAGGCCAAGCCCGCCCGCCCCGTAGGAATCCGCGTAATAGGCGCTCCAGCTTTCAAGCAGGAGAAACACAATATTAGGCCGCCCGCCTTCTATTTTCTCAGGGTAAGAGCAGGGAGCGGAGCGGTAGGAATCGAGAATCGCTTTTGCCGTTTCGCCGTCGAAAAAGGTGTAATCGCCTGAAGAAGCCGTGCTCTGGTGGGAAAAATATTTCGCCGTGCTGAAAAGGCCGTTCAGGGTAAGGTTCCCCATGTTGGAATCTCCCGAAACGAAGGCATCTATGGTGCTTATGGGCTTATCCGATACGGTTCCCCTTATTATAAGGAATATGGCCCCGCACCAGATGATAAAAACGGCGGCGTATCGTTTCCAGGATTTTTCAGGGATTATTTTTATATTAGCTATTCTTTTCCACAGGAAAGTAAGCGCCGCTACTAGAAGAACTGCCGCGGCCGTCTGCGCCCAATATACAGGCAGCATATCGAGGAGAAAACCCGTATCAGCTCCCAGTGCGAAAGGTTCGTTGGCCATGTGGCGGCCGGCGTAGCCGAAATATATTATATCGGCGGCGAGAAATCCCCCCATAAACACATAGACGGGGAACATGAGCCATACCACGGTTTTGTGATAAAGGGCGTTTTTTACCGGGAATAGCAGCAGGGCGAAGAAAACCGCGGTAAAGGTAAAGAATATGGCCCCGTCGAACCGCAGGCCCCGCAGAAAGGCGGCCGCTATGTCGAAAGCGGGGTAGTTTCCGAAGGTATCCCGGTAAACAATGAAAAGAGCCAGCCTTGCCAGGGTAAAAAGGGCCATCCCCGCAAGGGCGAGCAGAAGCAGTTTTTTTGAACGGGTAGTAGTCATTATAAGGCGCGTTCTCCAAAGACGCCGCGGCGCGGCTTTAACGGTAAGGTCTCTTTTACTATCTTTTGCCGTTAAAGTAAAGCGCCAGGCTTTGCGGATAATCTGCGGGCGGCTTATTAAAGGGGTTTTTCTTTTACGGGCTTAATATATAAAGCGAGTTTCCGCCGGTAAAATAAAAAAAGGCGGCTATCGCCCGGCGCAGATAGTTATGGCAAATAATTATAGTAATGTTCCTTCGCCCCAAAAATATTCATAATAAGGGCCGCTCAGCAAGGCGGGTTCTTTAGGCAAAAGCCCCTTCGGGCGGCGCCTTGCCGGGCACTTCCGTTTTATTATTCGCCGATATGGGCAAGCCGCCGTATTATAAATATTTCCCATAACTTCGTTAATCTACGTAAAGGTATGGTTGCGTAAATATTTTCCATAACTTTACATAAATCTGTATAATGGTATGGCCGTAATAAAAAAAGCCTCCCGTTTCCGGGAGGCTCGTCGTTTTTTTGTTGTCCTGCCTTCTGATTAAAGGCCCGCCTGCTTGCGCACTTCTTCGGCGAAATCCTCGGTTTTCTTTTCGATTCCTTCGCCCAGCTGAAAACGTACGAAGCGGGTAACTGTTTTGCCGGAAAGCACGCTCGCTACGGTTTCGTCCGGGTTTTTAACGAACTTCTGGCTTACGAGGCATACTTCCTGCTTAAATTTGTTTATCTGGCCTTCCACGATTTTTTCTATTATCTGGGCCGGTTTGCCGGATTCTTTTGCTTTTTCCAGATAAATGCCTTTTTCGTGCTCCAATACGGCCGGGTCGAGCTGGCTTTCGCATACGCAGAGAGGATTGGCGGCGCAGATATGCAGAGCCACGTCCCTTACGGTTTCCGCGTCGCTTTTGGAGGCGCCTTCCACTTCCACGAGAACGCCTATTTTGCCGCCCATGTGTATGTAGGCGTCCACAAAGCCTTCGCCTTTTACGTCGAAATGGGCGAAACGGCGTATTTTAATATTTTCGCCGATTTTAGCCACCTTGTCCGCCAGGACTTTTTCCACGGTGGAGCCTTCGTAAGGCATGGCAAGGAGAGCGTCCAGATCGGCGGGTTTATTTTCCGATATGAATCTGCATATTCCGTTGGCGAAAGCTACGAACTCCTCGTTTTTAGCCACGAAGTCCGTTTCGCTGTTTACTTCGACTATGGCGCCCGCTTTCGCGTCATCGGACACATAGGCGGCCACTATGCCTTCTGCCGCCACCCTGCCGGATTTTTTGGCCGCGTCTGCAAGGCCCTTTGTGCGGAGAAAATCTATTGCTTTTTCTATATCGCATTCGACGGCGGCCAGGGCTTTTTTGCAGTCCATCATGCCGGCGCCGGTTTTTTCACGGAGTTCTTTAACGAGGCTTGCTGTTATTTCTGCCATAAGTTATTGCACCTCTTCTTTTTCTTCGGTTTCGGCCCCGGCTTTTTCAGCGTCGGCCATGGATACTATTTCCACTTCTTCCACGTCTTCCTGAGCTTCGGCGGAGCGCACTTCCTGAACAAGGTCGTCCTCTCTTGACTGCCTGCCTTCTTCTACCGCGTCCGCAAGGCGTCCCGCTATAAGCTGGCATGCCCTTATTGCGTCGTCGTTGCCCGGTATGGGGAAGTCCACCTGTTCGGGGTCGCAGTTTGTGTCCACTATGGCCACTATGGGTATTCCCAGCTTGTGGGCTTCGGCCACGGCGTTCTGCTCCATTTTTATATCTATCACGAACATCACGTCCGGGATATTTTTCATTTCCTTAATGCCGCCAAGGTTTTTTTCGAGCTTCTCGTATTCCTTTTTCAGGAGGGAAGCCTCTTTTTTGGTAAAACGCTTGATAAAATCCGTGGCGAACATTTCCTCCAGCTCTTTAAGGCGGGCCACACGGCTTTTTATGGTGTTGAAGTTGGTAAGGGTGCCGCCCAGCCAGCGCTGGTTGATG
>CANTXF010000063.1 GCA_947853665.1 uncultured Deferribacterales bacterium | reverse complement strand
GTTTTATTATTCATTGCCCTAGAGCAAGTCGCTGTATTATAAATATTTCCCATAACTTTATTAATCTACGTAAGGGTATATTTGCGAATATTTATAATGCAATGACTTGCTCCGGGGTAATGAACGATCTCACCCGGAGCGTCCTGCAAGGCGCCGTTTAAAGGGTTTCTCCTTAAGTTCGCCTATTATGAGTGTTTTTAACGGCTGGCAAGAATTATTATAATTATCTGCCACAACTATCTATGTCCAGAGGACAGCCGCCAAAAACTTTACCTGCATATAAGCCCTTTGGGGCAGGGCCAGTGAAGCTCCCCGTCCGGGGATATAAGAAGAGGCTCCGGCTCTTTGGAGCCGTCGGGGCCGAACCTGATATCCGGCTCGAAAAGGGGGATCTCCGGCTCCTTTTCATACAGCCTGAAAATATCCCTGTCCCCCGGTTCCGGCACCGCGAGTTCATCCGGCTCCTTTAAGGGGAGATCGTCCATCTGAACGCCGCCCTCCGGCAAAGGCTCATCCGGCTCCGGAGCGGACATGGCGGGAGCTTTAGGCTCCTTCGGCCCGGCGGCTCCGGGAGGGCGGGCGGCCGAAGCGGAGGCGGAAAAAATAAAAACCAGAAATAACGAGAGACATATCCTCAAAACTTCAATACCCCGTACAGCGGCCCCCTCGGTTAAAGGAGCGCGGAACTCTTTTAAGGTTTGACTTTTATTTTTAAAGTAATATCATCGTATATGAAACTTATCAGAATTTCAATGCTGCTTGCGGTTTTCTGCATCTCTGCCGCCCTTACTCCCCACGAGGCCCGGCTATACGGCTCGCGGGTGCTTATATGCGGCCCGGGCGTTACCGTCAAACACTGGACGGCCTACCAAACCGGGGAAAAAGGAAGAAGCGGTGCGGAAAGCTTCGTGTTCGACCTGATGACGAAGCGTTCCTATCCTTTCGGCCGGTGCGAAATATATAAATGCGGCCCGGAGCCGGACCGTATGAAAGACTGCCGTATGGATTAAAATAAACGGCCCAGACGGAGGCGGCGTGGGGTTTTCTTTCGACCCAGACACTTTTTCCGCACTGCGTTCAAGAAGCTTCCGCATATTTATCGCGGGCCAGTCGGTTTCTCTCGTTGGCCTGTGGATGCAGAAAATGGCCCTTTCCTGGCTAGTTTACAGGGTGACCGGCTCCGCTTTCAGGCTGGGGCTTATAGAGCTGCTTTCACAGGCTCCCATAATACTCGTTGGCCTTTTCGCCGGAGCCTGGCTCGACAGGCACGATATACGGATGACCCTGATAACCACCCAGACCCTGGCACTGATTCACGCCGCCGTAATGGCCGCGCTGCTTATTACGGATTCCGTGAACTTCTGGTGGATACTGGTTATGAGTCTTTATTTCGGCCTGGTAAACTCGGTAGGGCTTCCCGCCAGGCAATCATCAATAATGCTTATGGTGGAGACCAAGCGCCAGCTTAAAAGCGCCATTGCGATAAATTCCATGATATTTAACCTGTCCCGCCTGATAGGGCCGTCCATAGCAGGATTTATAATATTTTACACCGGCGAGGCCGCCTGCTTCGTCATAAACGCCTGCGCATATCTGGCCGTGATATACGCCCTCTATATAATAAAATTTAACGAACGCAAGGTGACGGCAAAAAAGCAGAACCCGCTGAAAGCCACGGCGGAAGGGCTTAAATATGTGGCGGAATATTTCCCTTTAAGGATAATCGTAATATCCTTTATATTTTATTCCACATTCTCCTATTCATACGCCGTGCTTTTTCCCATATTTGCAAAAGACATACTGGAGGGCGGCTCGAGGCTGCTGGGCTTTCTTATGGCGGGGGTGGGCCTCGGAGCTTTTTTCGGCGGGTTCGCCGTGGCCTCCGTAATAAAAATGCGCCAGCTGCCCCTTTCGGTAGGGATTACAAGCCTGGCCTACATAACCTTCTACACCCTTTTCGCCCTGTCGAAGGATATGAGCCTTTCCATACTCCTTACGGTGCCTATGGGTATAGGCATGGCGGCCACCTTCACGGCGGTCAATACCCTTATGCAGTCCGTTGCGGCAGAGGACAAGCGCTCGCGGGTAATAAGCATATACACTATCTGCAACGTGGGCTTCGGCCCGGTAGGGGCTTTTCTCGCCGGCCTTATGGCGGAGCACACAGGGGCGGAAGCGGCGGCTCTCGTATGCGCGCTGATAATGCTGACCGGCTCTTTAATACTGTGGATATTTATGAGGAAAATAAACAAAGCCCTTTTTCCTGTCCTGGCAAGAATGGACGGAGGCAGATAATATATCCCTCCCCGAGGCGCAAGGCTGTAAAAAAACGGCGGCTGTCCCCTGACGCAGGCAGAGTTACGGCAAATAATTATAATAATGTTCCTTCGCCGCCAGAAACATTCATTAAGACCTGCGCGGGCAAAGCAAACTTATGCGCAAGCCCCTTTAGCAGCGCCTGACCAGACGCTTTTATTCTTATTATTCTTTGCCTGCATAAGCCGCAGCTTTGCATTAATCCATGTAAGAGTACATCCGCGAAAAAGATCATCCCCGTTCAGGATCCAAGGCCGCTCCTTAAAGGCTCCTGCCTCCCGTAATGGAGCGCTTTCTCATAAGCTCCCTTTCAAGAGCCTCCCTTTTCGCGCCGCTTATTTCCGGGTTGGCGGCTGCAAACCTTTCGAGAATACCAAGGCGGACGGATTCTATATATTTTATGCCGGAGCTTAACTGGTCGTCCGTAACGGCCCTTTTTACAAGCAGCTTTTTTTCCACATAGTCTATTTCGTGACGAAGGCTCGCCCGCAAAATAAATTCGTAATCCTCGCAGACACGCAGGCTTTCGTCGAAAAACCCGGCGTCCCTGCGCATTACGAGGCTTGAAGGCGATACCCTGCACATATCGAGAACTTTTGTGAAAATATCCCCGCCCCACCGCCTGTGCTTTAAGCCCTGATTAAGCCAGCGGCCGTCCCTGTACCAGAATTCGTCCGTATGGGAGAGGATAAAGCCGCCCGCAGCCATACGTTCCATCTGAACGGAGAGTTTATCGGGCAGCCACACGTCGTCCGAATCGAGAAAGGCGACGTAATCCGACCCGGCGGCCCTTATCCCCGCGTTTCTGGCGGCGGATACGCCTTTATTGGTTTCGCTTCTGATGTATATTATCTTTCGGAGATAGGGTTTGATAAAAGCTTCCACAGGCTCGGGCGAGCCGTCGTCGCATACTATGACTTCCGCAGGGGGCTTTTCCTGCATAAAGACGCTTTCAAGAGCGTCCCTTATAATATGGCCGCGCCCGTAAACGGGTATAACCGCGCTTACGGACGGCAGCGCGCCTATGGCTATACCCTGTGAACTTTATCGAGCATGGTGGAAAATACCAGAATGGTATTCGTATTGGCCACGCCGGGGAAGTTTCGTATCTTTTTGATAATAGTGGCGAGCGTATTGGTATTTTTCGTGATGACTTTCATAAGCAGGGTAAAGTCGCCGGTAACGTGGCAGCATTCCACTATGTCCTCGTCCACGTCTTTTATTTTAGTCTCAAAATTGTCTATATGCACCGGATTATCTATGGTAACGCCGACGAAAGCCACCACGTCGAAGCCCAGCTTTTTATAATTCACTCTGGCGCAGTAATCGAAAATAATGCCCTCGGATTCCATTTTCTTTATTCTGTCGATAACCGAGGGCGGCTTCATGCCGACTTCCTTAGCTATATCCGTATACGATATGCGGCCGTTATTGATAAGCATATTGAGAATTTTAACATCCGTAGCGTCCAAAGCCATATAACACCCCTTAAAATTTGAGCCCGCAGCGGGCCGGGCATATCTGCGGCGCCCGGAGCGCCGTTCTTTTCCGCTCGTATCCTCACATATTGAATAACACATAACGGCCGGTTTTTGCAAGTGAATAACGGCGGCTTTCCTTATAATAATATTTATATACCTTTAAAAAATTACTTTTTTCATACGGAGCGGGCGAAGGCCCGCAGCGGGCCGGAGCCATATTAAACTTGCTTTTAAATATCAAAGGTATTATTTAGTTTATAAAACGAGGTGAAGCATGAGCACGGTTTTACAGACTGATTTTCCCGATATGAAACTTTTGGGCCGGGGCAAAGTCCGGGATATTTACGACCTGGGCGATAAGCTCCTTATCGTTTCCACGGACAGAATCTCCGCTTTCGACGTAATACTGCCCAACGGCGTGCCGGGAAAGGGGCGGGTGCTGACGGAGCTTTCCGAATTCTGGTTCGGCATGACGAAGGATATCGTGCCGAACCACCTTATCACCACAAAGGTGGAGGAAATGCCGGAGGAGTGCCGCAGGCATAAGGACGTGCTGGAAGGCCGGGCCATGCTGGTAAAGAAGGCCGCGCCCCTGCCGGTGGAATGTGTGGTAAGGGGATATATTACGGGAAGCGGTCTGAAGGATTATAAAAAAACCGGCAGAATATGCGGGATAGAGCTGCCGGAGGGGCTGCGGGAGGCGGACAGGTTCCCCGAGCCAATATTCACGCCATCAACGAAAGCCGAAATCGGCGAACACGACGAAAGCATAACGTTTTCCAAAATGGAAGCCACGGTAGGCGCCGGCACGGCGGAAAAGCTGAAGCAATACACTATGGCCATATACAAAAAGGCCGCGGAATACGCTCTTGAAAAAGATATAATAATCGCCGACACGAAGCTGGAATTCGGCGTATACGACGGCGGCATAATATTGATAGACGAAGTCCTGACCCCCGATTCGTCCCGCTTCTGGTACGCAAAGACTTATACTCCCGGGCAGGTTCAGGACAGCATGGATAAACAGATAGTGCGCAACTATCTTGAGACGCTGGACTGGGATAAGACTCCTCCCGCGCCTAAGCTGCCGGAAAACATAGTGAAAGAAGCCTCCAGACGCTACCGCGAAATAGCGGACGCTCTTATAAAATAAGGACGCCTGAAGCAAGATGGACGAAAAGGAACTGCTTGAAAAACTGCGCCTGAGCGGGCTGGCACTGGCGGATATGGAAAGCGTGGGAGGGCGCGTCCTCGAATGCAGGCCGTCATATCGCGGCAATTTCGGTTTTCATTCCGTAACTGGGGAAGGCTTTGAAGCAATACTGCTTAAAGGCGTTTATAAGGACTTCGTGCGGATAGTAAAAGGCGGCGCGAGCATAGGCGAAAAAGACTGGAGCGAAACGGCCAAGCTGCTTAACGACGCGGAAAGCGCCATAGGTCTTCCGCTTAACACGAGTATCGCGCTTAATAACGGCGAAGCGAAAATAATATCCGCCTCCATTTCGGAGGAAAAGCCAGTAAGAGGCGGCGATATGAGGGATTACCGGATACCCCGGCCCCTTACCCCCGTGGAATACGCCGCCCCCGCCTCCAAGCTTTACGACGAATCGGTAATGCTATCCTCCGGTTTTATCGGAAGCATTTTCCCAGAGACATTGTCGCCTTTTTCCGTTTCTGTGCTGGAAAAAATACCCGACGCGCTGAACCCCATATTCGTTTCCTGCAATCTGAAAACCTCGTCCCCCTCCGCCGTGCCCGTTTACGGCAGGGCCATGACGAACGTGAACGCCTTTGAAAAAATGCTTAAAGCCTGCGGCACCGGCAGCGCCATTTTCAGGGCGTCCTACGCTCCCAGCCTTTACCTTAAAAAGCAGGCGGCGCCGGAACGTATCAACAAATCCTATTTTCCAGTGGAAACGGGCGAGATAACGGAACTTCTTGAGGATATAAAAAGGACGATACCCCACATATCCACAACCACGATAGTGGAGGACAGCTACGTGGAATATCCCGTAAAGCTCGCCATCTGCGCGGAATATGTTTTTATAAAGCTTGCCGACGGAGCGGCCAGGCTGCGCGGATATTTCCCCGATTTTTCCGGTATGCTTTCGGCCGTGTTCAGAACAAGGCCGGATTCCATATTTTTCCGCGGCGAATCTCTTACCCTGCCCATATATCTGGATTACGCCTCCCGGACGGTTCAAACGGCTTTTTCCTGCGAAAAGCCGTCGGACACCATAGAAAGCGCCATAAAGAAAATACCTTTTACAAAACGGTTCGGCGCTTCAGGCAAAATAAGGAAAATAATCTCCGAAATGCACATGATGCTCGATCTTCGGGATGAAATCTATCTCGCGGCCTGCTCCTTCATTGAAAAAAGCAATCAGGTACTCAAGCAGCTGGCAGATTTCGGCATAAAGAAAGACAGGCTTAAAAACCCTGAGGAAATATATTTATTCGAACACTCCGAAGTGCGCCGCATAGCCTTCGACTCCTTTTTCGGAGACACGGCCCATACTATAAACTTCCGCCGGTGGCTGTGGGACAGGTACGCCGCCCAGGTGCTTCCCGCAGAAATTTACGGCCGGGATTTGGAGCAATGCCCGAAAATATCGGAGCAGATGATAACAAAGGCGCTGAACCTGGCGGAATTTTCCCCTTTAAGCCTTTTTACACCGGAAACGGAGATTGAGGCTGAGGCAACGGCAAAAACGGAGCTTGAAGATTATAAGGGATATTTTGTCGCCGCCTCCCGCCTGCCGCTGCCGCTTCTGGAACGGTATAAAAACGCGGAAGCCTTCATACTGGAAGAAGCGCCCCTTTTCGGGTTCACGGCCGAATACGCCTGCCTTAAAGGGATTCCGGTGTATTCGGGAGTGCGGTTCGCCCCGCTCGTTCTTGACGGCGTGAAACTCAAAGCCTCTAAAAGCAAACTTTCAAAAGCCTAAAAAAGGGAACCCGGGCCGCCGTACGCCGAAAAGACGGCGAGCCGGAAATTACGGAGAAATACGATGCCCTGGAAATTTTTGACGATACTGATATTTTTTGCCGCCTGGCTGCCTGCCGCCGGAGCCGCCACCCTGTATTCCACGCTGGAGGGAGTGGATTTCGGATACAGGTTTATGGATTCCAGCCGCTATAACTCGAACAGGATAAACCTGGACGGCAGCCACACCATGGGGCCTCATAATTTTTCCTATAAATTCGCCCATAACTGGGGAGACGAAAGCCTTACCACAATAGGCGCGTCTTATGCCTTCAAAAGCGGCGGCCACTGGTTCGGCGCGGGCATATCCTCATCCAGCGACGAGCCTTTTACCCAGTTTAACCTGGTCGATTTCGACGTTTTTTACGCTTTCAGGCTTTTCCAGACGGCAATAAGGTATACGGAAGGAAAGGGCGGGGCAAGGGTCCCCCATTACAACAGGCTTTATCTCGGCATAGACTGGTCTACGGAGCGGATACTTCTGGACGGTTACCCGCTTCCCGTAATACGGTACGAATACGACGGGCCGGCTTTTTATCTGATACTGGGTTTTCCCCTTACCTATCTCAAAATATACACGGGGCGATACCAGTCTCTCGAGCTTAAATATGTGCCCGTGATGAATCTGCTTGCTTCCTATAATTTCGGGTTTAACGCAAACAACGTGCTTTCACTTCAGTTTGAGCTGGAGCAGAAGCAATACAGAATGTCCGGCGGAAATAAGGACCTTTACTTCCACTCCCAGCCGAAATATTATACGGAATTTTACTGGCTCAGGCTGCGCTACAGCCTTACAATAGCCGGGGCAGCTTCCATATCGCCTTACGTGGCCATGCTGCTGGACGGAAAAAGATACACCGGAAAAACTTTCAGCGATTACAGCGGGGAAAGGTCGACCGGCTTCGGCTTCGGAGCGGGTATAAATCTTACCGTAAAATTTTAGGACTGACTCTTGAAAAACGCGTCTATCTGGAACGGAATACTGGCGTCGGCCTCAAAGAACCTGGACCCGGCGGAAATAGAAAAATGGCTGCGGCCTCTGGAGCTTTCGGAGCTTCGCGGGGACGTGGTAACCATATCCGCCCCCAACAGGTTTTTTAAAACCTGGGTGGAGGATAAATATATAGGCGTACTTAAAGAGGCCCTTAAGGACAACCTCTTTAAAGCCGATGATATAAAAATAATCGTCAAAAACGCCGTACCCGCGTCAAAACCCGTCCATCAGCCGTCTGCGCCCGCGGCCAAAGAGGAAAGCAAAGACGTTTACGGCATGCCTCTTGATAAAATGATGACTTTCGAAAACTTCGTTACGGGAGCTTCCAACTCTTTCGCCTATTCCGCCTGCGTAGCCGCGGCCAAGGGCTTCAACACCCTTTATAACCCGCTTTACATATACGGAGACGTGGGCCTGGGGAAAACCCACCTGATGCAGGCCGTAGGCAACGAGCTTAAAGAAAACTTCCCTAAGCTCAAGATCATATACACCACCGGCGAAACCTTTATGAACGAATTTATAACGGCTCTCCGGCAGAAAAAGCAGGAGGACTTCAAAGCCAAATATCAGGACGCCGACGTGCTTCTTTTCGACGATATACAGGCCCTTGCCGGTGAGACAAGGCAAAAAACCTCGGAGGAGTTTTTCTTTACATTCAGCTTTCTGTACGCCAACCAGAAAAGAATAATACTTACCTCCAACGCCGCCCCCAACGAAATACCGGACCTTGACAAAAGGCTTACGAGCCGCTTTTCCGCAGGGCTTATGGTGGACGTGCAGCCGCCTTCCGTAGAGGAAAGGGAGGCGATAATATTTAAACGCTTCGAAATGCTGCGCACGGAGGTAAAGCCGGATGTGGTGCGTTTTCTGGCGGAAAACGTAAAAAGCAGAAACGTGCGCCCCATAATAGGGGTTATAACTACACTGCACACTATGGCGGAGCTGCAGCAGACTGAAATAACCGTGGAATTTGCCCAATCCGTCGTTAAAACATATCTTTCCAAAAGGGATAAGGTTCTCTCCCCCGACGAAATAATACTTATAACCGCATCTTACTTCCACCTTAAGCCCATAGACCTTAAATCAAAAACCAGAGCCAACAGCATCGCTTATCCCAGAAGCGTGGCCATGTATCTTTTAAGGCAGAAAACATCCCTTTCCCTTAACGATATAGGCTCCCTTTTCGGCAGAGACCATTCTACCGTAATGGCGGCGGTCAAAAAAATAACCTTGCGCCTTGAAACGGACGAGGAGCTTAAAGGAACCGTGGCGGATCTTTCAAAACAAATGAAAATGAATAAATAAACGGCCGCCCGAACCTTTTGACCAAAAATTTCTTCAACAGCCGTAATCTCCTTTACATATGCTTTTTATTAAGTTTCTCAAGTTATCAACACATAGAGTTTTTAACAGCTATTAATAACTTCATCCCTTTAACCAAAACAGCCGGAAACACTTTTTTTACATCCCGGAACCGGTATTATAAATATTGGCTGCTATCCACCGATAAAGGTTAGTATAAAGTTATGGAAGATATTTATAATACGGCGGCTTGCTCCGGGGTAATGAATAATCTCGCCCGAAGCTTCCTGCAAGGCGATCTCTTAAAGGGCTCGTCAAGTTTGTATCGCCCCGCGGGCACGATTATGAATGTTTTGACTGCTAAAAATTATTATAATTATTTGCCATAACTATCTTCATTAGGGAGCATCTGCATAAATATTTTCAATAACCGTACGCGGCAGAAAATAACCTTTAAAAAATCACCCGTTGAAAACAGTTAAAAGATAACAACAAGATATTTTTCTCTAAAATCCTTTATGGATTTAATATATTTTTCTTGTTTTCAGTTATCAAAACACCTATAATAACTGCAACAAATATATATAATAAAGGCCATATCCTTATAAAATAAACGTAGGGTTATGAAAATACTTATGACAAACTAAACTATCAAAAGTAAAGCTTGTTATAGATATTTTCCATACTATATCAAAGGACAGCAGCCTAATACTATAAAAGAAAATGGAGCAAATCATGAGATTCTCCGCCGTAAAAGAAAGCGTTCTCCCATACATACAATACGCTACCAGCTTCACAAGCCCTAAAAATCTGAACACGCTTCTCCAGAATATCCATATAAGCGTGGAAGAAAATAAACTGACCATGAAGGCCACAAACTATCAGGTAGGCTTCTGCTGCTCTATGGATGTAGACGCTTCGGAAACGGGAGCGCTTACCGTAAGCGGAAAAAAGCTGTTCGATATAGTGAAAGAACTTCCCGACGGCTCTCTTATCGATTTTCATTTCGACGGTTCAAGACTTAATATAAAATCCGGCCGCTCCGTTTTCAAGCTATCCACAATGAGCCCGGAAGGCTTTCCCACAATGTCGGACATAAACCCGGAATATTACCTTAAAATAGACTCCAAAGAACTTATAACGCTGCTTAAAAGAATATGGTTCTGTATTTCAAACGAATCGCAGAAGCTGGAATATACCGGAGCCCAGTTCAACGTTTACGGCAACTGCCTTGAAATGTTCGCAACGGGCCTGCAAAGGGTGGCCATAGCTTCAACCCTGTTCGACGCGGAATTTTCGGACGAATTTACAGTAAACATACCCAAAAAAACCATAGTGGAGCTTATAAGAATCCTGGAAGGCCGCGGGCCGGTAGAAATAGAAACGGATAGGCGGCAGATATCATTCAAAACGGAAAATATGATAATATATTCAAAACTCATAGAAAAATTCGTAAAAGGCGTAAGCAGGCTATTTAACAATGAATATCCCGTTAAAGCCAAAATGGACAGGAAACAGTTTATAGACGCCGCCAAAAGGGTGTCTGCCATATCAAGCGAGGACACTCCGGGATTAATGCTCTCCTTTGAAAACGGCAGGCTAAATATGGCAAGCCTTGAAACGGAATACGGACAGGGCTCCGAAACCCTGGAAGATATAGAATATTCCGGCGATAAATTCGAAATAATATTAAACGCCAAACACGTTACGGAGATCCTTTCAAACATAGAGACGGACGGATTTACCCTGGAAATGGCTGACAGGCGCTCCCCCGCCCTTATAACCCCCGAAAGCGAAAGATACCGTTATCTTGTAGTTCCCATATCCATAGATAAAATTTAACGGCTGAAAAGGGAAAAGCCATATCAGGAAAAACGAAAAACAGCCGCTATAAAACGGAGCGGCTAAAAAACGTTCTTTAAAAAATCAGATGAAAATAAATTCCCTTGCGCTTTTCAATGTAAGGAACCACTCCCGTTCATATTTTGAACTCCATGACGAAATCATATTCACGGGAGCAAACGGTTCCGGCAAAACTACCGTTCTTGAAGCGGCCTATCTGTTATTAGCTATGAGAGGGTTCAGAAAGCAGCCGGTTTCCGGTATGGTTTCTTTTAACGAGCCCTTTATGCGCATAGAAGCCGAAACGGAAGAAAACGGCTTTAAAAGGGAAATAAAGCTTAAATACGACGGAAAAAAATATCTTTCCGCAGACGAAGCCCCCGTCGAAAGCGTTTCCGACTATATATTCTCCGTACCCGTCGCATGCCATACTCCCGAAAACCCGGGTATATTAAGCAGAGACCAGTCGGAAAGACGTTCCTTTATAGACAGATTCGCTTTTTACGCCGAAAAAAGGCACATTGACGATATAAGATCATATAAACGTCTTATAACACAGAAAGCTGCGGAACTTGAAGGCGAAAGGCCGGATAAAACGTATATAGAAGTGCTTAACGAAGAAATAATAAAACTGTCCCTCCTTATATCGGAAAGAAGAAAAAGCGTAATAGCCGCCATAAATAAGGATCTTGAAAAACTGTACGAAGAATCCGCCTTTAAAATGGACCCGGTTTTCATATCATATAAAACGAACGTAAACGATCGTTCTCTTCTGGAAAAGGAAATTGTAAAAAAGCGGTGCGATTACGGGGTTCACAGAGACAGGGCCGATATGTGCCTCAACGGAAAGCTTATAGAGAAATTTTCCTCCTTCGGGCAGAAAAAAACCTTCTCGATGCTTGCGCTTCTCTCCGCCGCAAAACATATTGAAGAACTCAGAAAAATCAGTATAATAACTCTTTTAGACGACTTTGAGGCCGGTCTTGACGGAAAAAGGGCGGAGCTTCTCAGAGAGCGTTTTTCAAACGATAGACAAGCTATATATACGGGCGTGGAAAACATCAGGCTCGGTTTTAAAAATACTATTTTTCTCCAAGGATAAAAGATGTCGGAAAACAAGGAACAAAGCTACAGCGAAAGCAGTATTAAAGTATTGGAGGGGCTTCAGGCCGTAAGGCAGCGCCCGGGCATGTACGTCGGCTCTACGGGAGTAAGGGGTCTTCACCATCTGGTTTACGAGGTCGTTGACAACTCCATAGACGAAGCCATGGCAGGCTACTGTTCGGAAATACGCGTGACCCTCCATGCCGACGGAAGCGTTACCGTGGAGGATAACGGCCGCGGAATACCCGTAGGCATACACCCTACGGCCAAAATACCGACGGTTCAGGTAGTGCTTACGGTGCTGCACGCCGGGGGTAAATTCGATTCTAATTCCTATAAAACTTCTGGAGGTCTTCACGGGGTGGGTGTTTCCGTAGTGAACGCCCTTTCTGAGACTCTTTCCGTTACCGTTAAAAGGGACGGGGGGATTTACCACCAGGAATACGAAAGGGGAAAACCGTCCACACCTTTTGAAAAGACAGGTGATTCCTCCGGCACCGGCACAAAAATAACCTTTAAGCCGGACGGGCTTATTTTCGAAACCTTAGAGCTTTCTTTCGACACTCTTGCCCGCCGTTTCAGGGAGCTTGCCTATCTTAACAGCGGGGTAAAAATAATCCTTACGGACGAGCGCTTCGATCAAACGCAGGAATTCTGCAACGAAGGCGGCATACCCAGCTTCGTAAAATATCTCAATAAGACGAAAAACCTTATTTTCGAGGATCCGATATACGTTAAGGGCGAGTCCGGCGGCATAATCGTAGAGCTTGCCATGATATATAACGATTCCTACAACGAATCCATATACTCATACGTAAACAACATCCACACGGAAGAAGGCGGCACTCACGAAGCGGGCTTTAAAGCGGCTCTTACGAAGGTTTTTAACAGCTATGTCGTTAAAAACAATCTTGTAAAAGAAAATAACCTTACGGGAGACGATATAAGGGAGGGCATGTCGGCCGTCCTTTCCATAAAGATGACGGACCCTGTTTTCGAGGGCCAGACTAAAACCAAGCTGGGTTCAAACTCCGCAAAAACAGCCGTAGAATCAATAGTAGGCGCCGGATTACAGGATTTTATGGAGGAAAACGGCGCAATAGTAAGGAAAATACTCGAGAAGGCGCTGCAGGCATATCAGGCCAGGGAGGCCGCAAGAAAGGCCAAGGAGCTTACAAGACGAAAATCCGCTCTTGAAAGCACTTCACTGCCAGGAAAGCTGGCGGACTGCCACGAAAAAGACCCTTCAAAAACGGAGGTTTTTCTCGTAGAGGGGGATTCTGCCGGAGGCTCCGCAAAGCAGGGCAGAAACAGCGATTTCCAGGCCATACTGCCTTTAAGAGGTAAAATACTTAACGTGGAAAAGGCCCGGCTTGACAAAATGCTTTCAAGCCAGGAAATAAGAAACATGATAACGGCTTTCGGGGCAGGTATAGGTAAGGACGCTTTCAATCCGGAAAAGCTGCGCTACCATAAGATAATAATAATGACGGATGCGGACGTTGACGGAGCCCATATAGCAACATTGCTTCTCACGTTCTTTTTCAGGCATATGAGGGATCTTATAGAAAGAGGCTACATATACCTTGCCAACCCGCCGCTCTACAAGGTTACGAGAGGAAAAAGCAGCCGGTTCATCAAAAACGACGACGAGCTTGAAAATTTCCTGCTTGACGCGGCCCTTTCCGATTTTACCATGCCTGGGGTGGAAGAAGCCAGGATGAAGCCTCTTTTTCTGCAGCTTTTGCGTTACGGCAAGGTGGCTGCCAAATACGTGAGGAAAGGTCTTAACGAAAAGCTCACCCACGCTTTTTCCGTGTATCCGGATCTCGATATAAAATCCTTAGAGGATAAAGCTTATACGGAAAAGTTTATGGAGCATCTTAAAAAGGAAGGCGCTTTCGACGAATACATAAACGTAAAGACCTTTTTCGACGAGGAGCACGGCAGATACGGCATATCCTTCGAGGCTAACCACGAAAGGCATTATATAAATTCGGAGCTTCTTTCCTCTCCTGAATTCAGAGAGCTGAGAAGGCTCGGAGGCTTCGTTAAAGAAGCGGGAAACAAGCCTTATGAAATAGAGCTTAAAGACGGAAACCGGGAGGTTTTCGAAAGCCTTTCCGCTCTTATGGGGTTTGTGGATTCGAGAGGCCGCAAGGGTCTTGATATTTCCCGTTTTAAAGGTCTGGGCGAAATGAATCCGGACCAGCTTTGGGAAACGACCATGGACCCGGAGCGCCGCAGCCTTTACCGGGTGACCGTGGAGGACGGCGAAGCCGCGGACGAGCTTTTTTCACTCCTTATGGGCGATACGGTAGGGCCCAGGAGAGAGTTTATAGAAATGAACGCTCTTAACGTTAGAAACCTGGATATATAGGCGGATAAATGGATAACAACAGCATAAACAGACAGATTGAAGACATAAGCATAGAGGAGACTCTTAAAAACAGTTATCTCGACTATGCCATGAGCGTTATCGCAGGCAGGGCGCTGCCGGACGTGCGGGACGGCCTTAAGCCCGTTCACAGGCGGGTTCTTTATACCATGAACGAAATGGGCGTTCAGTATAACAAGCCCAATAAAAAATCCGCCCGTATCGTGGGGGATACCATGGGTAAGCTCCACCCCCACGGCGACTCGGCCATTTACGATACCCTTGTGCGCCTTGCCCAGGATTTTTCCATGCGGTATCCGCTTGTTATAGGCCAGGGTAACTTCGGCTCCATAGACGGCGATTCCGCCGCCGCTTCCCGTTATACCGAAGCCAGAATGGCCCGGATAAGCGACGAGCTTATGGCCGATATCAATTCGGATACTGTGGATTTTATACCCAACTACGACGGCTCCCTTACGGAGCCTACCGTTTTTCCCACGAAAATACCAAATCTGCTTATAAACGGCATAAGCGGCATCGCCGTTGGTATGGCGACGAACATTCCGCCCCATAACCTTACGGAGGTTATGGATGCTCTTTTATACATGATAGATGCGGATGATTATTCTCCCGATAAGCTTTTTTCCATAATCAAGGGGCCCGATTTTCCCACGGCCGGGATAATAATGGGCAGAAACGAAATAATAAACGCCTATAAAACCGGGCGTGCAACTATAAAAATAAGGGCCAGGGCGGAAATAACCGAGTCCAAAAAGGGCGGAAAAGAGCAGATAGTAATTACAGAAATACCTTATCAGGTAAACAAAGCCGTTCTTGTTGAGAAAATAGCCGAGCTGGTAAACGAGAAAAGGATACCCGGCATTACGGATATCAGAGACGTTTCCAATATGCACGGCATAAAGATAATAATCGACGTAAAGAAAGGCGAATCGGCGGAGGTTATCCTTAACAGGCTTTATAAGTTTACCGCCCTCGAATCTTCCTTCGGTATAAATATGGTGGCTCTCGTAGGCGGCAGGCCGAAGATCCTGACTCTGGAAAATATACTGAGCGAATTTATCGACCACAGAATAGACGTGGTTACCCGCCGCACCAGGTATCTGCTCAATAAAGCGGAGGAAAGGCTCCATATTGTGGAGGGCCTGCGTATCGCCGTGCAGAATATCGACGAGGTAGTGGCCGTTATAAAGGCTTCCAAGGACACGCCGTCTGCAAAGCAGGCCCTTATGGCGAAGTTTTCCCTTTCCGAGGTTCAGTCTCAGGCCATACTCGATATGCGCCTAGCCAAACTTACGGGCCTGGAGATAGATAAGCTCAACGAGGAGTACGAGGGCCTTCTTAAAGATATAGAATACTATAACGGCATACTTAATTCGAGAACGGTTCTTATGGGCGTTATAAAAGATGAATTCGAGGATATTAAAAAGCGCTTCGGAGACGGCAGAAGGACGGAAATATCCGAAGAGGTGGACGAATTTAACTATGAGGACCTTATACCTAACGACGACACCGTAGTTACTATAACCCACAACGGGTATATAAAGCGGACGCTTCTTTCAAACTTTTCCGCCCAGAAACGCGGGGGGAAAGGCAAAACGGGAGCAACGGCCGCCAAGGCGGACGATTTTGTTGAAAGCCTTATGGTTACCACAAATCATACGCAGCTTTTTATTTTTACCAATAAAGGCAAGGTCCACTTTTTAAAGGTTTATCAGATACCAGAGCAAAGCAGGGACGCCAAGGGCAGGCATATATCCAATCTGCTTACTCTGGACGACGATGAAAAAATCGCCTCCATCCTTACGGTAGCCGAAAAGGACGATAATAAATCCATATTTTTCGGAACAAAGCAGGGCGTTGTAAAGCGGGTCATGACCAGCGAATTCAAAAGCGGGCGAAGCGGCATAACGGCCCTTAAACTGCGGGAGGGTGACGAGATCGTGGCCTCTCTGCTCACATCCGAGGAGGACGCCATATTTATCGCCACGAAGCAGGGCAAAACCATACAGTTCGCCGCTTCTGACGTGCGGCCTATGGGCCGCGTGGCTACCGGGGTTAAAGGCATTACCCTGGAAAGGAAAGACGAGGTCGTTTCTCTCGAAGTTATAAAAACATCCTCTCAGATACTTACGGTAACGGCTCTGGGATACGGAAAGTGCACCCCCATAGAGGAATACAGGGTTCAGTCAAGAGGCGGCAAAGGCCTTAAGCTGATGAAAATAACCCAGAAAACGGGCGTTATTACCGGAGCAAAGCAGGTTACGAGCGACAACGACGTTATGCTCGTTACGAAAAACGGCAAAACAATACGTATTTCCGTCGGCGAAATATCGGTTCTTAAACGCGATACTCAGGGCGTAAGGCTTATGAATACGTCCGGGGACGAGATAATATCTTTCGCCGTGGTTCCCGAAGGAGCAGACGGCGGCGACGAAGCCGAAAACGGCGAGGAGGCCCAATAATGGCGCAGATACTTAACGGCAAGGAGCTGTCCGCAAAATTCAGGACCCGTTTAAAGGAAGAAACGGCTGAGCTTAAGGATAAACACGGACTTGTTCCGGGCATTGCGGTGATTCTCGCCGGAGACGACCCGGCAAGCGCAGTATATGTGGGCTCCAAGGAAAAGGCAGCGGTGGAGGCAGGGTTTTATTCCGTAGTGGACAGGGTGCCCGCTTCCGTCACTACCGGGGATATTCTTTCTTTAGTGGAAAAATATAATAACGATCCCGCGATACACGGCATACTTGTGCAGCTGCCTCTGCCCGCCGGGGTGGACGAGAAAAAAATCCTGCGGGCCATTAAGCCGGAAAAGGACGTGGACGGCTTTCATCCCTATAACGTGGGCCTTCTCAATATCGGTGAGGACTGCCTTATGCCCTGCACTCCCTTAGGCGTTATGAATATGATGGCCGACTACGGCATAGACCTTAAAGGCAAAAACGCCGTGGTAATAGGCCGCAGCAATATAGTCGGCAAGCCTATGGCCGCCATGCTCGTTAAGGCAGACGCTACCGTTACCGTATGTCATTCCAAAACGAAAAATATTAAGGATATATGCGCCGCCGCGGACGTTATCGTAGCCGCTGTGGGCAGGGCCCGCTTCGTAACTGCTGATTTTGTCAGGGACGGGGCCGTTGTAATTGACGTGGGCATGAACAGGGTGGACGGAAAACTCTGCGGCGACGTGGACTTTGAAAGCGTTTCGGAAAAGGCCTCTTTTATAACCCCGGTTCCCGGCGGAGTAGGGCCTATGACCATAACCACCCTTATGCAGAATACCCTGAAAGCCTGTAAAAAGGCTGCTGGTCTTTAATTTGCCGGGCGGGTTTATATAAAAGCTCCGCTCCTTTGAGATATGTAATGAACGATACCATAGCCGCTCCCATAACCCCCCTTGTTACAGCTCCCGTTATAACCGTGCGCGTTTCCGGCTCCGGGGCTTTAAAGGTTTTTTCTGCCATGCGCCTTTCGGGAGGCGGCGTGCCGGACCCTATTCCCAACATGATGAAGCGCTATATTTTCCAGTCGGAAAAGGACGGCATCAGGGACGACGTGCTGGCCGTATATTTTAAAGCCCCTCACAGCTATACTGGTGAGGATGTAGTGGAAATTTCCTTCCATGGGAACCCTGTTATCGTTACTTCCGCTCTTGGCGCCTTATACGATATGGGCATACGCCGGGCCGAACCGGGCGAATTTTCAAGACGGGCTTTTCTTAACGGCAAAATGGACCTTACCCAGGCTGAGGCCGTTCAGGAGCTTATCTCTGCGGGAACGGAAACGGGAGCCCGTCACGCCTACGGCCAGCTCGACGGAGAGGTGCGGCGCAAGCTGGACGAAATGAAGGACTGCCTTCTGGATATAAAGGCTGTTATAGAGGCCAGGCTCGATTTTCCAGACGAGGACACCGGCGAGGACGACGGCGAGATTATCGCGGGCGTAAAGGACATTCTTGAAGAATGTAAATCCCTGCTTATGGCTTACCGCTGTCTGCGCACACACAGGCGTGGTTTTACAGTGGTGATCGCGGGAAAGCCCAACGTGGGCAAGTCGTCCCTTCTCAACGCTCTTTTGCGGGAGGAAAGGGCGATAGTTTCAGACGTTCCGGGAACTACCAGAGATTACATAAAGGAAGACCTTTATCTCGGAACCGTGCCGGTGCAGATAGTGGATACGGCGGGGGTAAGGGAATCGGGCGATTATCTGGAATCGGAGGGCGTAAAACGCAGCAGATCAAAAATAGAATCTGCCGACCTTGTTCTTGTTGTGCTGGACCTTTCCGGCGTGCTGGACGATAACGACGCCCGGATACTGGATATGACCGAAGGCTGCGAAAGGATAATTATAGGCAATAAGTCCGACGTTTACAGCCCGTCGGGCTTTGTGCCTGCGGATATTCTCGTTTCCGCCGCGGAAAACAGCAATATAGATAAACTTATAGAATTGATAAAGGAAAAAACCGGCGTACTGGACAGCGATAAAATATCCGGCGTGGTTTCCGTTACGGAGCGGCACGCTCACGGTTTAAGGGTTATCGCAGGAGTATTAAGCTCTCTGCTGGAGGATTTTTCCGGCAGGCCTCTGGATATGGCGGCTATGGATATTGACCGCTGCGTTTCCCAGTTTGAGGAAATAACCGGCGAAAAATATACGGAAGAAGTTTTGGACAGGGTATTCAGCAGATTCTGTATAGGCAAATAATACGGCGTAAGACTTCTTTCGTAGTAAATTTTCCCGCTTGAACGACTGCGGTTTGTTTTTTTATGTTTCACGTGAAACATTTGATTTGTCAGGTTACGCAATATTATGATTTTCTCTGAAAAATACGACGTAATAGTTTTAGGCGCCGGCCATGCTGGCTGCGAGGCTGCTCTCGCGTCGGCCCGCATGGGGGCTGACACTCTCCTTGTTACCATAAGCATAGACAATATCGCCCTTATGAGCTGCAATCCGGCAATAGGAGGTCTGGGTAAGGGAAATCTGGTAAAAGATCTGGACGCGCTGGGCGGGGAAATGGGTAAAAATATCGACGCCAGCGGAATACAGTTCAGAATATTAAACCGTAAAAAAGGCCCCGCGGTGCAAAGCAGCAGGGCTCAGGCGGATAAATATCTTTATAAGGACAGAATGCTCTCCGTAATAATGAGCCAGCCCGGTCTGGACGTTAAGCAGTCCGTTGTTACAGATATCATTACGGAAGGGGGCGAGGTCCGGGGTGTTGAAACCGCCTGCGGGCAGTTTCTCGGATGCCGCAGGCTCGTTGTGTGCGGCGGCACCTTTATAGACGGCATAATATATATCGGCGGATTTTCCATGCCGGCCGGGCGAATGTACGAGCCTTCCGCCTCGGCTCTTTCCTTGTCTCTTAAAAGGCTGGGGTTCAGCCCCGTTAGGCTTAAAACGGATACTCCGGCGAGGATCCATATCGACAGTATAGATTTTTCCGGTCTGGAAACCCACGAAAGCGATCCAGAAATTATACCCTTTTCCACAGAAACTGATAAAATAACCCTTCCCCAGATAAAATGCTATACCACCCATACAAACGAAGAGACCCACAGAATAGTGAGGGAGCATTTAAGGGAAAGTCCTTTTTACAACGAAAGCGTTACTGATTGGAAAGGGCCCCGTTACTGTCCTTCAATGGAAGATAAGGTTATGAAATTCCCGGAAAAGGAGCGCCATAATATTATCCTGGAACCGGAAGGGCTTACGGCTAAAGAGGTCCACG
Organism: uncultured Deferribacterales bacterium; assembly: GCA_947853665.1. Classification (GTDB taxonomy): domain Bacteria; phylum Chrysiogenota; class Deferribacteres; order Deferribacterales; family Mucispirillaceae; genus CANTXF01. Next base: position 60,519 of record CANTXF010000063.1, on the reverse strand, counting down.
CCAACGGATTTTCCACCTCTCTGCCTGCCGACGTGCAGCTTGCCGCTTACAGAACCATGAAAGGCCTTGAAAAATGCCAGTTTACAAGGCCTGCTTATGCCATAGCTTACGACGTTTTCCAGCCTACCGGCCTTAATCCGACTTACGAAACCAAGCTTATAAAGGGCCTTTATTTCGCGGGCCAGATGAACGGCACAAGCGGTTATGAGGAAGCGGCCGTTCAGGGTTTTATGGCCGCCGTAAACGCGGTGCTTGCCCTGGACGGGAAAGAGCCTTTTATCCTCGGCAGGGACGAAAGCTATATAGGCGTGCTTACGGACGACCTGGTTACTAAGGGCGTGGATGAACCTTACAGAATGTTCAGTTCCAGAGGGGAATACAGGCTTCTTTTAAGGGAAGATAACGCGGAAAATCGTCTTATAGAATATGGCCGGTCTTTCGGGCTTATTTCCGGGAGGCGTTACGAGCGCTATAAGGCGGAGGCGGAAGCCGTTGCCAGGGAGGAAGACCGCCTTAAAAATACCCTTATAAAACTTACTCCTGAAAACGCGGAAAAGCTGGCCGCGGCGGGAGTTTACGTGAATCAGTCCGTATATGCGGCGGAGATTCTTAAAAGGCCCGAAATCAGCTATCGCTATCTCTGTTCGATTATAGGGCCGGGGCTTACAGGCCGCTGCGCCGCCCAGACGGAAACTAGGATAAAATACGCCGGATACATCGAAAAGCAGAAAAAAGAGGTAGAGCGCTTCAGAAATCTTGAAGGTGTGGACATTCCAAAAGGTTTCAGCTACGATAACATTCCCGGCCTGCGCTCGGAATATGCCGAACGGCTTAAAAAGGTTATGCCTAGAACTTTAGGTCAGGCTTCCAGAATACCTGGAGTGGCCCTTTCCGCCATAGCGGTGCTGGACGTGGAGCTGGCTAAGCTTCGCAAGTAATGTTTCACGTGAAACACGGAATTATATAAAATGAATTTCAGCAAAACATACGACGTGATAATCGTCGGCGGCGGGCACGCAGGCTGCGAGGCGGCTCTTGCTTCCGCCCGGATGGGCGCTTCCGTTCTGCTGCTGACCATAAGTATGGATAAAATTGCCGCAATGAGCTGCAACCCGGCCATAGGGGGGCTGGCAAAGGGCAATCTTGTTAAGGATTTGGACGCTCTTGGCGGAGAGATGGCAAAAAATATCGACGCGTCCTGTATTCAGCTTAACGTGCTTAATATGCGCAAAGGGGCTGCCGCCCAAAGCAGCCGGGCTCAGGCGGATAAAGCGAAATACGCTTACAGAATGACCGAAACCCTTTTGAACCAACGGGGCCTTGACGTTAAGCAGGCCGTGGTATCGGATATTATTACGGAAAACGGAGCTGCCGCGGGAGTAAAAACTCTTTGCGGACAGACCTTTTACGGCGGAAAAACCATAATATGCTCCGGCACGTTCCTTAAAGGGAAAATATATATAGGCGCTTCTTTTCAGGAAGGGGGCAGGGCATACGAACCGGCTTCCGTGGAGCTTTCCGATTCTCTTGCGCTTCTGGGGTTCGAGGCCGTAAGGCTTAAAACCGGCACCCCCGCAAGGCTGCGCGCCGACAGCATTGATTATTCGCGGCTTGCGCCTTACGATACCGGCGGGGATAAAAGACCCTTTTCCTTCGAGACGGAAAAACTGCCGCCTCTTGAAGGTAGGTGCTGGTCAGCCTACACCAATGAGGAAACTCACCGGATAGTAAGAGAAAACCTTTCCAGAAGCCTTTATTATTCCTCCGCGGATAAAGGGATAGGGCCAAGATACTGCCCGTCTATGGAGGATAAGGTAACGAAATTTCCAGACAGGAGCCGCCACCAGATTATTCTGGAGCCGGAAGGAGAGGCCTCGGGAGAGGTATATCCCAACGGGTTTTCCACGTCCCTGCCGGTGGACGTGCAGCTTGCGGCTTACAGAACCATAGAGGGCCTTGAAAACTGCCGGTTTACCCGGCCGGCATACGCCATAGAATACGAGGGCTTTCAGCCTACTGGCCTTTACTCCTCCTACGAAACGAAAAAGGTTAAAGGGCTTTATTTCGCCGGGCAGATAAACGGCACAAGCGGTTATGAGGAAGCGGCCGTTCAGGGCTTTATGGCCGGGGTAAATGCGGTGCTTTCCCTTGACGGCAGGGAGCCTTTCACTCTCGGACGGGATGAAAGCTATATAGGCGTCCTTACGGACGATCTGGTTACAAAAGGCATAGACGAGCCGTACAGGATGTTTACCTCCAGAGGAGAATACAGGCTTCGCCTGCGGGAGGACAACGCGGAATACCGCCTGCTGGATTACGGGCGGCGTCTTGGTCTTATAAGTGAAAAGCGCTACAAGCGCTTCAGCGAGGAAAAAGCGTCCGTGGAAAAAGAAATAGAAAGGCTTAAAAGCGTTTCCGTAAAGCTGAACGCCGGAAACAGGGCCGTTCTCGAAAAAGAGGGCGTATATATGAACCGGGGGCAGAGCGCTTACGATTTTCTGAAAAGGCCGGAAGGCTCTTACGATATGCTGAAAAAAATGGGGCTTGGAAAGCTGGAAGGCAGAGCCGCCCTTCAGGCTGAAACTATGATAAAATATTCCGGCTATATAGCTAAGCAGAATGAGGACGTGGCCAGGTTCGCAAGACTTGAAAAAAGGAAAATACCGGCTGATTTCAGCTACGATGGCATTGCGGGGCTTCGCCGGGAATACGCGGAAAAACTTGAAAAAATACGTCCGTCCACTCTCGGGCAGGCTCTCAGGATACCGGGGATGAGCCTTGCCGCCGCGGCCATACTTGACGTAGCCTTAAAAAAAGCGGGGAAGAACTGATGCTTTGCGGACTTGTAGAAACAACGCCGGAAATAGACGAAAAGCTGGAGGCTTTTTACAGGCTTCACGCGGAAAGCCCCATAAATCTGACCGCCGTTAAAGACAGGGATGATTTTTATATAAAGCATTACCTGGACAGCGTTTACTATTTCGCAGTACATGGGGCGCCCAGAAGCCCCCTTGCCGACATAGGAAGCGGCGGCGGTTTTCCGGGAATTGTTTTAGCTATATTCTATCCCGGCTTATCCGTATCTCTTATTGAAAGTATCGGGAAAAAGTGTAAATTTCTCATAAGCGCGGCCGAAAAGCTGGGGCTTAAAAATATTGAAGTGCTTAACTGCAGGGCGGAGGCGGTAAAGGGGCGGGCCTTTGCCACCATTACCGCAAGAGGGGTAAGCCCTGTAAAGGATTTGCTGAAATACACCCTTAATATCTCGCGGCCCGGCACGGACTGGGTGCTTTACAAAGGGGAAAAAACTATGGCGGAGCTTGCCGAGGCGGCCGCTCTGCTTAACACGGGGAATATGAATGTGGAAACCATCCGTATCGAAAAACCATTTACGCGCACTTACTGCGTTATTTCTCGCTAGTCTTATTATGGCCGTTTCCGGCTGCGCAGGCCTTGGAGGCGGCGGAACGGGGGAATCCTTTTACCCGGAGTATTACGCGGCGAAGCGTCTTGAAAATGCGGACATCGTTAAGCTCCGGGGTTTTATGGCTTCTTCCGACGGCAGAGTGTCCGCTCCGGCCACGCTGCTTTTAGGGATAAATTATCTGCGCCACGGGGATAAAAATTTCGGCAGGCTGCTTATCGAAAAAAGCTATAACAGCTCCGATCTTGATCCGCAGATGCGCATATTCGGCTTGCTGTGGAAAATGGAGGCTCTTTTAAGCGAAAATGACGAGGCCGGCGCGGAAAAAATTAAAGATAAAATACTTTCTCTCGACAGGGACGACACCTATATACGCACCCTGAAAATATACTGTCTGAACGTGGGAAGAACCCTTAAAGCAGGGGAGGACCCTTCCGTATGCGCCGAGGAAAAATTTAAAATGCCGGTTTCAGGCGTTACTGAGATAGTGCCCGAAACCGCTTCCCAGACCGGGGAAGAGGCGGGGAGCCCGGCGGATAATATAACCGAAACGGGTACCGAGGGCATGACTTATGAGGAATACCTTAAAGCCATGGGCATAGGCGGGGCGGAAGCGCCCGCGGCGCTGCCGGAGCCCGAAGCGGCCGTGGAGAAAAACGCGGAAATAAACGTAACCGGCGGAGACGTTATGAGCGAAATGGTCCAGGGAATGATTTTCGCCATAAGCGACCTTAAAACATCCTTTACCGTAAACTCCGTTTCGGAGGAAGCGGCGGCGGACATGGACGAAGATTCCGTCGTCGTGGATCTTACCAGGGCGGAAATAAAGGCCGGCGGTCAGGCGGTGGCCTTCGGCACGGACTGGAGCGGTCTCGTCCTTACGGCAGCATCTCTTAAAAGCAACGAAGGCATAAGCAGAGTGGTCATCTGCGCTCCGAACAGTAAAATAGGGTACGCAAAATATATGGCCGAGCAGTACGACCCTTCAAAAGTAAAGACAAGGGTGCTGAACTATGACAACCCTTCTTTCCAGGCCCAGCTCAGGAGCTTTCTTGAGGGCGCGGGAAAGGGGAACGTCCTTATGGCGGGTATCGGCTCCGAGGAGGAAATAGTTAATTTCGTCCCCGTGGCCAAGTTTCTGCAAAACGATAAAAACCAGAGAATAATGCTTATAGTAAGCTCGCTGTCGGGAACCAACCTTAAAAACGAATACGGCAGATATTTCAGAGACGTGTATGTGCTGACGCCCGTACAGCTTGTAAACAATAAAAAGTTCGACGAGATAAACCTGGGCTACGAGGCGTTTTTCGGAAATCCGATGAATTTAAGCAACATATTGGGCTACGACGCGGTTGTATATCTTAACTCCCTTACGGAGCCTGCTGATGGAGACAGGTTTTTAAGCAACATAAGCGGCTTTGTGGACGGCGCGGCTTACAGAAATATCGGCCTGTATAAGATAGGCAGAAAGCTCGACGTTACGGAAATAAAATACGAAACCGTGAAGCCGCGGCAGGAAGAAGCCGCCGGTACGGAAACCGAATAAGAGGACGGAATGATTTTTCATAAAGCAGCGTTAGCGGCGGTCTTAGCGGCCGCCGCCATTATAACTTCCTCATGCGCGGGTAAAATGCAGGAAACGGGCGCGTTCGGAAAGGGGCGTCAGGCCGCGGAGCCTGCCGCATGGGAGATTCTTGCCGCCGCCGGAGGCGCCTACGAAGAAGACAGGGAGGCGGAAATAATAAACGCCGCCGGAGACGAATTCGCCGACGAGACGGAGGCATTTCTGGATGAAAGCATACTCCCTTCTCCCGATATGGATATATGCGCGCCCTTTTCCGCCGGGGAGCAGAGCGAAAATGGCGAGTATTATGAAGAATTCAAAGAATTCAATATTCCTATGGCCATGACTTCGAGAGTATCCGCTTATATAAAATATTTTACCGAGCGGGTGCCGAAAACCACACAGGCCTGGCTTGACCGCTCAAATAAATATATGTATCTCGTCAGGGATATTTTTATAAAGGAGGGGCTGCCTACGGATCTTGTGGTGCTTGCCTTTACCGAAAGCGGCTTTAACACTCACGCCGTTTCTCACGCGGGGGCGGCCGGTATGTGGCAGTTTATACCAAGCACAGGCAAGCTGTACGGCATGGAAACAAACTTCTGGGTCGACGAACGCAGGGATTTCGAGAAAGCGACCTATGCGGCGGCCAGGTATCTTAAAGCTCTTTACGCCCGCTTCGGAGATTGGTATCTGGCCCTTGCGGCCTATAACGCCGGGCCGGGAAAAATAGCAAGAGCCACGAAGAAGCACGAAACGAGAGACTTTTTTAAAATATCTAAAAACAGATACACCCTTAAGCTGGAAACCAGGGACTACGTACCTAAATTCCTTGCCCAGCTGATAATATATAAGAACTATCTTAAATACGATTTTACGCCTCCCGCAGGCGTGCCCTTGCTTTACGCCACTGTTACGGTTCCAAGCCAGACCAATATATACTGGCTCTCCGAAAAGCTGGGCGTGGAAAGCTCCGCCTTAAGAGAGCTTAACCCCGCCTTAAAGCTGCCTATAACCCCGCCGGGAGAATATAAAATCCGCGTGCCTTACGGCATGGAGGAAAAAGCCGCGGCGCTTTTAAGGGAGGCTTCTCCGGAGGAAAGGGCGATGTACAGAATATATTACGCCTCCCAGGGAGAAAAGATAGCCTCCGTGGCAAAGAAAACTAAAAGCACGGCGGCGGCGGTAAAGAGGGTAAACGGCCTCAAATATGACACGGTATTTGCCGCAAGGCCCCTTTTCATACCCATAGAGGGGGTTACGAAGCCCTCCGTGGACGCGGAATTTTCATCGATTCTCGCCGGTCTTGCTCCCAAATATTATAAAGTAAAACGGGGAGATACCTTTATACATATCGCCCACAGGCACAATATGCGCCTTGCGGATCTTCAGAGGCTCAATCCCAACGTAAGGGCAAGCAGGATATTTCCGGGGCAGCAGCTTGTGGTGTCCGAAGGCGCTTCCAGCTCCGGAAGGGCGGCCGTCAAAACCGCTTCGCGCCGCCCGGCAAAAAGCACGGCCTCCGTACCCAGGGGAGGCAAATATAAAGTACGTTCCGGGGATTCTCTCTGGAGCATAGCCAGAAAGTTCGGCACTACGGTAGACGCCATAATGGCGGAAAATAACCTTTCCGGCCACGGCATACAGGCGGGAAAAATACTATCAATAAAAAAATAGCGGCCTCTCGCACGGAGGCCGTCACGTGTAAGATGATTTTGTAATAAGCCTTATTTCACAATCTATTATAAGATTATAGAACGATAATTATATTTTTTTATTAAATATAATAAAAAAATAAGTTTAAATTTAATATATATGCGCAGGAAATGCAGCTAAGTTAAAAAAATTCATTAACGGCATATTATCAGCAGGAGTTTTGATTCCCTAAAAATGCAGAAAAAGATTCGTCTCCCTCATGGTAAATTAAAAACATTATCTGATTGACTCTTAACAAAATTAGCTTCCGTCGTGTAATCTATTGTTAAAAATTTCTTTCTATATATACATTATACGTTCAATTGAAAAAAACCATAAGAATCGGGACTAATAAAACATCATAAAAAATAGAACGCTGTACTTAAATATAAAGAATTGAGTAAAACTAAATTTTTAATACTTTAATACAGTTCGATTATGTTTAATGTAATTGATTTATAATAAAGGGTTAAATCAAGAAAATACAAAATGATTTACAATTTTAGCTACTAAATCTCCGTTATGATTTTGTACTTGCCTTCAATTTAATATTCAGATAAAAAATATAGAAAATAGTTAAGTTGCCTGCAGTGCCGTTTAATATCAGTTTATCGGTTTTTAGCGGGTTTGAGAGGATAATTATCGAATAGGCTATTAATGATAGCGTCTTCGCCGGAGAAAAGTTATGGGATTTCCGGTAGGAGGCATATAAATGTTCCGCAATCTTTGTAAGGAGGTGCTGATTTGAAAGTTAATAGGAGAAGTTTTCTCAAAAGCGCTGCCGGGGCCGGAGTCGGGCTTTCATTCGGCGGGTTGGGTTTTAACTTGAGGGAAGCGAAAGCGGCCGCAAGAGAATTCAAACTGGAAGGTTCCAGAGAGTATACCTCAATATGTACTTTCTGTGCATGCGGTTGCGGTATGATCTGCCATGTTAAGGAAGGGAAACTGATAAACCTGGAAGGAGACCCGGATCATATTGTAAACGAAGGGGGGCTTTGCAGCAAAGGCGCCTCAATGTCAGTAATACCAAATTCCGGCGAGCGTGTAAAAACCCCTCTCTATAGAGCGCCCGGAAGCGATTCGTGGCAGGAAATAACTTGGGAAGAGGCGATAGAAAGAACGGCTGCAGCTTTGAAAAAAGCCAGGGATGAACACTGGACGGCCGCTGAAACCGAAAATGGTAAAACCTATCAGGTAAACCGGTGTGATGCGGCAAGCATTGTGGGAGGCGCGCAGGTACACAATGAAGAATGCTACCTGATGGCAAAAATGGCCCGCACGCTGGGGCTTGTATATGTGGAGCATCAGGCCAGACTATGTCATAGTTCAACGGTTCCAGCTCTGTCCGGCTCTTTTGGGCGCGGAGCCATGACAAACAGTTGGAATGACCTTAAAAATGCGAAAGTCATACTGATAGAAGGCAGTAACGCGGCAGAAAACCATCCTATGTCGATGAAATGGATAATGAGAGCCAAGGAAGCCGGTGCCTGCGTAATACATGTGGATCCACGCTTTACGAGAACTTCTAAAATAGCGGATATCCACGCCCAGATAAGGCCTGGTACCGATATAGCCTTTCTGGGGAGCGTTATCAATTATGTACTTGAGAATAACCTGTACGACAAAGATTTTGTTCTTAACCATACTAATGCTCTTCTCTTAATCAATAAGGATTTTTCTTTTTCAGAAGGCTTGTTTTCTGGCTATGACGAGTTGGATAAAAAATATGATTCATCCTCCTGGAGCTACAGGTTAGACGGCTTCGGAAAACCGTTAAAAGCCGCTTCTCTCGACGATCCGGCCTGTGTGTTTTCCAAGCTGAAGGCGCATTTCAGCAGATACGATATAAAAACTGCTTCAGGGATCACTGGCATTCCCGAAGAGAAAATCAGACTTATTGCCGAAACGTACGCAAAAAACGGCCCGGGTACCGTTATGTACGCTCTTGGCATGACCCAGCACACGGTGGGTGTGCAGAATATACGTTGTTTTGGCGTGCTTCAGCTCCTTCTGGGATATATGGGAAAACCGGGCACCGGCATAAACGCCCTGCGTGGAGAGCCAAATGTTCAGGGTTCTACAGATTTTGCTCTCCTCTTCAACTATTTTCCGGGATATTTGTCGTCTCCCACCCATAAACAACAGACTCTGGCCGAATGGACGAAAAGTTATGGTACCTTCCGAGCCAAATTCTTTATAAATCTGCTTAAAGCCTGGTACGGGGATAAGGCGTCCGCAAGTAACGATTACCTTTACGGTCTGCTTCCTAAGATGAACGCCAACACTAACTACTCTATTTACAGAATCTTCGAAACCGCTTCGGAAGGGAAAATGAAGTTCCTGTACATAATGGGGCAGAACCCTATGGTAACCAGCCCTAACCTTAATCTGGTTCATAAGGGGCTTTGCGGACTGGAAACCCTTGTTGTTGCCGATCCGTTCATGACGGAGACCGCATCTTTCTGGGAGAAACCGGGAACCGATCCAAAAACCGTCAATACGGAGGTTATTTTCCTGCCCGCCGCTTCTTTTCTGGAAAAAGAAGGTACGCTGATAAACTCAAGCCGCATGGTTCAATGGCGTTACGCAGGTATAGATCCGGTGGGCGCTGCCAAAAGCGATTTGGAAATAATAGACCTTATTTTCACTAAAATCAGGGACATGTACAGAAACGAGCCATCGGAAAACGCTGAAAGTATACTTGCAGCTTTTTGGGATTATCCTAAGCAGGATATGGCTGAAGCCGTACTGAAAGAAATAAACGGTTATGACCTTAAAACAGGTAAATTGTTAACGGGCATCGCCGCCCAAAAAGACGACGGAACTACTTCTGCCGGCAACTGGCTTTATTCAGGCATTTTTATGAATGGAGAAAACCTTTGCAAGCGGAGGAATAACCGTACAGATCCTTCCGGCCTGGGGCTTTATCCTGAATATGCTTGGACTTGGCCCGGCAATATGCGCATACTCTATAACAGAGCCTCCTGCGACGCTACAGGTAAACCGTATGACGAGGCGAACAAACTTGTTTGGTGGGATGCCGCCGCAGGCAAATGGGCTGGATACGATGTGCCGGATGTCCCCGCTGCGGCAGACGGTCCCGATACCCCCAACGGCCAGCGGCCCTTTAGAATGTCTGGCGAAGGCTTAGGCAGACTATTTTTGGCCAAATATCAGGATATGGAACCCTCCGGCGCTCCCAGGGATACGTCGTACGTCACTGCAGACGGACCGATGCCCGAATTTTACGAACCTGTAGAAAGCCCTGCCGATAACGCACTGCATCCGTCTGTTCAGATAAATCCGTGCTTAAAGTATCCACGTATGCCGTCTATGCAGCTTATAGGCGACAGGAGAGAATTCCCCTATGTGCTTTGTACGTCCAGCATAACTGAGCACTGGTGCGGCGGAGTGTATACGAGAAACGTACCGTGGCTTAACGAGCTGGTTAAGGAGACGTTTATAGAGATTCCTGTAAAATTGGCGTCCAAGCTTGGAATAAAGGGCGGCGACTCTGTAAACGTGCGTTCTGCCAGAGGGGAAATACAGGTGAAAGCCATGGTTACCGAAAGGATACAGACCCTTATCATAAACGGTCAGGAGGTAACCGTTGTCTGGATGCCTTATAACTGGGGCTTTAAGGGATTAAGCACCGCCGCCAGCACAAACCTGCTCACAATTGACGCAGGCGATCCCAACACTTGGATACAGGAAACGAAAGCCTGCCTTGTGAATGTGGCGAAAGCCTGAAAGCAGGGATGCCTGATGGAAACCATAGAAAAATGGGTGGAAAAACGCCCATTCCTTAAAGAGATAGGCCTTCTTTACAAGGAAGCGGCTCAAATTGCGGAACAAGCCTTGCCTTCCCTCTCCTTGGGCATAGCTCCATCGGAGTGGGAAGGGCTTATTTGCGGCAAAGAGCCGGTAATGGAGCATATAAAGAACGCTCTTGCGGAAAAGGCCGGCTGCTTACTGGAAAATCTCTGCTCCGGTCTTTCGGAGACGGAGGGGTTGCCTGAGCGTTTCAGGGAAGGTTGCCGCAGTATTACAGGCGTTTCTGGCGGCGATAAAAGTTTTTACAGGGGGATTATCTTTGCGGTAGCGGCCGGAGAGAAGGCTCTTAATAACGCTGTTCCCATCGATTCTGAGCCTCTTGCACGCTTTCTTGCTTGGAACGCAGTCCGCGCTTGTCTGAAACCTTATGTGGGAGATATAGCAAAAGGTTGCGAAAAAAGCGGCTATGATAAACCTTTGTGCCCTGTATGCGGAAAAGAACCTCCGATGGCTTACCTTAAAAAAAGCGCAAAAGGCAGACGACGCTATCTTATCTGCGGATGCTGCGGTTCCAGGTGGCTTTATAAGCGTATAGGCTGTCCCTACTGCGGCAATTCCGACCAGAAAACCTTTACGATACTTGAAACAGAGCAAGAGCCGGGTATAAGGGCGGATGTATGCGGTAAATGCGGATGCTACATTAAAACTGTTCTAGAGCCGGCAGGGCCGGCGGAAGAAGAATGGGCCTGGTTGCATATAGATATATTATGCAGTGAAAGAGGCTTGAAAAAAAGAGGCGGCCTTTTAGATGAGGAGCGGCTTTAGATGATATATCTAGATAACGGAGCTACCAGTTTTCCAAAGCCTGAGAGAGTGCTTGCGTCGGTGGAAAAAACTATAAGAATGGGATCCGGAACTCCCGGGCGGGGCAGCCATGAAAAGGCCTTGGCGGCCGGATATGCCGTTGAAAAAGCTCGCCGGGAAACCGCCAGGTTTTTCGGGCTTTTTGAGGATTTCCGCGCAATTTTTACTTATAGCGCAACAGACGCTCTCAATATGGCCATAAAGGGCTTTGTGCGTAAAGGGGATAAAGTGCTGATGTCCGCCGTAGAGCACAACTCTACATCGCGCCAGCTTTTTAGGATGAAAAGGGATAAATATATCGATCTGGATATTGTCCGATGCGATGAAAAAGGTTTTCTGGATATGGAAGATCTGGAAAAGAAAACCGGAACGGATACAAAACTCGTAGTTATAAGTCACGCTTCCAACGTAACGGGAGCTTTGCAGGATATAGAGCTCGCCGGGCGGATCGTTCGGGAAAAGGGTTCTTTTTTGCTTTTAGATGCGGCTCAAACTGTTGCGCGCGTTCCTATCGATATGGGCGCAATGCCTATTGATATGGTCGCATTTGCCGGACACAAAGGTTTTTTTTCTCTGCAAGGCGTCGGCGGTTTGCTTATTGGGGAAAGAGTCAGAAACCTTAAACCTTTCCGGGAAGGAGGCACAGGCTTTGACTCCGCTTCAGAAATCCAGCCCGCCCCTTGGCCGGAAGCATTTGAAGCGGGAACTTGCAACGTTCCCGGGATAGTATCTCTTTACGAAGGCATAAAGTTTATTAAAGAAACGGGTCTAGAAAACATAGCCGCAGAGGAAAAACGCAAAATAAAAATTATCCGGGATTTTCTCGCAGGTCTTGACGCAGTCAGAATTTATGGACCAGGCCCGGATGAGCCGTCTGTGTCCTTGATATCTTTTAATATAAAAGGTTGGGAACCGGAGGACGTGGGCGCAGTTTTATCTGAAAATTACGAAATTGCTGTGCGTACAGGGCTTCAATGCGCGCCGCTGGCTCATAAATGTATAGGGACGTTTCCAGCTGGAACGGTGCGCGTAAGCCCCGGATACTTTACTACGGACGAAGAAATTAATATATTTTGCAAAGCCGTGCGGGTTATGGCTGAAACGCTCGTACCCGTTTATTAGAAAGGAGGAATAACTTATGGGAGAAATAGCGATGCTTCATGACGTATCAAAGTGTACGGCATGCAGAGGCTGTATGGTAGCCTGTAAACAATGGAAAAACCTGCCTGCGGATAAGGAGGTTTTTATCGGCGCATATCAATCCCATCGGGATTTAGGGCCTTATACTCTCAATCTTATCCGTATGAGGGAGGATTACTCCGGTTCTGATATGAAATGGGTGTTTTCCAAATTTCAGTGCATGCACTGCGGCGATCCTGCTTGTGCGAGAGCCTGCCCTGAATATGCTTTAAGAAAAGAGATAAACGGCCCGGTATCCCACGACGACGATAAATGCGTCGGTTGCGGCTATTGCGTTACCAACTGCACTTTCAGCGTGCCGCATATAGACGAGGCCAGGAAAAAATCCACTAAATGCGATCTTTGCGCTGACAGGATAGAAAAAGGTATGGTGCCTTCATGCGCCCAGACATGCACATCGGACGCCATTCTTTTTGGCACAAGGCATGAAATGGCTGCTTTAGCGGAAAAAAGGCTGGCTGTCCTTAAAGAAAAATATCCTAACGCATGCCTTTATGGCGTTGATAAAAACGATGGGATAGGCGGCTCTTCCATGATGTATATATTTACTGATAAGCCTTCTGTTTTCGGTTTCCCAGATAACCCTGAAGTTTCAAAGAGTCTGCCATTTTGGAAGGACTACGCGCAACCGGGAGGCAAGATCCTTATGGGGGCGGCCGCAATAGCTGTGGGCGGCGCTTTAGTGGCCAATAGCGTAATAGGCGGAAAATCATCGCATAAAAAGGGGGATGGGGATCATGAATAAAACAGATATGGAAGTAAAGCGCATATACAGGTTCAGCCTGCCGGTAAGGATAGCCCACTGGGTAAACGCACTATCTTTTATAATGCTCTTTGTGTCGGCATTGCCCATGTATACCGATTTTTTTAACTGGCTTTATCCGGTTTTTGGAGGTCCTGCGGGAGCAAGGTTGGTTCATAGGATATTTGCGGTAATATTCCTTATGCCGACTATTTTTATACTTGTGACAGACCCTAAAAGTTTCGTTCAGTGGACTGGCAATATACTCAGCTGGAAACAATACGATTTTAAGTTTTTCACGGAGTTTCCCAAAGAGTTTTTTGGAAGGGAATCCCATGTTCCGAAACAGGATTTTTTCAATGCCGGGCAGAAGCTTAATTCTCTGCTTACCATATCGGGAGCGGCTTTGATGGTAGTTTCTGGATTTCTCATGTGGTTTAGCGGCTTATTTCCTAAAGAAGCTGTCCAATGGGCTTATCCCATGCACGATGTGGGTGTAGGCGTGCTTGTTGCCGTGGTACTGGGGCATATATATCTTAGCGTTGGACATCCGGCTTCCAGACCTTCTATCAAAGGTATGACGGAAGGCTGGGTAGACGCTGAGTATGCCAAAGCCCATCATGGAAGATGGTATGAACAGGTAATGAAGGAAAGTGCCGCTTCCGACAAGAATGCATAAAAAGCTATTGCGAACTGTGGAACAAGAAAGCCCTTCTTGCTAACTTAGAAAGAAGGGCTTTTTATATCCTGCTTGCGGAAGGTTTTTTAAAAGGAGCTTCTGCCAGCTTTTCCAGAACTTTTGTCCGTACCTCCTCTATGGTTGTGGAGAGCATACACTGGAAATGCTTTTTGGGGCATATATCGGGGCCGTGCACGTGGCATGGACGGCACTTTAGGGGAGCGTCCTCTATTACGGAGCAGCCTTCAAATTCCGGATAAAAACCCATTTCCTTTGTAGTAGGGCCGAAAAGGGCCACCACAGGCAGGCCGAGAGCCACGGCTATATGCATGGGGCCTGAATCGGTGGAAAGAAACACGTCGCAGTCGGCTATGTTCCTTATAAGCATGTTCAGCGGGGTAAAGCCCGTCATGTCTTCCGCGCCTTCAGGCAGGTCGGTTTTGCCGGCCCCCACAACGCGCACGTTCAGGCCTTCATCCAGAAGGAGGGAGCATAGCTCGTATATGAAAGGCCACTCTTTTGCCCGTTTGCTTGCGAAAGGGTGTATGCCTACCGTTTTTCTGGCTCCCTGCTTCCTTTCCGGAAAAGGGTGGGTTATCCAGGGCCTTATTTTTTCCGGCTTCGGCGTAGGCAGGCCCAGGCCAAGGCCCAGAGCGTCGCAGTATTTCGTTACGACATGCTTTTTCAGCCTGTTTCCGCACATACGGAATTTAACGTAAAGCCTTCTGCACAGGCCGCTCTTTTTATAGGTGAAGGAGGGGCATGGCAGCACCGTTTTTACGAAAAGGGAGCGCAGGTTTCCATGCAGGTCGAAAACACCGTCGTAATCGGGCATGGAGTTTAAAACGTCCAGCAGCTTTTCAAGGGATGCGCCTTTATCTATGCAGTAAACGTCCCTCACATAGGGAAAATCTGAAAAAACCCCGGCGAAAGGTGTAATGGTAAGCACGTCTATATTAATATCCTTAAGCTCTTCCTTAACGTATTTGATAACGCCGGTGGTAAGCACCACGTCTCCCAGGGAGCTGAATCGGACGACCAGTATATTTTTCATTCAGGGGCGCTCCAATATGCTTTCGGCAGCAGCCGCCACGGCTTCCGGAGAAATGTCTCTCATGCATCTGAAATGGCCTGCCGGGCAGACCTCGCCGCCGTGCTTCCCGCATGGGCGGCAGGAAAGGCTGTTGTTTTCCAGAACCACGCTTTTATCGTCATAAGGAAAAAAGCCCAGAGACTTTACCGTAGGGCCGAAAACGGCGACGCACGGCACGCCCCCCGCAACGGCTATATGCATGGGGCCGGAGTCGTTGGTGATCAACAAATCGAGGGACGCCAGAAACGCGGGCAGTTCGCCGACGGATGTTTTCATGGAGAAATCGTAGGCGGGGCCTTTAAAATGGCTGTAAAAACCTTCAACGGCTTCCTTGTCTCCCGGGCCTCCGAACACGGCTACGGCATGCCCACGCTTTATAAGGGCGTCCGCCGCCGCCGCAAAATATTCCGGAAGCCAGCGTTTGGTCCTCCACACGCTTCCAGGCGCTATTCCCACGACCTTTTTATCTCCGGTGGAGGCTCTGTAATACCGCTTCGTTTTATCCAGTATATCTCTGTCTATATGGCAGGCAAGGCCGCCGCCCAGCCTTTTGGCTTCCTCCAGGGTAAAATCAGCGCATAAGGCAGAAAGAAGCATAAGGTTACGCTCCGGCTCCTGGAGGGAAAGGTCTCTGTCTACGCGCCTGTCGAAAGCGGAGGAAAGGACGGCGGAACCGAAGCCGACTATATAAGGCTTTCTTGCCAGAGCGAATACCAGCCCTGAACGCAATGATTTGTGAAGGTTTAAAACCAGGTCGAAATTATATGAGCGTATCTCGGAGGAAAACTTAAATACGCCGGATAATCCTCTGGCGGTGTTTCTTTTGTCGTAGGTTATTACCCGGTCTATAATATTAAGGCCCCGGAAAAGGTCCGCGTGCTCCGGGCGCACGCAGAATGTTATATACGCTTCAGGAAAAATCTTTCCAAGCGCCCTGATAAGGGGGGTGGAGAGCACCGTATCTCCCAGATATGCGGGATTGAACACAAGTATTTCGTTATATGTCTTATAGGGGCGCATATAGTTTTGATAGCATATTTTGCGTTGACAATCCAAGCAATTCTGATTTAGATTCCATAAAATCGGACAGCGGGGCGCTTAATTCCAGCTTAGCCCCGGTCACCGGGTGAAAAAATGAAGCTTTAAGGGCGAAAAGAGTCAGGCGTCTGTCGGGGCAGTCCGCATTATAGAGCCAGTCCTGGTAAAGGGGCGTTTTAAGGGCTTTAAGATGCACCCTTATCTGGTGTGTCCGGCCGGTAAAGGGTTTTGCCGCCACAAGGGCGTTCAGGCCGTCCGTTTCGCCGGCTATGAAAGACGTTACGGCTTGCTTTCCGCTGGTAAAGTTTATTTTAAACCTGCCGCGGTTTCCCTTCCCTATGGGCAGCATAAGGGTCTGGGAGGCCGGAACCCCTTTCGTTAAGGCGATATAGGTTTTTTCGACCGTTCTCTTTTCAAACTGCGCGCAAAGGTTTTTGTGGGATTTGACATCCCTTGCGAAAACGATAAGACCGCCGGTGCCTGCGTCCAGCCTGTGGACGGGCATTACGGAGCCGAAAGCTTCCCTCATGCGGCTAAGGAGAGTAATCTCCTCCTCGCCGCGTCTGTCCGGTATCACGTGGACCCCGTGGGCTTTCGACACCGCTATCAGCGAGCCGTCCTCATAAATAAGGCGGAATATCTTTTCGTTTTTGTCTGTCATAAGATGTGCTATATAAACAATAGCGGCGGTTTAGTCAACAACATACCGGCACGGGCGAGCCGTTTTTATTTTAAGGACGGCTTCCCGTAAGAGGAAATTTCCATTAAAAACGCTTTTTATACCGCTGCGCTGTAAAATATCCCGGAGTTTATTATAATATACGGAAAGCTTGAGGGCATAGCCCCTAAAAACTTAAAAATTCTTGAAAAACTTGAAAAAAGACGCTCGGCCGGCAGCTCCGCCGTGTCCGTGGAAATGGCTAAAGCCCTTTGCACCTTTTCCGCCGCCACCGGGCGCCAGGCCGCCGTTCTCCTTACGAGGGCAGGGGAGGTGGAGTACGTTATATCCGGCTCTCCGGACGGGGTGATGATACCTGTCCTTTCCCGGTTCAGGCTCGCTCCCGGAAGGCTCAGAGGGCTGCGTCTCGTCCATACCCACCCTTCTGGCAAGGGGCTTGACTCAGACGATATGGCGGATTTATCCCTGCTTAGGCTCGACAGCGTTACCTGCCTCTCATACGGCCCGGACGGCCTGCCTGCCCGCATGGAAACGGCCTATCTGCTTCCAGGGGAGAATGATACCCCTTTCGCCTATCTGGACGACAGGGACCCGTATAACCAGAAAACCGATTACCCGGAATTTATAAAGGCCCTGGACGACGAAACACTTGCTAAAACCATGTCCCTCCACAGCGCCAGACATTCGTCCTACGCCGTTTTAACAGGGGCGTTCGGCAAAAAGGAAACGGCCGCGGCCTGTACGGACGAGCTGGAGGAGCTTGCAAGAAGCGCCGGGGTGGGGGTGGCCGCCCGTATGCCGCAGATAAGGAGCGCGCCTCATCCGAAATACGTCGTAGGCCCGGGAGCCCTAAGGGAAATAGTCATAAAGGCTCTGACCTCCGGCGCGGAGTACATAATATTCGATAACGAGCTTTCGCCTTCCCAGGCCAGAGCCATAGGGGAATTTACCGAGCTTAAGGTTATAGACAGAACCCAGCTTATCCTTGATATTTTCGCAGGCAGGGCTAAATCCGGCGACGGGAAGCTCCGTGTGGAGCTTGCCCAGCTTAAATATATGCTGCCACGCCTGGGCGGCAGAGACGACTCTCTTTCACGCCTTACCGGCGGGATAGGGGGACGCGGCCCCGGGGAGACGAAGCTGGAAATAGACAGGCGCCGCATTACTGACAGGATAGCTTTTTTAAGCGGAAAGCTTAAAAAACTGGAACAGTCCCGCCGCACCCAGCGGACGAAGCGGCAAAAGGGCCTGCTTCCGGTAGTGTCCATAGTGGGCTATACAAACGCGGGAAAATCTACCCTGCTGAACAGGCTTACCAATTCCGGCGTTTACGCGGACGACCTGCTTTTCGCCACGCTGGACACTTCCTCCAAAAGGATACGCTTTCCTCAGGAAAGGGACGTTATAATAACCGACACAGTCGGTTTTATAAGGGATTTGCCGGCCAATCTGGCCGGGGCTTTTAAATCCACCCTGGAGGAGCTTGGCGAAGCGGATCTTTTTCTGCACGTCGTAGACGCGGCGGACCCGCACATGGCCAAGAGGATAAAGGCCGTTGAAAAAGTGCTGGAGGAAATGGATTTCGGAGAAAAAGAGCGTATAATGGTGTTTAACAAAACGGACCTGCTTACGGAAGCGGAGCTTAGGGAAATGGAAAACGCATATCCCGGAGCCGTGTTTATATCCGCCCTGGATAGAAGCACCTTCGGCACCATGCTCTATAAGATACGCTATCATTTTTTTAAAGACGGCATAGAATGGGAGGAGCGCGATGAAACCCAGCGAGATACTTGAAAACCGTATGAAATTTTACAGGGAATCGGACCCCGCCTCTATTTTCGGCCTGTACGCAAGCTCCAGCGAGTTCCGCAGGTTTTTTCCGGAGCCGGAGGGGTATATCAGGCATTTCGGCTCTATGGCTTTAGGGCACGGTCCCGTGGAGCTTGAGGTTTTCCGGGAGACGGAAAACGGAAACGAGGCGGAGGTGCTTTATCTTGAAACCTTCGACAGGGGAGACTGCGTGAAAAAGTATTACTCCAAAACCGAATTCGTAATGGAGGACGGCGTCTGGAAAATACTGCGCGAGCAAAGGGAGGAGCAGAAAGGGGATGATTAGGCGGGCGGCCTTTTTAGCCCTCGTTCTTTTTACTGTATCCGGCTGTCCTTTAAAGGATGGCTTTAAGGAGCGCTCCTATTTCCTGATGGGCACCTTCGTTACCGTGACCCTTCCTTCCGGTAATACGGACGAGTTTAAAAACCTGTCCGCCCTTATGGCTTTCCTTGCCGGGGAGGCGGCGGAGGACTGCGCCGCTTTATCAGCCTCGGAAAAGCCCGTCAGAATAGGCGCTTTTACGTGCCGAGTCCTTAAAGACGCGGAATTTTATTACGGCCTTACAAAAGGCCGCTTCAACCCGGGGATATTTACGGTCGCCTCCCTTTACGGCTTTCCCGAAGGGCCTTATTCCGAGCCTGACGAGGGGGCGTTTGAAAAGGCCCTTGAGCTTGCCCGCGGGCGTATAACTATTCAGGAAAACGAGGAGAGCTGTTTCGCCTCTGCTCACGGCATGAAGGTAGACCTGGGGGCTTTAGCCAAAGGCGCCGCGGCGGACGAGGCGGCCGCCTACCTTAAAAGCCGCGGGATAAACGATTTTATAATAAACGCCGGAGGCGACCTTTACGCCTCCGGTTCGAAAAACGGCGTAAAATGGCTGATAGGCATAAGTGACCCGGAAAAAAAAGGCGGCGCCATGGAAGCGGTGGAGCTTGAAAATATGGCCCTTGCCACGAGCGGTACTTACGAAAGGTATTTTACCGCGAAGGACGGAAGGCGTATCTCCCACCTTTTTGACGGGATTACGGGGAAAACCGCCGATAAATACGTAAGCCTCAGCGTAATAGCCGGCCGCGCCGCGGAGGCGGACGCCCTCTCCACCGCTTATTTTTTTATGAACGAGGAGGAGATCGAAGAAGCCTGCGCCGCGCTTTATACTCCCGTAATGCTCATTACCGCAGACGGGGAGAGAAAGACGTTCTGCGGCTGGCCCGGGCGGCGGGACTGATAGCGGTGGCGGCGGTTTTTCGTGAATTTTTCCGCATCTTGACGGTATTGATATATTAAGTTACTATAAAAAACTGCTCTTGTCCTTTAATACGGCCAACCGCAGAATATATGGGCGGCGGCTCCGTATCATATTTGCCCGCGGCCGCTTAAATAAGGAATTTGAGAATATGAAAAAATTATTTTCCGCAAGTATCTTACTGTGCCTGGCCTTTATCGTTCAAGCCTGTTCAAGCTCCGGCTCAAACGATAACCCGCCCGTAAAAACGACTCTGTTGATGTATATAGAAGGCACTAACTATGAAATGCCGGAAAAAGCGCCGGATTTTTTCTCCGAATATACCGATGTAGGAATAAAGCCCGATTCTCTCGGGTATACTCCGGCAAATTACATGATAAAAGGCATGGTGGAAAATATCAACGAAGCCAATACTAATATAATAGTGCAGACCGGCTCCGCACATAATATGAAATTTTCTGACGGCGATATAACGGAGGCCGGAGCGGAGGTTTCAAAATTTTATGTAAAGGACTGGAGCACCATAAAACGCTGGCAGGTTCGTAAAGACAGCTTCGAGTTAATCGAGGATGTAGGGCAAAGCTGCCTTGAAAGCGGCGGTGAGGTCTCTCCCGGATGCGTCAGCGTGGCTTCCTCCGATACGATAGCCGATTTTATCGAATACGGCGTTAAGAACAATCCTGCCGACAGGTATATTATAATATTTTTCAGCCATGGGGGAGGAGCCCGCTACGGCTTCGGCGAACCGGCAATAAGCGCCGCCGATATGAGGGAAGCTTTCCGCAAAGCCAAAGAAAAAACCGGCAGGGACTTCGATATCGCGGGCTTTGCCGCCTGCCTTATGGCAAGCGCGGAATGGATGTATAACCTGGCGGACTACGCCAGGTATTATGTAGGCTCCGAGGAGACGGAGTGGGCTTTTCCGTGGCATCTGGACGATATAACAAAATCTCTTGCGGCGGGCGATTCCACGGAAAATATTATCAAAACCATAACGTCTTCCTATATGGAATACAGCGCTATGGACAAATCGGGCAAAGATGATTACAGCGCGATGAAAACTAATATTTCCGCCGTGGATTTAAGCAAAATAAAATCCCTTAACGACAGCATCAACGCCCTTGCGGGGAAAATATCGGAAAATTTTAAAAACAGCCCGGGAGAAACCTTTAACAACCTTTTCGTTTCCCGCTCCAAAGCGGAAGAGTATGGCGTGGTCAGCGCCGACCAAAATTTCCATAAGGAACCTTACGACCTGGCGGATCTATACAATTTCACGGAAAAGCTTACGGAGGAAATATTATACCGGCAGGATTATACCGATTACGCCAGGGATATTCAGAATAAAATCAGAGAAGCGGTAATTGTAAACGAAACTACATATTGGCTGAAAAATTCCCACGGAATATCCTTTTATATGCCTTTCGATAGTTTTTCGTTTTATAAAATAACTACTCCGGATTCGGCAGGTTTGGTAAACAGCCGGATAATCGAGCCTTACAGAAAGGTTGCGGGGAATTTCGGCGAGGATTATGTTAATATGCTTTCCGAAACCCTTTCCTGGGCCTTTAATACGCCGACTTCCGCCAGCTGGGAAATCTTGCCCGGGAAAGACGGGGAAACTATCAGGGCCAATCTTGATACCAACTTCGCTCCCGTTTCCGTTTCTCTCGATATGGTAAAGCCCGACCCGCTGACGGGTAAAATGAGGGTCGGAACGGTGGCCGGTATCTATGAGACAGCTTCCTCCGATTCCGCTTCCGACCCGGCAAATAACAAATTGTATAATATCTCCATAAATACGGGCCATCCTGAAACAAATACGGCCAGGCTGTTCTGCATGAATAAAAGCGGCTCGGAAGAGGAGTATAACCCCATACGGGTAAAGCTTCTGCAGGATAAGTATTTTTATACGGAGGACAGCGTAATGTTCGTTACCTCGGCGGATTATATCCCCGCTGGGTCCACGGAAAAAAGCAGCATAGAAATCTACGGAATGTACGGCTTAAACGATAATGGCACGGATTACGAAGCCTATATGGTACACGCAGCATATACTCCGGACGGCAGCATTCATCCCGCTCTTTCCTTCAACCCGGGCGACAGGATAATAATTCCCGAATATACGCCGGAAGCCGCCTATAAAAGGGCTGGGGAGACGATGCCCTCCTATGAGATAGTATGCGAAAGCAGTCAGTGTATAGAATTGTCTGTTCAGTCCTTCGAAGCTGTGGGAGAGGACATAAAATTTTTCTTTAACGTGAAAAACGTAAAAAACGAAGATATTTCACATCAGTTCGTTTTGCAGTAAGCGTTAAAAAAATCCGGAAAAAACCCTGATGGGCTTTTCCGGTTTTTTTTGCCCGCATTCGGTCGTTCGATATTAAAACGCCTGCGGCTGTAAGCATGTAATGCCCGCGCCGCAGGCTGATTTAAGGCCCTGGCCATTGGGAGAGCGCTCTTTCGGGAGCGAAGCCGCCTGTTTATAAATATTCCCCTCATATCTTACGGCCTTATCCGGGCAAAAATACGGATGCGGAAATCTTCAATACTTATAATGACGGCGTTTACGCTTTGGAAAGGGCCGCCGGGCGCGCTTATTTTAAGAGTTTTGCAGGCTGCCGGTTTTATTCCGCCCTGACTATATATTTTGCCGTATATTCTTTTCCCATTCCTATGAAATAGCTCATTTGCTCGTATGAATAAATGTCGCCTTCGGCGGAAAGCCCCTTTTTCCGTACGGCTTCAATCAGACGTCCCGGAACGGCGGCATGGCTATATACGTCGCCTTTGTGGAAAAAAACGGCGTAGCGCCCGGCGGGGATTTCCGCGGCGTCTCCGCCGGAGGCGCCACTGGCCTGTATAAAAAAGTGACTTATTACGAAATCCCCTTGTCCCGGAGTTTCTTCCCGTATTACCATACCTAATGGGGACATATACGCTCCCCTTGCCTTTCCCTCTCCGGAATTATAAGAAACATGATATTCTTCGTAACCGATCTCGTTTATTTTTTTCGGAGCCGTAGGTATTATCGCGATACGCTCCCTTTTCCTCTCCTCGAAAAGCAGGGTGTCGTATTCCGCCTTTACCGCTTCCGCGGTAAGCTTTATAAGGTTTTCCATCATGGCCTGCCGCCGCGCCAGCCGTTTTTGCTCCTCTATTATTGCGTCCACGCTTTTTTTGAGCAGGCTTAAATATATATCCGGGTTTCCTTTTTCCCGGTATTGCCGTATTTCTTTCAGGGTGCAGCCCGTTTCCTTAAGCAGGGATATAAGGTCGAAATCAAAATACTGCTCCATGCCGTAACAGCGGTAGCCGTTTTCCTTCACGTATCTGGGCTTCAGAACTCCCTGCCTGTCGTAGTGAAGCAGGGTTTCTTTGGTGGTTCTGCACAGGCGGGCGAAATCGCCGGTTTTTAAAAATTTGTTATTCATGGTTTTTCCGCTTGACTCTTGTGTAACACAATAGTTTATGTTCTTTACTCTGGCGGAGGGGCTGTATACCGCCGCCGGAAATATTATAAAACGGATGCTGTTATTATGGAACGTTCGGAATTTTCTGCCGCCCGGAGAGCCTGCGCTTATTTTTTCATGTGCCCGGGGCTTGTTTACGGCCTTCTCACTTCCCGTATGCCTGCTCTTAAAGCCCGCACGGGAGCGGATGAAGCCCAGTTGGGCCTTATACTGCTTTCCCTCGGTGCGGCGAGCCTTATCACCCTTTCCGGCTCCGCGTGGCTTATTTCCCGCTGGGGGAGCCGAGCCGTTCTCCGGGCTGGTTCGGCGGCGCTGCTTATTTCCCTGCCTCTGTGCGGAGCGGCGTCCTCCCCTCTGGCCCTTGGCTTTGCATGTATGCTTATAGGATTGGGGATGGGCCTTACTGACGTTTCCATGAACGCTCAAGGGATACTGCTTGAACGCCGTGGAGGAAGGCCGTGTATGTCTTTCCTCCACGCGTTTTACAGCTTCGGAGCCGTTCTGGCTTCCGCCGCGGGGGCTTTTTTCGCATGGGCGGGCGCCGCCCCTCTCGTTAATTTTCTGTGCGTTATAATAGCGTATGCGCTTTTTATGCCTTTTGCTTCCGCGCGTCTTCAGAGCGACGAGCCTGCTTCCCGCGGCTTTTCGGAGGAGCGTGCGGGCAAAAAAGGCATACCGCTTTTTATTTTTCTTTGCGGGCTCCTTTCCATGTGCAACTATGCTTCTGAAGGCTCCGTGGCGGAATGGGGCAGTCTTTTCCTCTTTTCCGTAAAAGGTGCGGACGAATATACCGCCGCTCTGGCTTTCGGGTCTTTTTCCGTAGCCACCGTGATATGCCGCCTGTTTTCGGACAGGCTCAGGTATAATTTCGGGGACTTTCCCGTGGCCTTCTGCGGTTCTATGTCGGCGGCTTTCGGTATGGCGGTAGTGCTTTTCTCTCCCTATGCCTATACCAGCCTTGCGGGATACGCCTTTATGGGCGCAGGTTTCGCTCCTGTGATTCCTATCCTTTTCAGCCGCGCGGGCAGCTATCCGGGCATAGCTCCGGGCAAGGCAAGCGCCGTCGTATCGGTAATGTCCTACGGAGGTATGCTGTTTTTCCCGCCTGTTCTGGGGATATTGGCTCACAGGGTCGGTTTGGATAAGGCCCTTACCGTTATTCTGGCTCTGTGCCTTGTCCTTGCCGCCGGAACGTTTCTCCTGAAAGGGGAAAAGAGAAAATAACGCGCCGTCTGAAAGGCTGGGAGCGTTTTACATATCCTTAAAATATGCGTCTCTTGTCCGGAGAGACAAAAAAGTATAAAAGCTCCGTAATCCTTCTGCCGCGGCGCAAACAAAGCCGCGGCAGGTCTTAAATCGCCCGGCGGATTATTTATCGGCGGCGGCGCAGCCCGCGCAGCAGCTCCCCTGCCCTGCGGCGGGGCACTCTGCCTTGGGTTTTGCCTTATAATCCGTATTGTAAAAGCCGGAGCCCGTAAGATGATAAGAGGAAAGGGATATTTTCCTGCGGGCCGTTCCGCCGCATTGGGGGCACTCGGTTTCTTTATTTTCCGAGTTTATGCTTTCCAGCTTTTCGAAAACCTTTGAACATTTGCCGCATTCGTATTCGTATATGGGCATTTTACACCTCTTTAAATATGATGGAAATTTTTAAAGCGACTATCACCTAACGTAGATAATTACGGCAAATAATTATAATAATATTCCTTAGCCGTCAAAAACATTTATAATAAGACCTGCTTAGTCAGGGCAAACTTATGCGCAAGCCCCTTCAGACGGCGCCTTGCCGAACGCTTTCTAGTCTTATTATTCATTGATATGAGCAAGCCGCCGTATTATAAATATTTCCCATAACTTTATTAATCTGCGTAAGGGTATAATTGCGATTTTTAATATATACCGGCCGATTTATTTTTCAAGGGAAAATGGCCGGATTTTTCCCGCGCGTACCGGCTACGGCTGGCAGAATTCGTCGTTGACGTATTGCCTTAATTCTTCCATAGTGATTTCCTGCTCCATTACCGCGCGGGCCGCTTGGGAAATATCGTTTAAATTATCCATAACGTTGATTTTAAATTCCGCCATTAATTCGAGTGCCTTTCCGTCGATTTTTTCCTCTATAATGCTTACCAGATACCACATAAGCTTATAGCTTTTCAGATTGGACTCAAAAAGCGGGGAGGGCTTTTCGGGCAGTCTTCCCGTTTCAATGTATTTCAGCAGCTCAAAATCTTCCGCCGTCAGCAGGTCCGCCGTTGTATGCGCGTCCTGACAGGCTATAAAAAGGTTGCCGTCTAAAAAGCCCTGTACCGTTGCTTTGCCTAAAGGCTCGCGGTATTCGTCGTGTGTTTCTCCGTCATAGCTTTCCGGGGCTTCTTCCCTGGCCTCTGCCGGAGCTTCTGCCGGGGCGGCCTTTATCCCTTGAACTATTTTGTAGGCGCAGAAGCCTATGCCTGCTATAATGCAGGCCGTAAGCAGAACGAATATTTTTGTCCTCATTGCCTCGGTTCTCCGTTTTCCCCGCCGCCGCGCAGGTTTTTCGTAATATACATAAGGGCGTAAAGCACGCACATTACAAGGATAGTTCCGGTTATAAGGGCGTAATCCTCCATTTTCAGTATGGAGAAAAGTATCATGTAAAGCCCCGAAAGTATCAGAAATATTATGCCGCCGTACCGTTTATCCCTCATTATACCGGCGGTATACAGGCTTATCGGAAGCACTACGGCTGCCGCGGATATCAGATACGAGGCGAAAAACGTCATATGCTCGGAGAGGGAAAGCAGCAGCAGATAAAACATTACAAGAGACGCCCCCACTATGGCGTATTGTATGAAATGGGGCGGCCTGCGGCTCGTTATTTCGAAGATGAAAAGAGTAAGCAGGGTAAGTACCACGAAAAGGAACCCGTATTTTACCGCCCTTATTACCTGCCTGTAATGGGTTACTGTGTCGTAAAGGGTAACGCCTATTACCGCCTCGCTCAGGTCGTTGTTCCTGCCTTCCTGGAATACCTGGGGATAGTTGCGCACGAGATGGGAGACGTTCCAGGCGGCCGTAAAGCCGGAGGCGGAAATATCGCGTTTTTCAGGCAGCAAGCCGAAAAAGCTGGGGTCCTTCCAGCTGGAGGATATTATTACGTCGTTGCTTTTAGCCACTGGAATGACCGCGATGCTGTTGCTGCCCCTGAATTCCAGGTCTATATCGTAAGGTATTTTGACGGGGCCTTCGCTTTTTATATCTATTTTTCCCGAGGTTCCTTTATTGAACTGGTCTATGCTTTCTCTCAGGCTCGAGCCGGATTCCAGATCCGTTTCCCGTCCGTCTATCCGGAAGGCGTTTATCTTCATAAGGGCCTTCGTATCCTTTATGCCCAGAGATACGAAAGCTTCCGAGAGATGTATCTTTACGTTTCCCTGAGAGGAGAGAAGCTCTTTAAGGTCGAAATTAAACTCGCCGCGCATCGTCAGCTTTCCCGTGTAGACGGTGGATTGGTATATGCCCCGCCTGCGAATCTCGTCGGCAAGCCCGATCTTCGCTTCGAGGGTATCGGGCAGGATAATTGCGCGCCTGTTCTGCACTACGGTTTTCGAAAGGATCTTCTTTTTGCCGTTTTCGTCGGTAACGGTCTCGTCCTGACGGCTGGACACGCTGTAAGGAACTACCACAACCGGGCCCGCTATCACCTGGGACGAGCCCCATTCCTGCCCTATGCCGCTGCTTGTGGCGTCGTAAAGGTCGCTGCGCTCGGATATTATATTGAATATAAATTCCAGAGGGATAAGCAGGATAAGGGCGAAACAGAATAAAAACACGGCTCTGGCCAGCATATTGTTCTGCGGAAAAACTTTCATGGCGCTCTCCTTCTTCGTCTTGCCGGTAAATTAATATATAGCAGAATGCTGACGGGATTGGAAACGCTTTATTGACCCTTTGGGACGGGCTTTTTCCCTTTTCCGTATTCACTATTGACAAAAGGCGTTTGTGTGAAATATTTTATCAGCGTCCGCCTTTTTTCATAAAAAGACGCATCGGAGGCCGCCATGAAAGAAAAACTTTCCATAGATACCATAGCTGTCCACGGAGCCTACAGGCCGGACGCCACCGGGTCCACAAATCCGCCGCTATATCTTTCCAACGCTTATAAATTCAGAGACGCCAAACACGCGGCGGACCTTTTCGACCTTAACGCGGAAGGCTATATATATACCCGCCTGCATAACCCGACGACCAGCCTTCTGGAGGAGACCGTGGCTGCCCTTGAAGGAGGCGTAGCCGCAGTGGCCGCTTCCACAGGCCATTTCGCCGAGTTTATGCTCCTTACGAGCCTTGCGGGCAAAGGCGACGAGATAATCGCGTCGGACTGCCTCTACGGCGGCACCATAAATATGTTTTCCTCCACATTCAGGCGCTTCGGCATAAACGTAAAATTTGCCCGTCAGGATGATCCGGCGTCTTTCGAGGCTCTCGTTACCGATAAAACCAAGGCCGTTTATATAGAGGCGATAGCCAACCCTGCAAGCGACATTCCGGATTTCGAAGCCATAAGCCGCATAGCCGAAAGGCACGGCCTGCCCCTTATAGTGGACAATACCTGCGCCACGCCTTATCTTTTCCGCCCGGTAGAATACGGAGCGGCGGCGGTTATACATTCCTGCACGAAATTTCTGGGCGGCCACGGGAGCGTTATGGGCGGCGTCGCCGTGGATCTGGGCGTTTTCGACTGGGTGGCCAGCGGCCGTTTCCCGGAGTTCACCGAGCCGGACCCAAGCTATCACGGCGTGGTGTATTCCAAAGATTTCGGCTCCTCGGCTCTGGCAGTTAAAATGAGGGCCGGAGCCATGAGGGACGTCGGCGGCTCTCCCAGCCCCTATAATTCCATGGCCATACTCCAGGGCATCCAGACCCTTCATCTGCGCATGGAGCGCCATGTGGAAAATACCAGAAAGCTCGCGGAATGGCTGAAAGGCAGCGACCGGGTGGCCTGGGTAAACTATCCCGGCCTGCCGGGCAATAAGAACTTCGCTCTGGCGGAAAAATATTTTCCGAAAGGCCCCGGCGCCATGCTTACTTTCGGGGTGAAGGGAGGCGTTGAAGCCGGCAGAAGGTTTATCGAAAAAGTCTCTCTCTGCGTTCATGCTGCGAATCTGGGGGACGTTAAGACTATCGTAACCCATCCGGCCAGCACTACGCACCGTCAGCTTACGAGCCGGCAGCGCGTGAGCGCGGGCGTGCCCGACGACCTTATAAGGGTAGCCGTGGGCATAGAAAGCGCCGAAGATATAATAAGCGACTTCGAGCAGGCGCTTTCCTGATGCCGGATTAGGCTATGAAAGAAAATTCCGCAGGCCTCGTCAGGACTCAGAGCGTTACCTTTAAGGAGGAGTTTTTTCTCCAGAGCGGCCGTATCCTCTCGCCAGTTACGGTGGCTTACGAAACTTACGGCTCGCTGAACGAGGATAAAAGCAACGCTGTGCTTATATGCCATGCTCTCACAGGCTCCGCCCACGCGGCGGGCTACAATTCGCCGGACGATGAAAAGCCCGGCTGGTGGGACGACATGATAGGCCCGGGCAAAGCCTTCGACACGGATAAATATTTCGTGATATGCTCCAACATGCTGGGAAGTTGCTACGGCACCACCGGTCCTTCTTCCGTAGACCCTTCCACCGGCAGGCCCTATGCCCTGCGTTTTCCGGTGGTCACGGTAAAGGATATGGTAAAGCTCCAGAAAAAGCTGCTGGCGCGGCTGGGCGTGGAAAAGCTCTTCTGCGTGGCCGGCGGCTCCATGGGAGGTATGCAGGCCCTGGAGTGGGGCGTAACATATCCCGACGCGGCGGAAAGCCTTATAGTGATATCCTCCGCCGGGCGCATAACCCCCATGGCCATCGCCTTTAACACGATAGCGCGCTTTGCGGTAAAGAAAGACCCAAACTGGATGGACGGAGACTATTACGGTAAAGCCTCCCCAAGGGACGGTCTTGCCATAGGGCGCATGGCCGGGCATATAACGTATCTTTCGGACGCGGCTTTTCACAAAAAATTCGGCCGCAGGCTCGGCTCTCAGGAAAGTATATACGACTTTAACAGCGTTTACGAGGTGGAAAACTATCTCCGGTATAACGGCTACAAATTTACGGAGCGGTTTGACGCCAACAGCTACCTTTATATTCTGAAGGCTATGGATATTTTCGATTTATCCTACGGTTTCGGCTCTTACGAGGAGGCTCTCAAAAGGCTTTCGGCTAAAACCCTGCTGATAGATTTTACCACGGATTTCCTGTTCCCGCCTTATCAGACGGACGAAATAGTGGATATTATGACTGCCTGCGGAAATCCTCCGGAGCGGGTTACCATAGATTCTGATTATGGGCACGACGCTTTTCTGCTGGAGTTCGGGGAGCAGGCGGCGGTAATCTCCGCCTTTTTGCGCAAAGTGAGGAAAAAGTAATGTTCGAAGAACTCGATAAAGACCTTAAGCTAATAAAAGAATATTTTGCGGAAACGGCCTTCGCCGTCACGGCGGACGTTTCCTGGTCCGGGGACGAAGCTCTGGACAGCCTTAAGGGAGCGGAGGGTTTTGCCTGCGTAAAAAAGGGCGGACCTGAAAGCGGGCGTTATAAAAATACGGTCTGCGGCCCGGATCTGGGGGGCCTTGCCGTCAACTTTGCCGACTGCCTGATATGGAGAAACGCCCTCCACTTAGCTGCGAACCCGGAGGCTTTTATAAAAGCCTGCCGCAGGTCCTTAAAAACAGGCGGGTATCTTGTAATCAGCGACACGGTGACGGACGCGGAGGACGCTTTTCTGAACGCGGCCGAATTCGTAAAAGATGAAAACCACGTGCGTTTTTACACGGTAGGGGAGATAACCGGCTGGACCGAGGGTCTTTTCCGGCTGGAATATTACAGACGCGCGGAAAAAGTGATGAGCCTAGAAACATGGAAAGGGGAAAGCTCCGCTTCATCCGGGGTTCTTAGCGGCATGCTGGAAAAATTCCCGGAAGAGATAAAAAAAGAGCTTAATTTCGCCAGGGACGCTTCCGGGGAGCTTCTGGGCTTTACGTTGAAAACGGGGCTTTTTATATTCAGGGCTATTCCCGAAATAGGATAAAAGCGGCCTTTGCCTTATTTTATCATAGCTTTTATAATTTCTGAAATATAGAGGTAATGGTAATCCTTATCAGGATACCATGTTTTTTCCGCGTCCTTATCCAGAAAGCAGCCGCTTTCCATCTCCTGGACGTACATTTTACGGCATATAAGGACTTTGTCCGCTTCCCTGAAATAGGGTACGAAGCCGTCTCTTCCGACCGTAAGGCCAGCCTCGGCGATTTTATTTACGTCCCTGCCTGATACCCGGCCAAGATATGCCAGCTCCTTTTTAAAGGAGGCGCCCAGGAAAGAGAGGGAGAATTTTTCCGCCCCGTCCACAAATTCCTTCGTATATCTTTGCGGCCTTATGACCGTAAAGGCGACGTTTTTATTCCACATTACGCCCAGACCGCCCCATGAAGCCGTCATGGTGTTTACGCGGCCGTTTTTTTCCGCCGTTATCAGCATCCAGTCCGAGCCGATTATTTTAAATACGTTTTCCGAAAAAAAGCTTAGATCCAGTTCCTTAAAGGGCATAATTTTTTCCTCTCCGTTTTTTATGGCGGGTGTTCAATAAAATATTTCCGGCTCTCTGCGCGCTTTATATTTTCTTGAAAAATTCAGGGCCGCTATCCGGTAAAGGATACCTCCGAATTTTCTCACTTTTTCCGGGCATATCCTTATACAGGCGGCGCATGATATGCAGCGTTCCCTTATGGTTTTTCTAAAGTCGCCTGGGTCTATGGCCTTGGCAGGGCATATCGCTGCGCAGGCTCCGCATTTTGTGCATCCGCGCCTGCTTTTCGGCGTCAGAGGCACTTTTCCGGGGATTCTATACGGAAAGCCGCCTTTTACTTTTATTTCCGGCGTTTCCTTTTTCGTATCGTATTCTGTTACGGCTTTAAGGCATATTTCCGCAAACGCGTCTATTTTAAGCATATCGTTTCCGTCGGGCCTTCCGGCTCCTACGGACGGGAAAATAGAGTGGCGTCCGATAAAGGCCGCCGCTGCTGCGACTTTAAAGCCGCGTTTTTCAAGCAGCTCCTTCAGCTCCGCCAAAGCGTCTTCATAATCTCTGTTGCCGTAAACTACGACGGCTATGGCGGGAACCCCGCCGCCTTTAAACCTTTTAAGCCTTTCGGCGCATATTTCCGGAACCCGCCCGGAATAAACGGGAACCGCCGCAATAAGGCAGTCTCCTTCTGAAAAAACTTCCGGTTCGCCCATAGTGTCTTTAAGCAGATCGTATGATCTCTTTTCAAAGGGCAGGGAAGCCGTAAGCCGCTTTACTACTGTTTTTACGGTGCCCGCCGGGCTGAAATATATCTCCCGGACAGTTTTTATCGCCATATTATATTTCCGCTTAATAAAAAATCCGCCGTTAAAGGCGGATTCGTATAGTTTATTTTTTGCCGCCGGTAACGACGTAATCACCGGCCTGTATGCGTTTTTTAAGGTGCTTTTTAATCGTTTCCCTTTTTATGGAAGGCAGTTTGTCTATAAAAAGAGTGCCTTCTAGATGATCCATCTCATGCTGGAGTATACGGGCCAGTTTGTTCTCTCCATCGATTATTTTTTCGTTGCCGTGCCTGTCCTGGCATCTGACCTTTACCTTGGCAAACCTTTTTACGTAAGCGTATTCGCCGGGTATGGAAAGGCAACCTTCCTCCTCCATGATCTCGCCGGATTTTTCAAGTATCTCCGGGTTTATAACTTCTATAAGGCGGCCTTTTACTTTTCCCGCCGTGTCGTCTATTACCACCATACGCAGGCTCTCGCCCACCTGGGGGGCGGCTATGCCGTAGCCCGGTGCTTCGTACATGGTTTCGGCCATATCGTCCAGCAGCTTGTGCAGCTTTTCGTCGAAAACTTCGACCGGCTTTGCTTTCCTGCGCAGTATTTCGTCAGGAAAGGTTTTTATTTCCAATATCATTTTAACTGTTCCCGTTAATGAATTCTTCAAAGGTGTGGCGGGTAAAATAGGCCCGCATAGCGCCTTTAAAAGAGTTTTTCAGTTTTTTATTATCTATGGTTTCCGCAAATTTTTCAATATAAAAAATTTCCCTGTCCGTTATTTCGTTTGGCTTTTTGCGGGGCTTTTCATATTTTACGAAAGAAGGGGCGCTTTTAAAATTTATCGTTTTTACGGGCAGCCCGCGCCCGTTCAGTCTTTCGACAATTTCCTCCTTCATATAGTTCAGCTCGGTAAGCCATATCCCGTCGTGTACGAGGACCAGCAGCGTCCCTCCGGTTATTTTTACCGGCGTGGTTACCTTCGATATATTTTCCGTCATAGCCGAACGCCAGAAACCGGCCAGATTTATGAATTTCTGTACCGGGACCGCCCCGGCGCCTTCTTTAAGGACCTCGCCAATTTTACGCACGGTCTTTTCCGTTCTCCAGAAGCTCCCTTACCGCGCTTATAAGCTCCTCAAGGCCGGAGTGGGCGGCGGAGGATATTTCGTATATTTTAAAGGACTTTTCGGAAGCGTATTTTCTAAAATCTTCCAGATTTTCCGCGTTTGCCGAGTCTGTTTTGGAGGCGACGACTATTTCCGGCTTTTCTCCGGTTTCCGCTCCGTAAAGGGAAAGCTCCCGCCGGATGGTTTCGTAGCGCTCAGTCATGGATTCTTCCGCCGAAGCGTCAATAAAATGAAGCAGGACCACCGTTCTTTCTATATGGCGCAGAAACTGCTGCCCAAGACCCGCCCCCTGATGGGCGTTTTCTATCAGGCCAGGCATATCGGCTATTACGAAGCTGCCTCCCCGGCCATCCTTTACCACCCCCAGGTTCGGGGCAAGGGTCGTAAAGGGATAATCCGCGATTTTAGGCTTTGCCGCCGATACCACGGATATAAAGGTGGATTTTCCTGCGTTGGGAAAGCCCACTATGCCGGCGTCCGCAAGCAGCTTAAGCTCCAGCACTATGTCTGCTTCCTCGCCGGGTCTGCCTTCCTCCGCAATACGCGGCGCGCGCTGTTCCGGAGTGGCGAAGGACGCGTTACCCCGGCCGCCTCTGCCTCCCCGGACGACCAGGGCAGTTTCCCCGTCTTTCGTAATGTCGGCTATGATTTCGTCCGTCAGGGCATTTTTTATTACCGTGCCGAGAGGCACCGGCAGAATCAAATCTTCCCCGGCCGCTCCGTTTTGGTCCCTGCCCCGGCCTTTTTCGCCGTCCGGCGCTTTGTAGGCGGATTTATAGCGGAAGTCCATAAGGGTATGGCGGTTTTTATCTCCTACGAAGTATATTCCGGCTCCCGCGCCGCCTGCACCCCCGTCCGGCCCGCCTTTGGGAACGTATTTTTCTCTCCGGAAGCTTACGGCTCCGTCTCCGCCTTTTCCCGCAGTCAGCTTCAGGGCGGCCGTGTCGATAAATTTCATTATAAATTTCAGCCTTAATAAATTTTTATGGAAAAGTATAATATTTATAGAAGGCGCCGTCAATAAGCTCGGGCGCCCGAGCTTTTGAAAGAACGGGCGGAAGATAAGGCCCCGGGGCGGGAAGGTTCCGGCGAATGTGTGTGGACGCGCTTTTTACCTCCCCCTCCCGCGGGACCGAACCGCAAAATGAACGGTATACGCGCTATTTTACACGGGGGGGGGTAATGTCAATACTATTAGCGGTTTTTATCGCGGCTTCATTGACGGTAAGGGCTGCTGCAAATAATTGCGGCTCCTATTCCGCGCCGTTTATGCAAGCCGTGCAGGCTTATTGCAGCCTGAACAACGCCTTGCCGCTCGGGCAGCCTGCGTGGTTATGATCTTATGCCCGCCTGCGAAAAAAGACACGGCCGCAAAAAAGCTTAAATTTACGGCCCTCTTACGCGGCAAAAAAATAAGCCGCTTTACAGGCGGCTTATATAATCGGCTTAAAAATCCGGATTTTACGCGGAACGTTCGCTTTCTATGGTAACGAACTGGCCCAGACGGCCCTTGTACACGAACTTGACGTAACCGGGCACGAGAGCGAACAGCGTGTCGTCCTTGCCTATGCCCACGCCTTCGCCCGGCTTGTATTTAGTGCCGCGCTGGCGCACTATTATGTTGCCGGCCTTTACGGCTTCGCCGCCGAAACGCTTTATTCCGAGCCTTTTGGAATGGCTGTCCCTTCCGTTTCTCGAGCTTCCGCCCGCTTTCTTATGTGCCATTTCTTATACTCCTAGCCTACGATTTTGGTAACTTTTACTTTCGTAAACTGCTGGCGGTGTCCCTGGCGTTTACGATAATCTTTTCTGCTTTTCTTTTTAAATATAAAAACCCTGTCGGCCTTGCCGTGGGAAACGACCTCTACTTCCACGGACGCCCCTTTCACAAAAGGAGAGCCTACGGTCGGCTTATCGTTATCGGATACGAGCAGAACTTCGTCGAATGTATAATTTTTACCGGCTTCCGCGTCGATTTTTTCCACGTTGAACACGTCGCCTTCTTTTACGGTGTACTGTTTGCCACCGGTTTTGATTACTGCGAACATAGCAGACACCTCCACCTTAATTGTCAAGGAAAAATAAGTTATAATATCCGAAAAATATAGTCAAGCAATTTTTTAAAAAATCTTCCCGCCGCGCAGCCTTATGTAACGCTTTCTATTATATCCGTTCCCTGCGGCGGTTCGGGAGGGGTTTCCGTTAGTATATTATAAAGCCTTGTATTTATATAGTAATTGCTCCGTCCGATCCTGTGCTTTTTAAGAATTTTTCCTTCGCACAGCTTCTTAAGATATTCCGAGGCCGTTTTTCTGCTTATCTTCAGCTGGTTCTGTATGAACTCTATCTTTGTATAAGGCATATAAAAAAGGGCGTTTATTAAATCCTGACTGTAAAACCTGTATTGTTCCCGTATCTGTTTTTTTACCTCTTTCATGGCTTCCGATATATTTTTGACCATTTCAGAAGTATATTTGGACGTTTCTATAACGGCTTCGAGCATAAATAATATCCATTTTTCCCAGCTGCCCGCAGTCCTTACCTCCTGAAAGAGGCTGTAATAATCCTGTTTATGCTCTATTATATATCTGCTCAGATAAAGAACGGGTATATCCAGTAATTTTTTAAGGACAAGATACAGCACGTTTATAATACGGCCAGTCCTGCCGTTACCGTCAAAAAACGGGTGTATGCTCTCAAACTGGTAATGTATCACGGCCATTTTTATCAGCGGATCCAGCTCCCGGCTGCGAGAGTCGTCATTTATGAATGATTCTAAATCTTTAAGCAGATCGAGTATTTCTTCATAACTCTGAGGCGGTTCATAAACTACCGTGTTTGTGGAAGCATTTATAAGTTTTGTACCTTTCTGGCTTCTTATGCCGGCATTATTATTTTCCAGTATGCTTTGTATTTTGCATATATGGTTTACCGTCAGCATATCACTGCTGCGGACGATTTTAAATCCAGCGTTTAACGCCTCGATATAATGCTCGATTTCCTTGACGGCAGGGTTAGAGATAATGTTGCCGAAAAGCCTCTCCTTGTAGAGCTCATCGTTTGTCGTAACGATATTTTCTATGGCTGAACTGTCTTTTGCTTCCTGAGTAAAAATTGAATTTAGAAGAACGGATTCGTTGGGAATGATCTTGGATATGCCCTTTAATTCGGCCAGATGCCTGTTGGCGGCCGCGGCTTTCCTTAATATGCCTATCGTTTCCATTTCATCCGTAATCGTAATTTTGTTTAAATTGGTCATGGATTCCTCGTGAGTAATAATTTCCATTTTTTACCCACATAAAAAAAATATGCGTAAATAAAAGCGGATTTTACCCATATAAAATAATTATGGGTAAATTCCGGCGATTATTTACCCATATCGGATATTTTATTAACGCCCCCGCCGCTGCATACGTTTTTCAGCCGGTATATTTCTTCCAGAAGCAATGCGCCTTCTTCCGCCGAGGAATAATTTATTTTATAATCCATGCCGTCTGGAAAGGCGTTGCGGTACATGGGGTCGTAATATTTTTCCAGCATAAATGCTGTAAATTCCTCAAAACGGCCTTCGTCAAGCATATTTCCAAGCTCCGCCGTCCTGGCTTTGCCTATATATTTCTCTATGCGTTTAAGGCTTTCCTTTATGCCGTCCGGGTATTTTTCCGGTTCGTAAGCCTTTATCGTAAAATCTATCCTGAAATCCAGGGGGGATTCCGCCAGCACCTTTATGCCGGACCGCATACGCGAGTAAAGGTTTTTAGGCACCGTGACCCTGCCTATTTTCGGGCTTTCCCCCTCTATGAAAAACAGCTTTCCGTTTCCTGATATGTAGTGGTCGTGCCAGACGCCGGTTTCAAAGCTTTTCTGGGTAACGTGCGGATATCCCGCCTCGCCTACCTCCCCGAAAGAGGAGCCTTTGTGGCAGGCGTGCCTTTCAAGGTCTACCGTCGGATAGCCTTTTTCGGACAGCTTTCTTAATATCTGGCTTTTCGCGCACCCGGTGGGTCCGAAAACCGTTATATATTTTATATCCTCCGGCAGGTTTTCAAAAAATGCGTGTACGTGCCGCCTGAAAGCAGCGTATCCGCCCGTAAGGCGCAGGCCCCTTATTCCGGCGAGAGCAGCCAGGGTTACCGCCGCGCCGCTTCTCATGCCTCCGCGCCAGCAGGTTATCACAAGGTTTTTATTGACGGCCGCTTCCGCGTCCAGCTTTTTTATAAAACCGGGCAGCTTGGGAGAAAGCAGCTCCACCGCCAGCATCTTTGCCTTTTTGGGGCCTTCCCGCTTGTACACGGTTCCTACCGCCGCCCGTTCTTCGTTATTAAGTATGGGGATATTTTTAGAGCCGGGGATACGGTCTTCCGCAAATTCGCCCTCGGAACGCACGTCTATTATATTGTAGCCGGAAAGGCCCCGGGATAGAATCTCTTCAAGGGATATGCCTTCAATTGCCCTATTCAGCATCCGCCGCCTTCGTTTTAAGCCTGAAAAGCCTGCCGTAGGGATATGAGTCCATAGCCGTTTCAAAATATTCCGGGTCCGGCCGGTTCAGGAAATAAAGCTCGACGAAAGCCGTGTCCGCAAGCTCCGGGGCGAAAGCCCAGGCTCCGGTAAGGGTCTGGTTTTCCGTGTTGAGTATCAGAACGGCGCCGCCGGAAAACCCGTATTCCGCCCGCCTAGTTTCCTGCCCTTTTTCCGTAAAGATTACCCGGCTCAGGGCTCCTTTGCCGCCGTTTATTATCCCGGAGGCAAGGTCTATGGTCATAGTGCCGCAGGTAAGGACGGTTCCCTTTATCTGCGTGCATTGCAGTGTGGCGAAGTATTTTGGGTCGCTTTTTTCCGTAGCCGGGTCCCAGGAGGCAAGGTAGCTCATGGGATAGAATTTGCCTATCATATCCTGGGTAAAAAGGACGTAGTCCGCGTCGGACGACGGGCCTTCGCCGTAATTTTCAATATAGGAGGCTATTTCCCCGAGAGGCTTTTTTTCATCCGCCATATAGCCCAGCTCCCCTATGCCGTAGGTGCCGAGATAGGAGGCGGTGTTATAAAGGTCTTTTTGCGTGCCCGTAAGGCTTTTGGCCATTATCCAGGTTTTCGGCGTATCCTGGGAAGTGCCGCTCTGAAATACCGGAAAGCCCGTAACGTCCGCTATGGCCAGGCCGTAATCCCACCATGTGTATATGGCGGAGTTTGCCGACAGTTTTTGGGACATATCCTGAAACATCCGGTAAATATTGGGATTGATGGAAGGCCCCGGAACCGAGGCGAAGGCCGCTTTGGCCGTAACGGTTATTGCCGCGCCGGTAAAAGCGCAGGCGGCCGCGAACAAAGCTCCGTAAATAAGGGTTCTGGTAAAAAGAGGCTTTTCTTTCGTCTCTTTATATTTTTTTGCCGTTTCCGCCAGATAGGAGCCTGCCGCCGTAGCCGCCCAGCCGTATCCTATGCCTGCGAGGGGCCCTAAAAACATGGAAAAGCGGCCGGAGCTTACAAAAGCCATAGCGCCCATAAGTATAAGCGGCGCGAGGGGCAGGGCGGCGCGGATATGGGTAATGGCGAACACCGCGAAAAGGAAAAGCCCCGCAGCCGCGAGAACAGGCTTCCGCACCACCGCGGACAGGGTTTCTGTAAGGGTGTTCCTCTGGGCCTCTCCGATAGTGTCGTACACGTTGGGAAATACGGTGGAGGCTCCGTCCTTAAGGGGAAATAGGTAAACGTCCACCACCCGGTAAAGCTGGCTTAAAGCCTCGTACATATATAAAGGGTTGGAAAGCAGAACGAACACCGCAAGAGAAATTAAAATATCCCTTATCCTTGCTTTCGACAGGAAAAGGCACAGGGCCAGCAGACCCGCGTATATAATATTGAAAAGGCCGTGCTGATACCACCAGTAAAAAAGATTGACGGTTACGCCGGCGAGCCCGGAGTAAAGATATATTTTCCACGGCTTTTTCGTTTTTGAGGCCATAAATAGGAACAGGGACGCCGTTATCATAAAAAACACGTTCATTCCGTCCGTATCCAGGCGTCCTATGGAGGTTCTGCCGTAATACATGGGGGCGAAAGTCCCTATAAGGCCGCCTATAAGTCCTGCGGCCGGGTATCCGGCCAGCATGAAATAAAAGGCCAGGGGGATTATGAAAAGGGACGACATTATGGGAACCATATCCGCCGCGGCGTTATAGAAATCCTTGCCGGAAAGGCTTGAGTATTTGTCCAGCATTACGCTTAAAAGGGGCACCGGGTCCTGATAGCCGGAGCCGTCCGGATGGAATACCATAGGGTCCGCGGATTTCGTGTCCAGCGTGCCTGAGCGGTACTCTTTGGCGTGGCGGGTAAATTTGTAAGCGTCCAGAGTCGTCATCATGGGGGTTTCGCCTGCGAAGAAAGATTCCGGATAGCTTTGCCATACCCTGTACTGGCCGTATCTGGCGTCGGCGGAAAGGTACGCGGCGCACAGCAGAGCTGCGAAAAACATAAGCGCGGCGGCGGGAGTGGGCTTTTGCGGCCGCCTTAAAACCTCCGCGGCCTTTTTAATCATCCGAACGCTCGCAGTAATGGGCTTCTATAAACCTGTAAAGCAGGCGCACGCCGAAGCCGGAAGCGCCCGTGCCGAATATGGGGTGGGGCGTGTCGAGCCACGCGGTTCCCGCTATGTCGAAGTGTATCCAGGGATAATTATCAACAAACTGGCGCAGGAAAAGAGCCGCGTGTATGGCCGAGCCCTCCCTCTTGAAGGTGCTCATATTCTGCATATCCGCCGTTTTGCTGTTTATGCCTTTGGCATAATCTTCAAAAAGGGGCAGCTCCCAGACGTCCTCCGCCGTTTCGTCGGAAATATCCGAAACCTGCTTGCTTAAAAACTTTCTGTTGGTAAAAAGCCCGGCGCAGAAAGGCCCAAGAGCCACCACGCAGCCGCCTGTAAGGGTCGCCGCGTCTATTATGACCTCCGGATCCGTTTTAGTGGCGATATAAAGGGCGTCTGCCAGTATGAGGCGTCCTTCCGCGTCCGTGTTCATTATTTCCACCGTTTTGCCGGAGGCCGAGGCCACTACGTCGCCGGGCCTTATGGCGTCCCCGCCGATTATATTTTCAACGAGGGGGATATATGCGTTTATATTTACTTTCAACTTCATTTCGGCGGCAAGCTTTACGGCGGCGTAGACCGCCGCCGCTCCGGCCATATCGGTTTTCATGTCTTCCATGGAGCCGGTGGGCTTCAGGTTCGAGCCGCCGCTGTCGAAGGTAACGCCTTTGCCCACAAGAGCCACGTTGCTTTCGGAGGCTGGGTTGCCCGCGTATTCTATTTTCAGAAAATACGGCTTGTTGGCGCTTCCACGCCCTACGGCTTCCACCAGGTTCAGGCTGTTTTCCCTTATGCCGCGGATGTCCCATACGGTTACTTTCATGCCCTCCGGAGCTTCCTTAACGGCGGTTTTTGCGAATATTTCCGGCGTCATGTAGTTGGGCGGCGTGTTCGTAAGGTCTCTTGCCAGGTTGACGTTTTCAAAAACCGTGTTCCATTCCTCCGCCTTTTCGTCGATAAAGCGTTTCAGCTTCAGCATTCCGGTGATTACTTCGATTTCCATAAGGGTATGGGCGTCTTTTTTTGTTTTGAACCTGTCGTATCCGTACATGCCGAACATAAGGCCCTCTATAAACCCCTGAGTGCTGGAAAAATCCCTCTTTTCGTTATATATGTCCTCGAAGGATATTATCGAAAAAGTGGTTATCTTATCGCTTTTTAATATATGGGCCATTTTAGCCCCCAGAGCCATATACTGCCGGGCGGCTTCCTGCTCTTTGGGCGCGTGTATGAGATAAATCTTTTTCAGCTTCCTGTTAAGCTCCATATAAAAGCTTTTAATTTCTTTTTCCTCGAAATTGAAATAATCGGACTGGATTATTTCATGAAGCTCGTCGTCGATTTTTTTGCCCGTTATCAGGCGCAGAGGCTTGATGTTTTTGTAAACGGGTATAAGTATCGCGTCTTTTCGCGAATGGATGGCTATTTTTCTTCTGCATGATATTTTCATAATTTTTCACCGCGGCAAATCTGCCCGAATTTAAGTATTTCTTATTAAAATATTACAAATCCGGCGCCTTTTCAATTGATAATCTGCCGGGATTAAAAATTCTTTTTATCAATAACTTGCCGGTTTTATTCAGTTATCCGCGGATATTTTCGCGTCAAACCGGTTTTTCCGCCCGCGTTTTTCCGGCCCTGTCCTTTCCGCCGGGCCTCACTGGGGAAAGAAAAACGCTTCGCGCTGCGGACTGAAAGCGCGCGGGGCGGCCGAAATTTGAAAAGAAAACGGAGCCTTTTCGCATTACCCCGTTTTTCTCTCTTTTCAATAAAGATTTTATTGCCTGCTTTGTAAGAAGATGTTAATAATATGAGTTTAGAGCTTTTTATAGACCTCATGGGAGGCATGATTTTACAGATGCCGGGCAAAATTATCACCGTGGCGAATCAGAAAGGAGGCGTTGGCAAAACGACCACCGCCGTTAATTTAAGCGCGTCCCTGGCCGTGGCTGAGGCCAGGGTGCTTCTTGTCGATTTCGACCCTCAGGGCAATGCCTCCAGCGGTTTGGGGTTTCCTCCCGGAGAGATAGAAAAGGATATTTACGACGTTCTGACAAAAGGCGTGCCCATGGCGGACATAATCCTGAAAACGGAAATAGACGGCCTTGATCTTGCTCCAGCCAGAATAGAGCTTTCCGCAGCAGAAGTGGAGCTTATACAGGAGCTTTCCCGGGAGACCAAGCTCCAGCGGGCTCTTGCTTCCGTAAGGGATAATTACGACTTTATAATAATAGACTGCCCGCCCTCGCTGGGTCTGCTTACGGTCAACGCCCTGACGGCGGCCCGTTCCGTGCTGATACCCCTTCAGTGCGAGTATTACGCGCTGGAAGGTTTGAGCCAGCTTTTAAACACGGTAAGCCTTATAAGGGAAAACCTTAACCCCGGCCTTGAGGTGGAGGGCATACTGCTTACCATGTACGATCAGCGCAACAACCTTTCCAGGGAGGTTTTGGGCCAGATAAAGGAGCATTTTCCCGATAAGACTTTCGGCGCCGTCATACCGCGGGCCGTTGCGCTGAGCGAAGCGCCAAGCTACGGCAAGCCCATCATATTGTATCAGGCCCGCTCCAGAGGGTCGGAGTGCTACATAGAGCTCGCCAAAGAAATTTTGAATCAGGATGCGCGTTGATGAAACAGTCTTTAGGCCGCGGGCTGGACGCCCTTATACCCAGAGGCGCCCCTAAAGCCGGCCCTCAGTCCGGCGCTCTTATGGAAATAGACCTTACGGAGATCGTGCCCAACGACAGCCAGCCGAGAACCGTTTTCGACGAGGAGCTTTTAAGGGAGCTTGCCGATTCCATAAAGGAAAAAGGCGTTATCCAGCCCATAATAATCACCAGGGCTTCGGAAAGCGGCAAATATATGATAATAGAAGGGGAGCGCCGCTGGCGGGCTTCCGGCCTGGCGGGGAAAAAGACCATACCGGCCGTTCTGCGCAGCGCCGACACTCCTAAGGAACGCCTTGAGCTTGCCCTTATCACAAACGCCCAGCGGGAGGACTTGGGGCCTGTGGAGCTGGCCCGGGCCTACGCGAGGCTTATTGACGAATACGGATACCGCCAGGAGGACGTAAGCGCCGTTATGGGCCGCAGCCGTTCCGCCGTGGCGAACAGGCTCAGGCTGCTGTCTCTGCCGGAGCCTGCCCTTATAGCCCTGGAGGACGGGGATATTACGGAAGGCCACGCCCGGGCTTTGCTCGGCCTGGACGATAAATCGCAGATACCTCTTTTTCTCACGCGGATAATTGACAAATCTCTCTCCGTAAGAGAAACTGAAAACGCAGTGAGAAAGGCCAATGCGGGAGAAAGCGCGCCGAAAGGCGTTCCCGCTCCGAAACCCCATATCGCCGGCATACGCG
The DNA here is from genome assembly GCA_947853665.1 of uncultured Deferribacterales bacterium. GTDB lineage: Bacteria > Chrysiogenota > Deferribacteres > Deferribacterales > Mucispirillaceae > CANTXF01. Next base: position 17,759 of record CANTXF010000063.1, on the reverse strand, counting down.
CGGAAATGGAAGGCTTTTTCAAATCCAGGGTAAATATAAAAGATAAAGGAAAAGGCGGAGTCATCGAGATAAAATACAATTCCGACGACGAGCTTGACACTATTATAAAAAAAATCAGAGGGGAAGTATGCTGAAAGTAACAAAGGAAACCGGCGGCGGCATAGACGCGTTTTTAGGTCAGAACACGTCCTTTAACGGCACGCTGGTTTTTGACGGCGTGGTTCGTATAGACGGCAATTTTGAAGGGAACGTAAAAACCAACGACACCCTGGTCATTGCCGAAACCGGCAGGGTCAAGGCCGAAATAGAGGCCGGCATCGTAAAGATATCCGGCACTTTCGACGGCGTCGTCGTGGCAAAGAACAAGGTGGAGCTTTTCAAACCTGCCGTCATAACCGGCACGCTGAAAACCCCTGTAATAAAAATGGAAGAGGGCGTGGTATTTAACGGGTCGGCCGAAATGAGCAACGGCCGCAATTCGCTGCCTAAAAAGGACGCGGAATAACCGCCCGCGCCCAACGGGAGGTCGTTATGAAACGTAAGCCGCTTATCGCGGGAAACTGGAAAATGAACCTGGACGCCGCTTCGGGAGTCGCTCTTGCGGAGGAGCTGTGCTCCGCGGGGATAGATTTCGCGTCTAGAGACGTGCTTGTCGCTCCGTCTTTTACCAATATCTATCCCGTGGCCGAAGCCGTTAAGGAAGGCGGCGGAAAGATAGCCGTGGCGGCGCAGAATATGTATTTCGAAGATTCCGGAGCCTTTACCGGGGAAGTTTCTGCTTCCATGATAAAGTCCGCCGGAGCGTCGTGGACCATACTGGGCCATTCCGAGCGAAGGGCCATTTTCGGCGAAACCGACGCGGATATTAATAAAAAGGTCAAAAAAGCTCTTTCGGAGGGCCTTTCCGTTATTCTGTGCGCGGGGGAGACCCTGTGGGAAAGGGAGGCCGGAGCCGCAGTGGAAACGGTGCTGGCCCAGGTAGGCAAAGGGCTTGAAGGCGTGAAGGATCTTAAAAACGTTGTGGTCGCTTACGAGCCCGTATGGGCAATAGGCACCGGCAGAACGGCCTCCGCCGCCGACGCGGAAGCCATGCATAAGGCCATAAGGAATTACGTTGCTGAGATAAGGAGCGCGGCCGCGGCCGAAAGCCTGCGTATATTATACGGCGGAAGCGTTAAGCCGGAAAACGCGGGAGAGCTTTTAGGCATGGATAATATAGACGGCGCTCTCGTTGGGGGAGCAAGCCTTAAAGCCGCCCAGTTCCTTGGTATAATAAATTTCGATAAATAGAGGAAGTTGGAATGTACACTATCGTTTTGGCTCTGCATATTTTCGTATGCTTTCTTTTGATTATAGCCGTGCTTCTCCAGAATGGCAAAGGCTCCGATCTGGGGGCCGCTCTGGGCGGCGGCAGCGGAGAAATGTTCGGGCCGAAAGCTCCCGCGAACATAATGAATAAAATAACCACGGTAATAGCCGCCTGCTTTCTTATGCTTTCGCTTACTCTGGCCGTTCTTTCCGGCCTGGGAAACAACAGCATAATGAGGAACGTGCCGGTAGAAGTAATAGAAACGGAAATTCCGGCCGGGGTTCCGGCTCCCGTTTCTCCCGCCGCTCCCGCTTCTCCCGAAGCCGCCGGGGATGCCGTAAAGTGACGAGGGCTGTTATATAGTGATTTTTAAGCGCGTTATACTTTGTGTTTTTGCCTTTTCTCTTCTTTTCGGATGCAGGAACGGAGCTAAAGAAGAGGAGCGGCCTCAGGCTTCCTCCGGCGGTGAAAGCCGCGCGGAGGCTCCCGCCGTGGGGGGGACCAACCTTGCTGGCGACGCTCTCTCCTCAAGCGAAATAGCCGAACCTATAAACCTTATACCGGCAATTTCTTCCGACTCCGCGTCCCACCAGATAGCGTCCTACATATACAACGGTCTGGTCAAATACGACAAGGACCTTAACCTGACAGGCGATTTGGCGGAAAGCTGGGAAATATCCCCGGACAACAAATCAATAACATTTCACCTCAGGAAAAACGTAAAATGGCACGACGGGGAGCCTTTTACCGCCGAGGATGTGAAATTTACCTACGAATTTATGATTTCTGACGACACGCCCACATCCTACGACGGCGATTTCAGAAAAGTGACGGATTTCAGCGTTATCGACGACTATACGGTCCGGGTTTCATACGCGGAGCCTTACGCTCCCGCCCTTAACGGCTGGGGAATATGGATAATGCCCGCTCATCTGCTTAAAGGCGTTTCCCCGTCGAAATCGCCTCTCCAGCGTAAACCGGTAGGCACCGGCCCGTATATGCTGGAAGAATGGGACACGGGCAAATCCGTTACCCTTAAAGCTTTCGGAGATTATTTCGAAGGGCGGCCGAACCTTGATAAAGTGATGATACGCATAATCCCGGATCAGGCCACCCAGTTTATGGAGCTTCTTAACGGCTCCATAGATATAATGTCCCTTACCTCCATGCAGGCCGCCAGGCAGACTTCATCCGCCAGATATGCGGATAAGTACAACACCTATTCATATCTGGACAATTCCTACACCTATGTGGGATACAACCTGCGCAAAGAGCCTTTTAACGATAAGCGGGTAAGGCAGGCCCTTTCCTACGCCTCTCCCCGCCAGGAAATAATCGACGGTATTCTTTTTGGCAGGGGAGTTCCTGCCACGGGGCCGTATAAGCCCGGCACCTACTGGTATAACGGCGACGTGAAAAAATATGAATACGACCCGGAAAAAGCCGCGGCCCTTCTTGCCGAGGCAGGCTGGGCCGATAAAGACGGAGACGGCATACTTGAGAAAAACGGCAAAAAGCTCCGGTTCGAGCTTATAACCAACCAGGGTAATTCCACCCGTTCGCAAATCGCCGAGATACTCCAGCGCAGCTGGAAGCAGATAGGCGTTCAGGTGGATATCCGCGTTCTCGAATGGGCCACGTTTATAAACGAGTATATAAACAAGGGTAATTTCAGCGCAATAGTAATGGGCTGGAACATAATACAGGACCCGGATATTTTCGACGTGTGGAGCTCGACCAGGTGCGGCGGCAGCGGGCTTAATTTTATATGCTTTCAGAACGAAGAAGCAGACAGGCTCCTTGCGGCCGGTCAGGGCAGCTACGACCCGGCGGTGCGGAAAGCCGCTTACGACAAGCTGCAGGAGATACTGGCGGAGGAACAGCCATATACTTTTCTTTACGTTCCCGACAGCAACACGGCTTTAAGCAAACGCTTTAAAAACGTCGTTCCGGCGCCTGCCGGAATAACGTATAACTTTATAGACTGGTACGTTCCCGAAGGCATGAGGAAGTACAGCTTTGCCGATAAATAAATGGCGTGCCTGAAGCCGGAGGCGAAACTTTAAAATGGCCGGATATATTTTGCGTCGGCTTCTAGCCATGATTCCCCTGCTTATAGGCATAACCGTAATATGCTTTTTCGTTATAAACCTGGCTCCCGGCAGCGCGGCCGATATGAGGGTTTCCATGAATCCCAAATATTCGGAAACGGCCAGGGAAAAATTTGAAAAAATGTACGGTCTCGATAAGCCCCTTTACGAGCAGTATTTTATATGGCTGGGTAAGTTTGTGCGCCTTGATTTCGGCGATTCCTTCGCCACGGACGGCAAAAAGGTCACGGAAAAAATAGGCGAGCGGCTTCCCATTACGGTGGGGCTTAACGTGCTTTCCATGTTCTTTATATTTCTTATAGGGCTGCCGCTGGGGGTGGCTTCCGCCTACTGGAGGGATTCCGTTTTCGACAGAGCGGCCACTGTTGCCGTCTTTATCGGATACGCCGTGCCTACCTTCTGGCTGGCTCTTATATGTATGTACTGGTTCGGAGTCCATCTGGGCTGGCTGCCTATTTCCGGGCTTACCTCTTACGATTACGACAGCCTTTCTCCCGCAGGAAAGTTCCTGGATTTAAGCAGGCACCTTATACTGCCCGTTTCCATCTCCGTTTTCGGAGCGCTGGCGGGTATTTCCCGCTTTGCCCGTTCAAGCACTCTGGAGGTTCTGGGCGAAGAATATATTACCGCCGCAAGGGCCAGGGGCATAGGGGAGGGCGCGGTGCTTTTCCGCCATGCCCTGAGAAACGCCCTTCTGCCCGTGGTTACGATACTGGGCCTTTCCGTTCCCGGTCTTATAGGCTCCAGCGTCATTTTCGAGTCGGTTTTCAGTATTCCCGGCATGGGGCAGCTTTTTTATATGTCCGTTATGATGAGAGATTACCCTACGATAATGGGCATACTTGTGATAGGCGCTCTGCTGACTCTTGCGGGCAACTTTATAGCGGATGTTGCCTACGCTTTCATAGACCCGAGGATACGCTATGGCTCGGGGTAGGCTGCTGCGCAGGCTCAATAAAAACATAATCCTTTTCGGCGGGGCGGCGATAGTAGTATTTTTCGTGCTTACGGCCCTGTTCGCGCCGTTAATAGCCAGCCACGATCCGGGGGCCATAGATATGGCGTCCGTGTTTCTGCCTCCATCGGGCGAGCATCTTTTCGGTACGGACGAGCTTGGCCGGGACGTTTTTTCCCGGGTCGTTTACGGCTCCCGCGTTTCGCTTTTCGTAGGCATCGTAGCCGTTGGCATATCCGTAGCGGTAGGCGTGGCCCTGGGCCTTGCTTCCGGGTATTACGGCGGGTGGACGGACAGCGTGATAATGCGCTTTACGGACGTTATGCTGTGTTTTCCATCCTTTTTTCTTATTCTGGCGGTTATCGCATTTCTGAATCCGTCTATAATAAACGTTATGGCGGTAATAGGGCTTACGGGCTGGATGGGCGTGGCCCGCCTCGTAAGGGCCGAGACCATGAGCGTAAAAAACAGGGAATATATAATAGCCGCTCGTCTTGCCGGTCTTTCCCATGCCAGGATACTTTTCAAGCATATCCTGCCCAACGTTCTCTCGCCCGTGTTCGTCACGGCGGCTCTGGGTATGGCCGGAGCCATACTGACGGAATCTTCTTTAAGTTTTCTCGGGCTGGGGGTGCAGCCGCCTACGCCTTCCTGGGGCAATATCCTTACGGCTGGCAAGGATAATATCATGTTTGCCTGGTGGCTGTCATTTTTCCCCGGCGTGGCCATACTGCTTACGGCTCTTGGGTACAATATGCTGGGAGAAGGCCTGCGGGACGCCGCCGATCCCAGAAAGAAATGACCGGCCGCGGGATTTTCCCGTTGACATTTATATAACAATATTTCAGACTTGCTTATAAACTATTAAATCGCGTATCCGTGCGTACTGCGGCGTGTCTGACGGCGCCGTACGGACACGGCGGGGAGGAATCGTATGTCTAAAATAAGGATACTGATAGCAAAGCCCGGCCTGGACGGGCATGACCGCGGCGCTAAGGTCGTGGCACGTTCCCTGAGGGACGCGGGTTTCGAGGTAATATATACGGGTCTCCGCCAGACTCCCGAGGCCATAGTGGCAACCGCTATTCAGGAAGACGTGGACGCCATAGGGCTCAGCATCCTTTCCGGTGCCCACGGCACTGTTTTTCCCAGAGTGGTGGAGCTGCTTAAGGAAAAGGACGCGAAGGATATAGTCGTTTTCGGCGGAGGCGTTATTCCGGAGGACGATATACCGGCCCTTTATGAATCCGGCGTGGCGAGGATTTTTACCCCCGGCACCCCCACGGATGACGTGGTGCGGTTTATAAACGAGAACATAAAGCCGAAAGACGTGGCTTAAAGAGCCGTAAGGGGAAGCGGAAATTCCCCTTTATTTTTGCCGGAAAACCGGCGCGGTATGGGATTTTGCTCTATTTAAAACCGGGGCTGGAGTATGGATAATTTCTGTGAAAAAATATTTGCCGGGGACGTAAGGGCTTCCGCCCGCCTTATGCGGCTGGTGGACGACAGGACCGCCGGGTATGAAGAATATATGAAACCTGTGTGGAAGCGCGCGGGCCGCGCCCATATCATAGGCATTACCGGCGCTCCCGGCTCCGGTAAATCCACCATGACTGACCAGCTTATAACACGCTTCCGGTCGGAAGGCAAAACCGTGGGCGTAGTGGCCATAGACCCTACCAGCCCTTTTTCCGGCGGGGCCATACTGGGTGACAGGATACGCATGGCGGGTCATTCCACGGACGAGGGCGTTTTTATCCGCAGCGTAGGCACCAGGGGCCATTTGGGTGGGCTTTCCGTTTCTACTATGGATATAACCGCCGTTATGGACGCTATGGGGAAGGACGTAATAATCATAGAAACCGTAGGCGTAGGGCAGGACGAGGTTGAAATAGCCATGGTGGCCGATACCTGCATAGTGGTTACCGTCCCCGGCATGGGGGACGACATACAGGCCATAAAGGCGGGTATTTTCGAGATAGCCGATATCTTTATCGTCAATAAAGCCGACAGGGACGGCGCCGAACGCACCGCCGGAGACCTTGAGATGATGCTTGAAATAACCCCCCGCCGCAGCGGATGGAAAGTGCCGGTGCTGCGCACAGCGGCTTCTTCCGGCGAAGGGATAGACGAGGTCGTTTCCGTTATAAACGCCCATAAAGCGTTCTGCGGCGGAAATATTAAAAGCGCCAGGCTCGAGGACAGACTGCTGCACGTGGCCTACGGCGTGGTGCGGGAAAAAATAGTCCGCGAAGTCTTTTCCGAGGAAAAGCTGCGCTCCCTGCTTCGCGAAGGCGCCGACCCGTACAGCGCCGTTGACAGATTGTGGCATGGGGAAGCCCGCGGAGTCGGAGCGGCGGAATAGCCGTACGGATATTTCTGTAGCCGGAGTGAACGATGTCTTGGCTTGCCGTTATAGTTTTAAGCGTATTTTCTTCAGCATATTTCGTTTTCATGCTGCATTTGTCCGGGTTTATAGGCTATTTTTTTAAAGACGCCGGTTTTTTGCCGTATTTTATAGTTTTTATTATTTTTTTTATTATCGTTGCGGCTATCGTTAAAAAATTATCCGGACAGCCGGGAACCGGCAAAGTCCGCCTTGCGTCCGTGTTTTTTATTTCGGTAATAGGCACCGTCTTGTTCGGCGGTTTCATCGGAGCCGATTTTATAAGCGATATTTCCGAAGCGGAAAAAAGAACGCTTAACAGATTTCCCAGAAGGCTTCCTTTTCATGAAAACTTTCCCGGCGAGTTCAACTTATTTGTGGATGACAGGGTGGCTCTAAGAGGAGATGCTTTTAAATTATATTCCCGCGTTAAACCTTATATGCTTGATAAATTCAATCTTAAGGGACAGGGCCTTTTCGGTTTGGAAAACTGGCTTTTTTATAATAGTGAGGACGATACCGCCGACAATTTTCAGGGCGTAAACGGTTATACGGATAGCGGGCTTCTGTTTTTAAAGAAAACCGTCGATGAAGTATACGATTTTTGCAGGGAAAATAACATCGGATTCGTGTTTATTTTAGCTCCTAATAAATCCAGCGTTTATCCCGAATATTATCCCGATTTTATTAAACGGCTCGATACGGTTTCTTCGTACGAGCGTATAAACGGCTATCTTCTGGAACACTCCTACGCCCCGGTGGCGGATGTTTTCGGGGCGATCATGGCTAATAAGGGGCAATACAGCTTATACTATAAAGAGGATTCCCATTGGAACACGGTAGGTGCGTATTTCGCCTGGCAGAAAGCCGCCGGTCTTTTAAAAAAGCAGATTCACGGATTCAGGCCGGTGGAATTTGATAGCGTAAACAGGTGCGATGCCAAAAGCCCTTACAGGGATTTAATAGATTTTACGGGCGGAACCCTGTACGATTATCCGCCTACGAACGAATTTTGCGTAAATAACCCGGTTAAGCTGGAAACGATACAGGCCCTTAACAGGGAAAAGAATATTATGGGGCATATCAGGACGTCCAACGAGGACGGTCTTAAGATAATGATATTCCATGATTCTTTTATGGTTTTAATGCAGAATTTTATATATGAAAGCGCTTCCGAGGTTAAAAATATATGGTTCTATAGAACGTCTCCGCTGGCCTATAAGCAGGATATTCTCGAATTCAAGCCGGATATCATCGTGTGGGAAATGCTGGAAAGATATGCGGTTGCGGTTATGCGCGGAGATATGTCCCATACCAAGCCCGGTGGCTAGCCTATGGGAAGGGCTTTGCGGGCGTGATAAATTAACGGGACGCCGGTTTGCCGGTTAATTGTTTTCATATTGACTTTTATTCCGCAATATTTCAAACTCGTAAATTACGGAATCAGGTGGAGCGCGGTCCTGGTTTTCTGACGGCCCGTTCCTGCACGGCCGCTCTTTTCCGCTTCCGCGGCGTTACCGTCCCGCCCATATAAACAGGTGCATATAATGGTATTCAGCTCTTTTACTTTTCTCGTATGCTTTTTTCCCTTTACTATTCTTGTTTATTTTCTGCTGCCCCATAAACACCGCAATATGTTCCTTCTCGTAATGAGCCTTATATTCTATATGTGGGGCAGCCCCCAGTATCTGCTTGTTATGCTTGGCGTGATAATAATGAATTATTTTTTCGGCATATATATAGATAGAGCTGATAAAGAATGCGGGGGGGGGAATTTAAAGAAAAAAATCCTTGCCGCCGGTATCGCCGCCAACGTTCTCGTGCTTTTTATTTTTAAATATCTCGCTTTTGCCGTCAATAATATCAATAATTTTATAACCGGCATCGGCTTTGACGGCTGGAGCGTTCTTAAAATAGCCCTGCCCGTAGGTATATCTTTTTATATTTTCCAGAGCATTTCCTATCTGGTGGATATTTACCGCCGCGAAGCGCCGGTTCAGAAAAATTTTAAAAACCTGGCGCTGTATATTTCCATGTTTCCCCAGCTCGTGGCCGGGCCTATCGTTCGATATAACAGCATAGCCGCCGATATTGAGAGCGAAAGGAATATCTCTTTACGGCAGTTTACGCTGGGGCTACAGATATTTATTATAGGCTTGGCAAAAAAAGTTTTATTTGCCAATAATATGGCGATTATTGCAGACGATGTTTTCAGCCAGACTCCGGAGTATATTTCAGCGCTTACGGCATGGCTCGGAGCCGTGTGCTACACTTTTCAGATTTATTTTGACTTTTCCGGATATTCCGACATGGCCATTGGCCTTGGCCTTATGCTGGGCTTTAAGTTTCCCCTGAACTTTAACTATCCATATATCGCGCTAAGCATCACTGATTTTTGGAGACGCTGGCATATTTCTTTATCGAGCTGGTTCAGGGACTATGTTTATATCCCTCTTGGAGGCAACAGGGTAAAGGTTTCCAGAATGTATCTCAACCTTTTTATAGTTTTTGCCGTTACCGGAATCTGGCACGGCGCTAACTGGACCTTTTTGATATGGGGCCTTTTTCACGGTTTCTTTCTTGTCGTTGAAAAAATCACCGGCCTGCATAAATGGCAGAAGCTGAAATTTGTGCGGTGGGCGGTTACTATGTGCGTCGTAATAATCGGCTGGGTTATTTTCCGTTCGGACAGCATATCCTATGCGGCAAAATATATTGCCGCTATGTTCGGGCTCGGTTTTTCCGGCACGGAGCTGCTTGATTTAAGCGTTTTATTTTCGAGCGCGCCGTTTATTTTAATATTGCTCGCGGCTTGCGCGGGTTCTACTCCCATTGTGAAAAATACTCTGTTTAAGGGGATAGACGCCTTTTCTTACAAGCCTGTCGGTATGCCATTTACGATAGTTCAGAATACGGTGCTGATAGCGTCTTTTTTGATAGTATATGTAGTTTTGGCTAATTCGAGCTATAATCCTTTTATATACTTCAGGTTTTAGATGGGCAGAATTACAGGCGGAAAATTGCTGGCTTTTGTAATAAGCATCATATCGGCGGCGTATATAATATTTGCCGTTCATCTTTCCGGTATTGTCCGGGGGTTTGATTTCGGCTCGCTTATTTTAGCGTTTGCGGGAGCGGCGGTTTTTCTTTTATCTTTTTTAGCGTCGGGAAAAATTATTAAAAACCGCCGTTATTCCATAAACGATTTAAGTATGATATTTTTTATCGTTTTTATAGGCGTTTTTTTGTTTGGTTCCGCCGCGGGGATGAATATTACCGGCAAAATATCGGAAAGAGAGAAAAGGGTTTTGGCAGAATTTCCGCGGCATAACCCTTTTCATGAGCGTTTTCCGGAAGAGTTTAATAAGTATATGGACGACCGGGTGGGCCTGAGGGAGCGGGCCTGCTGGCTGTACGGCTTTGTGCGCCCCTATATGCTTGACGGCGTCAATATTAAACGGACGGTTATCGTTGGCAAAAAGGACTGGCTTTTTTATAACGGCGATTACGATACCGTGGCTAATTATCAGGGGCTGATTGATTTCGGGCCGGAACATTTCCGGGAGCTTAAAAAGCATATTGACAGGCTTAAAGATTTTTGCCGCCTTAACGGTATTGACATATATTTTGTTATGCCTCCCAACAAAGCCACCGTGTATCCTGAGTTCTATCCCGATTTTATAAAACGATTGGAAAAGCCTGCCTCCTACCGGCTTATAGGGGATTATATAAAAGAGCATACGGATATCTCTTTTATTGATATGCTGGATGAATTTGAGGAGCGTAAAAAGGAATATTCTCTTTTTTATAAAGAGGATACTCACTGGACGTCTGTGGGAGCATATTTTGCTTACGCTAAACTGGCGTCGGCCATTAAGAAAGACCATCCTTCCTTCGAGCCCGTTGAGCCTGGCGATCTTTACAGGTGCGACGCTAAAAGCGATAAACACGACCTTACCGATATGCTCGCAGCTTACGGCTATAAGTTTCCCGTTACTAACGAATTTTGTATAAAAGACCCAGTGGCGGTTGAAACGATAGTCGAGACGGACCCTTATAAGCATATAATGGGCCATTACAAAACCTCAAATACCGGCGGTCTGAAAATCATGCTGTTTCACGATTCTTTTATGGGAGCGATGAAGCCCTTTATATATGAAGGGGCTTCCGAGGTTAAAAGCGTCTGGTTTTACAAAGCGTCTCCGCTCGTTTATGAGAAAGAAATCGTTGACTATAAGCCGGATATTATTGTATGGCAGATACTTGAAAAGTATGTTCCCTATATTATGGACGGGGATATAAGATACGAAGAGTTGGAAGCCGGCAAGCTTTAACCGGCGGGGCCGCGGCCCGGCCGATATTTAATTGGGGCCGAAGGAAGGCGTTGTGGATAATTGCCGTATAATCGAATTGAAATCTTTCGGCGATGAAAGAGGAAGCCTTGTGGCCCTTGAAATGGGGCATAACGTTCCTTTCGATATAAAAAGGGTTTATTATATATACGATACGAAGCGGAACGTGCCCAGGGGCTTTCACGCCCATAAAAGCCTTGAACAGATGCTGATATGCGTGAGCGGTTCCTGCAAAATAAAAGTTGACGACGGCAGGAAAGAGGAAGTGTTCGAGCTTAGTTCTCCGGAATTCGCGTTATATATCGGAAAAAATATGTGGCGCGAAATGTTCAATTTTTCTCAGGGCTGCGTTTTGATGGTTATCGCAAGCGATTATTATAAGCCGGAAGAATATATAAGGGATTATGGGGAGTTTATAAAATCTTTGGAGAGAGGGGGGGGGTAAGCTCTCTATGGTTTTTATTCATCCGCTGTCAGACGTTCAATGTAAAAATATAGGGCGCGGCACAAAGATCTGGCAGTTTTGCGTAGTGCTTGAAAAGGCCGTTATCGGAAGCGGCTGCAATATATGCGCCAATGTGTTTATTGAGAACGACGTAAAAATCGGAAACAATGTTACGGTAAAGTGCGGGGTTCAGCTATGGGACGGGGTTGAGCTGGAGGACAACGTTTTTATAGGCCCGAACGTAACTTTTACCAACGACAAATTTCCCCGTTCGAAGCGCTATCCCGACATTTTTATGAAAACGGTCGTTAAAAAAGGCGCGTCGATAGGCGCTAACGCTACCATTCTCCCCGGTATTACCATAGGTGAAAACTCTATGATAGCAGCAGGCAGCATAGTTACCAGGGATGTTCCCGCTAACTGTCTGTACAAAAATGAAATTAAACCCGATGTAACTCCGATAATCAGCGTCCGCGAAAAGAATTCATAAGGAAGCATGTATGATAAAATTTTTGGATTTGCATAAAATTAACGAACGGTATAGAAGCGAGCTGGATGAGGCCGTAAAAAGGGTGATCGACAGCGGCAGATATTTGCTGGGCGCTGAAAATGAAAGGTTTTGTAATAACTTCGCCGCTTACTGCGGTTCAAAATACTGCGTGGGAACGGCAAACGGCCTGGATGCCCTGCGCCTTATCATAATGGGCTACGGCTTCGGAAACGGGGATGAAATAATAGTCCCTGCAAACACATACATCGCCACCATTCTGGCGATAACGCAGTGCGGGTGCGTTCCTGTTCTCGTGGAGCCGGATATCAGGACTTATAATATAGACCCTTCTCTTATTGAAGAAAAAATAACGTCTAAAACTAAAGCCGTTATGACCGTTCATCTCTATGGGCAGACTGCGGATATTTCCGCTATCAGGAAAATAACGGATAAATACGGTTTAAAACTTATCGAGGATGCGGCCCAGGCCCACGGCGCGCTTCATAAGGGAGCGAAGGCCGGCAATCTTGGAGACGCCGCGGGCTTTTCCTTTTATCCCGGAAAAAACCTCGGCTGTTTGGGAGACGGCGGAGCCGTTACCACAAACGACCCCGATTTGGCGAAAAAAGTAAAAGCCATTGGTAATTACGGCTCTCGCAAAAAATATGAAAATATTTATCCGGGAATAAACTCCAGGCTGGATGAAATACAGGCCGCCATGCTGGACGTAAAGCTGAAGTATCTGGAAAAGGATAACGAACGCAGGATTGAGGCCGCCGCCTATTATAAAGAAAATATCAGAAACGATAAAATAACGCTGCCTTTTGAAAGCAAAGAAGGCAGGCATGTTTATCATATTTTTGCCGTACTGTCCTCCGAGCGGGATCGCCTGCAAAAATATCTGGCCGATAAAGGTATCGAAACCCTTATCCACTATCCCGTGCCTCCGCATAAGCAGGAATGTTACAAAGGCGCTATCGCGGGAGAGTTTCCCATTAGCTGCAAAATACACGAAAGTATACTAAGCATCCCCATATCGCCAGTTATAGAGAAAAACGAGCAGGATAAAATTATCGAAGCTGTAAACGGCTTTTAATCCCGGATTCTATTTCGTGTATTTTCTGGAAAAAGAAAACTTCAGCCCCAGTATATTGATTACGAAATATTTTTTACCGGCGTCTATATCTTTATATTTTTCCAGTCTGAACAGCGGGAGTTCGATTTTTTTGTATCTGGCGCCGTATTGCGTGCCGCCGCGTTCGTATGCGAAAGCTATGGCGTCCTGAACCTGTCTGTTGCCGCACAGTATATTTTTCATGTATTCGTCCAGGTAAAATATATTGAAAATATCGTTTATGTTTCTTTGCCCTATGCTTTCGAGAACGATTTTTATAAAGGCGGGCGACGGCTCCCTGTCGGGCCAGTATTCTTTATAATATGTAATCATGCTTTTTAGCTGTCTGTCTTTAATTTTATGAGAGTTGGACGAATGTATCCTGTAATAAAATCCCGGTTCGTCCAGTATATGGAAAGTTAATCCGGGATTATTTTCCATATATTTAAATATCCTAGATTCCAGAACAAGATCGTCCGCTATCTGGTTCTCGTCGAAGCCGCCGCATTTTTCTATAATACTGCGTCTGAAAATTGCCCCCTGGATATAAAAGTCGCAGGTATGCTGATACAGCAGCTCAAGCAGAACCTGCGGAGTCAGGTCGCGTCTGTCGTATACCGGGGATTTGCAGAGTTTATGGTCGATATTGTCCGATTCGTCTATGCGCTTGATAAGCGACGGGGCTACGAAAGCCGCGTTGGTATCGTTTTTTAAAATATTTATTTTCTTTAAAAAAGTATCCGGGATCATTCTGTCGTCAAGGGACGTAAAGGTTACGAACTGCCCTGACGATTCGGCAAACAGCCTGTTAAAATTAGCTCCGATATTTCCGGAATTAGGTTGACAGATAACTTTCATCGGTACTCCGGCAGTTTTAGCCAGAGATTTAAGTATATCCGCGCTGTTATCGGATGAACCGTCGTCGAGGGCGATGATTTCTATATTTTTATAATCCTGCCGGATTATGCTTTCAATCGCCTGTTTTATAAATTTTCCATGGTTATATGAAAGGCAGCAGATCGAATAGAGGCCTTCTGTCTGTTTCACGTTTTTCTCCATTAGTTGATACCGTCTGTTAAGGCCGGATGTATGATTACGGTTTGCCGGGCCTGCCGCGGAAGAGGCGAAAATAGGGATACGTTATAAGATACTTTAAAAAACGGCCGGGATGGACGTTGGGGTTGGGCGATCTGTCAAAAAAATCAAACCTGCCGAGATTATGCTTTTTTATGAATTTCCGCCAGGGCTTATCGTTATTTATATAAGGCTCCCCGCCCATATCGAGATACTGCCTGTAATATTTTTCCCACCGGCTGTCGTAAGAATACCGCCAGAAGCGGACTCCGCCTCCCGCGCAGTGGTAAACGGCCACGTCGGTTTTCCATTTGTCGTAGTATTTGTTATTGGATGGCGTACAGTTATAGATGTCCGGCATTTCCTCGATTTCTATGCCGAACTCCTGTGCAAGTATATTTACGACGCCCTGGTCGGGGCATATTAAGTTTTCCAGCCATTCGGCGGTTCGTTCGTAGCACCACATGCGCAGGTTTTCACGATTTTTTATATTGTCGCAGTACAGGGTTACGCCGGCGTTAAAATTATCCGCGGTCATATCGTAATGCGAAAGAGGTTTTATAAAATTTTTAGTGATTTTTGTAAGGCCCTTCTGCGTGTCCTTGCACATAGCGATGCCCGATTTATCCCCGTAGCTCCTGAAGATATTGTCGAGCTCGCCGGTTATCATAATGTCCACGTCTATATAAAGGGCTTTTTTGTATGTGTCCAGCATGGGGAAAAGGTCGTACCTGGCGAATGTAAGCTGCGTGAATTTTTTAAAATTTTCATGTTCGAAATTTGTATTGACGGCAAACTTATATTCGATAATTTTACAAGGCAGTATTCTGTTCAGAAACGCTTCGTCCTCTTTTGTCAGGCCCTGTTGAAAAATTATAATATCGGCTTGCCCGGCGGCTTTGGGGGAATTTTCTTTAAGGCTCAGCAAAGCGGTCGATAAGGTAAATAAAAAATTCCTGTCGCAGGCGAAAACTATTGCGTTGCGTTTCATATGGCTGTATTTCCTTTTTTCAGATAGTATTATAGAAACGTATTTTTTGCAACTTTATATAAAGGCGGCTGTGCTTATATGGAACAACTATCGGTAAAACGCGTTTGCCTTTTCGCCGGCTACGACAGAGGCGGCTGCGTAGCGGATTACGTGCTGTATTATGTAAAGGAACTGTCAGAAATTGCCGACGTATATTACTATGCCGATTGCGAAATGAAACCGGAGGAGCTTAAAAAGCTTTTTCCGTATGTCAGGTACGGCGAGGGGAGAAGGCACGGAAGCTATGATTTCGGCTCCTGGAAGGAGCTGATCCGCTGGATAGGCTGGGAGGCTCTGCGTCAGTATGATGAGATGATCTTATGCAACGATTCCTGCTTCGGCCCCGTATACCCGCTGATGCCCATTTTCAACAAAGCGGATGCTTTCGGGTGCGATTTTTGGGGAATTACGGAAGGGCATAAGGGGCGGCGTCATCTTCAAAGCTATTTTATTGTGCTTAAGAAAAAGGTTTTCTTATCGGATACTTTTAAAAAATTTATAGATTCCGTGGAAGCTGCCGGTAAATCCGAGATTATAGAAAAATATGAATCCGTGCTTACCGGAGCGTTGGAGGATTCTGGCTTTAAATGCGCCAAGCTCTTGAAAGGCTCTATCGGCGCTTATGATAAATATGCCACGCTTTTAAAAACAGGCAGTCCGTTTATCAAAAAGCTCAGTTTTACGGAGACGGATAAGTTTGCGTTAAGGGAAAGCCTCGTTAATTGGGAGAGTTGCTTTAATAAATATTCCGGGTACGACACGGGGCTTATAAAGACTTATTTAAGGGGAGAAGGCGTCCCGGAAGATTTTTATAAAAGCTCAGGCTACAGAGCCGCGGCCTTTTCGTATGCGTTAAAGCAGTTTGGCAAATGGCTGTTTGATGTTCGCTTAGGCAGAAAACGCACTCTTATAAGAGTCTTGGGGATTACTTTTGCCGACCGGTACGGAGATTCCATACCGTCGTTTTCATAAACGCTCACTAAATATAATATGCGGCGGAAGTTCGCCGCGATAACGAACGGCCTCGCCTGAATTTTGCCATTATTATAAGTTACCTTAAGGCGGCGCGGTCGCATTATATTTGCTATGATTTAAAATGCGGGTGGGAGTATGCCTAAAATCAGCGTTATTATACCGGTTCACAACAGCGAGCATTATTTGCCCCAGTGTCTGGACAGCCTTATTGCCCAGACATTCGGCGATTATGAAATTTTGCTGATGGAAAATTTTTCTTCGGACAACACGTACGAGGTTGCCGAGGGATATGCCTTGAAGGACAGCAGGATAAAGCTGTTTAAGCTGGATAAAAAGGGTATATGCAACGCCCGCAACGAGGGCCTGAAAAGGGCTTGCGGCGATTATATCGTTTTTATGGATAACGACGATCTTGCGTCCTCCGATCATTTAATGGCCCTGTATGAATGCGTGGGGGAGGGAAGCGGCTGCGAAATGGGTATCGCCCCGTTTGCAGGTTATTGGGACGGCGGCAAAATAAAACCGAAAATATACGGTTTCGGACCGGGAGTATATAATGGAGACGACAAGCGTATATTATTCGGAGAGCGGGTTGTCTGGTCCCGCATATATTCCCGGCGGATTATCGAGGATAACAACGTACGCTTTGACGAAAGTGTGGAAGCCGTGGAGGATTGGCCCTTTTTTGTGGAGATGCTTCTGCTTTCCGGCTCCGTATCGGTAACTGATAAGTCCTGCTATTATTATCGCCAGGGACGGGCGGGGCAGGCAAGCGGCGCGTCTTCTTTTAAAAGCGTTAAAAAGAACCTTCTTGCATTTGAGCTGGTCGATAAGCTGCTGAGGCGCCACGGCGTTTATGATATTTACGAAAGCTATTATAATAATGAGCTTGCCAAGGAGATCATGGGCAAGACCTTCGGGGCGACGCCGTTTAAAAGATTATCCGCCGGAGAGGTCGTTGAGATTATAGAGCCTATAAAGGGACGTCTCCTTGAACTCCGCCTTGACGATTCTATTTCTCCGTCATGGTTAAGAAGCTGGTATTCGCGTTTTCAGTTTTTTTTATCCCGGGGCCGCTACGGTTATTTTTTCAAGGTTATGCGTTTATACCGCAACGTTGTTTACGGAGTGTTTGGGAGATTTTTTCAATTTTTTTATAAAAGTTCTTGACAATATGGGTATGTATTTGTTAGAAGTTTGTTCCCGGCGCTGCCGGGTTTTATATGGGCGAGAGGCGGCGCTTATTATATGGGCGTCTTTGTTTGGCCCATGTGCGGTGCGTCTTGTTTTTTTGGGGATTTTTGAAAGTTTAATATAGCTGCTGGTGACGGGGGTATGAATCGTTGAGAACGAAGAGATTATCCGGTTGTTGGCGGCGGAGAAAAAACTTTTAATTTTTTCTTGACAAAAGAATTAAGATGTACTAGATTAACCCTCCCTTGAGAGAGGGGGTCGCGGCAGGCAGGAATGCTTTAAGCGGCGTGATTGATATTTGACATAAGAATAGGTCAGTTTGTG
>CANTXF010000062.1 GCA_947853665.1 uncultured Deferribacterales bacterium | reverse complement strand
TATACCCTTACGCGGATTAATAAAGTTATGGGAAATATTTATAATACGGCGGCTTGCTCACGGCAATGAATAATAATACTAAAATCGTTCGCCCAGGCGCTGTCTAAAGGGTTAGCCCCCGAGTTTGCCTTGCCGCGCAGGTTTTAATATGAATGTTTGCGGCGCTTTGGAGCTGATATTATAAATATCTTCCATAACTATCTGCGTTAGGGGATAGCCGCCTTTTATTTTCTTTATTGACGCCGTGCCGGAAAGATATAATTTCAATAGATTCCGCATATACGTTGACGCGCCTTCACACAGGGAGTAATATGAAATACGGTCGTTTAATATAATTTTTTCAGTGCTTTTATATTACGCCTATTTCTTAATATGGAGAAAGATATGGTCGCAGAAAAACTATTCGATTTGCCGGTAAGGCGGCGTGGTTTCCTTTTCGCCGCGGGCGCGGCGGTTTTTGCCGGTTCGTTTGGCACGCCCGGATTCGTTTTCGGAGCGGAGGACGATTTTGCCGTTTTTATGAAAACCTCCCTTTTCCTGACCGGGAGGGCGAAGCTGGACCCGGTTCTCGGCAGAAAGATATTCGCCTCCCTTTCAGTAAGCGATAAAGAGTTCGTTAAAAATTTGCGGGCTCTCGATAAGTTTGCGGCTTCTTCCGGAGTTTCCGCCGAAAATCTTCAGGAGGAGCTTAATAAAAAAGCCGGGGACATTTCCGCCGTTCCGGGAAAAATAGCCAGGGCGTGGTATCTCGGCGTGGTCGGCGAAGGCAAGAACGCCGTGGCCGTGGCTTATGAGGACGCTTTAATGTTCGCTCCAGTGGCGGATATTGCCGTTATTCCGTCTTATTCCACCGGGGCCTACGGCTCCTGGGTAAATCCGCCTCTTGCGGCTGACAGGGAGGGTTGATAGATGAATGAAAAAAATTCCGCCGACGTGGTCATTGTCGGCTCCGGTGTGTCCGGGTGTCTTATAGGCTCAAGACTGGCGGCAAAAGGGGCGGATGTGCTTATACTTGAGGCCGGGCCTAGGGTAACCAGATCACACATTGTGGAAAATTTCAGGAACTCCCCCTATAAGGGAGATTTCCAGTCGCCTTATCCTCCCGCGCCATACGCCATTCATCCCCAATATTCGCCGAGTAATAATTATCCCGTTCAGGCGGGGCCTCACGGATATCCGGCGGGATATATGCGTATGGTGGGCGGAACCCTGTGGCACTGGGCCGGTATGGCATGGCGTATGCTCCCCAGCGATTTCATCATGAAATCTAAATACGGAGTTGGCAGAGATTGGGCCGTTACATACGACGAGCTTGAGCCTTACTATTATGAGGCGGAAGTCGAGATGGGCGTCGGAGGCCCGGAAGAAGGCTGGCCCGCTCCCAGGTCCAAGCCTTTTCCCAATCCGGCTATGGCTCTTCCTTCCTTTGACAAAAAGGTTGGAGATACCATAAAGCCTTCCGGTTATAATCTTATAACAGAGCCTGTGGCCAGAAACACCAGACCCTTCGACGGAAGGCCCGCCTGCGCGGGGAACAGCAACTGTATGCCTATATGTCCCATAGAAGCCCAATATACCGGGGAAACGGCCGTAAGAAAGGCGGAGAAGGCCGGGGCGGTTATACATGAAAACTGCGTTGTTTATAAGATAGAGCACGACAATAAGGGCCGTATAAGCGCCGTTTTATACAAAACGCCGGACGGTTCGTCTCACAGGGTCAAAGGAAAGATATTCGTTCTTGCCGCCAACGCCATAGAGATCCCCAAGCTGCTGCTTATTTCCGCCAGTTCGAAATATCCTGACGGCATGGCCAACTCTTCCGGCCAGGTGGGGCGCAACCTTATGGACCATCCTGGAACAAGCGTGCGTTTTCTCTCCAAAGAGCCCATGTATCCGGGGCGGGGGCCTATGAGGGCAAGCTGTATTCCGGATTTCTGCGACGGCGATTTCAGGAAGGAAAGGGCGGCCGTAAAAATAAACCTGGGCAATTATTCCTCCGCCAGAGGTATAACGGAATATCTCCTGTCGAAAGGTATCTACGGCGAGAAGCTAAACTCCATGATAAGGGATTACGCCTCCCGCTGGGTTATTTTCAACAGTATGTTCGATATTCTTCCCAGGCCGGAAAACAGAGTTACTGTAAGCGGAAGCTTTAAGGACGTTCTGGGTATTCCCTATCCGGAGATACATTATTCCATAGACGATTATGTGGATAAAGGGGCGGCTTTTACCAGAGGGCATTTCGGAAAGCTGGCGGAAATTTTCGGCGGCACGGAGATAGCCTATACGGATTCCTATATGAACAACAACCACATGATGGGAACTACGATAATGGGCGACGACCCTAAGGATTCCGTAGTGGACAGGGATTTGAGAACCCACGACCATCCCAATCTTTTTATAGCGTCGGGCAGCGTTATGGCGAGCGCCGGAACGGTAAATTCCACCCTTACGATAAGCGCCCTGTGCCTGCGTCTTGCGGACGCTCTTTTAAAAGAAACCGCGAAAGGGTAAGGAGAGATTAATGATATTCCATAAAAAACGCCATATCGCGTTATACGGCGCGGTTCTAGCTATGTTGGTTTTCGTTTGCGGCTGCGGTAAAAAGGAAAAAACCGCGTCTGATACGCCCGAATATCTCTATGCGGCGGCAGGCTGCGCCGAATGTCATTCCCTGACTTCCGGTGATGACGATTCCGGCAAAATACCCCTGAACACCGAAGCTCTTACGGAAGCCCAGTTCGCTTCCGCCCTGCGTCAGGGCAAGCTTCCCGACGGCTCCGATATGGGCGATATTATGCCGTGGAAATATTACGCCCGCATTACGGACGGAGACACGGTTAAGCTGTACGAATATTATATGAAAACCGCCTTTCCGGGCGAAAAAATATCGGTAGGCGGAGCGCTTCCCGCCGCTTCCCCATTTAAGGAGGATACCTCCAAAACCCCTCAGTATAACCGCGGCATGTATCTCGTTGAGGCTTTGGGCCGATGCGGGGCTTGCCATTCCCCTGAGGAAGGCGGAAAGCCGCTTTCCGGCGGGGTTTATGAAACGGAATGGACTGCTTACAATATCACTTCCGACCCGGCGGCCGGGATAGGCAAATGGAGCTCGGAGGATATAGAAAAATATCTTAAAGACGGCGTGGTGCCCGGAAAGGGAAACGCCATATCCGGCATGGGGCTTTTCGTGGAGGTTTCTTCCGGGCTTCTGAGCGATAGCGACAGAAAGGCTGTCGCCGTGTATCTTAAAAGCGCCGCCCCTTACGGCGGAGGGGAGGAGAAAGCCCGTTTTGAATGGGGAGAGCCTTATGACGGTGTCAATTCCCTGAGAAAAGCCATGGTGCGCCTCGATAAGCCGGAGGATAAGGACGGAGCCGTCCTTTATAACGGATACTGCGCTTCCTGCCACGGCTTTACGGGAGAGGGGAACGATTCTGCGGCTGTAGGCGGATTTCCTTCATTGACCCATAATTCAACGGTGGGAGCTTCGGAGCCCAATAACCTTATTATGGTGATATTAAACGGCACGGAGCGTACTTACGGCGGTAAAACCGCTTTTATGCCCGCTTTTTCCGGCGAGCTTGACGACGGAGAAATAGCCGCAATAGCCTCTTTCGTAACGGGTCGGTTCGGCAACCCGGCTGTAAAGATAACTCCGGCGGACGTTAAGAAATTCAGATAAAAGGTTTTTTCTTAAAAAATCTATTAATCCGGCGTTTCGGCGCCGGATTTTTTTATGCGTTTCGCGCCTTTGCCTGTCAGAAGGCGATCTGAACTGCTATCGACGCGAATTCCGAGTGAGAGGACTGGGACGAAAACTCCCGGCTGCGGCGGTTAAAGGTATAGCTTATTCTTGTTCCTTTAAATAATACCGCCGCACCGATTTCAAACCCGTAAGTAAGGTTTTCCATATGAAGGCCCGAGCCGTGGCCGAAAGTATTTCCGTTTATTATTATGTTTCTGATAACGTATTTTCCTGTGGCTCCGGCAAAAATATAGATACCGAACCCGTCGTCGTGGGGCGTTGACGAATCTGCCGGGCCGTCGTCCGACGAAACGCCGAAATCCCCGTCCAGATTATAGCCGAGCCGTATCCGCCCTGACATAGCAATGTATATGTCCGCGTTTCCGAAAGCCGCCGAGGCGGACGGCAAAATATCCGCACCCAGACCGGAGTGTTCTAGGAGGAAATATTTTTTTGTTATCCGGTAGTACAGATTTGCCACGGGTTCGTTATTCATCTGGCTGTCCCAACCGGGCATTTTTCTGCCTATTCCCAAAAAGGAGTGTATAAATTTCTGAGTTTGTTCGGCCATTGCGGCGGGGCCCGCCACACCTGCCAGGAGTTTAAGCCTTTCTTCCGTGTTTTTGTTTCTGTGAGTAAGACCGGCGGATATATAAAGCAGCCCTGCGTAAGGATAATCCTGTATTCCTTCCGCCGGAGCGTTTTCATTTTTCGGAGTATATATTTCCTGAGCCAGGGCTATATCCCATTTAGTTGCCTTGGGGCCTTTCAGCAGGCTTATCATGCCGAGAGGCCGCAGAGCGGAGCATTTGAATGACGAATCCTTTTCGTAAGCCGTTTTTTCGCCGCAATAATCCCGCTCTCTGTCAGTATATACGAGTCTGTTGCCCGCTGTGTAATACATATCCCGCCAGGAGCTGGAATAAGCGTCGTTGTCGCTTATTACGGACAGGCTTCTTTTTTCGTAGGGCGTTACGCTTTCCCCGGCCCATGCGGATCCCGTAAGTAAAAATAAGAAAAGCGCCGCGCAGGCGGATTTCATGGTGGTCGGAGCCTCCGGTTTGAAAAATTCAACGGCGAAAATAGCACATCCGCCCGTGATATACAATAACCGTCTTTAAGGACCGTATGTTAAAAAACCGGGCGCTGCCGCCCGGTTTTTATAAAGCCCGCTTTATTTTTCAGTTTAGCGATGCGGCGGCGGGAGCGCTCATGGGGCTTTCCCCTCCGGCGTTTTCCGCCGATACTTTAAACCACACTGGGCCGGTAACTTCAAGCCCCTCTATCGTTTCCGACGCTTCTGAGGCGCTGCGTATTTTTATGTACATACCTTTTTCGCTTTGGCTCATATATACGTTATACCACGACGTTCCGGGCACAGGGTTCCATTTAAGCATTATCGCGCCGTTATCAGCGGAGGCCGTAAGAGCGGAAGGCGCGGCAGGGGCCTTTGCAGGAACTTCCGGCGTAACGCCCGCAGGCGCGCTTTGCGGACTTTCTCCCGCATTGTTTACAGCCGTTACCGTAAACCAGTATTTCTTCCCGTTTATAAGCCCCGAGGCCGTATATGGAGAAGAAACGTTTGAAGCAGCTTTCACAAAAGGTCCCGTTTCAGCAGACGCCGTATAAACGTTATATAGAGCGGCTCCGAAAACCGGTGCCCATGAGACGTAGGCCGCCTTGTCGGCGGATTTGACGTATATCCCGACCGGAGCTTTCGGAGCAACCGGCGCGCGCGTTGAAGCGAACACGGATACGGAGGCAGGGCTTTCTCCCGCGTTGTTTAGCGCCGTTATTCTGAACCAGTGGGTAACGCCGTTTTTAAGGCCGGAAGCTTCATAGCTTGTTTCGGGCGTGTTTCCCAACAGAGAGAAGGGGCCGTTTTCCGCTTCCGCGTGGTACACGTTATAGCTTTCCGCCCCTGCTGACGGACGCCATTCCAGATATACCGTTCCGTCTCCGGCCGTCAGCGTTACGCCCTTTACTATATCAGGCACGGTTACGTGGTTTGACGGCACGGCCTCCAGAACAGCCGCCGGTTCTCCGGTTCCGGCTTTATTCACTGCCGTTACGGTAAACCAGTAGGGCGAGCCGTTGACAAGGCCGCCTACCATGCAGTCCGTGCTTTTTGTGGTGCCCGCAGGGTAGAATATTCCTCCCGGATTAACGCTTTCATACACTATATAGCCTTCCGCTCCCGCCACAGGGCTCCACGACACGGTTATTTTTCCGTTTCCGGGAGACAGGGTCATATTTTCTGGAGCGGCGGGCGGATAGCCTGGAGCCGCCGGAATTACCGGGGAGGATTTTGCCATGCCGCTTTCGCCGGCACCGTTCAAGGCCGTTACGGCAAATATGTATGAATCTCCGTTTATAAGGCTTTCTGCCGTGTATGACAGCCCGGTAAGGTTGTATAGGAAAGAGAAATTTATTCCGTTGTCCTCGGAAACGTAAATATTGTAGCTTTCCGCGTTTTCTGATTGTAACCATGCCAGAATTGCTTTTCCGTCCCCCGGTTCGGCCGTAAACCCGGCAGGGCCTTTCGGCAAAGACGCGTAAGCGTCAGGAGTTCCGGAAACCGCTTTCGAAAAAGAGCTTGATCCTCCCAGATTAACCGCGTTTACCCTTACCCAGTAGGCGGTGCCGTTATTAAGGCCGGTTATCGTAACAGCCGGGGCAAATACGGTCTGTACCGGTCTGTAATCGCCGTTTTCCAGCTCGGAGATATAAACTCCGTAATTTTCCGCGTCGTCAGCAAGGCTCCAAGAGACCAGTAATGTTCCGTCTCCGCCGCGCACGCTTATATTTTCCGGAGCGGCGGGCGGATATATTGCCGGATTGACGCCGCCGTCGCCGTGGCAGCCAAAAAGAGCCGCCGATAAGGTCAGAGCGAACAGTGCCGCCATTTTTTTCAAATACATACATTCTCCTTAAGTGTTATATTCGGAAATAAAAAATCCCCTCGCGGGAGGGGATTGGTATTTTTTATTCTCCTGGAAAAAAGTTCGGGTTTTTCCATGGCCCGTATTTAATTTTTATATATTCCTTCGGGTCAAGGATCTGCTGAGGCACGGCGAAATATTCCGGCTTCAGGGATGGCGCCTTCGAATAGGCGGCTTCTATGCCGGCTCTGTTTTCGGAACCCTGGATGGGATTTCTGGCAAAGCCGGTATTTATATACGCCGCCGCGTCTATGGCTTCTCCCGGCGTAAGTATAGGGTCTGAAGCCGTGGCTCCTGGGGGCATGGTAGGGTATATGAACCTCGCCAGGAACGGTATCATGGACATATGGCCGCCGTCAGGCCACGCCAGCAGGGACGGATATATGTGGCCCGCTCCTTTTTCATAACCCGGGTTTTTCTTTCCCCTGCCTTCCGGCCCGTGGCACATGGCGCAGTTTTCCTTATATATTTTTTCTCCGGACACAGGATTTGCCGGACGGTCGGGAAAGTCCATTTTTATAAGGAACGTGCCGTCGATACGCACTCCGTTTTTAATTTTATACGATTCCTTAAGCCATTTAAAATATTCCATAACGGCTTTCATCTCTTTTGTGTCGTCCGTCCATTTTGGGCCGCCGTGAACCATTTGGCGAACCCTGTCGGTAACCGTTATGATTTTCATCGTTTCTATATCGAGTTTAGGATAATCGTTAAGCAGGTTTAAAAAGGGCAGGGCGTATTCTTTTGTTCCCGGCAGCCCGTTTTCATCCGCCATGTGGCAGGCGACGCAGTTTATCTCAGGCTCTCCCCATTTCAGCTTGCCGTAAGGCCCGATTATGCTTTCCGTATTTGTGAGTATGTCTACCGCGTATCGTATCATCTCGCCTCTGGGGCCTTTTGGGATGTCTTTTTCCGTAAGCTTTATTTCCGGCCATGGCTGTTCCGGCCTCGACCTGTATTCTTTAAAAAACAGCACTCCTTCCGGGTCTGTGAGGGTTTGCCCGACTTTGAATTTGCCAAGGTTATATTCCGCCCTGACGTTTATGCCTGCAAATATTATTATAACGGCCGCGAAAGCGGCTAATGCCGTAATTTTTTTCATGCGTTCCTCCTTTGTTCCAGCTTAATATAGGCCGCTTTATTGTCAACGTAAGAATCGGCGTCTATTTTTTGCGTTGACTTGCCGCTTTCCGGTTTATATAACGTAACATACTGAAAATAATAAATAATAAGGCGGGTGTATATGATACGGCTTAACGATTCCGAGCTTGCTTTTCTGATAGAGGAGGACGTTCCGTATATGGATATCACCACCGACGGGCTGGATTTGCGATGCCGGGCGGAAATAGAGTTTTTCACGAAAAATTCGGATATAACGGTAAGCGGAACGGAGGAAGCGGGGCGTATATGCGTTATGCTGGGGCTTGACGTATCGGAATTTAAGGAATCGGGCCGCCAGGCGGCCAAAGGCGAAAGGCTGCTTAAGGCGGAGGGCGGCGCGCAGGGCGTTAACAAGGCCTGGAAGGTGTGTCAGAATCTGCTTGAATACTGCGGCGGAATCGCCACCTTTACGGAAAAGATGGTTTCTGAGGCCAGAAAATATAATAAAAATATTCAGATACTCACTACCCGCAAAATGATGCCTGGCACTAAAAAGCTGGCCCTTAACGCGGTTATGGCCGGAGGAGGTCTGCCGCACAGGCTGGGGCTCAGCGACAGCGCTCTTGTTTTTAAAGCCCACAGGGAGCTTTGCGGCTGCCGCTTCGAGGAACGTTTCAAACTTCTTAAAAGTAAATTCTGCGAGCATAAGATAATAGCCGAGGCTGAAAACCCGGATGAAGCGGAGTTTTTTGCGGCTTTGGGAGCAGACGTTATTCAGTGTGAAAAATTCGGGCCTGATGAGCTGAAAAACTGCGTTTCCGGCCTTAAAAAACGCTATCCCCATATACTCGTTTCTGCTACCGGAGGCATAAATCTTGAAAACGCCGGCCGGTACGCGGCCTGCGGAGTGGATATGCTTGTTACCTCAAAGCCTTACCATGCCGCGCCCGTGGATATAAAGGTAAAGATAACGCCGGTTTCATAAGGCGGCCTCTTAAAGGCTTTATTTACTGATAATGGCTGGCGCGCTCCGCCGTGTTCCATCTGCGAAGCGGTTTTGCTTATGAAGGCTTAAAGCGGAAAGCGGTGGATTATTTTCGCCGCCTTATGAAAAATAGGAAAACCTTATCCCATCAGGGTTATTTCTTTTACGGCGCCGTTTCTTACAAGGGCGTACATTATATGCCCTGCGAAGGAATCGTCCCTGTCCCTGAAATAAAGTTCCATATCGCAGGAAACGATCCCGTCCCCGCTCTCTTTTGTTTTGATGTGCATGGACTGCAAATCGATTTGACCAGCAAAGTCTTCAAGCGTCAGAGGAGGCTCACCCGCAGCCTCTCTCCATGATACGAGGCTGCCGTACAGACCCTTTGCCATACGCATGCGCCAGGCCCGTTCTCCATCATTTTCCAGTTCCTTCATATATATGCCGATGGCGGCAATGTGCCTTTTAATAAGCTCCCTGTGGGGACATGGCTCGGCTTCTGTTCTTTTGTGCTCCTGATTCCTTATTAGATTTATGGCCTGTTCCAGATACTCTATCCTGTCAACCGGAGACAGCAGACGGTTTTCCCAAAGCTCCTGCAGCATGGCCAGCCGTTCTTCTACCGGTTTATTTCCGAACATGGCCTCTCCGTCCATTTCCATAACTGCGTTATGCTCATCCATCGTTATTCTTCGCTCTATACCGAACAGTTTATTCCCTCCGTCTATCATCCTGTCGGTAAAGTCATCTATAAAATCAATCAGATCGCGCAGCCCTTCGGGCAAGCTTATATTGTTTTTTCCGGCGTTTTCTTCGACGATTTTGGCAAACTGTAAGAGCCGCAGCAATACTATACTGAATTTAGTATCGTCACGCATCAATTCGTCCGGCAGCCGCATGGCTTTCAGCATGGGCAGCATGCCTGTAAGCCGTTTGCCGGTTTCAAAGCATTTTACGGGTATATCGGATTCCTTATTATCCCAGACTGCTGCGGCACTCTGGAGGCTGTCCATAAAAGATTGGCGGTCCAGATAATCCCAATACCGGTTTTCCATCTCTTCGTCAGGAAGCTTCGGAAGACGGGCTTTAAGCTCCTTTATTTTTAATTTCAGCGAATCGATACAGGCCTGCCGTTTAGGTGAAAGCTTTGCCGCTTTTCTTCTTACTGGCGGCGCCTCCGGAAGTTTGTCGGCAGGCGTTCCGGGAGGAGCGATGGAAAATGAAAAATCAGTTTTCTTTCCCCAGATGGAGGCTTTATAATCCTTCGAGGTTCGGTAACCGTAAAACCACAGCTTCATATGTTCCGGCGAAAACCAAACGTCTTCTTTCAGGGAGACATGGGAAATGTTTGCGATTTTATCCTTTAAGCGAAATTTCCAGACGTTTGCGTTATCCGGTTTATTTTCCATGGGGCCTCCATCAAAAAATACGGCATCGGGAAAAATGCGTTTTTATTGCGCTTCCGTAAGCTGTCTGCGGCATACCGCCGCCAGGCTCATTGCCGGAAAAAGCCGCGCCGGAAATTTAAAGCGCCGGTTTCCGTCCGATTCCCTC
Source organism: uncultured Deferribacterales bacterium (assembly GCA_947853665.1). Classification (GTDB taxonomy): domain Bacteria; phylum Chrysiogenota; class Deferribacteres; order Deferribacterales; family Mucispirillaceae; genus CANTXF01. Next base: position 22,350 of record CANTXF010000062.1, on the reverse strand, counting down.
TAAACGGCAGCCCGGAAGCGGCGGAAAAAGTAAGAACAGATATTTTTTACGCAGGAAAGATAGGGAGAGGCGGCTGACGCCGCCTTTCAGCTTTATTCTTTTTTGCCTCCCAAAAGGCTTAAGAGCATTAAAAACAGGTTGATAAAATCCAGATACAGAGTCAGCGCTCCTATTATGACCATTCTGCGCATATTCAGAGAATCGTTTACGTCTATTTCAGCGCCTATTCTGCGAAGCTTCTGCGTATCGTAGGCGGTAAGGCCGGTAAATATCAGCACGCCTATACAGCTTATTATAAGGCTCATCGTGGAGTTTTTCAGAAAAATATTTACCACCATGGCTATAACAAGCCCTATAAGCCCCATAAAAAGGAAGCTGCCCAGCCCCGTAAGGTCTCTTTTGGTAACGGTGCCGTAAACGCTCATTATCAGGAAGGTCCCGGCCGATACGAAAAAGGCCGTTGAAATGGAAGCCGCCGTATATACCATAAAAATACTTGAAAAAGTGACTCCCGAAACTGCCGAATAAAGCAGAAACATTATCGTGGCCATACCTGCCGACATTTTCTGCACGGCGGCGCTCAGGGCTATCACCAGCCCCAGCTGTACGATTGTGAGCACGATAAAGACTGCCGTATTGCCGAAAATCTGCCTTTTCAGCTCCGGCGAACCGGCCACCAGCATGGCGACCGCTCCCGTTATGGCCAGGCCCAGCGTCATCCATACATATACCTGGCGGATATAGGCGGAATCTGTCAGCGTTCCGCTTCTCCTTTGCTCCATTTGATAGTAATTCATAAATTTCTCCGTTTAACGATTTTTCAGACATTTTAAATATAACATACGGGATTGTTTTGCGCAAGGCGGCGGCGCGGCGTATTAAAAAAACGGCGGTACACCGTAGGTCTGGTTATATATTAGGCATAGCCGCATAATTATTTTCTACGATTATCTGCTTTGGGATATATTTACGTTAAAAAATATAAAGACGTCTCTTATTCTTCGTGATAGTATTATGAACAGCGTGATGGGGAGGTAAAATGAATCCCGAATTTTTTGAATTGCTGATGCTTTGGCACGACGGAGACGAACACGAAAAAATAATAAAAACTCTGGAAGGTCTCGGCAAAGAGGGAATGGACTACGCTCTTAAAGGCATTCTTGCCAGAGCCTACAATAATTCGGGCAGGTATCCGGATGCTCTCGACCTTCTTTTTTCCGTTGCCGACCAGGGCTCGGGAGACCCTCTCTGGCATTTCAGGGCTGGATATTCCTACTATTTTATGCAGATGGAAAGGCTTGCTCTGGAGGAATTTGAAAGGGCTCTGGAGCTTGACCCCGAAGACGGGGACACAAGGACTTTTATACGCTGGTGCCGCGGCAGGCTTGGTATGGAAACGACGTTTAAAACGGCGGACTGCGCAGCTGCTGATGATTACGACCCAGTAATATATCCGCAGGAGTCGCTCAGAGCAGTTTCGGAGCATATCGTCAGGTATTTCGGCTCCTGCTCGGAGGTACTGCGCGAAATAGTGTCGCCCGATATACAGGTCGATATTTTTATGGCGGAGCCCTCGCCGGAAAGAAATTTTTACACGCTTGTAACGGTGGGCATGGGCGCCCGCGAGATGAACGTGCCCGAGGGGCTTTGCGGCGTAATGCTTGAGCGTGCGGAGCTTCTTCTTTGCCTGCCTCCGGAATGGAATGTTAAAAGCGAAGATGAAAGATGGCGCTGGCCTGTGCGTCTGCTTAAATCCCTGGCGCGTTTTCCGGGCCGCGGAGGCACATGGCTGGGCTGGGGGCATACCGTTTCCTGCGGGCATCCGCTGGCTGAAAACGCTGGTTTTACCGGTTCCATTCTGCTTGCTCCCGCCCCTTTCGGAGACGGTGCCGCCGTATGCCAGGTAGCTGGCGGGGAAATTAATTTTTATCAGGTAGTGCCGCTTTATGAGGAAGAAATGGCCTATAAAGTGGAGAAGGGCGTGGAGGCCCTTCTTGATAGGATGAACGACAGCATGCTTTCCGTAGTGGATATTTCAAGGCGAAACGTCTGCCGGAGCGCTTTGTCGTAAAATCAGGCGGCGCGCCGTATGCCGTTTCTATTTCAGTCTGCCGTATTCTTCGTCGGATACAGGTTCAAGCCATTGGGTGGAAGCCTCTTTCACAGGCGCAGATAGTGCAATATGCGTGAACCAGCTGTCTTTTGCCGCTCCGTGCCAGTGTTTTACGCCTTCTTCTATCTCTACTACGTCTCCGGCTTTAAGTTCCCGCGCAGGCTTTCCCCATTCCTGATAATACCCTCTGCCCGATGTTACAAGCAGTGTTTGCCCGCTTTTACGGTGAATATGCCAGTTATTCCTGGATTTTGGTTCAAAGGTAACGTTGGATGCGTTTATGCCCTTTTTTGTTAACGGCTGGAGATAGCTTTTGCCGCTGAAATATTCAGCGTAAGCGGCGTTTTCATCCCCAAAGCCGAAAAGTGTGTCTGCCGCTTTCGCGCGGCCTGCAATTTCAAGAATTTCTTCTATCTGCTTATCGGTTAAACCGTTATATTTTCCGACTGATATATGGCTCTTAAGCTGGTTTTCTGTATTTGTTAAGGAGGCAAGCATTGCTATGGTGGCCAGTTCTCTGGTTTGCCAATCGACGTTGTCCCGCGCAAATATATCGCCGAATAGATGAGCTTTAAGATATTCGTCGATTACTGGGGCAAATTCATAAATTTTACCGGAGACGGGCCTGCCGATGAGCTTCGTTTGATTTTCCGCGCCGTATATAAGGCTGCTTCCTTCCGGCTTTTTACCTGGGGCTTTGCCCTGCTTATCTTTTCCGCCGCGTTCCTCCACCGCAGCCATAAGCGTGTTCAGTGCGTTTAAGCTTCTTGGAAATCCGCAGTAAGCGTAAACCTGCACCAGTATTTCTTTAAATTCATTGACCGCGACGCCTGCGTTAAGGCCGTCGGTTAGCGCCAGTTTAAGGCCGTCCTGATTTCCGCGCGCGGCGTAAGACGCTGCTGAAGCGATTGCTTTTTGCCTGGCGTTCAGTGTTTCTTCTGCCATGATATTTTCCCCCGATAGCGTAATTATTACGAACGTCAGTAAAATCAAAACATTTTTCATCATTAATGCTGCTCCTTTGCCCGGCATATTGGTATTCAGGCGTTAATGTTACGGCTGTCCATGTTCATGCGCCGCTTTTATTTTAGCCGAACGCCCGGCCGGAAAATATATTTTGGCAGCTTTTCTGCCTTATTTTATTTTAGTTTTCTTTTCCGTTATTTATATATCCGATACTGTCAAAAAATTGCCTTTTTCTCTCAATTTGTGTTTGCATACGGAGAAATATAATTTATCATGTGATTTACGGAGCAAATTTTATGGACAGCCTGAAAGAAAAACGAGACCTGTTAAAAAATAAGATAATGGATTTTTTTCCCGAACCGGGGATATTCCTTACCGGTATACCGGGATTCAGCCTATCCCTGAGAACCGCGCCTACGTTTAATCAGCACTGTTTTTATAAGCCTATGGCCATTATAGTTCTCCAGGGCAAAAAGCAGACGGTTTTAGGTTCGGAGAGGTTTACATATAAAGAGAATACTCTTGTGGTTACATCTATCGATATTCCCACCGTAGGCAGCATTATCGAAGCAAGCCCGGAAAAACCTTTTATGACGCTCATTCTGGAATTGGATAATTACGTTATAGGCCGGCTTTTGAGCCAGGCGGATTATCCGCACGCGGAAAACTCGGGACGCGGGATGATGGCGGCGGAAGCGGACGAAGGGCTGCTAGACGCCTTTTATCGCCTTATATTGCTGTCCGAACGGCCGGAGAGGCAAAAGGTCATGGCTCCGATGATTATAAAAGAGATACATTATCTGCTTTTAACTTCTCCGCTCGGAGATATCCTTTATTCCGTCAACACGAAAGGTTCCAGAAACAACCAGATAGCCGGAGCCATTACATGGCTGAAAGATAATTTCCGCAAGCCGCTTAAAATTGAAAGTCTGGCAAAAAGATTTAATATGGCTGAATCTTCATTTTACCGCCATTTCAGCAAAGTTACCAGCTTAAGCCCTCTGCAGTATCAGAAACGTCTTAGGCTTTATGAAGCCCAGCGGCTTATGCTGTCGGAGAATTTCGATACGGCTAACGCGGCCTACGAGGTGGGCTATGAGAGCGTGAGCCAGTTTAACCGCGAATATAAAAGGATGTTCGGCCAGCCTCCCAGAGCGGACGTCAATCAGATAAAAAACATTGATTGACGCCCGCTCTAGGCTTATAAATTTTTAAAAAATTATTTAAGATTATTCTCTTTAAGCCATTTGTCCAACAGATCGGCGATAACATCACTATTCAGGTCTTGCATGAGGAAGTGGGTGTTTCCGTAAACGCCTATCTTCGGAAGCTCTATAATGGTTGCTTTTCCGTTGTGTTTGTTGATGGTTTCAACAAATTTCCTTGCCATTTGCAGGCGAACCCGCCAGTTTTCGCTTCCCAGATTCCGGCTTGGTTCTTCAGGAATATAATCTCCAAAGTATATAACAATTGGTATTTGGGTCAATTTTTTAAAATCTTCCATTTTGACTGGAATTCCGCTCAGCGTTCCGGTGAGGCTTTCCATAGGATCAGGCATTTCGTTTTCCGGAAAAACATATCCTCCAGGCTCATAGGCCGCTATACCTTTGATGTTATTGTTATGTATGGCGGCTTTCCACCCCGGATAACCTGCCGCCGAGTGGGTTACCAGTATGCCGCCGCCTATTTTATCTGCCAATGCGTTAATCGCCGGGATATCAAGATTATGATTGCTCAAATCTGGAGTTAATTCTCTGAAGAATTGGGTAATATATTCCGGGTTACGTGGAAACTGTACCCCTTCGTTAAAATCAGGCCACAAGCCGATGCGCCATATATCAAACCAGAACATTTCGTCTGCCATGGGCTTAACAATGTTTTCAGCAGTAGTACGGCCGGCGCGTCCCCGTCCTGGCAAATCCATGACGTAAGTCGCATATCTTTTGCGCAGCATTAAAGTCGAAAAGCCATCGCGTCCGTCAGGGGTCATTTCCCAGCAAACACCTGATCCGCCGTATCCATGAATGAAATATAACGGAAACTTATTAGCGTTTACTGGGATTTGATAATTTACAAAGGCATGGTCGGCATGATAACTTTGACCGGTTTCATTCTGCTTGTCCCATGCGATAAATTTAGAATTATCGTAAATTCCTTCTTTGTGGATTACTGTGCCTCCAACGGTAAATACTCCTTGCTTTCCAATATTAATCCGTTCAGAGACTCCACAGCCATTGGTTAATATTGCTACCAGAGCTATGAGTAAAAATTTTTTCATCTTTCCACCTGGTCAGAGCTTTTCGCCGAAGAATTTAACAAGCTTATTTACGGCGGCGTCCACATATTCGGGCACATAGTAAGTCTGAATATGGGTGGCGTTCGGAATCAGAAATAATTCCTTATCCTTGGTGCCGGTCGCTTTTTCAAAGGCGTCCTTGGACATATAAAGGGAATCGGCTTTTTCTCCGGCTATCATCAGGAGAGGCTGGTTGATAAGCTCTATTTGGTCCGTAGCGTCCCATGTAAACAAATTCATAAGGCTGCTTTCCGTATATTCGAAAGTAGAATTGGGATGGGCGTGCGTCCTGCCGTAATAAACCGCTCCCTCTCTGTATAAGTCGTAGGGCAGTTTCGCTATTGCTTCGTCGCTGAAATCCATTTTGCCCGTAAGAGATGCTTCGCCTGTCGCGGCTTCGCGCGCCCTTGCGTCGGACGCTTTTTTCAAACGTTCCTGTATTGTTTCCAACTGGCTGTCCGCATAGCCGTTGCGGCGCACCCGGCCGGAATTGAACATGCTTAAAGCCGCCACGGCTTTAAAACGTTTATCGGACTGCGCGGCTTTAACCGTATAGCCGCCTCCTCCGCATATTCCCAAAACTCCTAATCTCCTGACGTCTGCGCCGGGATATTGGGAAATATAATCCGCCATTCCGTGAATATCCTCTTCACGATAGGCTGGTTTATCAGTGTGGCGCGGTTCGCCGCCGCTTGCTCCCTGGTAGGCGGCGTCAGCCACCAGCGTAATATAGCCTTTTTCCGCCAGACGCTGCGCGTAGAGCCCGGCTACCTGTTCTTTTACTCCGCCGTTAGGATGGGCTATAACTATCGCAGGATATTTTTTGGACGGGTCATAACCGGCAGGGGTGTAAATATTGGCGGCAATATTCAATCCGTGCAATTTATAACTGACCGGGCGTATATTTACCTTGCCGGCTATATTTTCCCTTATTGCTCCGTCATAAACAAGGCCGAAAGGATTTTTACTTTCCTTTGCCAGGCCTGTTCCCGTCATTAAGGACGCGCTTAAAATCGCCGTCACAATAATTTTTTTCATAATCTTATTCTCCTTTAAATATTTAGTCCGGTTTTCTTATATAATTAATATTTAATGCCATAAATACTCGATACTCTCGAATATTTGCCCGATCCTATCACTAATGTTATGAGAATTCCGGACTGGTACGCGATAGCCTCTCCTTGGATTACGGTGTGTTAAGATCTGCAGGAAAGGCTTGTGGGCGTAAATATGCGGCAGGGGCAGGGCTTTTGTTTTACAGGTACGCTTTTGTAAGATAAGTGAATACTGCTCCCGCCGGAGTGACGGCAGAAAGAGAGTCTGCGGCCGTTTTTTTAAGGATTTATCAGCCGAACTTTTAAGAAAGGATATATGTTTCCTGGCACAGGCGGGATTTTACCTCGTATACGGTTTGTTATTTCAAGGGTTAGCCGCCCGTATTTTCTATATTCTCATGTCTCCGTTCCAGTTGTCGTAGGCGGCTTTTATCACTTCCACGCATACGTCTATGCCTATGTTGCTGTTCAGCGTCATGTGGTAGTGGTTTTTATCTCCCCATTTGTCCGTTGTAAAATAGTCGTAATAGGCCGCTCTGTCTTTATCGAACCTTTTTATATAGCTTTTGACGTCTTTCGTGTCCGGCTTGTATTCTTCCGTCACGCGGCGCACCCTGTCCTCGAAAGGGGCGAAAACAAAAACCTTAAGGCAGTTTCTGTTGTTTTTAAGTATATAGTCGGCGCAGCGGCCCACGATAACGCACGGCCCTTTCGATACCATGTCTTCTATAAGGCGCTTTTCGGTATTATATATGCGTTCTGCAATCGGCATGCGGCAGTTTACGTCGTACGCGTCGTATATAAGGCTGGATTCCCTTATAAGCTCCGCTTTTTTTATCAGCTCCTCGGCTATGCCGCTTTCTACGGCTATCATTTTTATAAGCTCTCTGTCGTAAAAGGGAACGCCCAGCTTTTCCGCCAGCTTCCTGCCTATGATCCTTCCGCCGGAGCCGTATTCCCGGCCTATGGTCACTACCCGGTTGCCGTTCATTGTTTTCTCCTTTGTTCACACGGTTATCTATTTAGTCTATAATAATATTTTTTATACGGGAAATCAACTTTTAATGGATTGAAAAGGCTTTGCCGCTTTTGTGGCTTTTTAACGGATCAGCGGTTTCAGACGCCGAATACCACCGTTTCGAACTCGTCTACGGGCATGGGCTTATAAAAATAGTATCCCTGTATCACCGCGCAGTTCTGCTCCAGCAGGAAATCCACCTGCTCCTGTATTCCGACGCCTTCGGCAACTATTTTTATACCAAGCTCCGATGCCATGCTTATCGTGTGGCTCAGTATGATCTTTTCTTTCTTCGATATGCTTTCCGAATTGCCGAAGAAGGCGCAGTCCAGCTTTATAACGTCCACCGGTATATTCTTAAGCAGATTAAGCGAGGAATATCCTGAGCCGAAGTCGTCCATTTCCACCGTCATATTTTCATGCTGCAGTGCTTTTACTATGGCGCTGAAATTATCCGTATTTTCCGTAAAAATGCTTTCGGTAAATTCAAGCTCCAGCAGTCTGCGGGGCAGGTTCCATCTGTCCGGAGCGTCTACGGCGTTTTTAACGAAATTTTTTTCCATAAGATGCGCGCGGGATACGTTTACCGATATGGGGAACACTTCCCTGCCTTCGTCCGTCCATCTGCGCAGAAGGCCGCATACGTAATCCCAAATGAAATGTTCCAGCTTTACGATAAAGCCGTTATGCTCGAAAAGAGGAATGAATTTTGCGGGCGGTATCATGCCGCGCTCAGAGTGTGCCCAGCGCACGAGCGCTTCCGCCCCGACTACTTTTTTCTTAGCAGTGTCGTATTTCGGCTGAAGATACACCTTAAAACGGCCTTCCTTCAGGGCCGTTTCCATTTCCTGTTCCATCCGTTTTATTTCAAGAGCTTTCTGTTTCATGCCTTCGTTATAGAAGGAGCAGAGTATTCCTTTTTCTTTGGCGTCTTTATGGGCGTAGTTTGCCATGTCGCATACCGTAAGCACGGGCACCGGCGCGCCTTTAACCTTCGCTATGCCGTAATACGATTTCATAAGCCCGCCGAACTCCGATTCCGTAAGCTCTTTCGATAGCCTGCCGATAAATTTCTTTATTTCTTCGTCCGACGAGGCTCTTTTCATTATGCAAAAGGTATCCGCGTACATTTTGGAGCATATTTCGCCGCCTTTGATATTGTTTTTTATCTTTTCGGCGATGAATACAAGAGCCCGGTTCCCTGTTTCAGTTCCGTATATGTCGTTTATTATCTTGAACTTATCTATATCCATAATTATGACGTAATATGTGTTTTCCGGGTTGCTGTTCATCAGCGATTTTGCTTCGGCGTAAAACATATTCTGCGTCATAAGCCCCGTTATGTGGTCGCTATACAACTGGTATTTTTCAAACATGGCGGTAAGGTCTTTTATGCCGACGCATACGTCCCCGCCTGGCTCCCTTACGGCGCATACTTTAGTCCACCGGTATTTTTTATCTCTGCCGAGCATTCTGTATTCAAAGTCTGCCCGGTCGGCGGAGCCGTTTATTATAGCCTGCCAGATTTCCTTAAACATTTTTTTGTCGTTGGGGTGGAGCCGGTTGTCGTAAACGTGGTTTACCATTTGATAGGCCGTTCCCGACACCGGGTCGTAGTCGAGGTTTTTATCCGCGTGCAGGTGGGTCACCGCGGCCGTTTTCGCGTTTACCCTGAATATATGGCCGTAAGTATCTCGGCAAAGAGCCTCGCAGCTGCTTTCGGCCGGATGTTCCGTCATTATATCGTCCGGGAGGCTTGCTCCGCAGGCGGCAGGCCTCTTTTTGCCGTATTCGCCGGAACCTCCTGCTGAATAATGGCGTTTTTTATCAAGATACATTATATTGTCGGCTTTTTCGGTTATCGAGCGTATATCGGTTTTTTTATCCGTCCAGACGCATCCTACCGCCACGCTGTAGCTTTTCGTTTCCTCTATTTCCTTTTTAACAGCGTCTATACGGTTCAGAAAGGTGTTTTCCGGCATATCGGAAGCTATTACCACAAATTCGTCTCCGCCTATCCTGTAAACGTCTTCATGGCGGAAATGATTTTTTATTACCCGGCATGTGCCTTTTATGGCTTCGTCCCCTCTCGAGTGGCCGTATTTGTCGTTTATTTCTTTAAGTCCGTTAAGGTCTATAAAAGCCACTCCCAGGGATTTTACGGGAAAACCCTCCAGGCTTTCCAGGGCGCCGATATACTTGTTTCTGTTGTTCGCCCCGGTAAGCGCGTCGTGATAGCTCATATATTCCATGCGGCGTTCTATGCGCCGCTTTTTCATTTCCGTAACGAAAAAATATGTAAGGGATTTTAAAAGTGATATTTCATAAAGCATGTGCCCGGGGTTATCCACGCCTACAAACCCGGCGCACCGGCCGTTTTTATAAAAAGGCACTACCATAAGGCTTTTTATATTCTGCATTTTCAGGATGTCGTATTCTTCCGGAGAGATGTTTTTATCGTTTTCCAGATTTTCGATTATGATGTTTTCCTGCTTTTCGAAATGGCGGAGCCAGTAGGGCGGTGCCTGAATTTCCTGTAAAAATTCTTTCTGGGGTTGCACGCCTTCCATGCACCATTCGTAGGTATTTTTTATAATACCCTTTTCGCGGGCAAGCTCAAAAATATACGCTCTGTCCGCTTCGTGAAAACGGCATATTTTTTCCAGAACTGCGTTTACTGCTTCGTCCAGGCTCTCTCCGGCGGTAAGGGTTTTGATACAATCCACCAGAACCCTCTCGAGATCCAGCTTTTGTTTTACTGCGAGGCTGGTGCTTTCCTTTTCCGTTATATCCAGGGCTATTTCAAGCCTGCAAAGCTTTCCGCGCCATATTATCAGTTTGTCTTTAAGTATATAATGGCGGCCGTTGTTGGAGTTGCTGTGCTCCCATATATAAAAATCGGAGCGGCCCAGCATATTGTTGTTGCAGAATTCGCAGGGAGCGCTTTTGCCCTGGAGAACCTCGTAGCATTTGCGCCTGTCGTAGGCTTTGACGCCCAGAGCAAGGCGCCCTTTGTCGTTCAGGAAATAAAGCTCGTATGTTTCCGCGTCCGCGATATAGATTATTTCCTGCAATTCGTTTATCAGATTTCTGAATTCCATAAATGTTCCTTTGGAATACGCTGATTATCCGCACATATATAGTTTAATACGGCTGCGCCATTAGGCATATCCGCTTAAAATTCTGCTCCGCTGCGTTGCACGCCGTAAGGCATGAACAGCGGATTCGGCCCTCATACAGCGTCTTGCCGCACGCTCGGGGGTGGAGATCCCTTATTGCCGCAGAGCAGGCCGCCGCACTATAAATATTTCCCGTAACTGCCTGCGTTAGGGAAAACCGTCCGATATAATAAACGCTCCCTCAAGACGTAATAAGAGGGGATCATGGCACAATTTACAACGGGACGGCTTGCCGCGGCGGTAAATATCAGGGCCGCGCCGTTGCTATAAATATTTGACATTTTTATACGCGTTGTTAGATGACTGTTTATAATAATATACCACGGATTATATATAAATGGAACCGATAAAAAAGAAATGAACCTTTAACCGGTTAACTTTGTTTAAGCATAATATAACGTATATTTTTACGGCTGCATATAATTTAAGTGAAAAAATCATGCGATATATGGTAAGCTTTTTTATGTTCAGAACAATATTGTTATTAGCGGCGTCGGTATTATTCGTTTACGGGTGCGCCCGTCCTGTGGACAAAAAGCAGGCGGCGGAGCTTGCTTCCGTGCCTCAGTCCGTGAGAAACGCCTCCATTCTCGAATCTTTAGAGGGCGGGGAAATTCCGGATTCCGGCGATCCTCTGAAAAATATCTCTTACATGTTCGGAGATCCGGATCTGGAACGCGTTATGGCCAGAGCTCTCGAAAACAGCCCGGACGTTCTTATACTGGCTTCAAAAATACGCCAGGCCCGGTCGGAAGCAATAATTGCGGGAGCGAATCTTTTTCCCACGGTTTCGGTCGGGGCCGATTACTCTTACAGCGACGGCAATTACCAAAAAACTATGGGATCGGCCCAGAATAATCTGAATATCAGCGCGTCCTTTTCATGGGAGATAGACCTTTTCGGCAGGGCCAATTCCGCAAGGAAAGCCCTTAAAGAGCAGTTCCACGCTGCGGAAAAGGATTTGCTGGCGGGCAGAGTGTCTCTTCTGGGAGACGTGGCAAGCTATTATTTTTCCATACGCAGCGCGGCCGGACGGATAAAGGTTTATAAAGAAATAGCCGACAATTACGAAGCCCTTGTGGAAGTTTACAGGCAGAAGCTGGAATTTGGCCTTGTGGAAGCCTCCGACCTTATGGGCGCGGAGAATGATTTTTTCAGCGCGTATAATTCGGTAAAGAACCTTGAAACCGAGCTGGAAAAAAGCAGGAACGCCCTTCTTGTGCTGATAGGCGGCGGCGAGCTCGGTTTCGACCCTGATTCGGAGTACGTTATGCCCGTTCCGAAGCTGCCGGATATGGAATCCGTACCGGCCGAGGCTTTGCTGAACAGGCCGGACGTAATGGCCTCCGTAGACGCGCTTAACGCTCAGATATATCAGACCGCCGGGCGTAAGGCCGCCCTTTATCCAACGCTTACCATAAACGGCAGCATAGGGCAGATAATCGCGTCTTCTTCCGGAGTTGGAGACCTTATATGGCAGATAGCCGGTTCGCTTTCCGCCCCCCTGCTTAACAGGAAGGAGCTTTACGAAAACCTGCGAATCCAGCAGGAAGCGGAAAAGCAGGCCCAATATACTCTGCGTAAAACGGTAAGCACCGCTCTGGGCGAAATAGAGGATTCCGTTTTTCAGGCGGGAGCTTCTGGCAACATTCTTGAAAATTCCAGAATTCTTTATAAAAACACGTCCGAAACCATGAACCTTGTGGCCGGAAAATATGAAAACGGCCTTACGGATATAGTGGAACTGCTTAAATCCAGAAACGAAGCTCTGAACGCTAAAGCGTCTCTTGCTACCTCGGAGCTTAACGATATAACTTCATCCATAAATTTATATAAGGCTTTCGGCGGCGGCTTCGGCAGGCCCCTTAAAATGGTGGAAAATGGCACTGACTACTGAAGAAATGTACGCAAATATCAGACCGGGAAAGAAACGCTTTTTTGTGAAGCTGGCGATATTCGTTTTCATTGCGGCCGTTTTGGCGGCTGCGGCGCTGTGGTTTTTCGCAGGGCGGGATAAAGCGCCGGAATATATTACCGCCGCTCCTTACGTGGGCAGCGTGGAATCAACCGTAAGCGCCAGCGGCACCATAAACGCCACTAACGAGGTAAATATAGGCAGCCAGCTTTCTGGCACCATTTCGGAGGTGTTAGTCGAAGAAAACGACAGGGTAAAGAAAGGCGACGTACTTGCCGTTATCAACCCTGAGACCATAAACCAGACGATAGCCAGATATAACGCCCAGCTCTATTCCGCCAGAGCGGCTCTTGAGGCTTCCCAGGCTTCTCTTGCCAACAAACAGTGGAACTATGAGCGGCTCCGCAGGCTGTATAAGGCCACGGACGGTAAATCTCCCTCTGCTTCCGAAATGGAGAGCGCGCGTATGGACTATCAGACGGCCCTGGCGGAAATCGAAGTTAAGAAAGCCGCGATAAAGGAAGCCGAAACCAACCTTAACAGCGCTAAAATAGACCTTAAAAATTCCATAATAGTAAGCCCTATAGACGGGGTCGTCCTTACGCGTAGCGTGGACGCCGGGCAGACTGTGGCCGCGTCTTTTTCTACGCCGGAGCTTTTTACCGTGGCGGAAAATCTCGAAAAAATGAAGCTTGTCGTTAAGGTTTCGGAAGCCGATGTTGGCAAAGTGGCAGAAGGGCAGAGCGTAAATTTCACGGTCGACGCTTATCCTGACAGAGTATTCAGCTCCGTGGTGGACAGGGTAAATATCGGCGCTTCTTCGTCGGACGACAACATTGTGAGCTACGAAACCACCATATACATTGATAACGGAGATTATCTTCTTCGCTCCGGTATGAGCGCCACGGCGGATATTATTACGGCAAGCTCGGAAAACGCTGTTCTCGTGCCTGTTTCCGCCCTTTATTTCGACCCGTCGTCGGTAATGTCTTCCGCAGAGCCTGCTAAAAAGGGCGGTTTTTTCGGGCCTCCCCCGAGAAGGCGCGGCCAGAAGACTGAGGAAGTGCGCAAAACGGGCGACAGGGGAACGCTGTGGATACTGAAAAACGGCGCGCCGGAAAAGCTTGAAGTGGCTCTTGGCGTATCGGACGGTAAAAACGTGGAAGTTATAGGCTCCGCCATAAGCCCGGAAACTCCTGTTATAACCGGCGTAAAAACGGGTAAATAAGGCCTTTCCCGATGGATTTTATAAAGCTTAGGGATATTGTGAAGGTTTACGGTTCCGGCGAAAGCGCCTTTATGGCCCTGAAAGGGGTAAACGTAGATATAGAGGCCGGGGAATTTGTGGCCCTTATGGGCCCCAGCGGTTCGGGAAAATCTACCATGGCCAATATCTTGGGCTGTCTGGACGTGGCTACTTCCGGCAAATATTACTTTAACGGGGTGGATGTATTTTCCCTCTCGAGAAACGAAACGGCCCTTTTAAGGCGGCATTATATAGGTTTTATTTTCCAGGGCTTCAATCTGCTTCCCAGAACCACGGCTCTGGAAAATGTCGAGTTGCCTTTGCTTTACAGAGGGGTTCCGAGAAAAACGCGGCGTGCAAAATCTTTGGAAGCTCTCGACATGGTGGGATTAAAAGGATGGGCCGACCATACGAGCGCCCAGCTTTCAGGCGGACAGCAGCAGCGGGTGGCGATAGCAAGGGCCATAGCGTCTAACCCTCTCTTTCTGCTGGCCGACGAACCTACCGGAAACCTCGATACAAAACGGAGCGTAGAGATAATGGAAATCCTTACGGCGCTGAACAGGGATATGGGGATAACCATTCTAATGGTTACCCACGAGCCGGACATGGCGAAATACGCCGGGCGGGAAATTCATTTTCTGGATGGAAATCTGGCGGGTGCGCAATGATACTGAACGCTTTTATGCTGGCTTTCCGCCAGATAAGGAGAAATCTGCTAAGAGCCGTTCTGACGATGCTTGGCATTATCATAGGCGTAGGCTCCGTGATTGTGATGATAAGCCTCGGCAACGGTACCACTCAAATGGTAAAGGACCAGATATCGAGCCTGGGAAGCAATATAATAATGGTTCTTCCTTCGCGCTCTTTCGACCCGGGCGGAGGCAGCAGGAGCAGGCGCTTCACTCAGCGGGAGGCGGACGCCATAAAGGACAGGGTGCATTCTTTAAAGGCGGTTTCGCCTTTATCCAGCAAAAGCGTTGTGGCAAAATTCGCTCAGTATAACACCCAGACCCAGGCTACCGGGATTACTTCCGATTATTTTATCGTCGGCGGATGGGAAATGGCCCAGGGCAGAGAATTTACCGACAGCGAATACAGGGCCGGTTCCAACGTGTGCATAATAGGCGAGAGCGTCAGCAAGGCTCTTTTTAAGGGGGCTTCGCCTCTTGGAGCCAAAATAAAAGTTGCTGATATGATATGCGACAGCGTGGGAGTTCTAAAGAGCAAAGGGCAGGGCGGTATGGGAAACGACCAGGACGATGTTATACTTTTCCCTCTGAAAACTTTTCAGCGCGGCATAAGTCCAACCAAGTCCCTTAATAATATAAACATGATAATGGTTTCCGTCGAGGACGGGGCGGATTCCAAAGACGCAGGCTCCCAGATAACTAATATTCTGCGTGATATGCGCAATATAAAAAGCGGCGACAGGGACACTTTCGAAATAATGGACACAAAGGAGATACAGGAGACCGTATCCTCCACTACCAGAATGCTTACCGTTTTCCTTGGGTGCATTGCCGGAGTAAGCCTTCTTGTAGGCGGCATAGGTATAATGAATATAATGCTCGTTTCCGTTACTGAAAGAACAAAAGAGATAGGCACGAGGCTGGCGGTAGGGGCTCTCGAAAAGGAAGTGCTGCTGCAGTTTCTCATAGAATCCATTACCATAAGCTCTCTGGGCGGCCTTATAGGTATATTCCTTTCTTTCTTTATTTCCATGGGTATGGCTAAGCTTATGAGCGTGCCTTTCGTTTACGATGTGAGCATAGCGGTTATAGCTTTTATATTTTCCGCCTTTATAGGGGTGTTTTTCGGTTATCTTCCGGCAAAACGCGCTTCCCAGCTTAACCCCATAGACGCGCTGCGCCACGAATAGGGCTTTTATATTATATCCGCCGGAAATATTTTTGCGGTATAATTCGAAAAGGAAACATCTGTAAATATTATATGTATACTATAGTATTTTCAATAATATCAGTTTATTTAAAAGTGGAATAACGGAGCGTTTTATAAAACCGTCTCCGTGAACTTTTTTCAAACCGTCCTTGTCCGCAGGGTGTATAATATAAATAATAATATATAAGATGATCGGAGGCGCCGTATGGGAAAAAGTACCGCCGTGAACGCGGAAACATGGCTGCCGCGCTATAGGCAGGTGGCGGAGGGGATAAGGTCTTATATAAAGGAGCACAGGCTTCCGCCCGGTTCCAGACTTCCGGGAGGGCGTTTCTTCGCCGGTCTTTTCAATGCCAGTAAAAATACGGTATACGAGGCTCTTGAGCATCTTCAGAACGAAGATGTCATAGATATACGGCCTGACTCCGGTTCTTATGTTGCAAACGGCGTATGGACGGATTTCATTAAAAACTCTCCCAACTGGGATAATTTTATATCATGCGGCTGGCGTCATGAA
Organism: uncultured Deferribacterales bacterium; assembly: GCA_947853665.1. Taxonomy (GTDB): domain Bacteria; phylum Chrysiogenota; class Deferribacteres; order Deferribacterales; family Mucispirillaceae; genus CANTXF01. The sequence continues at coordinate 6,143 of CANTXF010000062.1, read as the reverse complement.
AGAAGCCCGGTTCTCCACGATCTGGCAAACGGCGCAAGCGACAGATCGAACGTATATTTATCCCTTGCTTCGCTCCACAGCAGCTTCGGGTATAATAAAATCGCCAAGAAGGCGATGGAAGAAATACTGCTGGGCCTTGAGGATTCCGACAGGCTCAATATCTACGAGGTTCAGGGGCGGGCTTCTTTCCGCAGCCTTATAGCCCGGAGGCTTGCGGGAAGGGGGATAGACGTTTCCCCTTCCAATATTATCGTAACGTGCGGTGTGTTCAGCTCATTAAATCTGCTTTTTATGGCGCTTATGGGCAGGGGGGACACTATATACACGGAAGCGCCGTCGGCTCTTTCCTCTATGACGATAGCTTCTTCCATCGGCATTAATATCGTTGCCGTGCCCACCGATGGGGAAGGCATAAGCGTGGAGGAGCTTAAACGCTGCGTGCGCCGCTCCAAAAGGGCGATATTAGTCGTTACCCCTTTCCATCACGGGCCTTCGGAAACGACGATGAGCGCGCTCCGTCGGGCGGAGCTTATGGATTTCTGCCGGTCTGTTGATATGCCTGTCATCGAAATCGACGCCATAGGAGACCTTGCTTCTTCCCGCATCAGGCCTTTAAAAGCTATGGATACCAACAACCGGGTAATATATATAGGCTCCGTTCTCCTTCCTTATACCATCGGGATGGACGTAAGCTGGATAGTTGTTCCGGATTATCTTACGGAGCATATTACTGATATTTCCTCTCAAATGGCTCATTATCCTTTTAATCTGAATAACTGCGTGGTCGAAAGAATGCTTGAAAACGGTTCTTATGACCGCTTTCTGGAAGAAGTCCGGCTGAAGCTGTCAAAACGGTGGCTTTATACCGATAAACTGCTGGTTCGTTATATGGCCGATATAGCAGTGTGGGATAAAACGCCGGGCAGATATTCCTTTTGGCTGAAATTAAGAGACGACGTAAACATAAAGAAAATGCTTAAAAATAATCGGGGGGGGGTGGTCTGCGCTTCCGGAGAAATGTACGATAAAAAATATTCCAGGTATTTTTCCATACTGCCTTACGCCCTTTCGGAAAAGGATCTCGAGCTGGGGATATCGAGATTCGCCGGAAATGCCAGAGATTCCATAGAATAGAACGGAGGGAATGTCCCTCCGTTTTTTTTCGCAACCGTCCTTGTAAAAATCCTGAAGCAAAAGATATGCTTATTTAAATATAAAATAAACTATGTTTGTTTTTATATTTTATTTTTTGCAGTAAGGAGGATTTATATGAAACTTGGAAAGCTTTTAGAAAAAGCTGAAGTTTCAAGGCGCGGCCTGCTGAAAAGCATAGGCGCGGTGGCCGCCGCGGCTTCTATGTATGGGTGTTCCAAAAACGACGATACGAGCTATTACGGGCCGGAGAGCTCCCTTTCTCCCACCGATAACCTGGTAATGGATAAAACGATGAAACAATGTTTTTCGTCGGGCGCTTATAACTGCGGGGCCCGCTGTGTCCATAAGCTTCAGGTAAAAAACGGCAGAATAGTAAAATTTACTTCCGCCGGTGATATTCCGAGAGAGGGAAGCGCCGCAAGCGACGAATCCATAGGTGAAAATTTTAACGATATACAATACCGCGCCTGCGTAAGAGGGTATTCGTATATCCAGAGGCTTTACCAGCCCGATAAGCTCAAATACCCTTTAAGGTGGTTCGGCGCTGGCGAGGAGGACAGGGGCAAGGTGGAATGCTTCAAGCGCGTTACCTGGGATAACGCTATGAACGCCGCCGTAGAGGCTATCGCAAAAGCCGTGGAAAGAAAGGCGGAGCTGGGTTATACGCCCCTCATGATAAAATGGATAGGCACGCTGAGCCAGTTCGACTATTTTATGGACGAAAAGGTGGCTCCGTGCATACATTTCCTGGGGAACGAATCCACCGGAGCCGTGGACGGTGCAAAATACGACGCCGTTGGCGTGGACGCTCTTACCAACAATTTAAGCGACAGGTTCAATTCCAAATTCATAATAACCTGGGGTCTCGACCCTAGCAGGACCACATATCATGTTGCCCATGCCCATTGGTATAATACCAAAGCCAGAGAAATGGGTATTCCGGTCGTTTCCATTACTACCAATTATAACGATTCTGCGGCAATAATAGCTTCCGGCGTTCCCGGCTATCAGTATTCGAGAGGAGGGGAGTCGAAAACGGTGGATATTCCCGGCTGGATACCGTGCCGCCCGGCTACCGACGGAGCCCTTGCGGCTGCCATGGCTTACGTAATATATAAAAACGATTTGTACGACCATTCTTACGTTGATAAAGATAACGGCAAGTCTTTCGGCTTTTTCCCGGGGGACGAGTGCATTAGTACCGCGCCCTGCGCCGTGGACCCAGGAACGGGTCAGCCCATTACCGATGCGGACGGCAACGCATACAGCACAGTTTCATCCTTTACGTACGGACACAGCAAAAACATGAAATCGCCGGAAGACTTTAAAGACGAAGACGGCAAAAAATTTAAAAAAGACTTCGCCTATACCGGGGCAAGATTTAAAGTTCCGGCGGGAGAGTCTTTTTCCGAATATCTGCTGAGTCTGGAGGTAGACTGGGCCGGAGCGGAGGTAGATGCCAATACGGAAAGCTATCTTTATAAACAGCCTAAACAGGCGGCCTCGGTCGGGGACGCTTCGTATAAATCCGTCCTTAATTACGCCGAACGGCTTACAGGCGTTCCTGCGGACGTTATAGAGGCTCTGGCGTTTAAATACGCCGAGGCGGAGTCGGCCCTTCTGGATGTGGGCGGCGGGCCTCAAAGAGCATGGAACGGCTTTGAGTGGGTCTGGCTTATGATATCTCTTGCCGCCATGACGGGAAATATAGATAAAGCCGGAGGAGGCGCGGGCTTCTCTATGATGGCCCATCCGGATATCGCCGCGGTGGGGCTTAATCCGGCCGTTACAGGTGGCCTTGATATAGGGCTCGTCGCTCCTTCCGGTATGCTTGGAGACGCTTCTCTTATGAACGCCATCTATATCCCGATGAACAACTGGGCCCACCTTGTGCTTACGGGAAAGGACAGGCGTACCGCCGAGCAGTTTAAAAAGGATGTGAAGAGAACCACCTCCAAGCAGAAGTATACCGATGAAAACGGGCAGACCCAGTATAAGGACGTAACCCCGGTAAACCTTGAGAACGTTCCCGACGGCAGACACCTGGTAGAGGTGGACGTTTGGTTTATGACGGAAAACAATATCGTTACCACCGCCGAGAATATTAATAAAAATATAGCCGCCATCAAGAAAATACCCACGGTTATATGCCTGGATCAGGTTATGACGCCGTCCGCCCTTTACTCTACGATTATCCTTCCCGTTACGAGCCACTATGAGAAATCGGGCACCACGCTTGAAGTTTCAACCGCTGCCCTGTTTCCCTGGGAACAGGCAATAGACCGCCTGTATGACACGAGAACGGATAACGAGATAAAGTACGAGCTTGTAGAGCGTTTAAACGCCCGCATAGGTTCCACATATCCCAGCTCCGGCTATGTGGACGCTCCCTTGGGCGAAGCGTCTCTTGCGGCCTTTTCGCCTTCTTCATGGTATAAAAAAGCCACCGGCAGGGCGGACGCGCAGTTTTCCTACGAGGATCTCGTAACCAAAGGCTCAACCCAGGCGGTTATACCTCCTGAAAAAGATAAGACCCTCGTCGGATTCAGAGATTTTAACCACTGCATACCCGGGAAGCTTGAAAATTCGACCGGCAAAATAAATTTCTGGTCTCCCCTGTGGGGAAAGATAAGAAAGAAAACCCGTTATGACGTAAATACCAAAGACCCTGTGGGCAGAGATATTACCGTAGACTATAACGGCGTGCGCAACGCTACGGCGTCTTATCAGCCCCATATGGAAGGATATGAAAAATTCTTTCAGGATAACGACCCGAGAAAGGATTTTACCGGCTTTAAATCTCCTTTAAGCGGCGATACCTACCGGCTCTATTATATGACCAATAAAGCCAGGAACAGGGCCCATACGGTTTTGGACAACGTGGCTATGATTAAGGACGAGTTTACGCAGGTCGTTAAAATGAACCCTCTGGACGCGGCGGAAAGGGGCATAAAGGACGGCGATATGGTGTATGTCTATAACGACAGGGGCTGCACGAAACTGCCTGCGTCGGTTGTATATCAGATTCCGCCCGGAGTGGTCAGCGTGGAACACGGAGCTTGGTACAGAGCCCATCCCACCGAAAAGGTAAAGGTATGGATGCAGGACGATATTACGGAAGAGTTCCATCAGGTAACTGTTCCGGTGGATATAGGCGGGGCGGAAAATATCCTGACGCTTGATGTGGGAACGACCGAGCAATATGTGGGCCAGGCAACCAACGCCCAGAGCGGCCCGTGTGAAGTAAGTCTTACGCTGCCTGCTGACAGGAGGGCATAACTATGAGCCAATGGGGATTTTATTTCGACCAAAGCCGCTGCGTGGGCTGCAAAACCTGCGTTCTTGCCTGCAAGCAGTGGAATGAGGATAAAAGGGGAGACGCGCTTATAAATACGCGCACTGCTGAGGATTTTATGACCCCGGCGCCTGCGGATGATTCCGACGGAGCCGCCGTACAGGAATTCGATAACGGAAGCATGTATATAGATTCGGAAACCGGAGGCAATAACTATAAACTGTATAAAGAATTTTATATGAAGGAAAGCTGGCGCAGAATGGAAAGCTATGAAAGAGGTCTGGTAAAACTGGGGACTAATAACGAATTCATACAGGATATAGACAGACGCTATCTTTCCGTATCCTGCAACCACTGTTCCGACCCCAGCTGTCTTAAAGCGTGCCCTATGGCTAATATCTATAAAGACGAAACCACTGGAGCCGTTTTGCGCGTGTCTGCGGAAAACTGTATTTCATGCGGCCGCTGTAAAGACGCATGCCCTTGGGACGCTCCGCAGTTTTATGATGAAAATTTCGCTTCTTACGACGCGAAAAATCCTAAACGCCCCCGTATGACGAAGTGCACCCTGTGTAAGGACCGTATTTCGGAAGGGTTAAAACCCGCCTGCGTTGCGGCCTGCTGGAACAGAGCCCTGGACGCCGGCCCTATGGAAGAGCTGAGGGCCAAATATCCCAAAGCCGTGGATAACCTTATTGAGAACGACGAAAGGAAAGGCTTTCCAGACGCTTTGCTGAACAAGCCCAACGTTATTTTCAAGAAAAAAGGATAATTTTCTTTCAGGGCGCGGTTAACGCCGCGCCTTGAAGAATAATCCCGTTTTTTAAAGAGGCGTTATGGATGAAATATTAGATTATCTCTCAGCCCGAAGGATTATCTATTCCCTGCTGGGCGTATTTTTTTACAAAGAGGCCGACAATACCTATCTGGAAGCATTAAAAAGGATTATGCCCGTAATAAGGACTATGGGCGTGGAGCGTGATATCCGGGAGGCTGTTCAGGGTGCGGATATGGTTTTATCCGTCGAAGAGGGGGCAGACTTTGAGGACGGGGCCGCTAAAGAATTTGCGGCGGTTTTCCTTATAAGCGACGTTTTGAACGGCGTTAAACCGGTAACTCCCCACGAATCCGTATATCTCTCCCTCAGCGGCATGACTATGCAGGACGAACGGGATCAGGTTATGGAAGAATATTTCAGAGAGGGGCTGGGTAGAGATAAAAGTTTTAAAGAGCCTGAAGACCATATAAAAGCGGAATTGGATTTTATGGCGTTTCTTTCTGGGAAATCTCTAGAAGCGGCGGAAAAAGACGAGCCGGAACTACTGGAAGAAAGCATCGGAAGGCAAATAGCTTTTATGTCCGGCCATATAGAAAAATGGATATACAGGCTTTGCGCGGACGTAAGAAACTGTTCCCATTCCGCATTTTTTAAAGGGATGTCCTTTGCTGCGGAAGGCTTTATAAAGGCAGACCGTCTCTTTCTGAAAGACTTGGGGGAAGTAATTAAAAGTGCCGAAGCATAAATTTTAAAGGGTATATCTATGAAATTAAAGCATATATTATGCGCCTTGTGTGGCGTGTTTTTAGCCGTTCCCGCTTTCGCGCAGAATGCGGCATACGTAACGCCGGATAGCTGGAGCAAGCATATAACGGCAAACGGAGTAAAGGCTGCCTCCGACGGCATAACGGTAGG
>CANTXF010000061.1 GCA_947853665.1 uncultured Deferribacterales bacterium | reverse complement strand
TTCGCTTTCGACATTCCCATGCCCGACGGAATGAAGCTCAATATGTACGGACAGGTGCGCTTTGCGGCTTATTACGATTATCAATCCGTCAAGCCCGACGGAGGGGATACGGAAACCACCAAAAGCGACCTGCTTTATAACCTTCAGGGCAATTCCCGCCTTGGCTGGAACTTTTCCGCAGGAAATTTCAAAGCCAATGTGGAACTTAATTTTAATCAGGACAGCGTTAATCCCAACGGTTTCGGCTTCCGTCAGTTCTGGGGCGCTTATACCTTTGACAACGGCCTTACCCTTACCGCCGGTCAGAAAACCACTGTTTCCGGCAACCAGGGTTCTTACGGCGATATCTATCTTACCGATAACGGCCTCGCCGGATACGGTAACATAGGCGATACCCGCCGTCCCCTTATCATGCTCAGCTATGCCGGATTTGATTTCGCCATGGTTTCAAATGAGCGGGACCATGTAGCCTCTAAAGTAAGCAGCTCCGCAGGAAACGTTTCCGTTAAAGAAAATTATATCCCCCGCTTTGAAGTTGCCTACAACCTGAAATACAACAATTTTTCCGGTAAAGTTTTCGCTTCTTACGGTCTTTATAATTACTCTGCGGGCATCAACGGAACCCAATGGGCCGACATTCACGCATGGCACGTGGGCACTTATTTGAATCCTACTTTCGGCAAAATGTACGTTAAATTCAGCGCATACTACGGTATGAATATCGGTATGTATGCCGGCAACAACTACAGCTTCGCTCCCGAAATAGTTCAGGACGGAGACAGCCTTGATATTAAAAATACCAGTTCTTTCGGCGTTGCGGCTGCGTTCGGCGTTAATGACATCGTCACTAACCTTTCCGCAGAGCTTGGCGGCGGTTACGCTCTTTACATGACTGACGCCGACAATGTGGAAAATAGAAACGCTTACGCCGTTTATCTCCAGGCTCCTTATAAATTTAACCAATATGTGAGCATTATTCCTCAGGTAGGCTATTATGGCCGTTCTCAGGACAAAGCCGCGGATAACAACGCCGTTATGGCTGGCGCACAGTTAAGGGTATTCTTCTAAGATTTTAAAGAAAAATATAAAAAACCCGCCTTTACGGCGGGTTTTTTTATGCTTTTTACGCCCCGCCTTATCTATTGATTTTTGTATTTTTATTAATTACATTTAAATATGGGCAGGTTCAGTTTCGGCAACAATATTTATGCCGCGAGGGGAGCGAAAGCCTCCGCCTTCGCCGCCGCAGGTTTTGCGCTTATGTTTGCGGCCGGATGCTCCCTTATGTTTTCCGGGTGGGCTTTAGCCCTCCGTATCTTCCTTTTTGCGGTTTTCTCCGCTTCCGGCGTGGCCTTGCTCCGGGTGGCGCGCCTTATATACGAACGCAATACCAGGATAGCCGCTTATCTTTCCGCCATGGCCGGGCGCGGCAAAATACCATTAAAAGAGCTGGGTGAGCTTTTCTCCCTGACGGAGGCGGACGCTGCCCGCGATATTGAAAGCTGCGTTTCTGCGGGCCTTATTCTGACGGGCCGGATAACGCCGGACGGTTTATTTTTTAAAATAGGCCCTCCCGAAGGCGACGAGCTTATAGATACCGGGAAAACGGCCCGCGGAAGCATGGATTTTATAGACGAGGGCCGTTCTTATATAAAACGTCTGGAAAAAGCCAACGCGTCGCTTTTTTCCAACAGGTTTTTCGCTTCCGCCCTTGAAAAAGCCGCAGCCTCCTCGGAAGCCCTTTTCGGGTATGTTGAGGCGTATCCGGGGAAAATGCCCGCCGTTAAAATAGACGTAAACGCGAACCTGCGCCGCGCGCTGGAATTTATCGACGAATATAAAGAACTTGCCCGTTTCAGCATGGACAATAAAAGGATAAACGAGCTGAAATCCGGCACGGTGGAGGCCCTTGAGGCCGCTTCCAAAGATTTTAACAGGTTGCGCGCAGCCCTTTCCGCGCCGGACGAAAGGGAAGATGGCTACATATCCGGCAGTACGGCGGACGATATGATAAAGGCGGGCAGGGCTTACGTAAGGCGTATACGCCGGGCCGGGGAGAGCCTTGCGGACAAAGAGGTTTCGGAAAAGCTGGATAAAACGGAATCCCTTATGGAGCAGGTTTTCGATTATGTGGATAAGCATCCGGCAAAAGCCGCGGAGATAAAGAAGCTGATGAGCAGGCATCTGCCAATGGTTCTCAAGCTGATAGATTCTTATGGGGAATTCGGCAGGCTGGGGATAAAAAACGACGAAGGCTCCTCCCTGAAAAAAGAAATAACGGGAGCCGTAGACGCTGTAAACGAAGCCTTTGAAACTTTATTGAGCAATCTTGTCCGGGGGATTGTCCTTGATATATCCACGGATATAGACGTGCTTAAAGCCGTTCTTATTCAGGACGGCCTTATAAATAACGACGATTTTAAACCGAAAGGTAAATAGGAGAGTGCTATGAACGGCGATTTACCCGCTCCCAGACTTACCCTCGACCCGGATTCCGGCGAAGGCACAGAGGAAAAGGCCCTTGAAAAAATAGGAGGCCTTTCTTCCGGGGCGGATTTCAAAGAAGTGCGCCTTACGGAAGATGAAATGAAAACCGTGGACGAATTCGCGGAGAAGATAGAGCTGCGGGATTCCAACATGATCGTCCGCTACGGGGCGGGCGCTCAGAAAAAAATGACGGATTTTTCGGAGAGCGCTTTAAGCCTTGTGCGCACTAAGGATCTGGGCGCCATAGGGGCCGTTCTTACCGGCGTGGTTTCGGAGCTTAAAGGCTTTGACACGGCGGAAAAAAGCGGCGGCATACTGGGTTTTTTCAAGCGCCCGGCCAATAAGATTGAAACCCTTAAAATAAAATACGACAAGGCGGAAGCCAATATCGACAAGGTATGCGAAATACTTGAAAAGCACCAGATGGAGCTTATGAAGGATATTTCCATGCTTGATAAGATGTTTGAGCTGAACAAGGTATATTTTAAGGAAATATCCATGTATATTCTGGCCGGCAAAAAGAAGCTGGAGCAGGTCCGCGCCGGGGAACTGGCGGAGCTTGAGGCCAGGGCCAGGGAAACGGGCAGGCAGGAGGACGTTCAGGCGGCCAGCGATTTAGCCTCCCTCTGCGACCGCTTTGAAAAGAAGCTCCACGACCTTGAGCTTACCAGGGCCGTATCCCTGCAGATGGGGCCTCAGATACGCATGGTGCAGGGAAATAATATTTTAATGACGGAAAAGATACAGTCTACTCTGGCAAATACCATTCCTTTATGGAAAAGCCAGATGGTAATATCCATAGGCATAGCCCACTCCATGGACGCGGCTCGGGCGCAGCAGGCCGTATCGGAGACCACAAACGAGCTGCTCAGGCGCAACGCGGAAAACCTCCAGACTGCCACTGTGCAGACTGCCAAAGAGTCGGAGCGCTCCATTATAGATATCGAAACTCTGCGCTACACCAACGAAAAGCTGATCTCCACCCTGGACGACGTTCTGCGCATACAGGACGAGGGCAGGCAGAAACGCAGGCAGGCCGAGACGGAGCTTTTAAAAATAGAAAACGAGCTTAAAGAAAGGCTTTTGAGGATAAGGAAATAAAAGCGGCGTTCAAAGCCGCGTATTTTACCGGGGAGGGCTAATGTCCGGGGATATTAAAAATAACGAGCAAATATGCGGCGTCATAAAAAATAAGCTTCTTGATATGATGCCGGAGCAGGGCATGCGGGAAACCGACGGTATGGGCGGCATGGCCTTTTACCGCCACGAAACCGCCAATAAAATCGAGCGCTGTTTTTACGAACCCGTTATGGTCGTTATCCTTCAGGGCAGAAAGCACTCCGTTGTAGGGCTGGAGAAAATATCCTACGGAGCGGGCCAGTGCCTTGTGACGGGGGTCGATCTGCCCATATCCAGCTTTCTTACTGACGTGTCCCATGAAAAGCCCCTTTTATCCATAACTTTGCCGGTGGATAAGTATATTATATCCCAGCTTCTGCCGGAGGTAGGCTTTGAGGAAGATCAGGATATTACCCCCGCCAAGGCTATGGCCGTTACCGATCTGGACGGGCATATAATGGACGCATTCCTGCGGCTTACCGAGCTTGCAGATACTCCCGATCAGGCAAAAATACTAGCTCCCATGATAATACGGGAGATACACTACCGTATGCTTGCAGGCCCTCTTGGGAACCAGCTTAGAATGATAAGCACATACGGAACTCCCAGCCATCAGATAGCCCAGGCTGTGGACTGGCTTAAGGAAAATTACGATAAGCCTTTAAAAATAGACGAGCTTGCGGAATCCGTCAACATGGCCTACTCCACTTTCAGAAGGCATTTTAAAAAGCTCACCACTATGAGCCCCGTACAGTATCAGAAAAAACTGCGTTTATACGAAGCGCGCCGCCTTATGCTCCACGGAGAATGCAACGCGTCCGGAGCCTGCTACGCCGTGGGCTACGAAAGCCCGACCCAATTCAACAGGGAGTATAAAAGGATGTTCGGGGAGCCGCCCAGAACCAGCATAAGGAATTTGCGGGCGGTATAGCCGTCCCGGAGCAATATATATTCGGCTATCCCCTAACGCAGATAGTTATGAAAAATATGTATAATATGGCGGCTTGCGCCGGCAATGAATAATAAGACCGAAAGCCTTTGGTAAGGCGCTGTTTGAATGGCAAAGCCACGAGTTTGCCTTGCCTGAGCAGGGCTTATTATGAATGTTTTTCATAACCTTACTTTAATCTATGTAAGGTTATAGCTGCGTAAATATATTCCCCCCCCCGTCTCATAAATGCCTTAAAGGCGCCGCGCGGGTATTTTCCGGCCGTTAATCTAAGGTCTTTTCCGCAAGACCGGTATCAAGGCGCCTGTCCCTGGGGGGTCGGCGTAAATCTGTTGTAAATTCTTAAATCATTACCCCCCCCTGACGCATATTTTCCATAACTTTACGTCGATCTGCGTAACGGTATGGCCGCGAATTCTTATAACTGAAAGCGGCCTGCGCCTGGCAAGCGCAGAACAGCGGACTTAAAGTTTTCTTACGGGCCGCCTTTTTTAAAATTTTTCCTTTCCGTGAGCAAATCGGGCAAGTTTCAGGCCGTATCGTATCTGGTATTATTTTTCCGCCGTTCGTATTATGCCCTATCAGATCGGATACATAAGGAGAACAAAATGGATTACGAGCTTAAAGGCAAGGTGGCTCTCGTAACGGGAGCAAAAAACGGCATAGGCCTTGCGGCGGCGAGGGAGCTGGCGAAGGCGGGTGTAAAAACCGCCCTTCTGGACGTGGCCGACGCATCTTCCGAGGCCGGGGCTTTAATGGCGGAGGGCTATGACGCCATGGCGTTAAAATGCGACGTGTCGGATCCGGAGGAGGTAAAAAAAGCTGTCGAAGCCGTGGTTTTAGCTTACGGCGGCCTCGATATAGCTTTTAACAACGCGGGCGTTCAGACTCCGCAGGCGCCTATGGCCGAAATAACCTTCGGCGATTATGAAAAGACCGTGGCGGTGGATTTAGGCGGAGTATGGAACTGCATGAAGTACGAAATAGAGCACATGATCAAAAGGGGAGGCGGCTCGGTTATAAATACGTCCTCTCAAGGGGGGCTTACGGGCTTTCCGGGGCAGGCCGCCTATATCGCCTGCAAGCACGCCGTTATCGGCCTTACACGCACTGCGGCCATAGATTACGCCAAAAATAACATAAGGGTAAACGCCGTGTGCCCGGGGGCTATAAGAACGCCTATGGCGGAGGAGCTTATAAGGCGCAATCCCGCCGTGGAAAAAGAGCTTATAAGGGATATTCCCATGGGCAGGCTGGGCAGGCCGGAGGAAATAGCCCATGCGGTTTTATGGCTTGCAAGCCCGGCTTCGGCCTTCGTTACGGGCCAGCCCATCGTGGTGGACGGCGGATTTACCGCCCGTTAGAATTTATAATTTTAAAATTTATCCGCATTTTTTGCGCAGATTTATTTAATGAGGTGAAGATATGTTTGATTTTACGAGGAGAAGTTTTATAAAAAGCGCCGCGGCGGCAGGCGCGGGTATGGTGCTGACGTCCGCTTTTAATGTTCCCGGGGCTTTTGCGGCCGGTGAAAAAAATAAGGACGCTTCCTCCCAGAAAGTTTCTCAGAAGCGCGTTTTGGGGAAAGGAGATTACAGCCTTGAAGTTTCCCCGTTAGGCTTCGGCGTTATGGGCATGACTTATAACAGAGGCCCCGTGCCGGACAGAAAGCATTTGACGGACCTGCTGCACATGGCCGTGGATCGCGGCGTTACCTTATTCGACACGGCGGAGGTCTACGGCCCCCATACTAACGAGATCCTTGCCGGGGAAGCCCTTTCCCCTTTTAAAGACAGGATTCACGTTACCACCAAATTCGGCCACGACATCGTAAACGGGGTGTATAATTACGGAAGCCTTAACAGCCGCCCGGAGCAGATACGCAAAGTGGCGGAGGAATCTTTAAAGAGGCTTAAGCTTGAAAGGATAGATTTGTTCTACCAGCACAGGTTCGACCCCCGCGTACCTGCGGAGGATGTGGCCGGTACGGTGAAGGACCTTATAAAGGAAGGCAAAGTAAAATGTTTCGGTATGTGCGAGGTATCTCCCGACATAATACGGAAAGCCCACGCCGAACAGCCCGTTACGGCTATTCAGAGCGAATATCATCTTATGCATCGGGATGTGGAAAAAAACGGCGTGCTTGCGGTATGCAGGGAACTTGGCATTGGGTTTGTTCCGTACAGCCCCATAAACAGGGGGTTTTTAGGCGGCTGCATTAACGAATATACCGTTTTTGACAAAAAAAATGACAACAGGGCCACGCTGCCGCGCTTTACCCCGGAAGCCATAAGGGCCAATCTGCGTATAGTAAACGCGCTCCAGGAATTCGGCCGCACCCGCGGCATGACATCCGCCCAGGCGGCGCTTGGCTGGCTTCTTCAGAAAGACGAGACCATTGTGCCCATACCCGGCACTACGAAGGCAGCCCATTTTGAAGAAAATATGCGTACTCTCGATTTTTCCTGCCCCGGGGAGGATTGGCTTAAACTGGAGGAAACTATCGCCGCCATTCCCGTAATGGGCGACAGGTATAACGCCGAGCAGCAAAGACAGGTTGAAACTAAATAACGAAACGCGCCGGTACCTCCTTTAAACGGGAGGACGGCGCAAATATGCAAAGCCGCCGTAAGGAAGCGCCCTGCGGCGGCGGTTAATGCTCCGGCTCCTTAAGCTCCCGGCGCGGCGGTCCTGCCGCTTGCGCCAGCGGTCCGGCGTTATTATAAATATTACAATTATGGCAAATAATTATAATAATGCTCTTAAGGCGTCAGAAACATTCATAATAAGACCTGCTCAGGAAAGGCAAGCTTTTAAAGATAAGCCCCTTTAGGCAGCGCCTTTCCAAGGGCTTTTCGGTCTTATTATTCGTTGCAGCGAGCAAGCCGCCGTATTATAAATATTTCCCATAACTTTATT
>CANTXF010000060.1 GCA_947853665.1 uncultured Deferribacterales bacterium | reverse complement strand
ATGAATGTTTTTGACGACTAGGGAGCATTATTATAATTATTTGCCATAACTATCTGCGTCAGTGGATAGCCGCCAATATTTTTAATAACTATATACATTATTGAGATAGCAGCCTGAATAAAAACCGGGAAAGCCTGCTAAAACGGCGCTTCCGCCGGATATTTGCCGGGTAAAAATTCCCTGTTAACCCCGCAGACCGTTCCGCCATAAACGTTTCCGCAAGGGATAAATCAACTCCGCACACAATATATGACCGCGTAATTTTCTATGCGCGTTAACGGTTTCTGAATCCGGCGGCGGCGCGTATATACACCGTGATTCTATTTTACATCATATTGTATTGACATTCTTTCAGAGGACAAATAAGCTGTACTATTATGCATGCGTTATACATAATGTATTTACCGTTAAAATAATATTAACGGCGTTCTGAAAAGTTCTGAAACAAAGCATATAATATTCGCGGCCGTATCCTTACGCAGATCAAGGCAAAGTTATGGGACAGCCGCCTGATTTTTTATATCTTTAATACTTCATTTAAGGAGGTTCTATGGACGGCGCGCTTATAAAAAACACGGTGGAAAGCCTGTTCGACGATTACGTAAAAGATCTGGAATTTTTAACAAATATCGATTCCGCAACAGGTAATATCGAAAACAGCCGCAAAATAGCCGTATGGCTGGAAGGGAAAATAAAGGCGCTGGGCGGTTCGGCGGAAATAAGGGACAACGGCCGTGGAGCCCACGTTATAGCCCGTTTTAAAGGGAAAGGCAAAAAACGCCTGCTCCTTGTGGTTCATACGGACACTGTCATGGGCACGGAAGGCGGAAAGCGGCTTTTCAGAATGGATGAAAACAAGCTGGCTTACGGAGCCGGCGTGGGGGACTGCAAAGCCTCCGCCGTACAGATGCTTTATCTGATGGAAGCCATGAAAAGGCTCGATATATCCCCCTATTCCGAAATAACCGTATTTTTCGACGCGGAGGAGGAAGGCGGCTCCCCCGACGAAGTAGCTTTCGCAAAGGAGCTGGCCGCGGCTTCCGATTACGCCGTAATATGCGACACGGGCCGCCCCAACTGGGGAGTATGCACAAAACGCAAGGCTACGGCCAGATACACAATAGAGATAGAGGGGATACAGGGTCACGCTGGCAACGCTCCCCAAGCCTCCGCCAACGCCGTTGCGGAAGCCGGATACCTGATAACGAAAATACACAGGCTGGGCACTCCCCTTACAGAAGACCCTCACAAATATTCCAGCGAAACGCTGGCAAAGCAGGGCGTGCGCGACCACGGCCAGTTCATACCGGAAAATTCGGTAAACATCGCCTTCGCCAACACAACGAACACAAAAATGAACGTAATACCGGATAACGCCGTGGTCGGGGTGGAAGTGCGCTGCTACAAGCTGAGCGAGCAGAAAAGGCTCGACGGCGAAATAAGGAAAATATGCAAAAACCCCACGATTATAGGAACAAAAATAAAAATTTCCGGCGGCATGGGTCAGGGGCCTATGGAAAAAAGCGAATCCGCCGCCAAGCTTTTCGATATGTATAAGGATATAGTAAAAAAGGAATACGGCGCAGACGTGGTGGAGTGGATCGCAGGCGGGCTGACGATAGGAAATACCACGAGCATTTACGTGCCCACAATAGACGCTCTGGGAGTGGACGTAGACCCTCAATGCGAACATTCGCTTAAAGAATTTACAGACCTTAAAACCTTCGCCCCCCGCACCGTAGCCCTTATACATCTGATAAGCCGGGCGGACGAAACTCAGTTATAGAAAAAGTAAGAGCCTTTAGCCAGAATAAATACGGCGGCTATCCCGCCGCCCCAAAGCGGAGCGGCAAACGAGAAAAAGCGATTGCTGAAAACGACATAAAGCCGGCGCTTTAAAGCGCCGGCTTTTATTATGACGGGCGCGCGGTTTTATCCCCCCTGCCGTCCCGCAGCGGCCGGAGGGGGGGGGTAATAAATCAGCCCCTTAATATCCTCATAGAGTTAAAAAGCGCAAGGAGGGCCACTCCCACGTCTCCGAAAACAGCCTCCCATATAGTAGCCACCCCGAAAAAGCCTAAAGTAACGAAAAGCGCCTTTATACCAAGAGCGAAGATTATATTCTGCCATATTATCACTTTCGTTTTTTTGGCTATTTTTATACTTTCCGGCAGCTTCATAAGGGAATCGTCCATAATGACCACATCCGCCATCTCTATAGCGGCGTCGCTCCCAAGGCGCCCCATGGACACGCCGACATCCGCCAGGGCGAGAACGGGCGCGTCGTTTATTCCGTCCCCGGCGTACATGGTTTTGCCCCGCCCGCCTTTAACGGCGTTCGCAGCAAACTCCCTGAAAACCTCCGCTTTGTCCTCCGGCATAAGGTCCGCGTAATATTCGCTTATACCTGCCTTCTCGACCATCGTACCGGCGGCGGAGCGGTTGTCGCCAGTCATAACGGCTATGTTTTCTATACCTAGTTTTTTAAGGGCCTCCACGGCCTGCCTCGTATCCTCTTTAAGCTCGTCGCTTATTATAATGTGCCCGGCGTACACTCCGTCCACGGCAACGTGGGCCACGCTGCCCATAACTCCGCAGACCCGGCTGTCATGCTCCACTCCGAACCTGTGCAGCATTTTATCGCTGCCGGCCATTACTATCATTCTGTCTATCGTTATCCTTACGCCGTGGCCGCCTATTTCCTCGTAATCGTCTATTTTAAATTCCCCCAGGCTTTCCGCCGCCGCTCCGCGTATGGAAACGGCTATCGGATGACTGGAACGGCTTTCCGCCATAACCGCGTATCTCATAACGTCTTCTCTCGAAAAACCGTTATAGGGAACTATGTCCGTAACTCTGAAAACGCCTTTCGTAAGGGTGCCGGTTTTATCGAGAGCCACGGCTTTTACCTCGGAAAGCGCCTCCAGATAATTGGCGCCTTTTACGAGTATACCCTTTTTGGAAGCGAGGCCGATTCCGCCGAAATACCCAAGGGGCACGCTTATAAGCAAAGCGCACGGGCATGAGACAACAAGGACTACGAGAGCCCTGTATATCCATTCGTCAAAAGAGCCGAACCCGGCCAGGGGCGGAACCACAGCCACGCAAAAGGCTACCGCGAACACGGCAGGAGTATAATATTTTGCGAAAGTGGTTATAAAGTTTTCAGTTTTCGCCTTGTTTGCCGCCGCGTTCTCCACCAGATCCAGAATTTTAGATACGGAAGATTCCGCGAAGGGTTTCGTGACCCTGACTTCTATAAGGCCAGTAAGGCTCACAGTTCCCGCCAGCACGTTTTCGCCCTCCCCGGCCCTTTTAGGCACCGATTCCCCGGTCAGGGCACGCTGATCCAGGGATGTGGAGCCTTTTATTATCACTCCGTCCAAAGGTATCTTTTCGCCGGGATTAACGGCTATAATATCCCCCGGCGCTACGTCATACGGGCTTACGCGGACCGGCCCGCCGTCCTTGATCAGGTTGGCGTAATCGGGGCGTACTTCCACAAGGGCTTTTATGGACCTCCGCGATTTATTAACGGCCCAGCCCTGAAAAAACTCGCCGGTTCTGTAAAAAAGCATAACGGCCACGCTTTCCGTATAAGCTCCTATAAAAAACGCCGCGACGGTGGCGAAAGTCATAAGAAAATTCTCGTCGAAAAAGCGGCCCCTGCCCATATTTCTGAAAGCCGAAATGATAACGTCCCTGCCGGAGGCGAAATAAACGAGGGCAAGAAGGCCGTACCCTGCGTATATCAAAGGCTTTTCGGGATAAAGTTTTATCCACAGCAGAGCCGCGAAGAAGGCGGCGATATAGCTTGCTATCTCCGTAAGCCCCCGTCTTACGTCGTAGCCTCCGGAAGAAGCCGCCCCGGCTTCTTTTCTTATTTCCGATATGGTTACGCCCGGTTCCAGCTCGTCTACCTTTCTGCGGACTTTTTCCATATCGTCCGTATCTATAAAAAGGCTTTTCGTGGAAAAAACGATTTTAGCCGATTTGACGCATTCCATGGAATTAAGAGCGTTTTCAACCTTCATGGCGCAGTTGGCGCAGTCAAGATTTTCAATACCGTATTTTTTCATATATCAACCTTTTTCCGAAATGTGCTCAAGGCCCATCAGGAGGATTTTATTTATATGCTCGTCGTCCAGGCTGTAATAGACGCTTTTTCCGTCCTGGCGGGATCTGACGAGCCTCATCTGCCTTAAAAGCCGCAGCTGCTGGGACACGGCAGACTGCTTCATATCGAGAACAGCGCACAAATCGCACACGCAAAGCTCCGTGCTTAAAAGGGCGGAAAGTATCTTTATTCTTGTGGCGTCGGCAAATACCTTGAAAAAAAGCTCCAGACCGGCGGCGGCGTAAGCGTCCGGCAAAGCGGCGGAAGCCTTTTCCACGGCGTCTTTATGTATTATCCTGACGCTGCACGAATGTTTATCTTCCATAGCCTCTCCATACATATCATCACATGATGATATGTATCTCAATATTAAAGCCTTGTCAACGGGAAAAAACTTTTTTACATTTAAGCAGTCCCTCTCACGGAGAAGCCTATGGATTACCGGGAAAAGCGGTTGAGCGTCCTTATTGTGGAAGATGAGATAAAAGTGGTCGAGGCGGTAAGGGCGTATCTGGAAAACGCCGGCTTCGAAGTATCTTACGCCCTTCTGGGCTCCGCGGCCATAAACGCCCTGAAAGAAAAAAACTTCGACCTTATAATCCTTGACCTTATGCTCCCCGATATTTCCGGCGAGGAAATATGCCGCACGATACGAAAAACCTCCGACACGCCCATAATAATGCTCACGGCTAAAAGCTCTGAGGACTCCAAAATAAACGGCCTTAACATCGGGGCGGACGACTACCTTATAAAGCCTTTCTCGCCGAGAGAGCTTGTCGCAAGGGCCAAGGCCGTACTGAGACGCTTCTGCCAAGAAACGGAGCGGAACATGTGCGGTTTTAAAGGCGGCCTTTCGATAGACTATATTACGCCCGCCGTATACAAGGACGGCTCCGAGGTCGCCCTTACGCCCAACGAGTTTAAAATACTTTCTTTCATGAGCCGGAACCCGGGAAGGTACTATTCCAGAGAGCAGCTTATAGAAAAAGCCATAGGCGCCTCCTTCGACGGGTACGACAGAGCTGTCGACTCCCATATAAAAAACCTGAGGCAAAAAATTGAGGACAATCCCAAATCGCCCAGATATATAGTAACCCAGTACGGCTTCGGGTATAAATTCGGGGGCGTAAAGCTGTGAAAGCAAGCCTCAGCATAAAAAAGCAGTTCGTAATATTTTTTCTTTTCGTGGCGGCCGCGTCACTTATACTGCTTTCCCTTATTTTGAGAACGGCCATAGAAAAATGCTTTCACGACTACGTGTGGACGGCCCAGGCGTCGAGCCACGGGATGATAATAAAATATTTCGAGGATTATTACGCCAAGCATAAAAGCTGGAAAAACTTCGACGGCAGGGAAATCGGCGATACGGCAAAAAAAAGCGAAAGCTACTTTACCGTAACGGACCCTCACGGCAAGCTTATCTGGACTACGGAAAACGACATAGAGCCATGCTGCCTTAACCCGGAGCATAAATACTGGCGCGACATTTACCCCGTTATGTACGAGGGAACGATGGCAGCGCGGATAAATATCGGCCAGTTTACGGATCATATATATTCCCCGGAGGATATCGCCTTCCGGCGCAGTATCGCCTATGGCATAGGAATATCGCTGGCGGTAACGCTCCTTATGGCCCTGCCGCTGCTGCTTACCGTATCGTCCCGGCTTTCAAGACCCATAAGGGAATTAAAAAACGCGGCGGACGAAATGAGCCACGGGAACCTTTCCGTAAAGCTGGAGAAAAATTCCTCCGTAAAGGAAATATCCGGCCTGGCCGAATCAATAGACCACTTAAGGAAATCGCTTCTGAAGCAGGAAGAGCTGCGCAAGCAGCTTACGTCCAATATTTCCCACGAGCTGCGAACGCCGCTCAACATAATACAGAACCAGCTTGAAGGCATGATAGACGGCGTGCTGCCACTGGATAAGGAGAGGCTCGAGAGCGTTTTGCAGGAAATGGAAAGGTTAGTCAGCCTTATAAGGGAGGTGGAGAAAATAACGGAGGTGGAATCGGGCGATTTTATACCCGTATGCGCGGAAACGGACCTTTCGGCAGCAGTAAAAGCCGTGGCGGACACCTTCGAGGGGGCCTTCAAGCGCAAAGGGCTGGAGCTTGTGCTCGATCTTGAAAAAAATATTATAATATCCGCGGAAAAAGACAAGCTGACCCAAACAGTAATGAACCTTATCTCCAACGCCTGCAAATTTACCGAAAAGGGAACCGTATCCGTAAAAACCTATGAAAGCCCCGCCGGGGCGGTATTCGAAATAAAGGACACGGGGCCGGGCATAAGCCGGGAGGATATGGAAAATATATTCGAGCGGTTCTACCGTGTGGAAAAATCCCGCAGCAGGGATACGGGCGGGGCTGGCCTTGGCCTTGCCATAGTAAAAAAAATAGCCGACGCCCACGGCTGGAAAATAGAAACGGAAAGCGAAAAAGGCAAAGGAAGCCTGTTCAGAATAATTTTCCGTTAATATTCCCCGCCGCCTACAAAATTTTTACACAATTGGACGCTATCCTTACGGCAACCGCCAGCGGCGGAATTATATGTCAAGAGGTGTCTTTGTGAGCTCTGCCGGACTTATGCTCCAGATCGTGGCGCTTTTTGCCGCCGTCGGGGCGGCCGCTCTTTACGGTATGTCTTTCAACAGCAAATCGGAATCCTACCTTAAACTCGGCAACTATGTTTTTCTCGTTTCAGCGGCGGCTGTCGTAATAGCCTCCGTAATACTGTGCGCGGCTTTAGTTACAAGCGATTTTTCCCTTAAATACGTAGCCAACTATACTGACCTTTCCCTGCCTCTGCTTTATAAGCTGAGCGCCTTCTGGGCAGGTCAGGCCGGTTCCCTGCTTTTATGGGCCCTGCTGCTTGTCGTATTTACCTCCGTGGAAATATTCAGGCTTAAAGACAGGGACGTGTCTTACAGGTCGGCCGTTTATCTTGTGTGCGCCGTTTCCTCAGTGTTTTTTATAATGCTCGTGGCTTTCGTTCAAAACCCTTTCGAAGCTCTCGATTTCATACCGAGAGACGGCGGCGGCATGAACCCCATGCTGCAAAACCCCGGCATGATAATACATCCCCCCACCCTTTACGTCGGTTACGTAGGCTTTAACGTCGTAATAGCCCACGCGTTTTCCGCCCTTATTAATAAAGACTTCTCAAACTACTGGGTAGAGACCACGAGAGGCTGGAGCCTTATAATATGGGTCTTTCTTACCGTAG
The DNA here is from genome assembly GCA_947853665.1 of uncultured Deferribacterales bacterium. Classification (GTDB taxonomy): domain Bacteria; phylum Chrysiogenota; class Deferribacteres; order Deferribacterales; family Mucispirillaceae; genus CANTXF01. The sequence continues at coordinate 78 of CANTXF010000060.1, read as the reverse complement.
GCATAGTAATAGGCGGCTGGTGGGCTTACGTGGAGCTTGGCTGGGGCGGCTACTGGGCATGGGACCCGGTGGAAAACG
>CANTXF010000059.1 GCA_947853665.1 uncultured Deferribacterales bacterium | reverse complement strand
ATGAATGTTTTTGACGACTAGGGAGCATTATTATAATTATTTGCCATAACTATCTGCGTTAGGGGATAGTCGCCTTTTTTACCCGTACATACCGGCATACAGTTTTACGGAGTTGTATGCGGCCCGATAAAAAACCGATTGTCTCCAATTAACTTATGCTGTATTATATATCCAAAATGTAAATATATACATACACTTAAGAGCCGCCAGGCCGTTTTTTTACGGAGCTGCCGTTTATGGACAAACGCATGGAAAGAGCCGCGGGCGCTTTCATCTCCACTGCCTTCTACGTGGTTACGGACGACGGAGATTTTACGATTTTATATGCTAACAGGCACTTTTACGAACTTCTGGAAAGAACGGAAGAAGAAGTAAAAGGCAAATACGGAAGCCGCCTCAGCGCTCTGCTGAACCCGGACGACCTGAGAAACTTTAGGGACAGGCTAAAAAACTCCGCGGAGGCTTACGGGCGCCTGCGTTTCAGGAAAAAGGACGGCTCTTACGCATACACGGACACATCGGCGGCAAATACGGGAAACGGCCGTCTTTTCTGCATTTCGTGGGACGTTACCGAATACGAAAAGAAAATATCCGAAATAAAAGAGCTGGAATATAAGCTCGGCCTCGTCATGGCAAGGACGGGATGCGTTACCTTCGAATACTATCCCATGAAGAAGAAAGCCCTTTACTGCGTCCGGACAGGCACTAACTCCACGACCGAATTCGCCGCGGAAAATTTTCCCGATTCTCTTATTTTATCGGGAACCGTACATCCCGATTCGGCCAGAGACTTTGCCGGAGCGGTAAACGATATGGCTATGGGAGCGGCGTCCTTCTCCTGCGAAATTAAAATGAAAATGCCGGGGCGGGAGGAATACGGATGGTATATACTCTCCATGGAAAAAAACGTGCGGGAAGGAACTCCCCGGATAACGGGCCTGATGGAGGATATAACTGGCAGAAAAGAGGCGGTGCTTGCCTACCTGCGGGAGACCAAGTGCTACCAGGCCATGCTTTCAGACACGGAGGCATGGGGCGACGCGGACATAGACGAAAACAGAATAAATAAGGCGGGCGGCCTGTGGAGCGTTTATAACGGGCCGGCAAACGCCATGACATACGACGGCATTATAGAGAACTTTGCCAAAAAGACAGTTCACCCGGCGGACAGAAAGCATTACACGGCCGTCGCGGAAAGGGAAAATTTAATATCCTCCCATAAAAACGGCATATCAAAGCTGGGCTGCGAATTCAGATGCGTAATGCCGCAAAATAAACTTGTATGGATGCGCCTTACCGTACATATTTTTTACGACCCGGCCAACGGGCACCTGTCCGCCTCCATGCACCTTAACGATATAGACAGGGAGAAGAAAAAGGAGCTCCGCCTTCAGAAAGAGTCCAGAAGGGACCCTCTTACGGATTTCTACAACAGAAGGATGACGGAAGCGTCCGTTAAGGAATACCTGGCGAATTGGGATAAGAAAGCGCCGTGCGCATTCATAATACTGGATATAGACGACTTTAAGGATATAAACGACAGCTACGGCCACGCGGCGGGCGACAGGGTATTAAGGAAATTCGCCTCCATTTTAAAAAACTTCTTCGGCAGAGACGATATAATAGGACGTTTCGGAGGAGACGAGTTTATAGTTTTTATAAAAAACGCCGGGTCGGAGCGCGCCGTTAAGGAAAGGCTCGAAAGCGTGATAAACGCCATGAAGGAAAGCGGCGGAATACCGGTGTCGTGCAGCATAGGCGCCGCTATGGGCCCCCAGTGCGGCACGGATTACGAAAAGCTCTTTCACTGCGCCGATTCTGCCATGTATCAGGCCAAGAAAAACGACGGGAAGGCTTCTTTCGTCTTTTACGGCGTAAGCGAAATCCCCGGCCCGGCGGAAGCCCGCGCGGAAGGCGAAAGGGAAACGTTCCGGGAAAAAATATCCGAAAACGAAAAAACGGAGCCGGTTTCCGAAAGCGGGGAAAGCGTTTCCGACAGTTTGAGTTTAGACGGCCTGCTGAACGCGGAAGGCGACATGGCCTATATTATCGACGCGGACACGTACGAGCTTCTCGAAGGCAACAGGGCCTTTTACGGCAGGCTGGGCATATCGGAATCCGACCTGAGGGGCGTAAAATGCTACGAGGCCCTGCACGGCAGAAACGCCCCCTGCCCGTTTTGCAGCAAGCTGAACTGGTCGGAAGAAAAATTCTATCTCTGGAAAAATTATAATCTGCTGCTGGAGCGGGAATTTCTTATAAAGAACAAACTGATGCGCCGCAGGGGTAAAACAGCCGTGCTGGCCGTGCTTATAGATATATCGGGCGGCGGCAACATAGCGGATCTTGCAGACGGAGGCATAAACGCGGAAAGCGTGCTGCTTAACTGCGTTTACAAAATAACGGCCGCCGATTCTCTGGAAGCGGCCCTGAACACGGCCCTTGAAGCCGCCGCCCATTTTTACGGGGCGGAGAAAGCCCAACTGTGGGAAAAAAGCATGCCCGATGGGGAATTTGTGCTTTCCTGCGAATATTCCAAAGATACGGACGCCGCCCTGCCCGTATCCTACGAGCGGACAGTATCCCGCTTTCTGGGAGAAATATCGGGGGGGGGAATTTGGGCCGACACGCCGGAAGATATGCTGCGCCTTTCCTTCGATATGTATAAGTTAATGAAAAGCATGGGCATTTCCAACTACCGTGTATCGCCTCTGGCAGACCGGGAGGAAACCTACGGCTGCGTGGTGGTGGAAAACACACGCGCAAGGAGCAGGCACGCCTCCTTTATAGAATCCCTGTGCCTTTTTATTGTAAAGGAAATACAGAAATACCGGCGGGAAGGCACCATAGAGTATATGAGGCGCCACGACGCCCTTACGGGGCTTCCAAACAGGATAAGCTACGAAGAATATACCGGCTCCTTCAACGGAGACAGGCTTTCGTCCGTAGGCGTGCTTGCCGCCAATATAAACGAGCTTGGCAAAACCAACAACTCCATGGGCTACGACGCGGGCAATTCCGTAATAAGCGAAATGGCCTTTACCCTGCGTAAGATTTTCGGGGATTATAAAATATTCCGCCCCAGCGGAGACGAATTTATAGTAGCGGCCGAAAATATTTCCCGGGAAAGCTTCGAGGAAAAAGCCCTTATACTGAAAAACGCCATAGACCGCTCGGATAAGCTCTCCGCCGCCGTGGGCTACGTATGGGACGACGAGGAAAAAAACTTAGGCCTGCTTATCTGGCACTCCTACGAGCTTATGAAGATGAATAAGCGGCTTTATTACGACAGCGGCAGCGGCGGAGACGCCGACCCCGCCCGTTACGAAATGCTAAGCGGCCTGCTTTCCTCCATAGAAAACGGCGATTTTCTGGTATATCTCCAGCCTAAAAAGGACATACTGGAAAACAGGATAACCGGAGCGGAAGCTCTGGCCCGCTACCGGGAAAACGACGGCACCATTTCTCCTCCTGCCAAATTTATCGGGCGGCTGGAAGAAAAGGGTCTCATCAGATACGTGGATTTTTTCGTATTCGAAGAAGTGTGCAGAATCCTTGAAAGGAGGAAAAAGGAAGGCAGGCCGGATTTGAAAATATCCGTCAATTTTTCCAGGATAACCCTTTTTGAAAGCGAAACCCCGGCGCTTATGGAAGCAATAGCCGATAAATACGACGCGGACAGAAAAAATATAGAAATAGAAATAACCGAAAGCGTTTCCGAAATGGGAAAAAACGTTCTCTGCCGCATAGTGCGCGATATAAAAAACGCCGGGTTTTCAGTATCTCTGGACGATTTCGGCACGAAATACACTAACCTTTCCACACTGGCCGATATTTTATTCGATGTGCTCAAGCTGGACAAAAGCCTTATAAACACCCTTACGGACAGCGCCACAAACAGGATAATAGTAAAAAACGTTATAACCATGTGCAGGGAGCTGGGAGCGGAAGTCATAGCGGAGGGAGTGGAAACGAAGGAACAGGAAAAAATCCTTACGGATTTGGGGTGCAGGTACGTTCAGGGATACCTTTACGGCAAGCCCATGCCCGAAAACGAATTTGAAAAGACGGAATCAAAGGGATAAAAAAGGGGGCTCCCAAAAGGAGCCCCTGAAACTCACGCGCGTATTTTATTCCTTATTGAAGGCCACAAACCTGCTGCCGTTCTGGCTTACGACTTTCAGGCCTATCACGTCGCCTTTCTTTACCTTGTCAAGCATACTGTAAAACTGGTTCGGGCTTTCGATGTTTTTCTTATTGAACCAGACTATAACGTCCCCGCTGCGGAGGCCCGCGTTAAACGCCGAGGTATCCTCGTTTACGCCGGTAACGACCACTCCGCTCTTTACGCCGAGCCTCGCCGCGTCTTCCCCGGAAAGCTGGGTAACGGATATGGGCCTGTCGCCGCCGTCGCCGGAGCCGCCTTGAGAGTATGAGGAATCAGTCGGCCTTTCGCCCAGCTTCACGTTGACGTCCATCTTTTTGCCGTCCCTGAACACGGTTATCTTAACGGTCTCCTCCGGAGCCTTGGAGCCTATTATCTTTATAAGGGCTCTGCTGTCTGCCACTTTTACCCCGTCAACGGCAAGTATCACGTCTCCCGCAGTCATTCCGCCCCTTGCGGCGGGGTCGCCTTCTATAACGTCGGCCACGAGCACGCCTTCCGTATCGGGCAGGCCGAAAGTCTTGGCCAGGTTTTCATCGAGAGGCTGCAAAGTAACCCCCAGCCAGCCGCGGCTTACTTTGCCTTTTTTAAGCTTGGGCAGTATGTCCGAAAGCATATTCACGGGAACGGCAAAGCCTAACCCTTGGGCCGACTGGATTATGGCCGTATTCACGCCTATGACCTCGCCGTTCATATTAAGCAGCGGGCCGCCGGAATTTCCCGGGTTGATGGAGGCGTCCGTCTGGACGAAGTTATCGTAAGGCCCGTCGCCCAAAACGCGGCCCTTGGCGGATATTATGCCTGCCGTAACCGTGCCGCCGAGACCCAGCGGATTGCCGATGGCGACTACCCAGTCGCCTATCTCGGATTTATTGATGTCTCCCAAAGCGATAGGCGTAATATCTGCGCCCTTGGGGTCTATCTTTAAAAGAGCAAGGTCCGTAAGAGGGTCCGCCCCGACGATTTCCGCCTTAAACTCCTTATCGTTTTTAAACTTTATTATTATTTCGTCCGCGCCGTCTATAACGTGGTTGTTGGTTACGATATATCCGGATTTATCTATGACGAAACCGCTGCCCAGAGCGGAAGTTTTATACTGCCTGGGGCTTTCGCCGCCCTGCCCTCTGCCTCCCGGCATATTGCCGCCGAAAAAGTAGCGGAACAGGTCGTCGTTCATAAAGGGCATTACCTGCCTTGTAACCATTTTGGTAGTGCTGATATTCACCACGCCGTCCGACGCCTTGTTCACAACGTCGGAAAAAGAACCCGGAACCGCGCTGGCCATAGCCGAAACCGCAGTCAGGGCAAATAAGCATAATACCGCTGCAATTTTCCTCATTTAAGGATTTCCTCCATTTCAGTCTTCTTCGTATATACTTCGTCGGTTATAAGGGCGCCCGTTTTGAGCATATCCCCTATCTCCGTTCTGGAACCGTTTAAAACCTTTATAAATTCTTCCATGGTGGAATAGGGCACGGAGCCTATAACCGTATATTCCACGCCGGAAACGACCTTGCTCATAAGATAATTACCGTAAACTATTTTAGACACAGTCCCGCTGTCATCGGGATGCGGGTTTATAAAAACGGAAAACCTGTTGAGCCCGTCGGTAAACATAAGATGCGTCACACCGTCCGGAAGCCTTTTGGTCATAATATGGGCAAACCCCTTAAAAAACGGCCTGCCCGCGCTTTCCGCATGCTTATGCTTTGTGGGTGCAGGCTTTGAAGCCCTGCCGAAATCGAAGCTGCTGAAAGCGAACATGAGCTTTTCCGCGCCGTCGTATATCTCCGTTTTAATAAGGTTTCCGCCGCCGTCAAGCCATACCACGTGGCTGAAACGGTCGCCCGTTAAAGGCGTGATTTCGTACTGGGTAACGTTTTCCCCGTAAAACGCGATGCCGGAGGTGGCTTTGACCGAATAATAGTCGGAAGGCACGTCTTCGAGAGAAAATGACGCCGCCGTCATTTTCCTTGCTATAACGTCCCTGGCGGAAAGGCCGGGAACAGCTTCGTCCGCCGAGGCCACAAGCACGGAATAGCCGTCGCCCTCGGCGTACTTATAAAAAATCATTTCCTTGGCGAAAACGCCGGAGGAAAAAACAAACAGCAAACCCGCGAGAAACAGGTGCTTCATTTCTCAAAATTGACGGAAATCACAGACGCGGCGACTGCCCCGCCGCTTCCCGCGTACTGCTCGGCATGCTCCACCATATAGGTGTCGAACTTACGCTTTTCCGCCATCATGCTCCTTGTTTTCGACTGGGAATAAAGCACCGTGGAGCTCAGGGCCGCAAATAGGAGCGCGGCCGCCACTCCGTACCGCAAAGCCCTGTCTCCGATTTTTTTTACCGGGGCGGGAGCGGCCCTTTTGACTGGATTTATCCTCGCCATCACGGCCGCGGAAAAATCCACTTCTCCTTTAGGAGCGTAGCTGCTCCTTATCATGTCGCGCATAACGTACAGATTGGCAAGCTCCCTTTTACAGGAAGGGCACGAAGCCACATGGTCGGACAGGGAGCGCGTCTCCGCCTCTCCCGTCTGGTCGTCTATATACGCGGACATCAGCTTCCTGAACATAACGCACTCGTCGTTCAGTTTGGTATAACCGGACATTTTACTTAGCCTCCGACATTACCTGGTCCGTAAGCCCCTGTTTCACAAGCCTGTCCTTTATTATCTGACGGGCGTTGAAAAGCCTGGAACGAACGGTGCCTAAGGGGATATTGAGCATATCGGAAATCTCCTCGTAGCTCATATCCTCCACTTCCCGCAGCATTACCACGGTGCGCAGCCTTTCCGGCAGCGCGTCGACGAACATTCTTACATATTTTTTAAGCTCGTCCTTTATAAGAAAGTCCTCCGGGTTGTCTCCGCCGGAAATCCGGTCGAAGTAGCTGGACTCGGAGTCCTCGGTTTCCATATCCACTATGCGCTTGCCCCTGTCGTAGTGATTAAGGGCGAGATTTACGGCTATACGCTTGAGCCACGGGAAAAAATGGCTCTTGTCCTGGAGAGTGTCCAGCTTTTCGTAAGCCTTAAGAAAAGCGTCCTGGGATATATCCTCTGCAAACTCCCTGTTTTTTACTATATTCATAGCCGCGTAAAAAACCTGGCTCTGGTATTTTAATATGAGAAGCTCGAAAGCGCCCGTGTCGCCGCCGAGAACCTTATCAACTATCTGAGCGTCGTTCATAACCGTTAACCTCTCTTATTGGGTTAGACACGGCATAAATCCGTTTGTTCATGCCCGTGATAAAAAATTTTGCGGCCTATCCGCGGTGTCCGCCGCCTGTATTTTAAATTTATGCCGCCCGGCCGCTTTGTCAATAGGATAATTTAAGTCTGAATTTATTTCCGTCAGCCCGGCTCAAAAAGGCCCGCGCCGCCATAAATCCCGCCTTATTATAATGATAAACACGGAAATTGCTATAAAAACACACCCGGCAACAAGAGAAAAGGTAAGCTTCTCCCCGCCGAAAAGCACGCCCGCCGCCACTGCCAGGATAGGCTCCACATAAGTGTAGGAGGTGGAGACGCCGGAAGGAGCGTTATATAAAAGCCATAAATAGGCGGAAAACCCGAGAATGGAGCCTAAAAGCACGAGAGCCGCGAAGCTGAGCCAGGATTTTGCGCTTACTTCCGCAAAGGAAAAGGAATACGGCTCCCCAAGTAGCAGGGCGGCGGCCAGAAATACGGCGGAAGCGAATATCATCTGATACCCGAAGGAAGCGGCCGTGCCCAGGCCGGTCTTTTTATTTTTGGAATAAAGGGAGCCAAGGGTACCTCCCAGAACGGCGATACCCGTAAGCAGCACTCCGCGGGCCATGTGGTCGTCCCGGCCGTCCTGCATAACGGCCGAAACCGTTATAATCACCACTCCGGCAAAACCGATGAGAAGCCCGGCGGCGGTTATGGGAGCGGGCTTTTTATCATGAAAAAAAAGCCATCCGAAAACGACCATCCACATAGGCGTGGAACCAAGCATAACGGCCACTATGCCGGAAGGAGTGTAGACCTCGGAATATATCAGGAACCCTCCCTTTACAACCATCATGCCGGAAGCCACGGTAAGCATTATCCTCCAGTCCCCGGTGGAGGGAAGCCGCCGCTCCTTGCGAACGGCGTAAGCCCAGAAAAGAAAACAGACCCCGGCGGCGAAATAACGCATACAGGAAAGTATAACGGGAGGAAAGGTCTCCAGGGAAAAGCTTATCATAAGATAAACCAGCCCGAAGGACACATAGGTGGTAATAAGGCAGATAAGCGTCAGGGCGTTTCTTTTATCCTTTACGGCGTTGAACATAATAAGGATTTTCCCCTTTCGGAGGCAAAAGAAAAGCCATAAAAAGGCTCTATAAAAATTTATCCTTTATTATCAATCAACTGCCGTGTTTGCCCTTCATAACGAAAAATACGGAGGAAATGATCAGCGCGCATGCCCCGGCGGTGAAGCCCGTTACCGGTTCGGAGGCGAAAACAGCCCCCAGAGCCACGGCCAGCACCGGCTCCACATAGGCGTAGGAAACGGCCACGGGAGTGGGGGTATTAAAAAGCAGCCACATATAACATGTATAGCCCACAAGAGAGCCGAAAACCACCAGATGAACGAAACTGAGCCAGGATTTAAGCGAAACGCCGGAAAAAGAGAAAGAGTCGTATTCTCCCATAACGCCGGCGAAAACAAGCATAAAGGCCCCGCCCATCACCATCTGGAAGCCCAGGGACTTTACCATGGAAACGGCCAGCCTGTGCCCCTTCGAATAAAGCGAGCCAGCCACCCAGCCGAACACGGAGCCAAGGGCGCAGAATATCCCCAAAGCGGAACCGCTCTGCTGGAGCCCGGCGGAAACGCCAAGCATTATTATGCCGGCAAAGCCTCCAGCAAGCCCTAAGGAAACGCCGGCGGAGGGCCTGGGGTCATGGCCGAAAAGCCACCCGGAAACAACCATCCATAAGGGTATGGAGCCAAGCATCAGCGCCGTTACGCCGGAGGAGACGTAAACCTCGGATATGTTAAGCAATGCGCCGGAAACGACTATCATAAAAAAGGAGCTCATGGCCATGACCCTGAAATCCCGTACGGACGGAACGCCCCTCTCCTTTTTAACGGCGAAGGACCATAAAAGCAGCACGGAGCCTGCGCACAGATAGCGCATGCCGGAAAGCATTACCGGCGGAAAACTCTCTAGGGCGAACCGTATGGAAAGATACACCATGCCCCAGGTAGAATAAAGCAGGAACAGACACGTTACGGTAAGAACAAGCTTCCGGTTGGCAAACAGCTCGGACATGGAACACCTGAAATAATTAGGACGGAATACGATATAGCTATGGCACAAAATTTATAAATTGCAAGCCAAAAATTCAGCGGCTAAAATAAATAAAATACCTCATAATAAAGCCTTACGCCCCGTAAGCGGCGGAAGCCCCGTTAAACCCCGCGCTCCTGGCCCTTTGCCGGACGAAGGCGATTTTTTTGCCCCGCGCCCTTTCGATACATAATGACAACGGTTTGCATATATGTTATTGATATGGTTTATTCTAACAAATAAGGATGTGGAGAGATGATACTGAACTCCGACAAATACTCGGACGAATGCGCCGTTGCAGGTATTTACGGAAACCATGAAGCGGCCAATCTCGTATATCTGTGTCTTTACGCCCTCCAGCACAGAGGACAGCAGGGTACCGGCATAGCCGTGTCGGACGGGGAAACAATACGCGCCGAAAAGCACGAGGGCCTCGTGGCGGACGTATATACGAGGAAAAAGCTTAAAAAACTTACGGGCAAGGTGGCCATAGGCCATAACCGCTACCCTACGGACGGCAACTTCGCAAGCAGCAACCTGCAGCCCATAGTGGCGGAGCTGCCCATAGGACAGTGCGCCCTGGCCTATAACGGCAGCCTTATAAACGCCTTTGAAATACGCGGGGAGCTTATAAGGGAAGGGGCCATTTTCTCCACCGGCACCGACGCGGAAACAATAATGCATCTGGCGGCGAAGAAGCTTAAAAATAAAGACATAGTATCGGCCCTTTCCGAAGTGATGAACGTGGTTACGGGGGCTTATTCAATGGTTTTTATGACGGGAAGCACCCTTATAGGCATGAGAGACCCTAACGGAGTGCGCCCGCTGGCTCTCGGAATGATGCGCGACGGATATGTGCTCGTAAGCGAAACAGTGGCCCTCGACCTTATAGACACAACGTTCATAAGGGAGATAGAGCCGGGCGAAATGGTAGTTATAGACGCTACGGGCATAAAGTCTTATTTCCCGTTTAAAGAAAAGCGGAACCCGTCTCCGTGCGTTTTCGAACACGTGTATTTCGCAAGGCCCGATTCAATGATGTTCGGCCAGTCCGTATATCAGGTGCGCAAGGCTTTCGGCAGGATACTCGCCAAAGAACACCCCGCCCAGGCGGACGTGGTGATCCCCGTGCCCGATTCCGGCATAACGGCCACAATGGGCTTTTCGGAAGAAAGCGGTATTCCCATGGAAATGGGCCTTATAAGGAACCATTACGTCGGAAGGACTTTTATAGAGCCTACCCAGAGCATAAGGGATTTCGGCGTGAGGATAAAGCTCAACCCGGTAAAAAGCGTGATAAAGGGCAAAAGGATAGCCGTTGTGGACGATTCCATAGTGAGGGGCACGACGAGCCGCAAAATAGTAAAAATGCTGCGGGACGCGGGAGCAGCGGAGATACACATGAGAATATCCTCTCCGCCCACTATGTTCCCCTGCTACTACGGCATAGACACGCCCACAAGGCGCGAGCTTATATCCAACACCCACTCGGAAGAGGAGGTGCGCAAATATATAGGGGCGGACTCGCTGGGCTATATATCCCTCGACGGTATGCTTTCCGCCCTTAACAGCAAACATTTCTGCCACGCGTGCTTTACCGGCGAATACCCGATAGACCCTGCCCTTATGGTCGGGGACGATTGATGAAAAAACTGCTGGCCGCCTTATCCCTTTTCGCCCTGTTCCACGCCTGGCCCGCATGGGCTTCCGGGGAGGAAACGGAGTACGATAATCCCGGCTACTACGCCACCCACGGCATGGCCGGGATATACGGCACCCTGCCGGACTATATCCACGGCGACAATAAGGACGGCGGGATAGGAGGCGGCGGTTTTATATACTATAACGTAATAAATAAAATCGGCGGTAATTTTTCGATAGGAGTCAGCGCGGATTACGCAGGGGGCGAGTTTAATAACGGCACTTTCAGGGCGAAAATGAACATGACCCCCGTGGCTCTTAACTTCGCTTATATGACGGCTTCGGATTTTCTCAATTTCTGGGCCGGTCTGGCCGTTACTTATACTTTTCTGGATATAGATATCAAAGACGGAAACGTGCCGGACAGAATAAACGGCGGATTCGGCAAGCTCTCGAGACAAAGCACTGGGGTAGTGGGCGGCGACGCTTTTGTGGGAGCGGAATATATATTTACGGAAAATAAAAAGTTCGGCGTGTTTTTCGAGTTCCGCTTCAGCCTTACGGACAGCGTAAAAATAGACAGATACGTCCCCGAGCAGGAATACCGTATAGACGATAAAATGAATTTCACCAAACTGCGCTACACTCTGGGAGTGAGCTTCCATTTCTGATATAAAAAAGCCCTCTTAAAAAGAGGGCTTATATTATACACAGGGGCCGCTTTACGCGGCGCGCACTACGTTAAGGGTATCTATAAGCTCAAGCTCCTCAAGCAGGCCGTACAGCCCGCAGTTTCCGACATAGAAGGTTATCTTAACCTTATCCTGCAAAATAACCTTAGTTAAAAATTCTATGACGGAAGACGTTATTGTGCAGGATTCCGGCGCTTTTACGTCGATGCGGCCCGCCCCGTTCTCAACCATGCGGGAAACGGCTTCCTTTATATTTAAGTAATCCCTGATGCTTCTGATATTGCCCTTTAACGTTATTTCGTTTTTACCGGCAGCTTCTATTTCCATAAATCACCCGTAATGTTCTTTTCTAAAAATATAGACGCGGCAGGCGGAAATCCGGTTACGGATGTAATAATGTAATTTTAAACGCAGCCATACCGTTACATATATTAATAAAGTTATGGCAAATACTTATAATAGGGCGGCTTTCTCATATCGACGAATAATAAGACTGAAAAAGCCTTCGGCAAGGCGCTGTCTAAAGGGGCAAGGCCACTTGAATTTGCCTTGCCGCACAGGTATTATTATGAACGTTTTTGACGGCTGAGGAACAATATTATAATCATTTGCCGTAACTATCCGCTTTAGGAGACAGCCGCCATTAAAAAACGGGCGAAAAGCCCCGCGAGGCTCTGTAAAAACAAAACGTCATAAAAACGGAAAAGGGCAAAAAAGAAAAAGACGGCCCCATAAAGAACCGTCATTAAAAGAAGCGGATAAATTCAGCAAACGCTTACGGCAAAGCCTTTCCTTAATAAAAAGGCCCGTTCCGCCGGGTATTTCCCCGGCAAAGGCTGCGCCATGAAAAAATCCCGGCCTTAATTTGTGCGGATAACGTTAAAAGTCTCTATAAGCTGCAAATCCTCTAAAATGCTGTAAAGGCGCGGGTCCCTTACGTAAAGGGTTATCTTGACCTTGTCCTGAAAAATAACTTTCATAAGGAAGCCTATAACGGAAGACGTTATAGAAAAAGACTCCGGAGTCCTTATCAATATGCGGTCTGTTCCCGCGGCAACCATGTCGGACACGGCCTGCTTGATGTCCTGATAATCCTTGAGGCTTTTGATGTTGCCAGTGAGAGTAATTTCGTTTCCACCCGTAACTTCAATTTCCATAAATCACCTGCTATGTTTCAATTTATATCGCGTTGTCACCAAATAATTTAACGATAAAAATTTCGCGGCGGTCTTCGGAGAAGAAAAAATCGTCCGTATAGTGAGATATTATCTTAAGACCCCTGCCGCTGAATTTCGTCGAAACGCTTACGTTATTGCCGAACATATTCAAAGGGTAACCTTTTCCTTCATCTCTTACGCTTATAACAATATATCTGTATTGGCCGTTTTTACAACAAATAAAACGCGACACTATCTTTTTATCGCAGCCTACCTCGGCTTCAAGCAGCTTTTCCTCGTAAATATTTTCTTCAATATAGCGGTGCTTAAGGTTGCCGTCTATATCAAGATTGCCGTGCTCGTAAGCGTTCATGGCTATTTCGGAAAAAGCCGCGCCGAAACACTCGTGGGAGGTGTTGTCCAGGTCGCAGACGGCCATGTTGGAATTAAAAAAATCTTCCAGCCGCTCGATACCTTCGAAAGACGTTTCCACCTCTATTTCCCTGCGGTAGAACACATCCGTAAAAGGACGCCTTATAAAAAATATAGACGTATCGTCGTCGAATTCGGCTACACGCCTGCGCACGCAGCTTTCAAAATTTTTTATAAAAGGCGAATGTCTGAAATCCTCCTCTACAAAGGGGCTATAAATAACGCCGTCTTTAGTGGAGGATTCTACAAGGCCGTCGCTGTAAATCAATACTTTAGTAATGCCTTTAAGGTCAACGCAGTTTACGTTGATATCGTCCACAAATTTCATTATGGGCAGGTTATTGCAGGGCACCGTCATTACCGAGCCGTCGGATGTTTCAAGGCATATTCTGGGCATGGAAAAAGCGGCGTACCACATTTTTTCTTCTTTGAAGTTAAAACGTGCCAGAGTGAGGCAGAGTATTTCGTCGTCCAGAAGGTTGTTTTTCATAAAACGCAGGAACCTGTCCAGCACAAGGCGCAAATCGGTAATCCCTTCTGCCATGCTCAGATCCACAAAATAATTGAAAACCACCACTGCGATAGTGGAGGTAACGGCCGCCGAAACCCCTTTTCCCATAGCGTCTATTATGATTACCGCCGCGTTGTCGTCGTCCAGGCGGCGGCAGGAGTATATATCGCCGCTGACAAGCTCTTTGGATTCGTAAAAAATATCTATATTCCAGCCGTCCGTGCTGAAATCCTTTTTATCGGCGGAAAAATAACGCATATAAAGGTCGTTGCGTATAAGGTGCCTTTCCTTGCGCATGGCAAATTCTTGGTGAAAGGCGTTGCGGTCTTCTTTAAGCTGGAGCAGCTCAAACTCCTGCTCCTTAGCCTTGCGGCGCAGGTTGTCTATAACCACCCTTTCGACCGCGTTCATTATGGCGTTGTTGAGAATTTTAAACTGTACCGGCTTGGCCACGAACTGGGTAACGCCCATATTGATGGCGGCCACAAGAAATTCCATATCTATATGGCCCGTAACCATTATTACGGGAGTGTTGCTCTTTATAGCCCGTATCTCCCTCGTAAAAGCAAGGCCGTTCATCTTCGGCAGGAAATAATCCGTCATCACAAGGTCGTAATGTTCTCTGGCAAACTCCTCTAAACCGGCTTCGGCGTCCGATACGACGGTAAATTTGGCAAATTTATCGCCGAACCTTTTCTGGACGGAAAGACACATATCTTCATCATCCTCCACGTAAAGGAGGGTTATGGTTTTTAAAAAGCTTTCGTCGACGCCGTATTTATCAATCATCACGGCTTTCTACACCCTGAATTTGGAAAGCACTTTATTAAGGGAAGAAGACCTTTCGGCCAGATGTTCGGAAACTATGCGCACGTTTTTGCCCGCTTCCTCGTTATTTCTGGAAAGATCCACCAGATTGCCCATAACTTCGATAAGGTCTTTGGTTTTAGTAGCGATATAAGTTGTCTTTTTAACCACGTCGCTGGATATTTCCGTGGATTTGTGGAGCCTGCCTACCGTCTCGTCCCCTTCGGTGATAAGGCCGCCCGCGCTTTCGGCAACCATGCGTATGCCTTCGGACGAAGTGTTTACGAGCTTATAAGCGTCGTCCACGCTTTCAACTATCATCTTCGCCATCTTATTAATGCTGTCGAGAGAATCCTGGGTCCTTTCCGCAAGTTTCCTTACCTCGTCGGCAACGACGGCGAAACCCTTGCCGTGATCCCCCGCCCTGGCGGCCTCTATGGAAGCGTTAAGGGCAAGAAGGTTCGTCTGGTCGGCAATTTCTGAAATTATCGTAAGAACTCCCGTTATCTCCTCCGCGTGGGAGGAAACGGCGTTCATTTTATCGGACACGTCTTTCTGACGGGCGTTTTCCTCGTTTACGCTGTCTACGAGGGAGCGCAGGCTTTCCACGAACTTATCGAGGATATTTCTTGTGTTTTCAAGCTCCTCCGTAGTGATAATTGCCCTCTCCTCGGTAATATCAAGGTTTCTGGCAACGTCTTTCATCAGCTCTTCCGTCTGGTTCACAAGGTTAAGCTGCTCCGTTATATTGCCGGAAAGCTGCACGGCGGTGGAGGAAAGCTCCTCCCCGGAGGATGAAGTCTCGTTCGACGTATCCATAGCCACTGTAACGGTGCCCTGGATTTTTTTTACGAATTCGTCCACATAGTCCGCAGTGCGGCCGATTTCATCTTCAACGTTTATATTTAAACGCTTGGTAAGGTCTCCGTCGCCTTCCGCCAGATCCCTCATAAGCCCGTTAAACTTGCGCATAGGGCTGAGAACGGCGGAGGTTATTATAATGTATGACGCGAAAAGCAGCAGCATATAGCTTACTATAAGCATGGCTATTATATGCAGGGAAAGGCTTGTGGCGGCCTTAGTAACGGCAAAAAGCTGATCCTCCGGCTCGGCGATATAAAGGGTGGCTATGCTCCTGCCCTCGTCGTCGGCGATATTGATAGGCATTATAAAGGCCCCCGCCACCAGCAGATACTCGTTGTCTTTATTAAGCCCGGCCGCCGTAGCTTCCTTCAGCAGGGCGTAATCCACGTCATTGGCGTTTACGATTTTGCCCCCGTTGAACATTTTATCATCCGGCAGCTTATAGGCGAATTTGGACGTTTCCGGAAGCATATTAAGCATGTATATAACGCCCAGCCTTTTGGCGGCTCCCGCCACCGTATAATCTGAACGTTCGTTTATCTCAAGAGCACCCGCCAGCCTGCCGTCTAAAAAAACAGGCACCACGGCTTTCGTAACTATGCCGTTTTTATCGTAATCCAGTGTGGATACAGGTTTGCCGTCCTTAACCACACGGGCCACGCTCCATTTTACATCAGAGGCGGCGGAGCCGTCCTCCTCCGCGTCGGTGGAGCCCATAAGCCTGCCCTCCGCGGAATAAAGGGCGACGTAAAGGTTTTCGGCCCCTTCCAGCCCTTTATAGGAGTCTTTGATATCCGTCACGGCATCTTTAGCCGCCTCGGGCGAATTTTCGGCAAACGCTCTCTGAACGGCCGGATTCTTGGCCTGGGAAATCATATTGGAAACAAATATGAGCTTCCTGGCGGCTATATCGCTTTCAAAGCCGGCGGCCACACGGGCAAGCTCCGATTGAATGGTGTCGTTTTCAATTTTCTTCATTTCCATATTGGCAATAATAATTATCGCCGCCACGGCGATTACCATTACCGAAATAAGGGGAACAAAAATCTTGTAATTAAGGCTTCCGGACATTTTAGCTTTCAGACCCATCACTTACTCCGTAACTTAAAATAGAATTCAATATTTGATAAACACAATACTATATCGGCGGAATATTGTCAGCAATTTTCTGACCGGGAGCCGAAACTGCCGCGAAGTCTCCCTCATATACACTCTGTGAAAGACCGGTACCGGTAAAATATACACCTATTTTAATTTTAAACAAAAATATAAATACAAGCGAAAAAAGTCCTTGCATTTTTTTTATAAGGACATATTATATAATCATAAAGAGTAACGCGGCAGACACGCACAAGGCACGATATGCCTTATAAAGCGCGCAATAACAGAAGCGCTTTTTTGAAAAGTCCGTCCGGCGGTACGAAAAAATATGTAAAACGGAGGTTTAAAATTCTAATCGCAGTTCTATGCCCCTGCTTCTGAGGGCGGTTTCTACGCCGTCGCCGGAAGCAGGGGTTTCATTTTATCTACCCGGCGAAATATCTTAAAACGCTTAAAAAAGCCATCCCGAAAATTATCGTAACAAAAAAATTTTTAAAAACATAAGCCACCGCGAACGTGGCCGCGCCGACCCATATATAAAGATTATCAGCGGATAAAAATAATACTGCGTCCTTTCCGGAGCCTTCGGTAAACAGCTCCGGCATAAGCAGGGCGCTCATTACGGAAACAGGAATAAAGGAAAGCCACAAAACTATCTTATCCCCCAGCTTCCTCCCTCCAAGGAGCAGAAAGGGAGTTTCCCTGGTGGCGTAAGTAGCGGCGGCCATACCAGCTATTATTATATAAATATAAACATCGTCATGCATGGCGTCTGCCCGTCATAAATACTCCGGCTCCGGCCCCCGCCACGGCGGCGAGTATTACCAGCCCGCCGAAGCCGGACGCCGCAAAAACAAGAGACAATACCCCGGAGGTTACTGCCGCAAAAAGCCTGGGCCTGTCGGTAAGCTGCGGAGCAAGCAAGGCTATAAACAAAGCAGGGAGAGCGAAATCGAAGCCGAAAGCGCCGGAATTTTCCATAACGGAGCCGAACAGCGCCCCTAAAACGTTTCCGGCAATCCAGCCTCCGTGGGAAATCATATTTACTCCCATTGCGGCCGAATATCCAACACCGCCCTTTGAAAGCAGGGACGACTGAACGGCAAAGGTCTCGTCCGTTATCTGGAACGCAAAAAGAGCCTTGCGCAGCGGGCTCCATGAAGACACATAGGGATACAGGGCGGAAGTATAAAGCAGATGGCGCAGGTTTACGATAAACACGGTGGTTATCACCGAAATTGGCGGCATAAAAGCGCCTATCATACCCACGGCGATATACTGGGCGGCCCCGGCAAAAACAAGCGCCGACATAAGACCGGCCTGAAAAACCGTCATCCCGGCTCCGTCGGCTATTACGCCGCAGGCAAACCCCAGAGGCAGATACCCGGCTACTATGGGCAAGGCGGCCCGCGCGCCCTTCATAAAACCCTTAAAATCCAAACCTGCGCCCATGCTTAATACGCCCTGCCGCTTCCCCTTAAAATATACGCTTATAATCCCGTCCGGCCCGCTTAAAAGCGGCTCCGCATGGAATATGGCCGTTACGCCCGTCCCGGTCATCAGTTATACAGGTATAAGCATATTTCGTAAAGCCCCAAATACCGGCGGCTTTAAAGATAATACGGCAGACGCCGCCGCAGCCCGAACCGCTGCCGATACGTCGTAAAGGGCTGACGACAGGCAAGGAAAACGAAACAGCGGCTCAGATAGTTACGGGAAATAACCGCAAATATCAGCGCCCCCAGGTAAAGGGCGGATCCTGGCATTGTTGGCGCAAGTCGCTTTCTATCAGTCAAAAGCGTGATTATTTATAAAATCGCCCCGTTCGCCCCAAGCGTTCATACGTCAGGTTAATGGTGGACAGAAAACATCTGCCTTATTAGTGCAGACGTTGGTGGACAGAAAACCTTCGCTTTATTGGCGTGAAGGCCGAAT
>CANTXF010000058.1 GCA_947853665.1 uncultured Deferribacterales bacterium | reverse complement strand
ATTTACGTCGTTATCCTCGCTGAAACGGAATTGACCTCTTGTTGTCAGACCTATCTTAAGGTTTGCCCCGCCTACCGTTATGCCGTCCGACGCGGCTTTCACTCCGTTTGCCGTTATATGCTTGCTCCAACTATCCGGCGTTACGTATGCTGCGTTCTGACCGAAAGCGGGTACGGCTAAAAACACGCACAGCAATACCGTATATAATTTTATCCTATTTCTCATTTATCCTCCCCCTTTAATTAAAAGGCTCCCCGGAATACCGGGGAGCTTACATCTTACTTGCTACTTATTAGGGCCGGATATCGTCAGAGATTTACGGGGCTTCACTATTAACGACGGACCAGTAGACGTATCGCCGTTATTCGTCCAGGCGTACGGATACTTATCTATCGTCAGAGCTTCCGCTCCGGGGTGGTTCCTCATCAATTCGTCATAATCGCCAACCTCTATGGCATGGGCAGGACATGCACGCACGCATATCGGAAGCTCCCCTTTATCCTGAAGCTCCACGCACATGTTGCATTTCTGCATCGGATGGGACACCTTCCACGTATCCTGGCTTAACGGCTCCTGTTTATCGTCCGCTATACCGGGCTCGGAAAAGGGACACGCCGTTATACACGAACGCAAATCCTGACATTTGCTCCTGTCAACCGTCACTATCCCGTCGCTACGCTTCGTTATCGCCCCTGCGCCGCAGGCTGCCATACAGGCTGGATTTTCACAGTGGTTACAGCTCATTACGAACGAATAAAAGGCTCCTGCCCCGTCGGTTTCATACGTATTATGTTTACGGTACCTTACTGGACCGGGATTCACGTTATACCAATCCTTGCACGCTACGGTGCAGCTGTTGCATCCCATACATCTGGACTGGTCGAAATAAAATGCCATTCTCATATTTTATCCCTCCCAATTAATAGTTTACTTTCGTTATTTTTACCATGGCGGATTGCTGGCCGTTTCCATGGTCTATACGAGACGGCTGAGACGCCATCAAGGTGTTGCAGTTGCCGCCTACGTCCACCAGTTTGCCGTCTATTGTACGGGGATCGTACCAGCACCCCTGATGGAGACCGACGAATCCTCTTGCGCATCGTTTTGTCAGCCTGGCCACGCAGCGCACCGCCCCTATGGGATTTTCAACCTGTACCAAATCGCCGTCTTCAAGGCCGATAAGCTCCCTTCCGTCCGTATCGTTAATCCAGATTTCGGAATAGGACGCTATATCCTTATTCTCTGCCGTTACCTCGCCGCCTTCGCCTATAGTGCGGTTAAGCTCCGGTATAACCCCGCCTTCGTTTACAGCAAAAGCCTGGGACGGCGGCATGGAATAATCGTTATAATCGTTAGCCTGCCTATAATTACCTTTGGCATCCCTGCCGGGAACACGGTGAGTAAGCTCCCTGAGCATGGGATTTTCCGCCATAGAGGAATGAGAGCGGTAGCGGTCGTGAGTCGTAGTCAGCAAAAAGCTCAAATCGTTTAAATTATCCTTACCGCCGTAAGCCTCCATAAAATAATCCTGGTAGGCGTAATAAACGGGGATTTCTATAACGAATCTGTCTCCTTCAATATCCTTATGACGCTGCCCTCTCTGGCCAGATTGAAGGTATCCGTGCCATTTGCTGAATTTGTTTTCATACTGCCACACAAGCACGGGCGAATAGGTTTGAAAGCGTCTCGGAGATTTTGGAGCTCCGTCAGTATTGGAAAACTCGTTGCCGTAGCCTCCGTCGGTAATTTCATTAGTATCGGCATAATATCCTTCGACTGCAGGTTTGACGAAAGGCAGGGTTTTGTCTGCGGAAATATAATTATCCATAAACGCCATTCTTGCGGGAACGGGGACAGTATAATCGTCCGCTTTCGCAGGCAGGAACGGTTTTTGGATGAATTCCTCCCATTTCATTCCGTAAAACGGGCTTTCCGGGGTCGCGCAGGCTTCCCTGAATGCGTCTCTGACAAAAGCTTCAACAGGCTTATCCGCTACTCCGCCGGTAAAATCTCTAGCCGCGCCTGAGGCCGACGGGTCAACCTTTTCATAAGTTTTCAGCAGTTCGTTTGCAAAATCCCAGGTAGGCTTCGATTCTCCCGGAGGAGTTATTACCTGCGGAATATAGAAATCCGTGCCGTTTGTCGGCGCCATTATATCCTGCTGCTCCCATGACGTCGCCGCAGGCAGGACGTAGTCGCTCCACCTGACAGTAGGAGACATAAAATTATCGAAGGAGACAAGACAGAAAGTATCGGCCGAGCCGTCGTCCAGATTGAGATATTCAAGCATTTCCTTAGAATCGTTGGAATTTTCATGCTGATTTATAAATATATTGCCTCCGGTATTATACATAAGGCGTATGCCGGAAACTACGGGCGGAAGCCCCTCGTCATAACCGTCCCATTTATAAAACGTGTCGCCTCCGTCCGAATATGTTTCTATAGCTCCAGTATCCGGATTTCTTTTCCATTTTATAAATGTTTTCGTTCCGCCGTCGTCCCAATATACGCTGTCGGTAGTATCAGTGCCTTTTTGGTAATTCGGTATGTATTTTGCTATATAGCCGTTATCCGCAAGCTCTTTGGCAAAAGCCATTTTTATTACGGTATGCCACGCCGTACAGGAAGCCAGCGCCTTTTCCATATTGGGAAAACGGGCAACATCTGGATGATCGACTTTTATTTTAAGAGCACCGCTATCCTTTATAACCGATGGTGTAATATGCCAGATAACCCCCGCGCCCTTCTTGCCCACATTTTTAGTTACGACATGAAGAGACTGGAGAGCGAACAGATTTGCTATACCGTCAGCCTGCTTTTGCTGGCCTCCCGACCATGTGGAAGTTACCGGGCCGTTCAAAGCGTAAACTTCCGCAAGCTTCTTTATGGTCTCAACGGGAACGCCTGTAATTGCCGAAGCCCATTCCGGAGTTTTAGGGGTCCTGTAATCCTGTTTCGTAAGATAATCGGAACCGGCTCCACCGGAAACGCCTTTAACTTCATAAGAACACGGCGCCCAGCGTTTCATATCCGCATCCGCCGCAAACCTTGCGGCAGTATAGTTACCGGACGCGCCCAAGGCAGAATAAGTCTGCGCGGAATCGTTATTTCCCAAAATCCAGGAACAATACGAACGTCCGGCGGGAACGGCGGGAACGACTCTGTCCCCGGCATGGGAAGGCGATGCGTCAATCTCCCCGGACGTATCGTTAAGGCCGTATTCCGGAGAATCAAAAAAGCCGTAAACCATAGTGTCAAGATAATTCACATCCAGCCAGGGCTCGCTTTTAATCTGACCGGTAGTCAAATCAAAAGTGTTTTCAAGCATATGATATATCATGCCTGCAATAAGAGCCGGGTCCGTAAACGGTTTCGAGACTATCCAGTTATCCGCCATAACGACTCCGCCGTCTGAAAATTCAGGCCCTACATAATAAGCCTGAGCGGCAGGATTGCGTTTTTTCATATCCTCTATGGCTCTGATATTGCCGTATGACGAAGGATTAACGGTAGAGGGGGTATTATCTCCCCAAAAAACCACATTGTTCGCGTGTTTGGCAACGCTGTTCACGTTTACGTTTTCGTCGGCTCCGGTATATTTGACGCCAAAATATCTGTACTGATGGGTGCTGTAGGAACCGAAATACGAACTCTGCGCTCCGCCCATATAACGCAGAGCCGCGCCTCCTGCTCCGCCTGCTCCCCCGGCGCCCAAAGGACCTCCGGACGCGCCCTGAAACTGGCCGGTAGCCGCGCCCCATGCGTATATGGAATATATGCCGTCAACTCCGTATTTATCAAGAACGGCTTTATGCTTTTTAGCGATGCCTTCAAGGGCCTGTTCCCACGTTATACGCTTAAAACCGCTTAAGTCTCCGCGTTTAACCGTTTGCTTCATAGGATAAAGCAGACGCCCCGGATGGTAAAGGCGGTATTTATAAGAACGGCAACGGGCACACGACCTTGTCTGAGGAAAATTGCGGCTCTCCGGGTCTATATAGGTGCCGTCGGATGTGTAGTTGTTTTCATCGGTAAGAAATCTTTGAATGCGGCCTTTGGATACTTCGGCTCTGGTCACGCAGCGGCCGCCGCAGTTATGCCCGCTGGAACCGTAATAATAAGATACTTCGGCGGTGTCGGGTATCTCTACTGAGGTATCCCCCCCCCACCGTAAATTATTTCCCCGCCGTCGTCTTTAGAGCAGCCGTATAACGCGGCCGCAGCCCCTGCTGCCGCGGCGCCCTTAACGAAACCGCGGCGGGAAACCGAAAGTTTTTTGCTTAATTTTTCAAGCAATTTTTCTGCTTCTCCCATACATTTCCTCCTGTTAAAATTACCGTTATGAAACGGTTATTTATTATATATCACTGTGAATATACTTAATCAACTTATTTTTTTAAATATAAAAATGTAATATAACTTAAATATAAGCCTAAAATAAATTACATATAAAACCGGCTTACATATTCAAACCTGTTTGCCGTTAAAATTTAATAATCTTATATCAGAATAATAACACAAAATAGTTTCTTAAAATATATTGTAAAATATAACAGCTTTTATATAAATGTAAAAATAAGATTTAATATGAAGAATTAAGAAAGAATGATGAAAGATACTAAAAAAGAATACGGGGTCAACGGCCCCGTATTCAGGGAATAAGTTATTCTGTAGCCAGCATTCCGGCAAAATCGTTGTCTATACCCAGTATATCCAAAGCGGCGGCTATCTGCCCCCTGTGATGCGTGGAATGAGTAAGCATGGACATAACCATTTGATAACGAGGTTTTTTAAAAGTGATACCGGGAAGCTCCAGCTCTGCGGTTTTGTTAAGGTCTTCAATATCATCCACAACTTTTATCATAGCTTCGTCGGCCTTTCTTCTCGTCTCGAACAAGGAAGCCAAATCTTTTTTTGCCTCCGGCTTAAGCCCGTCTTTAAACGACGCCGACTGAAATACCGGTTCGTTAACGGCGTCGGGGTTCTTGCAGTAGGACCTGAAAACTCCGCCGAAAAACACGATATCCCCTATCAGGTTATGCTCGAATGTACCCAGGACGGAATCATAATAAAGGCCTATGTCCTTTTTCAAATCTTCTATGTTGGCCTTTTCCAGAACTTTCATCATACCGTTATTGGCGTCTCTGTTATATCTGGCCATAAATCTGAGCGCTTCTTTCATAAATGATCGCCTCCATTTTATAAGCAATATAGGGAAAAATATACCAAAGAGGCGGCCGGGTCAAGGTTTCAGATATAATCAGGCAGCGATTATAGCTTGACATCAATTTATAAATATCTTATATAAGCTATCTGCTAAAACGCCTCTGTAGCTCAGGTGGATAGAGCGACGGATTCCTAATCCGCAGGCCGCAGGTTCAAGTCCTGCCAGGGGCATTTTAATATCAATAAGTTAATCAGTCAAAGATTTACACTCACAAGATTTTTATACTTAAGTTGCACTTACTTTTTGTACTTTCGTCACCAAAAATATACTAAAACAAGTATTCTGGATGTTTTTTATTAGGGTTTAGCATAAATAGAGAAAATCATATAAATGAATAATAAAGGAAAAATACCAAAATGATAAAGCTCTTGTAATAATATTAAAAAATGATATTATTAATTTATGAAAACAAGGCACAGAAAAACATTGGAGCTTATATTCAGCCGTCCGATATGCGGAAGCATTCGTTGGAATGATATAGAGGCTTTATTTAAAGCTTTAGGTGCCAAAATTGCGGAAGCGGAAGGCTCCAGAATTTGTGTGCGCCTGTTTGGCGACAGAAGAGTATTTCACCGGCCCCACCCTACGCCGGACACCGATAAAGGTGCGGTAGTCAGTATTAAAAAATGGCTGGAAGATAACGGAGTAAAACCATGAAAAATATAATGAAGTTCAAAGGTGGATATAAAGCCGTAATTTCGTATGACCCAGAAATAGAAATGTTCAGGGGCGAATTTACAGGCCTGAACGGCAGCGCCGATTTTTATGCGAAAGATACAGAAGGTCTTAAAAAAGAAGGTCAGGTATCTTTGGATGTTTTTTTGCGTATGTGTATGGAGGATGGTGTTTCTCCTAAAAAGCGATGCGGTAATTTTGCACTTCGTTTAGACCATGAAACATACATGGAAGCAAGTACTGCCGCAGCAGCCAGCGGCATGAGCCTAAATAAATGGATAGTGAACGCAATCCGTAAGGCTATTTAAATGCTTTATCCGATTGAACGGATAATATCCTATTTACGTTCATATCTCATCCTCCTGTAAATGATAGTAAAGAAACTATCCCTTATACGAGTGCTATCAGGCGGGTTTTATAATTCTGGCCGCTCCCTGCAATGTCTTATCCGATAAATCATC
Source organism: uncultured Deferribacterales bacterium (assembly GCA_947853665.1). GTDB lineage: Bacteria > Chrysiogenota > Deferribacteres > Deferribacterales > Mucispirillaceae > CANTXF01. The sequence continues at coordinate 904 of CANTXF010000058.1, read as the reverse complement.
CGGTACCAGAATGCAGCTCTCTACCGCAGGGTCAACCCACGTTAACTCATAACCATAACTTCTGGTTGTCTTATGCATTTGTTCTTCCGTCAGTTCAACCCCTGATGCTTCTGCCATACGTTTATACAATAAATCAATGGAACTATTGGTCAAAATCCTATCCCCTTGTCCGTCGAGATTGATATGCATTGGGGAATTTGCCTGTAATTGTTCTATCCAGTCGCTGTCTTTCATCCGAACGCGTTTTCTAACGCCTTCAATATTATCGTAAGAAGTTTCAAAGTAATCCAGACCCTCTATCCCCAAATTTCTGAACGCCGGAGAACCAAGAAGATTGGTTTCTTTAATATAAGATTTATCCTCTTCATTAAGATTGGCTATAAAATTTTCAATATATTTTATTGCCGTATCCTGACCGATCTGTGTAGCCAAAAAAAATTCATTTTCATAATTGATCCACGCCTTATAGTCAGGAAAGGCTTTTTCAAATTCTTCTTTGCTCATCCATTCGTCGCTATTGTTCGGCAAAAAATATACTTCCGCCGTTTCAGGGTCTATTTTCATATCGTTATAATATGCAAACCCTTCCTTATACCTATTAAGGTCTGCTCCATTTGCAAAAGTAGGAAACGCGTCTATAAGAACCCAATCCTTATCATCAGCTTTTAGAGTATTTTCTGTTTCATCCATAGAACGGAGATAATTTCTCATTGAATTTGCAGCCAAAACTAAATTTCCTTGTTCCATACCTTTTTTTACATCGTCCGCAGTTTCATATCCAAGAACATATTTAGCATATATGTCTCTATCTTTCGGATGATATAAAGGCATAAAGCTATGGCTTTTTTTTTCATCGTAGGTTGTCATCAAATTATCTATATATTCATCGGCCTTATCCGGTTGA
>CANTXF010000057.1 GCA_947853665.1 uncultured Deferribacterales bacterium | reverse complement strand
AGAGCCGGGTTCGGTACAAACGGTTCAACAGGCTTCCATTGCCAGACAAGCTGTCAGCTTCCCTACGGAACTTGGAAGAACACGCCTGCCAAAAACTGCATAGTGTGTCATAAGACAAGGCCTATGCTTTCCACAGGGGCTTTGCACGCGATAAATTAAACAAAACCGCCTCCGGCCTTTTGCCGGAGGCTTTTTACCGGTTTAAAAGCCGCGTTCTGCCTGACCTTCGCTTTCCTTATCCGTTACTTTCCGCAAATATGTATCTTTAAGCGCGTTTTTATACGACATACTTTTAACAGTATCGTTGACTCTATTTTCCTTTGATATGATCGGACTGCTTCCGCCAGCTTTCCATTCGGTTTCTAAGCTATGCTGATGTCATAAATATATTTTTATCTCAATCGTTTTAACAATTTTCCGCCGTACCGCCGGTAAAGGGGTTATTGGGGTGTTATATATCATTTTTAGTATAAATATTATAAAATAGGTTTAATATATAGTAATAATTTTTTACAAAATTATTTTATTATATCCAAATATATATTGATAATATATAAAATATCATCAATATTCTGCCTTTTATGGCCGTTTTTCTGTCTGTTATATTTTTAAAACATATTTATAAATAAAATTATTGAACTTGTAATATTTGTTGTGATATTAAGAGGCATCCGGAAATTAAACCGGATAACTATTTTATGGAGGAATTGTATGGGAAAATCGCTGGATTTGATTGAAAGCCTTAAAGACAAGCTTTCAGTAACCCGCCGCGGCTTTATAAAAAGCGTCGGCGCCGCCGGAGCCGCAGCAGCTTTATACGGCTGTTCAAAGGACGACGGCGGAGACGTGATTTACTCTGGATCGACGGGGGGGGGAACCCTTCCTGAGACTCCGGTTTCAGAATCCGTTTTTATAGGAACTTCACCACACAACTGCGGAGGCGGGGCGTGCGTGCTGGCGGCTCACGTAGCCGGAGGGCGCATAATTAGATACACGACGGACGAGCGTCCTGGCACCGTTGACATGATAGACTATCAGCCTTACAGCGATTCGCAGAAAAGGGGTTGCGTCCGCTGCCGCTCCAAAAAAGAATGGATATACCGTACGGACAGGCTTCTCTATCCTCTGAAACAGACGAAAGAAAGAGGGGATTTGTCTGGATTTAAGCGTATTTCATGGGGTCAGGCTTATAAGGAAATCGCTACTGAACTGGAGCGAATTAAAAATACGTACGGCCCGGAATCTTTTCATAAATTTTATTCCACCGGCGATGGCGCGGCTTATCCCCGTTCCAGAGAAATTTCGGCCAATATTCTTTGGGGATTGGGCGGCGAATACGTTTATAATGACGATTACAGCTATCCGAGCTGGTATCACGCTTCAAGCTATACTTTCGGTATAGACCAGCCTTATGTTGGGGCCAATTCCGCTCCGGACCTTATAAAATCTTCACTTATAGTTATGTGGAGCAGTAACGTTTCGGAGATGATAAATAACTGTAACTGCTCCTGGTATCTAACTCAGGCAAGGGATATGGGAGTTCCCGTAATATCCGTAGACCAAAGGCTTTCGAAAACCGCTTCGATGCTTTCCACCGGAGCCGGTTCAGTTCCACCGGTGATAACTCCCGTAGGCGGCACAGATTCTGCCCTTATAGCCGCAATATTGTATCATCTTATCGAAAAACATATCGAGGCTTCTTCCGGAGGCGATATCTGGAATGACAGCGCCTATTTAAAACCCAGGCATATTACCAAATACGTGCACGGTTTTTTTGATAAGCTGCCCGCTTCCGGTGAAGGCTCCGTTTACAGCTACCTTACCGTAGGTGATGACGCTTCTTACGTTGTTCCTGAAGGAGCTTCGTATTCCGCCTATATCTTCGGTTCGAGCGACGCTCTTGTTCGGGCAGGTTTTAACCTTAAACCTTCGGTTTATCCCAATCAAATAGGTTACAACGCCAGTGGGGAAGAATTCATACAGGCTGACGGTTCTATGGCGGTGGACCCCGTTTTCGGCAAATACGCTCCCTGCTACGGCCAAGTTCCTAAAACTCCTGAATGGGCGGAAAAAATAACAGGCGTTTCCGCTGCTAATATAAGGGCGTTTGCAGAGCTTTTAGCTTCAAATTTCAGCAAACTTTCCCTGCTTCATTGCGGAGGTTTTCAGCGCAATACGGAAGGGGAGCAAAATCCCCGGTCATTTTTTATTCTTGCCGCTGTTTTAGGGGCTTTTGGTTTAAATGGGGCCACTTTCGGCAATCCCAGCAGTTCTGCCGCTGCAAAAAGTGGCACTTTACCGTCTTTTACGGTTAAAGACACTAACGACCTGAATATAATGAGCGCTGGCGGCGCTTTGAAATGGGCCGATGCAGACCTTAAAGCAAAAGTCGCTTCCGGTGATCCGTCTCTTAAATCGAACGAGTATCTAACGTTAGGTTCCAGATATGATACTTCAAAGCTTACGTATGCGGCTTTAAGCCAAAAAGCATGGCCGTATCTTGAAAGCCAGTCCTTTCCTGTGTTCATGTGGCAGGACGCTATCGAGCGCGGCCGGAGTGCCGGCCAAAAATCCCGTTGGAATGTGCCGCCCATAGAGAACGGCCCGGCTATAAAGCTGATTTTTAATTTTGGCGGCAACTGCGTCGTAAACCAGTGCGGCGATTACGGCCTTACTACTAAAATCCTTTCTCTTTCCAACGCTCAGGCAGACAAGGCTGGCGGAGATTTGGAAAACTATCCCAACAGAAAATATCAGCTTGAGCTTCTCGTAACCTCCGACCATTTTATGACGGCTTCGTGCCAGTGGTCCGATTACGTGCTTCCAGCCGCCATGGCTTTTGAGCGTTCTTTTTATAAAAGTGTGGGCGATGCCGTGCATTTTTCGCCTAAAGCTGTAGATGCTCCGGGCGAAGTACGCTCTGACTTTCAGATGACTGTCGGTATTGCAAACGCTCTTTCCACGCCTTTGCAGGTTTCCACAAAAAATATCGTTAATGAGGACGATCTTTTAAGGGAAATGTATAACGCTCCTACTACCGGGGCCCATACAGGCATGACTTACGACGAGTTTAAAAAACTCGGCGTTGTTACCGCAGGAAGCGACACTACCGTAAACGTTGCTTTCAGTGCTTTCAGAACAGATCCTGCTGCCAGCAAGCTTAATACTCCCACAGGCAAAATCGAAGCATATTCACAGGGTATGGTCGAAAACTACGAAGCCAGGGGCTTTAACAATATCGATTCTAACATAACGCTTCCAAACGGCGGTTCCATAACCACCAAAGGCAGCCCGGCCAGCACCAACGGACGCATAGTATATCCCATACCCATGTATATACCCCTCGTTGAAGGGCGCCATGCCTGCGATAATGATGCTTCCGTTCCCACTTTCGACGGAACAGCCAACGGCCCCATAGACGCCGGAACGGCTTACGGAGCCACAAAACACCCGGATTTAACCGGTTCCAACACCAAGGGCTACACCTACCGCCTGCATACCTGGCATATGCAGTACAGGTCTCACTCCACCCTTAACTCCAACGCCTATCTTGACGAGTGCTACAAGCTGAACTCTAACGGGGAGCCTACTTTCTACGCCCTCGACAGAGGCCAGGCAAAGGTTTACGGTACTGACGCTGCCGTTTGCGATGACAACGTTTACGAGCCGGTATTTATAAGCCCTGCTACGGCCTCGGCCATATCATTGCCGGAAAAAGGCGCGGTGGTAATCATTTATAACGACAGAGGCGCCATATACGCTTACGCCAAGTCCAGCCCTCTCGTTCAGGACGGTGAAATCATGATAGGCCAGGGTTCCTGGGCGTCTCCCAGCAAAACGGATACCTTTGAAATCAACGGCCATGTCCATAAGGTAGACGTTGGAGGCTGCGCCAATACTCTTATAAGTATCCGCCCGTCCCGTATATGCCAGGGGATGACGCTTGCAAACGACTGTAAAGTCGGCATCAAAGTTAAATAAGGAGATCAGCCATGCAATATGGATTTTATTTTGACCAGACCCGCTGCATAGGGTGCCATGCCTGCGTCGTTGCCTGCAAGGATTGGAACGACGTGAAACCCGGGCCGGTATCTTTGAGAAAACTTCACGTAAGCTACGAAGGCAGTTTTCCCGCCACAAAGGTGTTTAATACCGTTTATTCCTGCAACCACTGCGCCGACCCGAAATGTATTCCAGCCTGCCCGTACAGCGCTATCTATAAAGAAGATATGTACGGAGCCGTAATAATAGACAGAAATAAATGCCAGGGGGCGGGCTCCTGTATTACCGAATGTCCCTATAAAGCTCCCCAAAGGGCGGACGTTGGCGAAAACGCAAATCCGGCCTATATTCAGGAGCCTCTTAAAGGTAAAAACTGGCTTACTGACCACCCGGCCAATAAATGCGATATGTGCTATTCCCGCATAAAGGACGGCGACAAGCCCGCATGCGTGGCCGCCTGTCCGCAGAGAGCCATAGAGTGGGGGCCTATAGATATGCTTAAAGCCTCCCATTCGGGCGATTATTCGGATACCGTTCCTTACGACTTTCCCGACCCTGCAACTACCGACCCTTCCATCATTTTTAAAGTGAGGAAATAGGTTAGATTTTTTTGCGCCGTATCTCTTTTGAGATGCGGCCTTTTTTATCAAAAGAGGTAGGTTGTATGAAATTAAAATATATATTATGCGCCTTGTGTGGCGTGTTTTTAGCCGTTCCCGCCTTCGCGCAGAACGCAGCGTACGTAACGCCTGACAGCTGGAGCAAGCATATAACGGCAAACGGAGTGAAAGC
>CANTXF010000056.1 GCA_947853665.1 uncultured Deferribacterales bacterium | reverse complement strand
CCTCGCTGAAACGGAACTGACCTCTTGTTGTCAACCCTATCTTAAGGTTTGCCCCGCCTACCGTTATACCGTCGGAGGCGGCCTTCACTCCGTTTGCCGTTATATGCTTGCTCCAGCTATCCGGCGTTACGTACGCCGCGTTCTGCGCGAAAGCAGGAATGGCTAAAAAGCAGACTGCCGCCATTATTAATAATTTTTTCATAAAATTTTCCTTACCGTTTCATTTAGTAAGCATATCAAGAAGCTTGATATCTTCCTCGATATATCCCTCCGCAAGGCTTGCGCCCGCTTCATAAAGAGAGTACCGGCATTCGGAAGCCCCGGCCCTTTTTTTAAGCATACGGCAAAAAAGGTGTACCCATTCTGCCATATTGTTTTTAAGAAAATCCGCCTGCGCTTCAAGGACCTCCATAAGAGCATCGTCGCCTTTTTCCGCCATAGATGCGGAAAGGACGGACATCTTCTCCATAAAGCGGAGCTGAGCGGATATATGGTCTTCCGGCTCTCTGAAACCGGCGGGCATTTTATAACCCCACCGTTTATAAATTTTCAGCGTTTTTTCCCACGGTTCCTGCCTCATAACGCAGCCCGGGGTAAGCATGCCGGACGCAGTTGGAGGCACGCTGCTGAAGCCCAGCAGGAAAAGAGCGGTATATCTGCTGTTCAGCTCCCGCAGAATAACGGCTTTATCGCCCGAGCGCTCCTCCTCCGCGTATTTTTTAAGCAGCTCCGCGCCCTCTTTAAGGCTCCGCGAATCGCAGGACTCCGCAAGAGCGCCGAAGGAACAGGCAAATTTGCCGCTGAGACCGATAAAACTTTCTCCGGGCGGTTCGCGGAATATAAGAGACAGATACTCATAAAGCGCCGCCCTGCCGGAAAGAGTGGTTATTAAAAAATCCCTTACGTTTTCTTTCACGCCGGGTTACCTCACGCCGATAATAAAAGCTCCTCCGCTTTAAGGCGGAGGAGCGTACAAAAAGGTTATTTCCTCGGTTTAAAGTAAAATGACGGCACAGTGGGAGTTTCGAGAGGTTTTCCGTCGGAGCCGGTATCGTCGGAAGGAAATCCTATAAGGTGCCCGGATTTGATATTCTGAGCTTCAGGATATTTCCTTTCTATTTCCGCGATGGTGTCCACGTCTATGGCCCTCGTAAGGCAGGCCCCCACGCAGGCGGGCTTTAAGCCGGCCGCCAGTCTGTCGTAGCACATCATGCACTTTATCATTTTATGGCCTTTGGTAGCCGTGGTAAGCGCGAGAACCGGAGTTTCCTGGTTATCGTCCGGAAATTGGGGAGCGTCGTAGGGGCAGGCGCTTTTGCACGAGCCGTTGCCCTGGCATTTATCCCTGTCTATAACGACGATACCGTCCTCCGGGCGCTTATAAATAGCGTCGAAAGGACACGCGTCCACACAGGCCGGATGCTGGCAGTGGTTGCACGCAAACACGGTCATAAAAACGCTGACGTTCGGAAAATCCCCCAGTTCCTCCGCGTGGAGGTTTCTCAGCTTGGCCTGGCCGGGCTGAACCTTGTTCCAGTCCTTACAGGCCACAACGCAGGTCTGGCAGCCCATGCAGCGCGTCTGATCGAAATAAAATGCATATTGTTTATTTTTATCAACCATTTTAATCTCCTGAAATTACGCTTTGTAAACTTTGAGACGGCATTCGCTGGCAAGGGTCATACCGTGGGCTATACGGCACGGACGCAGGCCGAAGAGAGTGTTGGCGTTGCCGCCTACGTCCACATTGCTGTGATGAGTGCCGGTAGGGCTTACCCAATCTTCCACAGGGTTGTACCAGCTGCCCTGCGTCATGGAAATCGTACCGTAGCGCACCCTGTTGGACACGTGTACGGAAACGGCCACTTTGCCGCGCAGGCTTTCCAGTATGGCGATATCGCCTTCCGCCACGCCCGCTTCGGAGGCAGTTTGCGGGTTCATCCACACGGTTTCGTAAACGTCGTCCGTCCATACCATAGGAGCGGACGTTTCCGTGTCCTTAAGGTCGTTATTGTCCATACCGGCGTTTTCGTTGGTAACTCTGCGGTTTATATAGGTCTGCTCGCCTTTGGAGTTGCGCTTATAAAACATAACTTCGTTAGCCAGCGGGCTGGAGTTAAAGGTGGAGTGGGAGCGGTATATCGTATGCCAGGTAAGCAGGTTGAAAGGATACTCCCCTTTTATGCCCATCGGGTCAGGGTGGGTGGTGTCGTCCGCATGCCTGCCCTCGATCAAGGGTATATACATAGGCACGGGATAGGCGAAGCGCCCTTTTCCGGTAAGGCCTCTGGCTTCCGCTATTTTGGTGTAAAGCGCGCCGGGGGTGGTCCCGTTCGGGCTAACAAGATTTATGCCTTCGTCTATATTGTTGCCCATACGCATTTCATAGTTTTCCATAAGGGGCATACAGTAAGCCTCAACGCGGCCCGAAAGGGTATAGAAGCAGGTCTTAGTCCGGTTGGTGGTTTTATTGACATTCATCTTGCCTTCAGCATTTATCGGGCGGCTATCCTTTCCCGGATTTTTCAGGAAAGCTTCGTATGCTATGTAATTTTCCAGCTTGCTGAGGTCGCTGGACGGCTTATGAAAGCCGTTAGCCTGCCAGGCTTTCGCGTCCATACCGAATACGGCCGTGTTTTTCGGGTCGTTAAGGGCTTTTACCCATACGCTTTTTTCAAAGCTTCCTGGTTCCGCAAGCACGTCGAAAGAGCCTGCGCCGTTAAAATAGTCCGCATCCTGGCCGAAAGCTTTTGCCATTATCGCGCCGATTTCCATTTCCACCATAGCTTCGCCCGGAGGGTTTACGGCCTTGGTGGTAACGGATGTAAGCGGGGAACGGCCGGAGGACTGGGTCTGATAACGTTCGAAAGATATGGAGCCGGGCAGTATAAGGTCGGCCCAGCGGCAGGAAGCCGTCATAACAACTTCTATCATGCCGAGGAACTCCACCTTGTAGCCTTCCGGGTTCATCTGAACGCCGTCGAAAACCGTAGTAGTATCCTTGCAGCTTTCGTCCGTAGCGGTCAGAACCTTAACGCCCATGCCGCAGTCGCCGTTCTGGTTTATGTTTATGTTGCCGCCGCAGTGGAATATAAATTTAAGAGGCGCAGGCAGCCGCTTTACCTGTCCGTCGTTCCAGTAGGAGGGATAAAATTCTTCCTTAACCGGCTTAGCCATTCCGTTTTCATCAATAGTATAACGATCTTCGCTTATTTTGCTCCGGTTGGTAGCGTCCGCCGCGTCGAGCCAGGTAAACACGGAGATCGTTGTGCTGGAGTGGTTGGAGTTATAGTTATCGGGGAATGTCAAAAGGGACATATCGCCTATAGGCTTGGCCCAGCCGGTCTTACCAGCGTTGAGATATGGAGCAACTTTGGTCGGGTCGGCAAGAGCGTTCAGATTTTCCTGCGATTTGATGCCTGCGCTCCAACCCAGAGAAACGGATTTGCGCATATCGTTGCCTCTGCCGTCCGCCCGGCCGTGGGAACGGCCTTCTTCGCCGAAGCAGAGGAAAAAGTTCATAAGGATAGTCCATGCCCAGCATCCCTGGTCGCCTTCCGAATTTCGCTGCAATCCGCCCATCATCCAGCAGGAAACGTTTTTCGTAAGGAAAGTGTCCGCAAGAGCCCTTATATCGGCGGCCGGAACACCGCATATGGCCTCCGCCCATTCGGGATCTTTAACTACCTGGCCGTAGCACTTAGTCAGCTTGGAGCGGTTTGCGGCCTGGTCCCAAAGGGGGTCGTAATCCCCGTCAATGGCGTAGCTTCTTACGTTGTAGCCAATGTCGTCGGGGTAAACGGAAGTGCCTTTATTGTATCCGTTATCTACAAGATAATTGTCGGAGCCGAAAACGTAAGCCGAAAATGAAGTTCCAGGCGCAACTATGGCTTTAGCCTTAAAGGTGGTCTGGTCGTCAAACATATAGGAATCGTTAGTGCCGGCACTTTCATCATCACCGTTGGTGTCGAAAAAGCCGTAAAGATATTTGCCCACGGCCTGACGCAGAGTTTTAGCAAAATCCGTATGCGAAGGATTTGCAAGTATGGTTTTTTCATCGTCGGTAACGGCCGCGTGGGCGGCGTACATTTTGCCCAGCTCCGGGAGCCTGTTGGTAAGCACATGATGTATCATGCCGCATATCATGGCGGCGTCCGTACCCTGTATGGGAGCAAGAAACTTATCAGCGCCGAGAATGGCGGTGTTGGTAAATTTAGGGTCTATAACGGTGATTTTTTTGCCTTTACTCTTAAATATCTCGTGAACCTGAGTAAGGGTGAAGTTTATCTGCTGCTGGTTAAGCATTTCAGACAGGTTGTAGCACCATATTACAAGCTCGTCGGAATTATAAACGTCCTGAAAGTCGTTCGACCTGGGCTGGCTGTTGGCGTCGTGCATACAACGGGTTATAAGCTCCCACTGGGGAAAGCTGTAGTCGTCGTGGGTGCCGAGCATTGTGGCGCTTGTGGCGCCTGCAAGGCCGAACATTGCGCTTGCAGGGTTGTAGCCGCCGCCCATACCGGAGGAATAAATATTGTGAAAAGCTCCGGGGCCGTATTCTTTGGCCACTTTTTCGGCCTTGGCTTTAAAATACTGAGCCGCCTGCTCCCATGTTATGCGGCGGAAACCGTCCAGCTCGCCGCGTTTTTTGGTCTGCACCATAGGATAAAGGAGCCTGTTGGAGCCGTATATCCATGATTTCTGACTGCGGCAGCGCGGGCATGCCCTGTCTTGCATATAGTCCCCGGGAACCGGGTCGAGATAGGTTTTTTCAGGTGTTTCGTCGGTAGTGAAGCGCCTTATGACGCCGTCTTGAACATAAGCCTTGAGAACGCAGCCGCCTCCGCAGTTGTGGGGCGAGGAACCTGCGTAAACTTCTTCCGTTATAGAGGGAGCGTCCGGACTCTCAGAAGACGTCCCCCCCCCCATAAAATATCTCCCCTCCGTCATCCTTGCTGCAGCCGTATAAAGCCGCGGCGGAACCCATTGCGGCGGCCCCTTTAACGAAGCCCCGGCGGGTGACGGAAAGTTTTTCGTCCAAAGTCGCAAACAGATCTTTCGATTTTCCCATACTTTCCTCCATAATTGATATGATTGTATGAATATACCGGTTAAGTATAGTCATGCGTTTTTTCTTTGCAATATAAAATTATCGTATAAGTATAATATAAATATGTTTCAAAAACCGGATTATTTTAAAAGTTATTAATAAATATCATAAAAAGAATATTTAAATTAATCCTGCCGCAAATAAGTATAACATATTTATAATGATTGTTTTAATATTTAGCAGCAATATCAGATATATATTAATATATAAATCAAAATGACCGCAGCAGCAAAATGAACGGGCCATTAAGCGCTGTTTACGGAACCGTCCGGCTCTGCTATGCAAAGGCGGACAAGCACATTAGGACATTCTGACGATGAAGCGCCGGGACATTTTCGAAGCATGTCTCATGGCGTATTAAGGGTCATCCCGTAAGGAGACAGTTATATATTTAAAGCGGTATAAGCGCGAACCGTATAGTAATAGAGCGGGCTATGCAGAAGCGCCAAAAAGGCAGGCAGGGATAATATCAACCTTTTTCTGTCATATTAAGTTTACGATCGAATCGAGTAAGAATACCTCTGCAATGGGGCATGACGTTACGTGTCAATTTATTTTAATCAGATGTTTAGCTATCAACAGCGGCTTGCCGCATTAGCGGCAAGCTTCAAACATACGCCAATGGTATAGCCGCAATATTTTCCGACAGTGGGAGCGGTGTATCAATCAGGCAAATAACCGCGCCTGTGCCTATATTGCCTTTCAAAATATTAAAACTCTTTGCATCCCGCAGTGTGGGGGCTGCTGTACGTTTGATTTCCACCGGGTGAATTGTTCCGCTCTTTTCAATGACCAGGTCGATTTCTTTTTTGTCCTTGTCCCTGTAAAACCATATATTTGCCCGTTTACCGTTGTGCCAGTAGCTTTTTATAATCTCTGAAATCACGTATGTCTCAAGCATGGCTCCGTTCATCGCGCCGTTTTGCAGCACTTCCGGCGTATCCCAGCCTGTCAGCCAACAGGCAAGCCCGGTATCAAAGAAGTACAGCTTCGGTGTTTTAACAGCCTTTGATATCATGTTTGTGGAGTAAGGACGAAGTAAATATACGAGGCCGGAAGTCTCAAGCACGGAAATCCACGATTTAATAGTATTAACGCTTACGTCGACATCCCGTGCCATATCTGTATAATTCAGCAATTGTCCGGTTCTGCCGGCAGCCACTCTGAGAAATTTTAAAAAAGCGTGCTCCTGCCCGATGTTGACAATCTGCCTTACATCCCGTTCAAGATAACTGCCGACGTAGGAACTATAAAACAAATTCCAGTTCACCTTTTCATCGGCGATTAAGCGTGGAAAGCTGCCTTTCCATATCCGGGTATAGATATCTGAAAGTGTTGCGGCAGGCACATCTTTCCGCAGCTCAAAAGACGGCAGAAACGGCGCCGTGTCTGCACGCCCTGTTATCTCTGTCTGCGAAAGCCCCTGCAGGCTCAATATCGCTGCCCGCCCGGCAAGGCTCTCTGTCACATTCTTCATCAGGCTGAATATTTGTGATCCGGTAAGCCAGAACAACCCATTCCGCTTTTCTTGATCGGCTATTATTTTAATGAAAGGAAACAGCTCAGGGGCGTATTGCACTTCATCGATCAAAAGCGGCGGGGTATATGTTTTGAAAAACAACGCCGGGTCAGTGCGGGCAAGATCGCGTATTAAAGGATTATCCAGGGATACGCTGGTACGTCCGTCAAGGTTATGTTCAAACACGGTGGTTTTTCCCACTTGCCTAGGCCCTGTGATAAGCACTACGGGAAATGTTTCTGACGCGTTTTGTATGACCGGCGATATTGTTCTCTTATAATACATAACCGGATTATACCCTGAAATATCAGGGCACACAAGAAATTTTAAGAAATTATGCAATCATAATGTAAATTTTACGAAAATACTGCCTGATTGCTATTGCAGCCAGAACAACAAGCTTGTATAACAGCTGTTAATACATGAACTTATCTGAATATAGATGCTTAAAATCAATGCGGACGACCGATATAAAAACGGATAAAAATAACGCCGGCGTAAACATATAGAAAATGCGGCTGCGATTAACATATATCTGCGTAAGGCTATGGAAAATATTTATAATACAGAGACTTGCGGCGGCAATGAATAATAAGACTAAAAGCCTTTGGCAAGGCGCCGTCTAAAGGGGCAGAGCCTTAAGTTTGCTTTGCCGCGCAGCCATTATTATGAATGTTTTTAACGGCCAAGAACCATTATTATAATTATTTGCCATAACTATCTATGTCAGCGGGCAGTCAAAAAAATATCTTTAAACTGGCGAAGGCGCCGTAAACAAAACGGCGGACAGGCGACAAAAAAAACCGATCCGCCGTATAACTGTCAAACCTCCGTTCCGGTGCCTTTTTTAAAGCAAAGGAACCAGTCCAGGCAATATATGTCCGGGTCCTTTGCGGCTACCCTGTCCATAGCCGCTCCGCATGAGGACGGCGGGGGAACGATAACATCCTCCCCCGGTTTCCAGTCCGCCGGGGTGGAGACTTTCTCCCTGTCGGTTTTTTGCAGGGCGATTATCATCCTTTTAAGCTCCTGCATATTCCTGCCCGTGGACTGGGGATAATAGAGTATGGCCCTTACAATGCCTTCCGGGTCTATTATGAATACGGCCCTTACCGCCGCCGTTGTGGATTGGTTCGGGTGTATCATACCGTACATTTTGGCCACGTCCATCTTAGCGTCTTCCACAAGGGGAAAGCAGATATCCGGCTCTTTTATGCCGTCCCACTCCAGCTCCTTTATCCTCCTGAGCCACGCGATATGGGAAAAAAGAGAATCCACGGAAAGGCCCACAAGCTCCGTATTAAGGGCTTTGAACTCGTCATACATACTGCCGAAAGTCATAAACTCCGTAGTGCATACCGGAGTAAAGTCGGAAGGGTGAGAAAAAAATATTATCCACTTTCCCCGGTAATCTTCCGGAAAATTTACCGGCCCCTGGGTAGTATCAGCCTTGAAGCTGGGCGCCGGGTCGCCTATTAAAGGCATCGAACGCTGTTCCATTATATATCTCCCGATATTGATTATTTATTCTTCATAATAATAATCTATATCAGGCCTCGTCTTTGTCAACATAAGCTTCCGCGTCTTTTAAAGGGAGAGGCGGTTTATATCCTTTAAAAAGCCTTTTCATAACAGCTCCGCAGGCTGCCTATATAGATTTAAAGAAACGAGCCGAAAAAAGCGGAAAGAAAATATTATAGCGTTAGAAACGGCCGATCAACGCAAACTCCGGGGATAAACCCTCAAGCAGCGCCTTGCCAAATGCTTATGGTGGGATTATGCATTATCGTGAGCAAGTCGCCGCATTATAATATTAATTTATGTAGGGGGGGGGATAGGCATGAAGATATTTATATTTACATACATATTTGTATGTATATTTGTTCTGAAATCGTTTGCGTTTTACAGCGAGACGGTTTCAAGAAATGATTTTCAGGAATTATTTAATCAAAAAGGAGAGTTTACTTCATCATTAAAATATGACGCGGATAAAAGCGCCGGATCCGGCTTCCGTAAATATTTCAGCGGCAGCGGTAATATCAGCGGCGTTTTAGTTTATCACTATTATTTGGAAGATATATCCATACCCGGCAAATGGCGGCTTATTTTCTATCCCGATAAACAGGAAAGGATTATTTTAACGGACGGATACGGCTTTGACGCTATCACTTTATTAAAAAATATAAATAATCCAGCGGAAAGTATGTCGGGCATATTAAGCGATAATATAAATATAACCGATGAAGAATTTAAAAAAATATTCGGCGATAAATACGGTAAAGAGGACAGGTATATTATAGGCGGAATAGCTGTCCGCGCAGAGCTTGATATTCATAATTTGCAGCTGGTAGACGAATTAGGCTATGCATCTAAGTTTGACATATCTTATATTAAAACTGCCGGAAAGATAAAAAATGGTATTTAAACAGGGGGAAAACAGAAAATACTATCTGCCTTAAAACAAATGACGATTATTCAAATTTTAGAAAATCGCCCGGCGGAGAGATTTTGCTGAAAATATATAAAGACAGTCTGAACGGTTATGAAGAACACTGCATAGAAAAAGGTTATTTAGTTGAAATAGCAGCTAAAGACACACTGAACGGCAAATGGAAGCTCCTGTCATACCTCCGGGCAGGAAAAGAAGACTGGGTAAGCCGAATCTCCGGGCATATTCATGAAAGCCAAATAATATACTGCGAGGAAATGTTATATAAGTAAAAGCATGATCGGAATATTGCGGATTATACCCCAAGCCAGACGCAAAACCGTTTTTATACTTTACAATATAAAATAAAAAAACTCCCCGGGACGGGCTCGAACCGCCGACCAAATAATTAATAGTCTCGGTATAGTCATCACTGAAATAAATAATTATAATATTACTATTCCTACAACAATTATAAGCATTATACGATATATCCTCTTTATTTTCTTTTAACCCGGATATACAATTATAAAAAGAACTCTCGAGAGGCTTATAAATTGGCATTTATAAATAAAAAAGAACAGAATGAATCGAACTATTGGCAAGAATTTTTCGGCCAAACAAAAGAAGATATTATTGCATAGTATTATAAAGCTAAATTCTTTGGAAAAGAGAGCGTAATAGAGAAAACATATAGCCAAGCATGTTCTATATTGGATAAAATGCGATCGAGCCTGTCCCTAATTTTGTGTAAGCGTCCGAGTAAATAGATTATACTATTTTAAG
>CANTXF010000055.1 GCA_947853665.1 uncultured Deferribacterales bacterium | reverse complement strand
AAGGCAGCGGGTTTTGGTCCCGCCATTCGGAGGTTCGAATCCTTCTGCCCCAGCCATTTTTTTATCTATTTATCTTTCCGGGGCATTTACCGCCTATGAGAAAAATTCCCAAAATCAGAACCCTTGTTATTAAAATAGGCAGTTCCATACTGTCCGGAGACGATCTGGGCATAAATTCCGCCCGTATAAGCGCTATCGCCGGTAATGTGGCCGCTTTGAAAAAGACGGTGCCGAATATCATAATAGTATCATCGGGAGCCGTGGCGGCCGGATACAGGCTGCTGGGATTTGAGAAAAGGCCCAGGGAGATAGTCGATAAGCAGGCTTCCGCCGCCGTGGGGCAGGCGCGGCTTATATGGACCTACGAGCAGGAATTTGAAAAGTACGGCGTAAGGGCGGCGCAGATACTTCTTACTAAGGACGATCTTTCTAACCGCAAAAGATACCTTCATGCCCGCTCCGCTTTAAAAAGGCTTTTGGAATTGGGCGTGGTTCCCGTTATAAACGAAAACGACACCATAATTGTGGACGAGCTTAAATATATAGAATCTTTCGGAGATAACGACAATCTGGGCGCTCTGGTGGCCGGAATAGCCGACGCGGATATGCTCCTTATAATGAGCGACGTGGAGGGACTTTATACAGACGACCCTTCAAAAAACGAAAACGCCAGGATAATCCGGGACGTGGCCTATATCGACGACAAAATAATGAACGCGGCCGGAGGCAGTATTTCCGGCGTGGGGACGGGCGGTATGCGCTCCAAGCTTCAGGCGGCTAGAAAGGCCCTTGAAGCCGGGTGCGAGGTGGCTATAATAAAAGGCATGGACCCTGAAAACCTTATCAGGTTTTTCGGCGGGGAGCCGGTGGGGACGTATTTTTATCACTCGGGAGATACCGTAAGGCGCAAAAAATTCTGGATAGGTTACGCGGCCATCCCTAAAGGCAGGATAACTGTGGACGACGGGGCTTTCGCCGCCCTGCTGGCCAATAAGTCTCTCCTGGCTAAAGGCGTGCTTAAGGTCGAGGGCCGTTTTTCCGCGGGAGATGTGGTGGGCGTTTTTTCCTCCGGCGGGGAGGAAGTGGCAAGGGGCAAGATACGTTACCCGGCTTCCGATATGCAGAAGATAAAATCTAAAAAATCTGCTGAAATATACGATATTCTGGGTTATAAAATATCGGACGAGGTAATCCACAGGGACGACCTTCTTATACTGGACCGGTAGGTGATTTATGGCGGATATGGCGGATATTTTTAAAAGAGTGAAGAAAGCTTCCAGGGAAATAGCGTCCGCCGGCGCTCTCCGGCGCCGCGGTGTTCTCGACTCTCTGTCGCGCCTTTTAAACGAGGAAAGGGACGCCGTTAAAGCGGCCAACGCCCTTGATATGGATTACGCCCGCGAATCTGGCCTTTCGTCCGCCATGACGGACAGGCTCAGGCTTACGGATAAAGAGATAGACTCCATGATAAAAGCCGTGGAGGAAATAAAAAACCAGGAAGAAGCGGTAGGTTCGTCGGCAGGCGGTTCCCTGCGCCCCAACGGCCTGCGCATAGAGCGCGTAAGGGTGCCTTTGGGCGTGGTGGGCATGGTATACGAATCCCGCCCCAACGTTACCGTTGACAGCGCCGCTTTGTGCGTCAAATCGGGCAACGCCGCCGTTTTGAGAGGCGGTAAAGAGGCCGTCCGCTCCAACACCGTTCTTGCGTCTCTCGTGCGCCGCGCCCTTAAAGAGAACGGCCTGCCGGAGGACTGCGTATATTTTGTTTCCGACACGGACAGGGCCGTAATAGGCGAGATGGCCTCCGCCAGAGGCTATATAGACGTGATAATCCCTAGAGGCGGGAGCGGGCTTATAAATTACGTTGCCGAGAACGCGAAAATTCCCGTGATAATGCACGATAAGGGTGTCTGCCACACTTTTATAGACAAATACGCAGACAGGGACATGGCCATGCGCATAGCCTTCAACGCCAAAGTTCAGAGGCCCAGCGCGTGCAACGCTATGGAAACCCTGCTGGTACATAAGGATATAGCCCCCGACATTCTGCCGGAAATGAGCGTTATGTTTAAGGACGTGGGGGTGGACCTGCGCTGCGACGGGGAAGCCCTGAAGTATATGGACGGCCGCCCAGCCATCGAGGAGGACTGGGGAACGGAGTTTCACGATATGATATTGGCCGTCAGGGTTGTTTCCGATATGGATGAGGCTATGGACCATATAGCCAGGTACGGCTCCGGCCACAGCGAAGCCATAGTTACGGAAAACTATTCCAACGCACGGAAGTTTCTGGAGGAAACTGACGCGGCCGCCGTATATGTGAACGCTTCCACCCGGTTTACCGACGGAGGCGAATTCGGCCTGGGCGCTGAAATAGGCATAAGCACGCAGAAGCTCCATGTAAGGGGCCCTATGGGAGCCGCGGATCTTACCACCACGAAATATATGATATACGGTTCCGGGCAGCTTCGTTCCTAATGGAGGCGTTTTAATGGCTTCCGGAGGGAGCGGGCTTATTAAAACCGGTCTTTTCGGAGGGGCTTTCGACCCGGTTCACAGGGGGCATACGGCTTTGGCCCGGGCCGTTGCGGAAAAGTTCGGTCTTGACAGGCTCGTTTTTATTCCTACTAAAAACCCGCCCCATAAGCCGCCTCACAGGGCTTCCGCTTCTGACAGGCTCAATATGCTTAAGCTGGCCGTTTCCGGCATGGGTTCTTTATTTTCCGTTTCCGATACGGAGCTTGTTTCCCCGGGAGTATCGTATACATACAACACCCTTGAAAAATGGCGCGCGGACAACCCGGAAGACGATATTTATTTTATTTCCGGCAGCGACATATTTTCTACCATAGAAAGCTGGTTCCGCTGGCGGGACGTGCTTGCCGCGGCAAAGTTTATAGTCGTGAAAAGGGCCGGCTTCGGCTTCGATAAAATGTTTTCCGCGCTGAAAACGGATTTTTCCGCCGAGAGGGAGAAGGGGCGGCTGCTTCTTTACGACGCGGATATAGCCGATATTTCCAGCAGCTTCGTGCGCA
Source organism: uncultured Deferribacterales bacterium (assembly GCA_947853665.1). Taxonomy (GTDB): domain Bacteria; phylum Chrysiogenota; class Deferribacteres; order Deferribacterales; family Mucispirillaceae; genus CANTXF01. The sequence continues at coordinate 12,465 of CANTXF010000055.1, read as the reverse complement.
GCGGCGGGCGTATTGACCCTTGCTTTGTTCCGGAGCCTGTTTTAGAGTATATAAAATCACATAAACTGTATGAAGGTAGCAAATGAAGGGAAAAGAACTTGCAAAGCGCGTGGTGGAGCTTCTCGAGGATAAAAAGGGGGAGGACGTGGTTTGCTTCGACATAAGCGGCCGTTCAACTATCGGAGACTATTTTATAATAGCCACGGGTAATGCGGATACCCATGTGAGGGCTTTGGCGGAGAATATGTCCGTAGAGCTTAAAAAAGACGACGTTATGCCTCTTGCCCATGAGGGAACGGGGCAGGGCACTTGGGTGTGCGTGGACTACGGAGACGTTATCGTCCACGTTATGAGGGGGGCCGAAAGGGATTTTTACAACCTCGAATCCATCTGGGGCGGCTGTCCGAGGGAAACTTTTTAAAAAATGTTCCGTATAGTCCTTATGGAGCCGGAAATACCCCAGAACACCGGGAATATAGGCCGGCTATGCGCCGCTTCCGGTCTGGGCCTCGTCCTTGCCGGCAGCCTCGGTTTCTCTCTTGATGACAAATACCTTAAACGCTCCGGCATGGACTACTGGCAAAGTCTGCGCCTTACCCGTTTTTCCACGGTGGAGGAGTATCTCTCTTCCGCCCCGCCTTTTGCGGCCGTAAGCACGAAAGGAGGCCGCCCTTATACGGAAATATACGGGGATTATAAAGATTTTCCTTCTTTCGACATCGTTTTCGGCTGCGAAAGCTCCGGGCTTCCAGGCTTTATGTATGAAAAATACCCCGACAGGCTTTACAGGATTCCCATGCTTCCGGGAGTAAGAAGCCTGAACCTTTCCTCCGCCGCCGCGGCCGCGGCTTATTCCCTTCTTGAAAAATACGGCTTTCCGGGCCTTGTCTGATCGTGGCGCAGGCTCTAGGTGTTTTTGAATCTTCTCTTAAAAGGCGGGTATTATGGTAGTTTTAATCGCCGGATGTTCCCATGCAGGGAAAACGCTGTTCGCTCAGAAGCTGCTTGAGCGTTACGGGTATCCTTATCTGTCTCTGGATCACCTGAAAATGGGGCTTATAAGAAGCGGAAACATCAGTCTTACCCCGGAGGACGACGAGGAGCTTGAGAAGCGCCTTTGGCCCATAGCGCGGGAAATCGTCAAAACGGCCGTGGAAAACCGGCAGAATCTGTCGGTAGAAGGCTGCTACATACCTTTGGACTGGAAAAAGGATTTCGGCGGGGAATATCTGAAGCATATCAGATACCGCTGCCTTATAATGACGGAAAACTATATAAACAGCCGCTTCGAGCTTATAAAGAAACACGCCTGCGCCATAGAGAAACGGCTGGGCGGTTCCTCTGTATCAAAGCGGGATCTTATTGCGGAAAATACGCGGAATCTTGCCGGATGCGAAAAAAACGGATACGATTACATCCTTATAGACAAGGACTGGGAAAGGGACTGCCTGCCGGAAATACAGTATCTCTGAAAGCCTGCGCCAGCCGGTCCGTTTATCTTATCCTGTCCTTGAAAACGAAGCTTCTGGATACCATGAACGTTACGAAAAAGGTTATAATTTCTGCCGTAAGCTTTACGGAGGCGGCGAACTTCGTCACGTAGTTATACGTAAAATATACGACGGACGTGTTTATCGTTATTATATATATCATAAGTATGAAATATTTGACGTATTCCTTCAGTATGTTTCCGCGGGATTTGAACACGATTTTCCTGTTCAGCAGAAAGTTGAAGGTGGACGACACGCCTCTTGCGCATACGTTGGCCCAGGTCACCGGAAGGGCCATAAAGTTAAAAAGCGCCATAAACATGGTAAAATCCACCGCGAAGGACAACAGCCCCACCCACAGATACCTGAGAAACACGAAATATATTCTTAACGAGTCCGTAAGGGGGTTAAAGCTGGAGCATGAATTTCCGTTTTCATAAACGGTGGCGATGGGTATTTCTTTGAAAGGCACGTATTCTTCTCTGGCGCATACGAGCATATCCAGCTCGAAATCGTACCCGGTGGTTTTAAGGCGCAGAAGGGCGGGTATCAGTTTTGCCGGTATGCCTCTAAGCCCCGTCTGGGTGTCGGTTATTTTCATGCCCGATACAACGGTGAATACACGCCGCGTAATTATGTTGCCGAGTCTGCTTCTTAATGGTATGTCCTTTCCGCCGAAGGAGCGGCATCCCAGCACCAGCGTATCCGGCTCCTTATGGAGGGCCCGCCCCGTTTCTATAACGTCGGGGGCAAGGTGCTGCCCGTCCGCGTCCAGAGTTACCACGCCGGAAATATCCGGAATATCCGCCAGTATTACGTTCATGCCCGTGCGAAGGGCCATACCCTTGCCCAGGTTCACGGCGTGGCGCAGGACACGCACGCCTTTTTCTTCAAGGCTTTCAAATATGCGGCGGTAAGAAGGGCCGCTGCCGTCGTCCACGCAGTACACGGCGGAAAAAACGCCGGATTCAATAATCCTCACGGCGATATTTACCACTTCCTCGGAAGGCTTGTAGGCCGGTATCAGCGCTGCTGGAAGATTCAAAACACACCTTTTCTATTTTGATAATCCGCCTTTTCCGGCAGTTTTAATTTAAGCTGTATAATACTTTGGGCCTTATGCGAACGGTTAGCGGCCACGTTCAGCTATCTCTGATTCCCGAAAGGGTTATAAGTTCATTTACAGCGTTTTCCGGCAGCTTGCGGCCGGTTTTTATATCCGCGTCCAGCTCGGATGCTTTGCCCACCATCGCAGCCGCTTCTTTTCTTGGCCAGTAACGGCGGTGTTCCGATATGTTGCGTTTTACGAAATCCTGATATTCGTTTATCAGGGATTCGCTTATATGGGAGAAGTAAAGGTTTATTATCCTTTTGGACAGGGCGAAAAATACGGAGCGCAGGTTTGCGTCCGTCTTTTGTATGGTCGAATATATACGGAAAGCCTCTGATGTTCTTCTGCCGGAAAAGGCTTCCACCAGCTTATATACCGGCTCCTGCTTTTCTCCCGAGGCGAACTCCATAAGCTCCGCCGCGGAGACGTTTTCGTCGGAAAGCCTGTATACCGCGAATTTTTCGGCTTCGTTTTCCGCCATGACCATGTCTCCGCCGGTCATATCGAATATCTGCTGGGCGTTAAACATGGAAATATCCATGCCTTTTTCCTTAAATATGCGTATGACCTGCTTGGGAGAGCCTTTTTCCTCTTTGTCTCTTATTAGCGTAAAGGAGGTTCCTTTAAGAAGTTTAGCCGGGTCCTTCAGGCCGTCCTTGTCGGCGCCTATTATTATGTGGGTTTCCGTGCAGGATTCCAGTGTCTTTATAAATTCCGCCGGGTTTTTTATATTCTGCGCGTTTCTTATGAAGGCTATTTTCGGGTTGCCGAAAAGGCTTACGGAATTTATAAAAGAGTAAAATTCGTTTTTATCCAGCTCGTCGCCGAAATAGGTTTCCGTATCCGCATCCTTTAAGGAGCTGATTATTTTGGCGCTTTCCGCTTCTATAAAGTGGTTCGTTCCGCTTATGAATACTTTAGTCATAGCATTTTACTGTTAAAGGCGTTTCTGAAGTCCTCCAGAGCCGTTTCCACGTTCTCCTCTATGGCGGCCCGCCTGTTGGACAGGCTGGAAGATATCGCCGAAGTTACCGCAAAAGAGGCGGATGGCTTATAATTGCCGGAAAATACTTCAACGCCGTTTGCGTCGGTAACTATTATCTGAAGCTCCAGCACTGCGTTGGTGCTTACCGCCTCGTCGGTGGCGGAGGTTATGTCGGCGTAAAAGTCGATATTTTCAAGCCTTATCTGGAGAAAATAGGTGGCGTTTTTATAGGACGCCATTTCTCCGTATTTTATGAAATACCTGTCCGCCACGGACTGGACCACATCGCCGAATTCCGAGTCTATAGTGTCGTTTACGACCCGCTCTATATAAAACCTTACCGGCCTTTTGCCGTCGTAGCCCGCGATTTTGTAACCGCAGGCGGTAAGGGCAAGCGCCAGGGCGAAAATAAGGGCGGCCGTCTTTTTCATTATTTTACCACTATGCTTATAAGCTTATTGGGGACGAATATCTTTTTAACCACTGTTTTGCCGTTTATGTGATTTTTTACCTTTTCGTCGGCAAAAGCGGCTTCCATGGCTTCATCCTGGGAAACGTCCCTTGGAAATCGCAGCTCCGAGCGCACCTTGCCGTTTATCTGGACTACTATATTTATTTCGTCGCTCACTGTATAGGCTTCGTTAAAGGACGGCCACTCCGCTTTGGATACGAATGGGGCGAAGCCGGCCTTTTCCCACAGCTCCTCCGCCAGATGGGGAGTAAAGGGGGCTATAAGCTTAAACAGCGCTTTCAGGCTCCAGGCAAAGGCGGCTTTGTCGTTTTCCGTTTCCAGGGCGCCGCCTACGGAGTAAAGGGTATTTACCATTTCCATTATGGCAGATACCGCCGTGTTAAGCTGAAAACGCTCTATATCCGCCGTCACTTTTTTTATCGCCGCGTGGGAAGCCCTTAAAATCTTCTTGGCCGTTTCTCCTTCAAAGGCGGGTTCAGGATACTCGGTCTTCAGGTAATTGATATTCTGGCAGGCCAGCCTGTATACGCGGCCGAGAAACCTGTGGCAGCCTTCCACTCCGTTTTGGGACCATTCTATTTCGTTTTCAGGCGGCGCGGCAAACAGGGAAAAAAGCCTGATGGTATCGGCTCCGTACCTGTCGTTAAGTGCGTCCGGGTCGACCACGTTTTTTTTGGATTTGGACATTTTTTCAACGCGGCCTTTAACGGCTTCCGCGCCGCATTTCACGCATTTGCCGTCTTTAACTTCTTCCGGGTAAAGCCATCCGTCGTTGGGGCATTTGACAGTCTCCTTGCATACCATGCCTTGAGTAAGCAGATTGGAAAAGGGTTCGTCGAAGGAAAGATAACCCATATCCCTGAGAACCTTAACGTAAAATCTGGCGTAAAGCAGGTGCATTACCGCGTGCTCCACTCCGCCTATATACTGATCCACCGGCATCCAGTAATCGGCTTCCTTTTTGTCGAAAATATTTTCGTCGTTTCTTGGGGAGCAGTACCTCAGAAAATACCAGGAGGATTCCATAAAGGTGTCCATCGTGTCCGTTTCTCTTCTGGCCGGGCCTCCGCATTTCGGGCATTTTACGTTTATAAAATCTTCCGCCCCGTCGAGAGGGTTGCCCTGCACGCCGAAATTTACGTTTTCCGGCAGCCTTACCGGCAGATCCTTTTCAGGCACGGGCACTGTGCCGCATTTTTCGCAGTATATGAAGGGTATGGGAGCGCCCCAGTATCTTTGTCTGGATATGCCCCAGTCCCTGAGGCGGAAATTGACCGTAGCCCTGGCTTTGCCTTTTTCGGCAAGTATTTCTATTATTTTTTTCTTGGCCTCGTCGTAAGGCATGCCGTTAAGCTCGCCGGAATTGACGAGCTTTCCCGGGCCGGTGTAGGCTTCCGTCATGGAGGCCCCGTCAAGCTTGCCGCCTTCCGGCTCTATAACTGCCCGCACGGGCAGGCCGTAGACCCTTGCGAAGTCGAAGTCCCTTTCGTCGTGGGCTGGCACCGCCATTACCGCGCCGGTGCCGTAGTCCATCAGGACGTAATTGGCGATATATATGGGCATATCTTCCCCTGTTACCGGGTTCACGGCGCAGCGCCCAGTAAAATAGCCCTTTTTCTTTTTGTCGTCAGTTCTGTCGGCTTTATCCTGCCCAGCGGTTTCGTTTATGAAATCCAGGCCGCCCTTTTCGTACTCCGTGCCGGCTATAAGCGTTTTAGCCATAGGGTGTTCCGGCGCAAGGAGCATAAAGGTGGCTCCGTAAAGGGTGTCCGGCCTTGTGGTGAACACGGTTATCTCTTCGTCGGAAGAAGCCACTCTAAACACCACTTCGGCCCCTACGGATTTTCCTATCCAGTTCCTCTGCATTACGAGGACCTTTTCCGGCCAGCCGGGAAGCCTGTATGTAAAATCAAGCAGCTCGTCGGCGTAATCGGTTATTTTTAAAAACCACTGCTCAAGCTCCTTCATTTTTACCTGAGAGGAGCAGCGCCAGCAGCGGCCGTCCTCCACCTGCTCGTTCGCCAGAACCGTTTCGCAGTCCGGGCACCAGTTTACGAGGGATTTTTTCTTGTAGGCCAGGCCCTTTTCCCACAGCTTTATGAATATCATCTGCTCCCATTTGTAATATTCCGGGGAGCATGTTGCTATTTCCCGGGACCAGTCGTAGGAAAACCCCAGCTTTTTAAGCTGGCCTTTCATTTTGTCTATATTGGCGTAAGTCCATTCGTCCGGATGGCGTTTGTTCTGCTTCGCCGCGTTTTCGGCCGGCAGGCCGAAAGCGTCCCACCCCATGGGATGGATAACGTTGAAGCCTTTCATAAATTTGAATCTGGACACCGCGTCCCCTATGGAATAGTTGCGCACGTGGCCCATGTGTATATTGCCGGAAGGATAGGGGAGCATTTCCAGGCAATAGAATTTCGCCTTTTCCGTGTCTGCCGTAACCCTGAAAATCCCCGATTCTTCCCAACGTTTTTGCCATTTCGCCTCGAAGGCGGCCGGATTGTATTTCATAGCGCTGTCCTTTTTAAAGGTTGTCTTTTATTTTAACTTTTTATTTTACCATTTTTTCATATTCCGGGCAAGTCTTTAAAACGAAAGTTATAACTTTACTTGAATGTGTTTTCCGTTTATAAACGGTCTATGTTTCGGGAAGATTTATATTTATCCGCTTTAAAGACTAAAAGGCTGGGCGGAAAATTCCGCTGGATAAAAGAGGTTTCCTCCACCAACGACGTTCTTATGGAAGCTTCTTCCGTTTTCGGAGAGGCCGTGGCGGCGGATATCCAGACGAAAGGCCGCGGCCGGAGCGGCCGGGGCTGGTTTACCTCCCGCGGGTCTCTCGCTTTTTCCGTGGTACTGCCCGTTACGGAGCCTTCCATCCTTATGCCGGTAAATATTCTGGCCGGCTACTCCGTCGCGGAAGCCCTGAAGGCTTACGCTCCCGTAAAGGTAAAATGGCCCAACGACTGCGTAATAGAAGGCGGCAAGGTCTGCGGAATGCTCATAGACACGCGCTTTAAGGGAGAGCGGCTTGAAAAGGCTGTTCTAGGCATAGGCGTTAATCTCGCCGCCGTGGAATTTCCGGAAGGGGCGGCGGCAAAAGGCGCTTGCGTTGGCTCGTGGTACGGCGGAGAGCTTCGCAGAGAGACGGTTATGGCGGAAATCCTCAATAATCTGGAAAAATTTATGGACGGCTTCGCTTCCGGCGAAGTGGATATCAGGGCCTTATGGCCGCTTTATTCCGCCAATATAAACAGGGAAATAACCATGCACAGAAACTCCGGCGTTTCAAAGCTTACGGAAAAGGGAATAGACATATCCGGCTCCCTTCTGGCCGCAGGGGTGGACGGAACGGAGGAAAGGGTCTCTTCCGGGGAGATAGGCTATGATTTTGGCTGTTGACATCGGCAATACTAATATGGTTTTCGGCATATACGGCGGAAGCGGCCGCCCGGTTCAGTTCCGCATGCGCTCCGACCCTCTTGCCACCACTGACGAATACGCCGTTTCCATACTGTATCTTTTTGAAAAAAACGGCATAAAGGCGGAGGATATAGACGGGGTAATAATAGGCAGCGTGGTGCCCAGGCTCCAGTTTACCATAAGCCGTTTAGTGTCTAAATATATGGGCGTCGAAGCCATGACGGTGGGGGCGGGCGTAAAATCGGGCATAGCTATACGCATGGAAAACCATAAGGAAGTAGGGGCGGACAGAATAGCAAACGCGGTAGGCGCGATAAATAAATTCGGCTCCCCTTGCGTTATCATAGATTTCGGCACGGCGACTACCTTCGACGTAGTAAACGAAAAGGGCGAATATACGGGCGGCGTTATCTGCCCCGGCATAACCCTCGCCGCCGCCGGTCTCCACGCCAACACTGCGAAGCTGCCCGAGATAGAGATAAAAAACCCCGGCCCGGTTGTCGGGAAAAATACCGTCCACTCCATGCAGTCTGGAATTTTTTACGGCTATGCCGGGCTTATAAACGGCCTTATAGAAAGGATAACGGCGGAGGAGTTTCCGTCGTGCCCCAAAGTTAATCTTATCAGTACCGGGGGCCTGGGCCGTATATTTGAGGGCCAGTTGAAATACGACGTTTTTTACGAACCCTACCTTACTCTGGACGGTCTCAGGATAATATACGAAAAAAACGCCGTCTGACCGGTTAAAATATGTTGAAAGTCGGGCGGAAATCATAGATATTGTTACGTTGTTTATTTTATTTTCAGCGGCCGTTCCATAAGACGGACGGTCATGAAAAATAATTATAATACCGGCTGCGGGGCGCCGCGTCATTTGCCGTCGGGTCTTGCGCATTATTTTTTACTACGATTGTTTTTGAGGAAATTTTATATGAGCGAATTATCCGAACTGCTGAAAAACCGCCGCGAGGAACAGAAAAAAACTCTCGCGGAAGTTTCTTCGGACACTAAAATCAGGATTCCTTTTCTTGAAAGCATAGAAAAGGGCGATTTCAAATCCCTGCCGTCTTATCTGCACGCTTACGGCTTCGTAAAGCAGTACGCGGAGTATCTTGGGTTTTCATACGACGAAATAAAGGAGCTTTTCGGCGCGGAATGCCCGAAAGACTCTCAGGCCCAGTCGTGTCAGGAGGAAGCGCCCTCCGCCGCCGGCGCGGAAGAGGGCGGGTCGGGAAAAATTCTCGTGCTTTTGTGCGTTCTCGCCGCCGTGTGCGCCGCCGGATGGTTCGGCTATTCCATGCTTTCCGGAAGCGGGGAGGTGCGCTCCGCCGCAGTTTCAGCCGAGCCAGCACGGGCAGATACGGCGGAAACCGCCTCTGAAAGCGGAGCGGCTTCCGTTCCTGGGCCGGACGTTCCGGCTGTTTCCGAAAGCAATCCGGCTCCGGTAATGCAGGAAAGCCTTTCTTCCGCGGAGGATATTCCCGCTGCGCAGGCGGAAAACGGCGTTCAGGCGGCGGAAGATACGGTGGCGCAGCCTCCCTCGGGCGAAACCGTTTCGGCGGCTATGCCTTTGGGCGTGTCGGGAGACGGGGCGGCGGCCGAAAACTATGAGGATATTTCCGTAAAATACGTTACGCTTACTTTTACCGGGGACTGCTGGGTGCTCTTCGTTTCCGATACGGGGGAGACGGAGGATTTCGTGGCGGAGGACGGCACGGTAAAGCGCCTGCCTTTCATAAAGGATTTTACCATAGATATAGGCAACGCGGCCGCCATATCCATGAGGTACGGCACTCAGAATTTTACCGGCTTCGGCAGGGAAGGCGCGGCGGTGAAAGGCCTTCGCTATTCCCTTACGGACGGAGCCCTTGTCAGGGTGCGCGGCAGATAGGCGACAAAAACAGTTGACTTATTATAAAAAGTATACTAGAGCAGTAGACAATTAAAGCCTGCTCCGCGCAGGCGCGTCCTTTTTTGCGTAAAAGGGATTACGGGAAGTATTTAACATGAACTACAAAACCGCCGTATATACGGGAGATTACCTTATGCTTCTGGAGCTGATGGAGCGTATGGAGAGCGTTTTTCCCGCTATGGAAACCATGATATTCGGGCCGGAAAGCCTTGGAGATGAGCTTTCAGGCTCTGCGGAAGGCATGCTGATAACGGATTTGAGCCGCCTTTCCGAGGCGGATATTCTGATACTTTTGTCAGAGCCTTCCGGCGAAGGCGATTATATTAAAAATTTTGACGGTACGATAATAGATTTCGCCGGATACGAATTTCCTCCGGAAGCGGAGGTTCTTAAAGCGGACGAGCCGGTAAGGGCCATCCTTAAAAACATAGCGGTTCCGCCGGAGGACGTTTCCGCGGTGGTTCAGCTTCCCGCCTGCGTTTTCGGCAAGGACGGCGTTGAAGACCTGATGAGGCAGACGAGGGATATTTTTTCTTTCGAAAACGGCGAGAACATTGTATTTACCGACAGGATAGCCTTTAATATCCATTTCGGACCGCTTGGCCTGGCGGGGCTTGCCGCAGGCAAAACGCTGGACGATTTCGCAGAAGCCGGAGGCGACGTGTCCGTAAGGCTTTATCCCCTGTCTACAGTTTTTACCGTCGATTTATACGCGGCGGACGTTTTCGACCTGAAGTCGGAGGAGGGCTATGCTGTTCCGTCCGGTTTCTTTATGGCTTCGGATGTTTCCGAGAGCAGCGAGATCTTCGTAATACGCAGGAGAAACGGCTTTACTTTCGTTGGGGACTATATACGTTCGTCAGTAGAAGCCGTTATGAAAAAACTTATGGAGGTGGCGGGTCAATGAGCCCTGTTTATCTTGACAACATAGCCGGCACCAAGCCGGATCCCAGGGTAGCCGAAGCGATGATACCGTTTATAACGGAAAAGTACGGGAACCCTTCCGCCCATTTTTACCCTTTGGGCAGAGAATCTTACAACGCAGTGACTAAAGCCCGCGCCCAGACCGCGGATCTTATAAACGCCAAACCGGAGAATATAATATTCACGTCGTGCGGCACGGAATCCAACAATATGGCCATAAAGGGCGTTCTTGCCCTTTCCGGGAGCAGAAAACACGCGGTTATCACGGAAATAGAGCATTATTCCGTTCAGAACCCTATCCTTAAAATGGCGTCCGAAGGCTATTCCTTTACCAAGCTCAAGGTGGATAAAGGCGGCAGGATAAGCCCCGAGAGCCTTGAAAAGGCTATCAGGCCGGACACGGCCATAGTGTGCGTAGCCCACGCCAACCCGGAAATAGGCGTTATGCAGGATATCGAGGCAATAGGAAGGATATGCCGTGAAAAGGGCGTGCATTTTCACGTGGACGCGGTGGCTTCCTGCGGCCAGACGGAGGTGGACGCGGAGAAGATGAACGCTTCGAGCCTTTCCCTCTCCGCCCAGAATTTTTACGGCCCCAGAGGTGCGGCGGCTCTTTATCTTGCTCCGGGTGTAAAAATAAAGCCTCTTTTCGACGGCGGTTTTCAGGAAAAGGGAATACGCAGCGGCAGCGAAAACGTGGCGGGTATCGTCGGCCTGGGCAAAGCGGCCGAAATAGCGAAAGCGGAAATGGGAGTTTACGCCCCCAAAATGGCCGCTCTCAGGGATAAGCTCATAGCGGGGCTTAAAAGCCAGTACGACTTTCTGCATATTACAGGCGATGAAAAGCACAGACTGCCTTCTCACGTGAGCTTCTGGGTGGAGTACATAGAGGGCGAGTCCCTGCTTATGTGGTACGCTCAGAAGGGCGTTTACGCCGCCAGCGGCTCGGCCTGCTCCTCCAATATCCTGGCGGACGACGAGGACGAGCTCCAGGCTTCCCACGTGCTTACGGCCGTAGGGGTTCCCACCGACGTGTGCGCGGGCTCCATGACCATGACCCTTTCGAAATACGTAGAAGAAGCCGATATAGACCACGTGCTCAAAGTGACGCCGGAAATCGTGGACAAACTTTGCGCCATGTCTCCGGCTTTTAACAGAAAATGATTATAAGGAGATTTTATCATGTCTAATATGGGACCATACAGCGATTTGGTAATGGACCACTTCATGAATCCGAGAAATATGGGGGAGATAGAGAACGCCAGCGGTGTGGCGGAAGTGGGCAACCCTTCCTGCGGCGACGTTATGAAGCTCTATCTGCTCATAAATAACGACGGGATTATAGAGGACGCCAAATTTAAAACCTTCGGCTGCGGGGCGGCCATAGCCTCCAGCTCCATGGCCACCGAACTCCTTAAAGGGGCCAGGGTGGAAGACGCTCTAAAACTTACCAACCAGGCTATAGTGGACGCTCTGGGGGGCCTGCCTCCCGCGAAAATTCACTGCTCGGTAATGGCTGAGGAAGCGGTTGAGGAGGCTTTGAAAGATTATTTTGTAAAAGCCGGAAAAGACGCGTCCGTTGTGGACGAAATGAAAGCGCAGATTAAAAAGGACCATTAAGGGGGTATCAGATGGATTTGAAAGCGAGAGTGGAAGAAATACTTAACCAGGTGCGCCCGTCGCTCCAGGCGGACGGCGGAGACGTCGAGCTTGTGGGCATCAGCGAAGACAACGTGGTAAAAGTATCTTTGAGAGGCGCGTGCGGAAGCTGCCCTTTCAGCACTATGACTCTTAAAAACGGGATCGAAGCCAGGATTAAGGAAGCGATTCCCGAAATCAAAGCGGTGGAATCGTTCTGATTAATACCGCCCTCTTTCGGGAGGGCGGTTTAAATTGCCGGAGGATGATTTTAATAAAAAGTTAAGCGACTATCCCCTAATGTAGATAGTTATGGCAAATAATTATAATAATGCTCACTAGTCGTCAAAAACATTCATAATAAGACCTGCGCGGCAAGGCAAACTCAGGGGATAAACCCCCTCAAACAGCGCCTTGCCAAGCGCTTTTTAGTCTTATTTATTCATTGCCGCCACAAGTCGCTGTATTATAAATATTTCCCATAACTTTATTAATCTACGTAAAGGT
>CANTXF010000054.1 GCA_947853665.1 uncultured Deferribacterales bacterium | reverse complement strand
GGAGCTGAAAACCTTTCCCGTTTAACTACCATATGAAATTACACTACTCTCAAACACCTCAAAGGCGAAAGCGGCTCCGACGGCCGTTTAACTACCATATGAAATTACACTACTCTCAAACGCCACGACTTTTTTTTGTATTGGCACCCGTGTTTAACTACCATATGAAATTACACTACTCTCAAACTTTTTTCACGATGTAATTTTGTGCGGGAGAGTTTAACTACCATATGAAATTACACTACTCTCAAACCCGAAATAAAGAAATGGCTGGATTGTGATGGTTTAACTACCATATGAAATTACACTACTCTCAAACCTCAATTTAAGAGCAAATGCCACTGCCGCACTGTAACCATATGGTAATCTAATCATATATTTCGCACATATCTCTGTCAATAATTATGCGTTTGGAGCGGGGCAGCCTGTTTTTTTCAGAGCTTTCTATTAAAAATATGCTCATTTGTCTGTAAGATATTTCTCTGCATATATGCTCCATAAATTCGTCGTCAATAAATGAACGCATATTTATCAAAATTAATATTTTTGTTTCAAAAAGCTCACTGATAATTTTGACGAAATCTATTATTTGCTCGGCAAGCGGGATGCCTTTTTCCGAAGATATCTTTACTTTTAAGTATTTTAAAATATCTTCCGGGTCGTTTGTTATATCATACGATAAATTATAAGGGGATATGCTCGACAGTTTTTCTGTAAATAAAGATAATCTGGAGGAAATATCGGTAAAATCTTCTATTAATTCTGTGGATAATATTTCGTTTTTTAATATGGAATAAAGTTTTTTTAAAATCTTTTTGCCGTTTATATCTATGTAGTATGGTGTAAATATATATTCGGCCAAGCTGCTGATATCCAAAATATCAAGACCGTCCGACAGCACGAAAGACCCATGCCCGCCTTCCGTCTGGTATATTAATTCGTTCGTGTAGCTGAACATGGCGGCGGGGTTTTCAATGATTAATTCCGTTATGTCCCCTTCTTTTAAAGAGATTTGCATTTTATAATCGGGATGGATCAGTTTCATAATACTATTAACCGCTTGTCAGTATCTATGACGGAGGAAGTGTATTCCCCGGCGATAATCTCCATACCGGCAAACTGTTTTTCAGTGATAATTATTGCCTGTACAAGGCCTTTCGGGGGCTTATTTCTGCGCACTGTTTCAATTATGCCTGATGAAGCGGTTTGGTTTAGAGCAAGTTTGCAGTAAACGGACTGCTGCATCATCAAAAAACCGCTTTTTATTAAAAACTTACGGAATTTTGTATATTCGCGTCTGTCGGAGGCCGTTTCTACCGGCAGGTCAAAAAATACTATTATTCTCATGAACCTGTAGCTCATCTTCTATAAACCTTATTGCGGATGGGTCTCCGTTTTCAAGAGCGTTAAAAACGCTTCTGCAGTAAATTTTAATGGCGTTGTTAAGGTAGTTTTTCCGCCCGTCTATTATCACCTGGCAGTTCAGTAAATCTATTAAAGCGTTTTTTTCCTCCCTCTCCAGTTTGCCGGGGTTCATTTTATAAACGGCTTTATCCACCAGCACGCGGAAAGGCTCTATAAGGTCGCAGCTTAAATTAAACTGATTAAACATATTATCATGGAATAAACCAAGCTGCGTGATGTATCCGTTTGCCGTTACTTCCCTGTTAAAGGCGGAAAGCAGTATGCTATATCCATAATCGAGAGCCGCGTTTATGGGAATTTCGGAGGTTCTTGCAAATTCCATACCGAAAATAGCATTAAAATATACCTTTGCCGCGTGACCCTCTCTGTTTGTCGCGTCTCCCGGCTCGATACTGCCGCAATAGCCGGTAAGCATTTCGTATTCTTTTATTTTTTGCAGTTTTAATAAAAAACCGGCCTGGTTTTTAATCTTTTCTCTTACAATTTCCGTCCATACCGCCGTTTTTATATCGCTTTTCCACGCGATTTGGCCGCGTATTTTGCTGCTGGTATCATGGCTGCCGTAGTAGGGCGCAAGTTCCGCAAGGGGGTTTCTCTTTTCGTCGCAGAAAACTATTTTGATCTTCCTCTTTACCAGCTCAGATAAAAGCACAGCCGTAACGGATACTGCCGTGGATTCCAGAATAAGAAGATATATTTCGCTTAAATGGATTTTATTTATGGAGTCGTTCTGGCGAACCACCATATAATCCATTTTATAGTCCAGCTTTGAACACCTGCTTACTACGACAACCCGCCAGCTCATATTTTTAATAAATCGACTTTCGTTTCAAAAAGGCCGGTAGGGGACTGGTTTATCAGGAACACGCTTTCTTTAGAGGATATTTTTTTCCCTGATTTAACTCTTCCCGCATTTTTACTTCCGCCTATCAACGTTAAATCTGCCGTCAGCGGTTTGCATGCAAATAATTTCAGTATTTCTGCAAGAACATAACATTGGTCTTCAACCGAAAGAGATTGAAATTTATCTTTGCCTTCAATCAATTTATCCACTTGATTGGCCGGGTGTTTTTGATATATCTTGTAATTGCTTTTTTCTGCCAGCTCTAAATACAGCTTTATATTAAGGTCGTGAGATATGCCGTCGTATTTTTTGTCTATTTTTGCGTTGCGGTTATTTTTCCTGCGTTCGTTGAATTTTTCTATTTTTTTAATATATTCTGTCCGGCTTTTGTCAAGGCAAAACTGCAGCGCAGGCTGAAGAAATATTCTTGTTTCATCATATACGCCTTTCAGATGCATAGGAAAACCGTCTATTTTAAGCAGGGCGTTTTTCTTTATGCATTTTATTTTAATTTCCGGATTTTTAAGATTAAGCACGTCTTCGCAGTACCTTAAAAACTCCTCAAGGTTTTTTTCAAATTTATCTTTCAGATAAATGGGGACTGCTTCGATGGAGCGCGCTTCATTCCCTTTTTTATCTTTAGACGCTATCAGAGCAAAGTATGCGGGTACAACACCCTTGTAGCCGCCGTACTTTAAATCCACACCTTTTTTAACGGGTACAGTAGGATTATCATTTACAAGCTGCTGGTCGAAAAAAGCGCCTTTATTTATGTAGGCGTATCTTGTGTATAAAATATTATTTTTGCCCATGAATTTTTTTACGGTTTTTATGGAGCCGTTAACGCCTGCTTTCCATACGGAGCCGTTCGGGCCGACGTCTTTTTCAAAAATTTTATCAAGATGGTATGATGCGGCAGGGTTTTGTTTCAGCCAGCGGGCGGGATCTCTTGTAAATTTACCGTTCCATACGTTGCCTACGACGATGTTCAGATAGGCGTCCTTCGCGTGGTGATGGTCGTTTACCGTGCGTGATTTTACAAATTCCGGCAGCGGCGCCTCGTCCTTATCCCGCTGTTTATTTCTGAAATCGGATACGTTTTGAGCTTTTACATAAATTATTTCGGAATCGCCGTATATTTTCTGCAAAATCTCCGCCGCGGCTTTAGTCGATTGTCTTGTTTCCACAAGCTGCCTGTTGATAAAACCGGACAGCTCCTCGTCTGTAAAATCCGAACTTCTGGTAAGGCGGCTAAATTTTTCTTTGGATATGAAGTCATGTTCTTTTAATATATTCCAGAAGGGGCGCATTTTATTCCTGACGGCGTCAGATACTATTTTGTCGCCTTTGGTCGCGTTTTCTTCTTTTTTAACAAGAACGATATTATCAAGGCTGTCGTCCTTTATTTTAGACCGTGGATATATGTGGTCGATATCGTATCTGTCCGCAAGGCTGCCGATATCGATTGTTTCCCCGGAATACATACATTTGCCGTGCTGGATATAATAGAGGTAGAGCTTTTTGCTTTGCAGGGAGCTGTCGGCGGTTTCTTCAAGAGCGTTTTTTAACTCCCTGTACTCTTCCGATTTAATGTTTTTATAAAGATCCAGCAGCGAAGTTTTTCTTGATTTTGTACGCCCGGCTTGGCCTTTTTTCGCGTCTTTATCCCCGCGGGCCATTTCGATGAATATTTTTCGCGGAGCCTGTCCTCTAATATTTTTAATTTCTTCCGCCAGGGTTATTGTCTGCCAGACGGCTCTTTTTACCGACGGGGAAATATATGCGTCTTTCAGGAGGGCTTCGTAAGATATTTCTCCGGGAATTCCCTGGACCTCCTTGTTAAACTTTTCTATATTTTCCGAAAAAGAATATTTCGAGCTTAATAGCTGCATAAAGTTATCGTTGGTCTCTCGGAGGGCTTTTATAATGGAAAAGGTCTCCCCGGTGTTATTGTCCGTCCCTTCGAGTCCGGTCAGCAGTTCTTTGGAGAGCCTGCCCCAGCCGGAATATTTAAGAGAGCATATCGCTTTGATCTGCTCCGGTGTAAATATACCTTTATATTCTTTTTCGATTTTCTTTTTTAAAAAGCCTTTATCGTCACCGTATATGGTTATCCATTTTATTATTTCTTCGACGGCGCATTTCGTCTCGTATTCGGCGAGACGATGCTCCTCATTTTTAAATACTTTCTTTTTAAAATCCAGATAGGAGGAAAGCGAAGATTTAAAATCTTTGTCGAAGCCCGTTATATCGTCTATATCGGCGTTCATTCCTGTCAGTTTAAGATAGTTATGCAGCGCTTTGCCGGTTACTTTATTTTTTTCGTGAAACAGCTCCTTAAAAATCTTCAGCTTAAGCTCCGCGGTTATTTTTTCTCCCCGGATTTTAAGGTTGTTAAGCTCGTTTAAAACCATAAATTCGGAATATAAAAGAGAATTTTTAGGCAGCACGTCTTTTCCGGCAAGGTATGTGCATTTATTTGTCATTCTCAATATAAATTCTTCCGCGGAGGCTTCTTCGTCCACTTTATTTTCAAAATTCCACGGTTTTACAGGGCCGCTTTCCTTTTTTACTATCCAGCAATTGCCATTATTTTTATTGCTGTCGTTTAAGGGGCCTACATAGTAGGGTATTCTGAACGTTAAAATCTTTTCGATTTTGTATCTGGCGGAAAAGCCGTCGCCGTCTTTTGACAGCAGGAAAGGGTAGTGCTTTTCCGCGTTGTTCAATATTTCTTTTAATTCCGCCAGATGTATCTGGCAGGGAATGACTCCGTTATCCCTGTTTGTCTGCAGCGGCAGAAACGAGCCTTCGTTTATTTCCTGTAATATATAGGCGACAGGCTCTTTATCGGAATGATCTTTTAATATTTTTCCCAGTTCTTTATAAAAGCCTTTGTCTCCGTCCTTCGTTATGCGCTTTTTAAGATTTTTATGCCCCGCGTAGGCGGCGTATAAACTGTTTTCCGAAGCGAAAATATTTTTATACTCTCCCGGGATATATTTTCTGATCGTATTTTTAAGCAGCTTAAGGTCTTTTTTATGCTTTTCATAAACTTCGATTTTAGCTTCCGATATATATTTCTTCCCGTTTAAGATCTCCGCCAGCAGAGACCAGTCGTAAAGAGCCTTTGCCCAGTCTATGAGGCCGCATATATCTTCGCCGAGCGCGGCGGCTTCTTCACGCTTTTGCTCGTAATCGGATGCGGAAAATGACATGGATATTTTTATTTCTTCTTCCGTTAATTTTCCGATATCGGTGCTGGAGCCTGCTAAAAGCTCGGCGATTACTGATAAAGTCTTATATTGTTTACAGTCCCCCAGAATCTCTTTGAGTCTGGCTTTTTTATCCGTTTTTGTGATGTTTTTATCTTTAAGCAGGGCTTCCAGCTCTTCCCGGCCGCAGGATAGGTCTATGTCCAAAGAGCTTTCGACGCTTTCTTTAAAGCTCTCGAACATATCTTTGAATACGGCGTTTTCAAGATCGCCGCAGATAAGGAAATGGCCCCGGTATTTTATTATATGGTGGATGGCAAGATACAGCAGCCGTATGTCCGGCTTTGCATCGTCTGTTATTAAAGCGCGGCGCAGGTGGTATATCGTAGGATATTTTTTATAATAGTCTTTATCTTTAAAGCCGAGATCGTTAAAAAATACATGGGCGGCCGTTTTATCCGTTTTGTCTTCGGGATAGAATTTGCTGTCGTTCAGCCTTTGGAAGAATCCCGGGTCCGATGAGGATATTTCCTCCGCGAAAATCTCCTGAAGGAGTTCTATACGCTGCCTTCGTCTCTGCAGCCGTCTCCTTGCGGTTCTGAAAGTGCGTCTTTCCGCCGCGGTTTGGGCTTCGTCGAAGGACCTTACGCCCCACATGGCCTTGCCATTGAATTTTAATATATTATAATTATTGTCTGTAACCGCCCAGCCGACGGAGTCCGTTCCTATATCGAAACCAAGATAGTATTCGCCGCGATTTTTATTCATGTCAGTATCCTGTGTTTGAATTTTATTACATATAGTATAATATCTGTTCCAGATGTCAACGATCTTGACTGACCGCGCCTTTTTTGTTGACATAAACCGGTTTTCGCGTTATAAGACAGTATTCAAATGTAACTACCGTTTGAATTTACACTGCGAGTTCAAATAAAAATTTATTCTAATCGCCTTCGGGCCGCCCGGGGTCGGGTGTTTTTACCGTGCAGTTTAAGTTTTTTGCCATGCTTGAGCGTGGCTTTTTTTTATCCGTTTTCCGGGTACAATATTCTGTTGTCCCGTGAGGCGGTATTTGATATATATGTGTTATGGATTTTAAACTCGTTTCGGATTACCTCCCGGCAGGAGACCAGCCGGAAGCCATAAAGCAGATCGTCTCAAACTATGAGGACGGGGCAAAAAGGCAGGTGCTGCTTGGGGTTACAGGTTCCGGCAAGACCTTTACCATGGCGAACGTCATTAAGGAAATGAATGTCCCCACCCTCATAATCGCCCACAATAAGACGCTGGCCGCCCAGCTTTACGGGGAGTTCTGTAAATTTTTCCCGGATAACGCGGTGGAGTATTTCGTTTCCTATTACGATTATTATCAGCCGGAAGCCTATATCCCTTCCAGCGACACTTATATAGAAAAAGACTCCGCCATAAACGAAGATATAGACAAGCTCCGCCACCGGGCCACAAGAAGCCTTATAGAGCGCAGGGACGTTATCATAGTGGCTTCCGTTTCCTGCATATACGGTCTCGGTTCTCCTGAGACATATAAGACCATGATGCAGACTTTTGCGGCAGGCGAGGAGTGCAACTTCGACGAAGTGCTGATGAAGCTGATACAGGTGCGCTACGACCGCAATGATTTCGACTTTCACCGGGGCACTTACCGGGTGAAAGGCGACACGGTGGAGATATTTCCCTCCCACGAGGATTCGATAGCGTACAGGATAGAGTTTTTCGGCGACACCATAGACAGATTAAGCGAGTTCGACGCTCTCACGGGGAAAACTGTCAGGGAGCTGGACGAGCTTGCCATATTTCCCAACACCCATTACGTTACAAGCGCCATTACCATGGACCACGTAATAAAGCGGATGAAGGCCGACCTTCTTGAAAGCTGCAAAAAATTTCACGCCGAGGGCAAGCTCCTTGAGGAGCAGCGGCTTACCCAGCGCACCATGTTCGATATAGAGATGCTTAAGGAAACGGGCTACTGCACCGGTATAGAAAATTACTCCCGCTATTTCGACGGCAGGCAGCCGGGCAGCACTCCCCACACCCTTATAAGCTATCTGCCTAAAGACGCCCTTGTTATAATAGACGAATCCCACATGACGGTGCCCCAGATAAGGGGCATGTATAACGGCGACCGCTCCAGAAAAACCACGCTGGTGGATTTCGGCTTCCGCCTGCCTGTGGCTCTCGACAACAGGCCCCTTAAATTCGAGGAGTTCGACAGCCAGGTAAACAGGGTGCTTTATGTAAGCGCCACGCCGGATAAATATGAAATAAACGATTCCCGCGGCGTGATAGCGGAGCAGATAATAAGGCCCACCGGCCTTATGGACCCGGAAATAGAGGTGCGTCCCGCGCGCACCCAGGTGGACGACCTTTATTCGGAGATACTGAAAGTGACCGCTAAAGGCGAGCGCGTCCTTGTTACCACCCTTACGAAGCGCATGGCCGAGGAGCTTACGAGATACTATAAGGAAATGGGCGTCCGCGTGGAATATCTCCACTCGGAGATAGACACTTTTGAAAGAATACGTATAATAAAAGCCCTGCGTATGGGCGAGTTCGACGTTCTTGTGGGCATAAATCTGCTGCGCGAGGGGCTTGATATTCCTGAAGTTACCCTCGTTGCCGTTCTGGACGCGGATAAGGAAGGGTTCCTGCGGTCTTACAAATCCCTTATACAGACCATAGGACGGGCGGCCAGAAACGTGGACGGCAGAGCCATATTCTACGGCGACAAAATATCCGCCGCCATGAGCGAGACCATAGAGGAAACGAACCGCCGCCGCAAAAAGCAGACGGAATACAATAAAAAGCACGGCATAACGCCGGAAACGGTAAAAAGCGCCATAAGCGATATACTTTCCTCCATATACGAGCAGGATTACTTTACCGTGGACGCGAAGCCGGAGCTTGACATAAAGCTTACCGGCAAAAAAGAGCAGGATATAGAAGATCTGGAAAGGCGTATGTTCAAAGCGGCGGAGGAGCTTGATTTTGAAACCGCCGCAAGGCTCAGGGATATGCTTTTTGAGATGAAAGCCAGATGACGGATAATAGAAGCGGCTGCGCCCCTTAAGGCAGACCGTGCGAATTTATGGAAGATATTTATAAGAGGGCGTTATTAACGTCAGCGTTATAATTATTTTCCGTAACTGCCTGCCTTTGATGGACAGAAAACGACGCGCGACAGATTATGCGCGTCCCGTTTTGATGGATAGAAAACGAGCGGGAACAGATATGCCCGCTCCCGTTTTTCTGTTCCGAGCTTGCTCTCAAGCGACGCGCGACCAAAGCGGGAGCCGCCATAATTAATGCGGCTCGATTTCTGTCTACGGATTATGCGCCTCCCGTTTTGAGGCGGCAGCCGTCATAATAAATATATAAAACGGGGCTTTTTCACGCCCCCGCGCGGAGTAGCTGTATATTATGTCTAAACCGGCCAAAATATTTCTTACCGTGTTCCTGTCCCTTTTCGGGCTGGGCCTTCTTTCCGCCGGCGCTTTCGCCCTTTACGTTTACAAGCTGAGCGGCGAGCTGCCTTCCGTGGAGGAGATGGCCTCCTTCAAGTATAACGAGCCTATGGTGGTTTACGACGCTTCCGGCACCGTTATAGCGGAGCTTGGCCCGGAGCGGCGCTATCCCATATCGATAGAGCTTATGCCAGCCTATATGGGGCAGGCCGTCGTCGCCGTGGAGGATTCCAGGTTTTACGAGCACAGCGGCGTGGACCTGTGGGGCATAGCGAGGGCGTTCGTTACCAACATAAAGGCGGGCCGCGTCGTGGAGGGCGGCTCCACCCTTACCCAGCAGCTTGTAAAGATACTTTACCTCACGCCTGAAAAAAAGCTCAAGCGCAAGCTCAAGGAAGCCATCATGGCTTACCAGATAGACAGATACCTTACTAAGGAAAACATACTGGAGCTTTATCTCAATCAGGTCAATTTCGGCCGGGGGGCTTACGGCGTCCAGGCGGCGGCCATAAATTACTTCGGCAAAAACGCCCAGGACCTTACCCTTGCGGAGGCGGCCCTTATAGCTGGTATTCCCAAGGCTCCGGGCCTTTACGCCCCCCATATAAACATGGCCAGGGCCGTTGCCCGGCGCAACCACGTGTTATACAGGATGTACGAGGTAGGCTATATTACGGAGGACGAGTATAAGGCCGCTTTGGAGGAGCCGGTGTCCCTTGTGGATTCCGTGCCCCTTAAGCTGAAATACGCGGGATATTTTATGGATTTCGTCCATAAATATCTTTCTGACGAGCTTAAAATAAAAGACCCTCAGAACCTGGGCCTTAAAATATACACTACTCTCCGCCTTGATTATCAGCTCGAGGCGGAAAAGGCCGTAAGGGAAAACCTTATGGCTCTCGCCAAAAAAGAAGGTTACGCAGGCCCTGTCGGGCAATACGCCGAGCCTGCTCCCGAAACAATCCCCGCTGTGATAGAAGGGGACGAAACCGGCGGGGAGGACATAATAGGCCTTAAAGAACCCTCGGAGGAGGAGCTGCTTGAAACGCCTTCCTACCTTGCTTCCATGGGCATTGAAAAAGCCGTTGTGAAAAAGGTGGACGTAAATTCCGCAGAGCTTGACGTAAACGGGAAAAAGGGCGTCCTCAACCTTAAAGACAACGAATGGGCCAGGCCCGCGGGCGATTCCGCTTCCAAGCTGGCGGATCTCAGGCTTATTTTAAAAGAGAACGATATAATATACGTTTCCCGCGATAAAAAGGACGAGGAGCTTTTTTACCTTGAGCAGGACCCAGAGATAGAGGGGGCTTTGGTTTCCGTAAACCCCAGAACGGGGGAGATATACGCCATGGTAGGCGGTTTTTCCTACGACAAGTCCTTCTTTAACAGGGCTGTCCAGGCCCGCAGGCAGATGGGCAGCATATTCAAGCCGATAGTTTACGCCGCCGCCTTTGAAAGCGGCTTCGTTCCTATGGACACGGTTCTGGACGTTCCCGTCATCTCCGAGGAGGAGGAAGGGGACAAGGTATGGAAGCCCAAAAACTACGAGGATAAGTTTTACGGCGTGACCACCCTTAAAGAGGCCCTTGTAAAATCCCGGAACATAGTTACCATAAAAGTGGCGGAGCAGATAGGCATACGCAAGATAATAAGATACGCCAACAAATTCGGCATAACTTCCGAAATGCCTCCCGACCTTTCCGTAAGCCTGGGCAGCGCTTCCGCCTCTCCCCTTGAAATGGCTTACGCTTACAGCGTTTTCGCAGGCGAGGGCGCCCGCCCGGCCACGCCTTATTTTATAACGAGGATAGAGGATATCGACGGCAACGTCCTTTATGAGTTCGTGCCGCCGGACCCTGTGCAGGTGCTTGAAAAGCCCACCGCCTATATAATGAACGAAATGCTTGTGAACGTTATCGAGCAGGGAAGCGGCTGGCGGGCGAAAGCCGTTCAGCGTAAGGTGGGCGGTAAAACCGGCACGACTAACGACTCTAAAGACGCCTGGTTCGGCGGTTTTCTGCCCAATATAGTGACCGTGGCCTGGGTAGGCTACGACGATTTCCGCAAAATGGGCGGCTACGCCACCGGTTCTTCCGCCGCCGCTCCCGTATGGACGGCCTATATGAAGGAGATAGTAAAAAATATGCCTTTTGAAATGTTCGCCGTTTCCGACGGGGCGGGTTATTTTAAAGTGGATTCTAAAACGAAGCGCATAACCGATTCGGTCACGGGGGATTATACTTTTGAAATATACCCGGTGGACGAGCAGGGCAGGCCTTCAAAAATAGTTAAGTGATCATGGGCATTATATGCCGCGGAACGGCGATAGCCGGCAGATCCAGGGATATGAAGCGCATTTACGGGGTGATAGAGAAGATCGCCCCGATGAACGTGAACGTGCTTATAAGCGGCGAATCTGGCTGCGGCAAAGGCACGCTGGCCCGGGTCATCCACGAGCTGAGCGGCAGGCCGGGGCCTTTCGGTGTTTTCGACCCGGTTTCAGTATCCTCCGACTCTGTGGGGGACGGCGAGCTTGAAGCCGCTCTTGAGGACGCTTTCCTTTCCTGCGGAGGGGGCACCCTTTTGATAGACGACGCGGCGGACGCTGACGCGCGCCTTCAAAGCAGGCTCATATCCGTTCTCAGCTTTAAAAACGAGTCCAGAGACAGCCTTTACGGCCGGGTGCGCGTAATAGCCTCCACAAACAGGAACATAGCCGAGCTTGCCCGGCAGGCCCGCTTCCGCCAGGATCTATGCGATATACTCAGCGTTGTTTCCGTGGAGCTGCCTCCGCTGAGGCACAGGCGCGAGGATATTTCCGAGCTGGCCGATATATTCCTTAAAGAATACGCCGGATGCGGCCGGGAGATCAGGAGCCTTTCCAAAGAGGCTCTGGGTATTCTTGTAAAGTACGACTGGCCCGGCAACGTGCGGGAGCTTGAGAACGTTCTTAAGCAGGCGGCCATTTCCAGCGAATGCGCGGAGATAGGTCCTACCAGCCTTCCCGCCAAGGTGCGGCGCAAAAACGCCACCGTCGCCCCGAAAGCCACGGTAAGGGACGAGCTTTATAAGCTGGCCAAAGGGCTGATAGAAAGCGGCGCCCATCTGGAAAAGGCCGAGCCTTACGGGGAGTATCTTAAAATAGTGGAGACCCCTCTGCTTCAGGCCGCCATGGATATGTGCGGCGGCAATAAGTCGCTGGCGGCAAAGCGGATAAGGATAAACAGGAACACGCTGAGCAAGAAGCTGCGGGAATACGGTATTGAGTAGGATCAAGAAAAAAAGGCCCGCCGCGGGAAAGACAGGGCGGCCGCGCAGTCGCCCGATACCTGCCGCCGGGCGCGGAAAGAGCCGCGTAAAAAACGGCGGGGATGAAAACATCCTTACGGGAAAAATTGAGGGCCACCCGGAGGGCTACGCCTTTTTCATACCGGACGGCAAAAAAGGGGAAGACCTTTTTATCCACCGCAAAAATCTGAACGGCGCGCTGCACGGAGACAGGGTGGAGGTAAAGGCGGGCGTTTTCCGGGGCAGGAAAGAAGCCGCCGTTGTCAGAATAACGGAGCGGGGCGTAAAATCTTTCGTCGGGGTGGCCGATATAGACAGGCGGCGCTTCGACGTTATACCGCTTTCGAGAAATTTCACTTCCGTAATGCGCGTAACGGAGGACGGCTTTGACTGCAGCGACGGGGACGCCGTTATCTGCCGCGTGGAACGCTACCCGTCGGAAAAAATATTCGGAACCGCCTCCGTTTCCGGGCGGCTTGGCCCTCTGGACGAACCGGGCGTTGATAATAAAATAGTAATGTATAAATACGGCCTTTCGGAAAATTTCCCCAGCGAGGCCGCGCGGGAGGCGCTTGATATTGAGAGCGGGGCCTCCTTTTGCGGGGGAAAGGCGCCGTCCGACTTCCGGGAGCTTTTCGCTGTTACCATCGACGGGGAATCCGCAAGGGATTACGACGATGCCGTAAGCGTAACGGAGGAGGACGGGCGTATCGCGCTGTACGTCCATATTGCCGACGTTTCAAGGTTTGTCCGCAAAGGCTCTCCCATAGACCGCGA
Source organism: uncultured Deferribacterales bacterium (assembly GCA_947853665.1). Taxonomy (GTDB): domain Bacteria; phylum Chrysiogenota; class Deferribacteres; order Deferribacterales; family Mucispirillaceae; genus CANTXF01. Next base: position 3,530 of record CANTXF010000054.1, on the reverse strand, counting down.
GGCCGAAAGGCGGGGCACAAGCGTCTATTTTCCCCAGTTTGCCGTGCCTATGCTGCCGGAGGCCCTTTCTAACGGCTTGTGCAGTCTTCTGCCCGGAGAGGACAGATATACCGTTACGGCGAAAATAATTTTTTCCGAAAAAGGCGAAAAGCTCTCCGCCTCCTTTTACCGTTCCGTAATAAAAAGCCGTTTCAGGCTTACCTACGGCTATGTGAACGACGTTCTTTCGGGGAAGGCGGAGCCTCTTACGCCGGAGCTTTCCGGTTTTCTCATAAGGGCGGAAAGGCTTGCGTCTATCCTTTTAAAAAACAGGCAATACGCAGGCGGCCTTGATTTCGATTTGCCGGAAGCCGTGTTTCTTTTCGGCGGCGACGGCCGTGTCGAGGATATACGCCCCGCCGAAAGGGGCCGGGCCGAAAGGATGATAGAGCTTTTTATGATAGCGGCCAACGAAGCCGCGGCCTGCCTGCTGGAGGAAAGGAAAATACCGTCCCTTTACCGCACCCACGGCGAGCCGGATATAAAAAAGCTGGAAAACTGGCTTGAAACTGCAAAAAGCTTCGGCCTGAACGTTCCGCCGCCGGAATTTCCCGTAACGCCGGGGTTCGTCAGGGAGCTGGGGATTGCTTCGTCCGGCTCGGAGTATGCCTTCATATTGAATCCCATGCTTGTGCGCTGCATGATGAGGGCGGAATACACGGCGGATAATACGGGGCATTTCGGGCTTGCTTCTACGGCGTATACCCATTTTACAAGCCCTATACGCCGCTATCCCGATCTGCTCGTCCACAGGGCGCTTCTGCACGGTCTGGGCCTTGGCGAAGACCATGAAACGGAGGAGGAGCTTTCGCGCCTGGCTCCTGCCATGTCCCGCCTGGAAAGGCTTGCTGACGAAGCGGAAAACGAGATAGGCCTTTTTAAAAAAATGGAATATCTTAAAAACCACAGGGACGAGACCTTTACCGCCTATATAAACCGCATATCGCCGGACGGGCTGTTTATTTTCGTTGAAAAGCTGATGATGACTGGGTTTATAGATTTCGCATCCATCCCGGGGGACAGGTTTTACGTCTGCGACGACGGCCTTTCGGCTTCCTCCCGGCGCGCGGGGGAGGTTTTCCGCGTTGGCGGCCGGGTGTCCGTAACTCTGCTCGAAGCCTCCCTTATCTTACTCCGGGCTGATTTCAGACTGGCGGGAGCAAAAAAACGCGGCCGGAAAAAGCACGTTCTTTAAAAGCTGCCTGCCAGTAATGGGATATAAAAAGAAAGCCCGGCATAAAAGCCGGGCGAGACAGTTTATTTATTTTCTTCGCTGTTTTCCGATGGAGCGGCCTTTGAAACAGCGTCGGCGCTTTTGTTTTTAGGGGGCCTGCCGGGTTTTTTCGCCGCTTTTCCCGCCGGGCGGCCTCTTTTGGCCTGCGGCTTCTGGCTTTCCGCCGCGGTTTGGGGTTCCGCGGCGCCCTTTTCCGCCCTGGCCGCCCTGTCAGGCGACGGTTCTTTTGCCTTATCGTCCTTCTCTTTCCTGCCTTCCGGCAGGGCAAGGCGTTTGGGGGCTCTTTTCGCCTTTATAAGAAAAAATATGAATATTATATTAAGCGCCGCGGATATAATAGCTATAAAGCCTACGTTGCGCTTTGCCTTACCCGCGTCGGCCACGGCTGCCTGCATATTGGCGTTTGAAGCCTGCTCCGAGACCAGCTCCGCTTTAAGGCGGCTTATTTCCCCGTCTCTGTCGGCTAAAATGCCGGCAAGCCGTTTATTTTCTTCTTTAAGTTTAAGCATTTCCGTCTGACCGGCGTCGTCCGTTTCGGGGAGAACGGCCTCTATTACGGTTTCCGGGCTTTTATTGTCGGCCTGCGCCGTTTTATCGCCGTTTTCCGCGCGCTGGCAGCCGAATATCATAAGAGCCGCCGCTGCCGTTATTATCAGTTTTCTGCTTTTCGACATATTTCACCCTCTCTTTAAATCAGTTTGGACGATGACCTATTATTTACCATAACCGGCTGAATGGCAACAATTTTCGGACGGGTTTTGAAAACTCGTTCTTAAAAAGGCGCTTCAAGTATATATTGCAAGATTCTTCACGCCGGGTTAAAGTTATTCAGAAAGACTGCCGATAAGTCGTAAGAGGCGTTTTATGGAAAAAGTCGATATCCTTATTGCTCTGCTCGGTCTGGCCTCTTACATGGCCATAATGATGGATCTGCGCAGTTACGAGCAGAAGCTCGCCCAGTACGAGGAGATACAGGAGAAGAAACGGCAGTATTCTCAGCGTCTCCTTGAAAAGAGAAAGGCGGACAGGGCCCGTGAGCTGGCCGCGGAAAGACGCGCGGCAAGGCAGCAGGAGGTGGCCCAGCTTTCCGGGGTAGTGGAAAAGCTTGGCGCCCTTGAGGACGAGGAGGTTATGCGCAAAAGCAGGGTAACCTCCGGCAAAGTGGACGTATAACGGAGGCTTATCTGGATATAGAGCGTTTCGGCCGCCTTAACGAGCTTGCCCGGCTCAACTACGTCGTCCTGCGGCTGGAGCAGGCAAGGGCTATTATGAAAGAAATATACGATAACTGCCTGTGCCCCGTGCCGGACGATATTACAAAAGAGCTTGAAACCCTGGGGGACGATTTCGTCCGCTTCGGGATCGCGGCGGAGGACGGCAGGAGCGTTGATATATTCCGCGAGCTTAACGCCGGCCTTGAACGCCTGGAGGAGATAGCGGCCTTTATCCGTAACGGCTCCGCCAATTAATTTATAGAAAAAAGCGGCCGTCCCATTAACGCGGACAGCCGCGGCGGATAATTAATAATATCATCCCCCGGACGTTAAAATATTCATAACGATATCTGATGAAAGCAAGGCGGATCAGAGCAAAAACTCCTTTATAGAGCGCCTTTGACAAAGGCTTTCAGCCTTATTATAAATATCTTCCGTACTTTTATATTGCTCCGTGTAAAAGCGCGGCTGCGAAAAAAAATATTTTTTTTATAAATTTTATGTTCCAATTTCCGGCGCGATATGCTATAAAGTTTTTCCTTTCTGCGGGAAAGGCGTTGTTTCCTCCCGCGGATGGTTTTTTTGGAGAGATGTCCGAGTCCGGTTTAAGGGGCACGCCTGGAAAGCGTGTGTAGGGAAACCTACCGAGGGTTCGAATCCCTCTCTCTCCGTTTCTTTTTTTCTGTTATCAGGCGGTTGTTTCGCTTCGCCATGGTTTGGCGGCCGTTTGACGGCGTTCTTCACGGCTTTCCGCCGCTCTTTATTCCTCAAAAGCTCATGCCTGCCGCCGTAAATCCTGACTCGGCCGCGCCTTTATCCAGATTGATGTTATATAAAATATTTCGCAGCTATACCCATACGCGGATTAATAACGTTATGGGAAATAGTTATAATACAGCGGCTTGCGGGACGCTTCGGGCTTGCTCTAAAACGAGGTGCATTAATTGGGGCTGCTTCCGCTTTGATGGACAGAAAACGTCTGCTTTATTAGTGCAGACGTTGGTGGACAGAAAACCTTCGCTTTATTGGCGTGAAGGCCGAAT
>CANTXF010000053.1 GCA_947853665.1 uncultured Deferribacterales bacterium | reverse complement strand
CACGGCTTTTTATGGTGTTGAAGTTGGTAAGGGTGCCGCCCAGCCAGCGCTGGTTGATGTAGTACGCGCCGCATTTTTCGGCGGACGCCTTTATGGCTTCCTGCGCCTGCTTTTTAGTGCCGACGAAAAGAAAGCTGCTTCCGGCTTTGGCCATATCGCGGACGAATTCGTAGGCGTTGTTGAAGCACTGAACGGTTTTTTGCAGATCCAGTATGTAGATACCGTTTCTCGCGCCGAAAACGTATTTGGACATTTTCGGGTTCCACCTTTTGGTCTGGTGGCCGAAATGGACGCCTGCTTCCAGCAGGTTCTTCATGGAAATGTAGGACATGTCTTCTCCTTTTGTTCTGCCTCCGCCGGGGCCGTAAGAACACCCCCGCCGCCTTTTTTAAGGCGGTTTATGCCAAATAAGGGGGCACTTGTCCGTGCGGCTCGCTTCCGGCGTGCGTTCGATTAAAAAATAGGATGATAATATACGCCGTTATTGGCCGTATGTCAATAGTTTCCGCCGTGAGACCGCGCGGCAGGCGGCGAAGACCCGCAGGCCCAAAACGGACGCCGTCATAATATGTTTGACCGGAGGGCAAAAGGGTTATAACATCGTGGGAAATGTTTTTTCGGAGAAAATCGTCTTATGATGCCTTATCTTTTTAAAATCGGTTCTTTCGAGCTTAGGGTTTACAGCCTTATGTTCATAATAGGCCTGATCCTTACAATTTATTTCGCCCGCCGCCGTGCGAAGTCTTTAGGCGTTAAGCCGGAGATAATCGAAAATATCATAATAGTTACATTTATATGCGCCCTGATAGGGGGCAGGCTTTATTACGTGTTCCTCAAGTGGGATTTTTACGGAAACCACTTTTCGGAGATCCTTGCAATATGGCACGGGGGGCTTGCCATTCACGGCGGCGTTATAGGCGGGGCTCTGGGGGCCGCGCTTTATTCCTGGCGCCTTAAAATGAAAACCATGTTTACCGGGGATATTATCGCTCCTTTCCTGCTTTTTTCTCAAGGGCTGGGCCGTATGGGAAATTTTGCCAACGGCGAGGCTCACGGCGTGCCCACTATTACTCCGCCGGATATAATATTCCGCCTGAAACCGGCCTTTACCGATTTCTGGAACGCGGCCCTTTCCCATCTGGGGCTTTCCGGCGCGCCTGAAAACGTGTCCAGAATAAGCGGCATGATAGCCGAAGGCACTGTGACCGTGCCTTTTGAGGGCAAGCAATACGTTCTCAGGGAGTACGTCCCCTGGGGGATCAGCTTTACGAGCAAATATATGCCCCCGGCTTATATGGATTTCGGGACTCTGCCGGTGCATCCCACATTTTTTTACGAAATGATACTAAACTTTATAGGCGCCGCTGTGCTCTATTATTTCTGGAGGAAGGACAACTGGATATCCAGCGGCGGCATTTTCGGCCTTTATCTTATATTTTACGGCCTTATAAGGGCCTTTGTAACCGTGTTCAGGGCGGACGACCTTATGGTCGGCTTCCTGCGGGCTCCCCATCTGGCGAGCCTGGGCTTTATTGCCGTGGGCGTTTTTCTCCTTGTGCGGGGGATAGGCATAGAGCGTTCCCGCGCCGCCGGGGTTAAAGCATAGGCCGTATTTTATTTATTTGGAATCCGGCAGGATTGTGCCATAATCTAAAGAAAATAAAACGGGAGGATAAGTAAAAATGAAAAAAGCAGCCGTTTTTTTAGCCGACGGGTTTGAGGAAATAGAAGCCGTAGCCACGGTGGATCTGCTCCGCCGGGCGGGGATAGATACCTGCATGGCAGGCGTTACGGGGATGGAATGCACGGGAGCCCACGGCGTTAAAATTTCCGCCGATATGAAGGCGGAGGATGTGGATATAAAGGATTTCGACGCTTTTATCTGCCCGGGAGGCGGCATGGGGGCGGAGAACCTTAAAAAAAGCGCCCTCGTCCGCGATATTTTAAAGGACGGCCACAAGGCGGGAAAGCTTATAGCGGCTATATGCGCGGCTCCCATAGTTCTTGAGGCGGCTGGCATAATGGAAGGCAAAAATTACACCATATATCCCGCCATGAAAGATACGCCCGTTGCGGGAACCTATTACGATAAGGACGTGGTGAAGGACGGCAGCGTAATAACCGGCGCTGGCCCCGCCGCTACCCCTGCTTTCGCTTTCGCCTTGATAGAATACCTGGCGGGAAAGGACGCGGCCGACAGGGTGGCCGCCGAAGCGCTTTTTAAAAAATAGAAAAAGATGCTTAAAGATATTTTAAACGTAAAAAACGTGTCTCTGGCCCTGGGCAGCGGCTCGTCGAAGGGAGTGGCCCATATCGGCGTCATAGAGGCTCTTGAAAACGCCGGATGCACCATTACCGCCGTTGCAGGCACCAGTATGGGCGGCATTGTGGCCGCCTATTACGCCCTTGGCAAGCTCAACCTGCTTAAAGAGTGGCTTTTGAGCCTGAGCAGGCGCGGCGCTTTTATGGCTATCGACCTTTCCCTCAGGGGAGGCTTTATTTCCGGCAACAAGCTCATAAAAATATTCGAGGAGCATCTGGGCAGCGCCGTATTCGAGGAAGCAAGGATACCCCTCTTTATTCCTGCCACCAATCTTGATGAAGGCACGGAAAAAATTTTCGATTCCGGCCCGGTAATACCCGCCATAAGGGCCAGTATTTCCGTGCCGGGTATCTTTAAGCCCTATTTTTACGACGGAGCCTATTATGTGGACGGCGCCGTGCTGGACCCTGTTCCCTCCGCCCTGCTTAAAGAGCGGGGTTATAAGAATATAATTTCCGTTCATCTGAACAAATATATCGAGGAGCGGGAAAAAGGCGACAGACCCGGCATGGTGGAAACTATGGGCAGGTCGATGAGCATAGTGGCAAAAGCCCTGGCCGAGGCCCGTATGGGAGGGGAGAAAGCCGTTATAAAGCCCGACCTGGCCGGTTACGGTATGTTCGAGGCGTATAAAGCTCAGGAAATAATGGACATAGGCCGGGAGGAAACGGAAAAAATGATAAAAAGGGGCGGCCTCCGCAACAGCTTTAAAAACGTGGCCGCCAATATTTTCAGATAGGCTTTTTCCGTTATTTTTCGTATTTCAGGTAGTCCAGAAACCGCTTGTCCGCCGAGAGCATGTGGTTGTCGTACCAGTCTATTATAAAATCGTAGGTGTCGTTTATCACCCCGTCCACGCCTCTGGCGTCAAAATCCTCATCGTCCTGAGCCAGGTCTTTTTTCTGGTTCAGCTTTTCCCTGTAAAGTTTAGACACGGCGTGAATAAAGCGGCGGTGTTCCGCGATATGATCGGCCATGGCGGGATAGCGGGTATCCTTCATCATTTCTTCCTGGGCGGGAAAGTGGTTTCTGGAATAGTCCGTAAGCACGCCCAGCATTTTGTCAAGCTGCTCCTCGCGGTACATGGATGACATCATATCTATAAATATATTAGTCTGGCGCAGCAGCTCCTTAGTGTGGCTGTCCAGGGCCGCGTCGCCGGATTCCAGTTCGTCCACCCATTCAAGGGACCTTTTTTCTTTCAAGGAAGCACCTCTTTATGTTTCGTTTTTTGGGGTACAAAATAACCCGAAATCCAAAAAAGGGCAACGGTCAGTATTACCGGCGCCGCAAATACCGTAAAAACAGTTCCGGAGGCCAGGGCGCTTAAAGCGTTTTCCGCCCCTGCGGCCCTTTCCGCCCAGGCCGAGAGGCAGGAGAGCATATAGGTCTGCGCTCCCAGAATAAAAGGCGCGGCGAAGAAATACAGCACGGAAAAAACCGTTATCCGCGCCCCGAAAGAGCGGGAAAGGGGAAATATCATAAGCAGCGCCCCGAAGGACATCATATATCCGAGCAGCCACCCGTTTTCGGCCGCCGCCACCGCCGCCGCCTGGCCTGTAAAGAACACCGCGGAAGAAACGAGCATATCAGCCGCCGCGCCGTCTGCGGGGGATAGATTTTCTCCCGCGGGGATAAGGGCGTTCAGCGCAGCGGCGGCTTCGCCCGCCCTTGCCGTGAATTCTGGATAGAATAAAGGCGATATAAGAGAAAATGCCGCCTGATAAACCCCGAAAATAACCGCTATCGCCGCAAGCCAGTATATTACGAACGGCGGCAGCACGCGCCTTGTGATTTTGCCTATTAAATATGCCGGGGCGAAAAATATAAAGCCCGCCAGGTTGGAGGCCGCTTTTGAAGCGGCGCTTTCCCGCAGGGCCCCGCCGCGGGGCGCGGGAGCTTCCGCCCCGGTTTTTTTATCCGTTTCCGGCGGCGTTTCTTCGCTTGCCGCGCCATCCGGCCCGGCCGCGTCGTCTTCCTCCGCGCCGATGGATTCCATGACCTCTTTCGGTATTTCCCTTGCGTTTCCGGCCTTGGGGGATGGGGCGTTTTCTAGGTTTTTTGTTTGTTCGTTTATTATTTTGCTGTACAGCAGGTCGCCTTCTTCCTCGGAAAGCTCCGGCTCGCTTTTTTTCTGCATGAAGGAAAGGTCGAGATCGTCCAGCAGCTTTTCGTCGTCGTCCTTTTCCCCGCCGTTTTCGTCCGCCCGGGTGGGCTTTTCTTCCTCTCCGGGAAGGGGCACGTCTTTCAGAAGATCGTCGAATGAGATAGAGGCGCTTTCGCCGGGCTTCTGCGTTCCGGGGACGGTTTCCGCGTCGTCCTCAAGGGGAGGCACGTCTTTAAGCAGGTCGTCGAAAGAGAACGCCGCCGTTTGAGGCTCCTCTTTTTCCGAAACGCTTTTCATGTATTCTTCCGACGAGGTTTTATAAATACCTGCTATCTGCCCGGATGCGTTTTTATCGAAAAACATTGCGGAAAACGCTCCTTTTAAAGGAGCGGACTGGCAGCTTATCCCCCTGCCGTCCAGATACGCCTTAACGGCGGGGGCGTTTTCCTCGCTTATTATAAGCGCGCTTTTTTCCGCAAGGCCTTCAAGGTCTTTTCCGGGCAGTTCTATGCCGGATGACGGCAGGCCCGCCGCTCTTCCCAGGCAAAGCAGGGCTTTTGCGGCCGCTTCCGGCAGGCCCTCTTTTTCCGCCAGCCACGATGCGGCGGCGGAAATCTCCATATCCTCAAGGCCGTCGCCGGGGCCGTCCGTTTCTGCTATGTAGTATGTTTTTCTTCCTGGGTCGAGAAGTATATACGGCGCGGCTTCGTCGCCCGCCTGATAATCGGAGCCTTTTTTCAGCAGCTCTACGCCCGCTTTGCCGAAAAAGCTCTCCATCGTAAGCTCAAAACGCTTCTTATCCATTGGATACTCCGGGGAAGATTATATAATTAACTTGGTATTATAGCTTAAAGGGCGTCCTGTTGGCAACAATTGATATGGCCGCTTTTCGGCTGAGGTCAAAAAACGGCGGATGTCCCGCAGGGCGGAAGATTTTTTCCGTAATTTTCCGCCCTGATGCCGCGGTTTGACAAAAAAATTACTGTTCTTTTTGGCGATAGGCTTATAATATAAAAAACGGCCGTACCGCGGCGCGGATTAAAGCGGATACCCGCCTTGGTCATCCGCCTTAAAGGACTGCCCCGGAAAATAGCGGCGCCCGTCCGCCGGAGGTTTCAATGGATAATCCGAACCCAGTGATAGCGGTGATAGATATAGGCAGCAATTCCATAAGGCTGCAGATTTCCAAGGTTCTGGACAGAACCTACAAGGTTATCGACGAATATAAGGAAACGGTGCGGATAGGGGACAACGTCTACCGCACGGGAGAGTTTTCTCCCGCGGCGGCCGATACCATAACCTCCGTCCTTTCCAATATGAAAACCATGATGGATTCCGCCCGGGTGGAAAAATACCGGGCCGTCGCCACCGCCTCTTTCCGGGAGGCCTCCAACGCCGGAGAGGTGGCAGGTATAGTTAAGGATAAAACGGGCCTTGATATAGAGATAATATCCGGGGTGGAGGAAGCGCGGCTTATGTATCTTGCCGCGTCGTCTTATTTTCAGCTCAGCGAGGGCAATACCCTGCTTGTTGATATGGGCGGAGGCAGCACGGAGTTTTCCTGCGCGGCTTACGGCGAGCTGAAATTTTCCGAGTCCACCCCGCTGGGCTGTTCCAAGCTGACTTACGAATTTTTTAAAAACGACCCGGTAAAAGCGGAGGAAGTGAAAAAGCTCAAAAGCCACATAAAAAAATCGACCGGCGGCTTTCTGCCTCTGTACGGCGTAGACAGGCTCGTCTGCTCCGGCGGCACCCTCAATAACCTTTCGTTTATATATAACAAGCGCAACAATCTGTCCGATTCGGCGGTAAAATTCGTGGACAGTATTTTTACCAAGCACTTTATAAACGAGATAACGGGCAAAAGCGTGGCCGAGCGCCTGAAAATACCCGGCCTGGAGCCGGCGAGGGCCGATATAATACTTTCCGCCGCCATACTTGTTCAGACCCTTATGAAGCGCTACCGGCTGGAGGGCTTTTATACCCTTTCCGGCGGGCTCAGGGGCGGCCTTACCATAGACCTTATAAATAAAATGGGCATGGAGCTGCTTTTTCAGGGCGGCAGCCATGTGGACGTGCGCTATTCCCGCCTTATAGAGACCGGCAAAAAATACTGCTTCGAGGAGGGGCACGCTTTGCAGGTAACGAAGCTGGCGGAAAAGATATTCGAGGACCTGAGAAGCGCCCTTAACCTTTCTCCCGGCGACTGGGCCATACTGGAAGCCGCCGGGCTTCTCCACGACGTAGGCCAGTATATAGCTTATTCCCGCCATCATAAGCATTCCTACTATCTTATAATGAATACGGAGCTTGCGGGCTATTCGGAGCGGGAGATAGAGCTTATAGCCAACGTAGCCCGCTACCACAGGCGCGCTATGCCTAAAAACGACCACGCGAATTTTATGCGCCTTTCGCCTCAGGACAGGGAGCTTACCGCTAAACTGGCGGCCATATTGAGAATAGCCGACGGCCTCGACCGCTCCCACGGTTCTTTCGTCAAGGACGTCCGGGCGGAGGTAAAGGCGGGAGCGATAGAGTTTTCCGTAACGTCGAACGCGGATATAACTATGGAGCAAAGCGGTTTCGAGAAAAAGAAAGACCTTTTGGGCGCGCTTACCGGCAAGGAGATAATTCTTATATGAGATCCGGTCTTTTCGGGATAATAAATATAGGCGCCAGCGCCTTCCGCATGGTGATAGCGGAATTCCGCAAAAACGAAGTAAAGGAGCTGGAATACCTTATAAAGCCTCTCAGACTGGGGGTTGACACCTTCTCTCAAGGGTATATAAGCCTGGAGCACGTAAAGCAGGCTACGGAAATACTGTCTAATTTCCGCCGCAAGCTGGACGAATACCGCATAGACGATTACAGGGCCTTATGCACCAGCGGCGTGCGCGAAGCCCGCAATAAGGATTTTTTTATAGATTACGTCCGCATCCATTCCGGCGTGGAGCTGGAGGTGCTGGAGCCGTCGGAAGAAGTGTATATAAAATACGTTTCCGCCAGAAGCGACGTGCCCCGTTTCGACGAAATGGAGAAGCAGGGCGTCGTTTTTGCCAATATCGCAAGCGGCAACGTTACTTTAAGCATAACGAAGGGGGACAGGGTGCTTTATTCCGGCACTTTGCCGTACGGAAGCCTGCGCCTGCGCCAGATGTTCGTCCACGTGCCTTTTCTTAAAAGGTACAAGGCCTTCGATCAGTATGTGGATAATATGGTAAAAACCGTTACGGCCACCATAGATCCGGGGGAAAAGGTATCCTGCCTTATAGGCGGAGGCAGCTCCATAAACCTTATGCTCCGGCTCTTTAACCCCAGGGGGGACAGCATATCCAAGCGCGAGCTTACGGAGTTTTATAAAAAGGTGCGCGTTTATTCGCGGCCTGAACTTATAGACGAGCTTAAGCTGCGGGAGGACGAAGCGGCCGTTCTTGTGCCTACTTTAAGCACCTATATACATTTGCTCGAATTTACCAAGTCGGACAGGTTTTATTTCAGCCGGTCCGATTTTCCCGTTACTCTGGCGGAATTTTACAGCGGCAGGCTTAAAGACCCCGGCTTTTCCCGCAGGGTAAAGACCACCCTTATGGGCATAGCGGAAAAATACAGGAGCAACATACCCCACGTTAAAAAGGTGGTGCGGTTTTCCCTGGCCCTTTTTACCAGCCTTAAAGACATACACTCGCTTACCAAAAGCGATTACAGGATACTGGAAGCCGCGGCCATACTCCACGAGGTGGGTTATTTTATAGACACTAAGGACGTTGCCCAGAATTCCTACTTTATAATAAAATCTCTCGCCATTCCCGGCTGGAAGCGGAAAACTACCCAGTTGGTGGCTCTTACCGTCTATCAGATGGGCAGGCTGCCCGGGGATAAGGACGTTTCCCAGATGGACGAGCTTACCGTAAAAGAGCGTCTCCTCATAAACAAGCTCTCCTGCATACTTAAAACCGCAAACGCTCTCGACGCCGGTAAAAACGAGCTTATAACGGATTTTACGGTGGATATAAGGGAAAATATGATAATAATAGACGCCAGGACATCCAGGGAGCCTTTCGTAGAGCTTGCGGCGTTTGAAAATCAGAAAAGGATGTTCGTGGAAACTTTCGGCATACCGATAGACATCCGCGCGAGGGTGACGTATGAGTAAAGCGAATTTCATAAACAGGGAAATAAGCTGGCTTTCCTTTAACGAGAGGGTTCTGACGGAAGCTCTGGACGACCGCAACCCCCTTATGGAAAAGCTGAAATTCGTAGCCATATTTTCCTCCAACATGGACGAGTTTTTCATGGTGCGTGTGGCGGGCCTTAAAGACCAGGTGCTTGCAGGCTACGGCAAGGCGGACGCTTCCGGGCTTAGCCCCAGGGAGCAGCTCAGGGAGATAAATAAAATCGCCCACGGCCAGACTGTGCTCCAGCAGGATATTTTTAAAAAGCTCAAAAGCTCCCTGCGCCGCCATAGGATAATATTCGACCCGAAACCCTCCGGCGCCGCCGCCGATATTGCGGAAAATATATTCGTAGACGAGATAATGTCCGTAATAACGCCCGTAACGCTGGACCCGGCCCACCCGTTCCCCTTTATCTTCAATAAAAGGATAAGCATTATCGTACAGCTTGAGAGGGACGGCAGGCAGTGGCGTTCCCTGATAATGCTCCCCGAAAACATACGCCGGTTTTTTAAGGCACGGATAGGCGGGGACACGGTCATACTTATGACGGAGGATATTATAAAGGCGAATCTGGCCCGCCTTTATAAGGGATTCAGCGTAAAAGGCTCCTGGGTTTTCCGCGTGACCAGAAACGCGGACCTTGACGTGCAGGAGGAAGAAGCGGCGGATCTGCTCCGGATAATACAGGACTCCATATACCGGCGCAACAAGGGCGCCGTTACCCGCGTGGAAACAGAGCCGGATATGCCCGAAAACCTGCTGGCCTTCCTTAAAAAGATGATAGCCTTTAACGACAACGATATTTTTACCGTGGACGGCACGATAGATTTGACTTTCCTTTTCGGGCTTACGGATTTGAAGCCGTCCCTCCAGTTTCCCCCGTTTAAGAAGTTCGAGCTTCTGGGAGTGCCGCCGGATAAAACCATATTCGACAGGATAAGGGAAAAGGATTTGTTTTTTTACCGGCCTTATTATTCCTTTTCTCTCGTTTCGAGGCTTATCGCGATAGCCGCGGGAGACCCTAACGTGCTGGCCGTTAAGATGACCCTGTACCGCACTAACAGGGATTCCTCCATCCTGGCCTCTCTCGTGCGGGCCGCCAAAAGCGGCAAGCAGGTAAGCGTCGTGGTGGAGCTTAAAGCCCGGTTCGACGAGGAGCGCAATATAGGATGGGCCAGAAATCTGGAGGAAGCGGGCTGTATAGTTACTTACGGCATCGTGGGCCTTAAAATCCACGCCAAGTGCCTGCTTATAGTGCGCCGGGAGGGGGATTCCATTACGCGCTACACCCATGTGGCCACGGGAAACTACAACGAAATAACCGCGGACGTATATACCGACGCTGACCTTATAACCGCCGACGAACGGGTGGGCAGGGACGCGGCCCAGCTTTTCAACTACCTTATGGGCTATACGGAGGAGAAGGTGTGGCGCAGGCTTTTCGTAGCGCCTTTCAATTTAAGGGAGCAGCTTGTCAGGCTTTTCGACGAGGAAATAGCCTTTGCAAAAGGCGGCAGGCCGTCCCGTGTGGTTATGAAGATGAACTCCCTTATAGACGAGCCTCTTATAAGGAAAATGTACGAAGCCTCCGCGTCCGGCGTTAAGATAGATCTGATAGTGCGCGGTATATGCGGCCTGAAAGCCGGAGTAAAGGGGTTAAGCGAAAATATTTCCGTGCGGAGCATCGTGGGGCGTTTTCTGGAACATCCCAGAATATTTTATTTCAGCGGAGGCGGCTCGGAAAGGTTTTTTATTTCCTCCGCCGATATGATGCCCCGCAACCTTAACTGGCGGGTGGAGCTTATGACGGAGATAACCGACGGGGATATAAAGGAGTCCCTGCGGCTTTATCTTAAAATAAGCCTGGCGGATAACACAAAAGCGTGGATACTTAAAGGGGACAAATACCTGAAAGCGAAGCCCGCCCCGGGGGAGGAGCCTTTAAGCTCTCAGGAATGGTTCCTTAAAAACAGGCTCGTATAAAATCTTCCGCGCTCCTGCGCATACCTGCATAGGGCCCGGCGGAAAAGGTTTATAATAAGGCGCTTTGCTTTAAATCTGGCGCCGTTTTTCCTGAAAAAAAAGTTTTCAACCCCGTTCCTGCGCCGTATTTTTCCGCCCGTATGTAAATTCCCCTTTTTGGGAATGTGTATTCCTGTGCTTTTATGGCTGCCTGCGCCGTGTATCCGCGGAAGCGGGAAATTCCGCTTAAAATCTCCCTGTTCCCGCGTTTCCGGGTTTGCGGTATGATAATAAAGCTGAAAAAAACGGGAGGGTTATATTGTACGGCAACTTGAAAAAAATGCTTGAAGAATATAACTGGGATAACGGCTTTGAAATCCCTTTAACGATATTAAACGATAAAAACTGCGATTTGGCGTTGGCGTTAGAAATCTTTTATCTTGCTGACGGGGCTGCTTATTTAGATGGTTTTGCAAAAGAAGCCGGGCTTAAAGAATGGAGAGAGTTCATTGATACTCTTTATAAGGATATATTAAAAGGAAGATACCCTGAAACCGGCAGTCATTATGAAATACCATTAACAAAAGTGCAAAAATATAAATTCGGGAAAAAATCCGTGCCGGAGATTTTTTTATCAGATTTATGACTTTCCGCTTTTAAACGGTGAGAGAGGCAGACCTGGCTTTATCTTAAAAAAATCCCTGCGGGGCTTTCGCGGCCGTCCTGAACGGCGGAAGATACGGGTAATTTTTTAGGATTTTTCAGTTCAGCTTTGTTATTTCAGGATATTTTTCCCCGGCGGACAGCTTTTTTACAATAAGCCACGCGGGAAGAAGGGCGGCAATAGAGCAAAGAGCCGCCGCGATCTCCGGCAGATCCAGCAGGAACCCGGCGGCAAAGGCGGCGAAGGTCATAAATATAACCGGCGTTCCGTAAAAAAGAACCGCGTGCCTGAGGGCCGCTCCTTCCGGCTGGAAAAGGGCCACTTCGTCGCCTACGGAGAAATTTCCGGCTGTTTTAAGACGGATTTCCGGGGCGCTGCCTCCGCGGCAGCCGCAGCCGCATGAGGCACATTCCCCGGACGAAAGCCGGACGGTGATAAAACCGTCCTTTATGGACGTAACGACACCCGCCGCTCCGCAGGCGTCATTTGACATTTATATTTTCCGCAAGGGAGCAGTCCAGAGCCAGCCTGCACCGGCCCACCTCGCACACGGGCAGGGGATGTCTCTGAAGGAGCCTTAATTTGGCGCCCGGCAGTATCCCCATGGCGATGAGGCGGCAGAAGGCTTTTTCGTCGCCCCTGTTAAGGGAGGTCACGGTGCACTGTCTGTCCACAGGCGCGTCTGTAAGCCTCATAATCCGCTCCTTTTAAAAATACTTTTTGCTTAAACCCTTAATTTAACATATCCTTTTTTTAATAAATGTCAAGAATATTGATAATGATTTTCATTGATTTTTTTTTGGAGGAGCCATGAAGCTCACGGTGCTTGCGGATAACAACACTTATATAGACCGGTACTATCTGGGCGAACCGGCCGTCAGTTATTATATTGAGGACGGGGACTGCCGCCTGCTTTTCGACGCGGGTTATTCGGATGTTTTTATGCGTAACGCGGAAAAAATGGGCATAGATTTGAGCCGCCTTACCGACGTGGTTTTTTCCCACGGCCATAACGACCATACGGGAGGCTTCCCTTTTCTGGCGGAAAAGCACGACCTTTCTGACGTTACGCTTACGGCTCACCCCGCCTGCTTCGGGGAGAAATATGACGGCGGGGAGTATATCGGCGCGCCTTTCGGCCGGGATGAGGCGGCTTCGCTCTGCCGCCTGAGATGCTCGAAAGACAGCGTTATGATAACGGATAACATAATGTTTTTAGGCGAGATACCCGAGAGCAACGATTTTGAAACCCGCCGCCCCGGAACCGACCCTGTGCCGGACGACACGGCCCTTGCCCTGAACACCGGAAACGGCCTTTTTATAGTTACGGGCTGCTCCCACAGCGGAATATGCAATATAACGGAACGGGCGGCGGAGCTTTGGGGCGAAAGCCGCGTGGCCGGTATTCTTGGCGGGTTTCATATGTTTGAGAAAAGCCGCCGGCTTGAAAAAACGATAGAATATTTCAGAAAAAGGAACGTGCGCGCCCTTTATCCATGCCACTGCGTGTCCTTTCCAGTAAAGGCGGCCATGCACGAGGCCCTGGGCGTAAGGGAAGTCGGCTCGGGCATGGCTCTTGAATTTTAAGGCGGCTTTTTATTTGCCGCCCGCTTTTTTGCCTTTTTCTTTCATCATTTCGGCCAGCTTCTGCATCATGCCTTCATTATCTTCCTCGTAGGGTTTAAGGGCCGCTTTCACTTCTAAAGTTTTGCCGCCGCGTTTTACGGAGCAGATTATTTCGGAGCCGTAGCCGGCCTCGAAAAGGGCGTAGCGCAGGGGGCCTATTTTGTTTCCTATTGGGCGGCCTCCGCAGGCCAGTATTGCGTCCTTAGCCTTTATACCCGCTTCCGCCGCGGGGGAGCCTTTATCCACGCTTTCCACCACCGGGTTTTCCCCCTCCATGTTCAGGGTCACCCCCAGCTTGGGCGTTCCTTCGGAATATACCGGCTCCGTTGCGAAAACAATATCGCTGCGGGAGCCGTCCAGCGCGTCGTCCTGGGTGATCACGAAAGGCTTTTTGCCTGTAAGCCTTTCGTAGCGCAGGGGTATGCCGGAGTTTTTACCTACATGGCCGCTTCCGGCTATTATTACCATAGTGTACCCGGGGTTCTCCCTCTGGAAGCGCACGATCGATTCCGCCATGGTTTCGTCCCACACGTTCTGGGCCAGATAAAAGTCCGAAAAAGAGCGTTCCGAGGCCGCTTTCGGAGGGTGCATATTAAAAATTTCCCTTATTTCCCTTTCGTAATCCCTGTTCGACAGCTTCATTTCCTCGGGAAGCTGGGCAAGCTCCTCTGCCGTAAGCTCCCCGGCTTTGCCGGAGGATATTTTTTTTATTATAGCCCCGTCTATATTAAGGGCGACCGCCGGTATTCCGTTATCCCTCAGATAGCGGAATATGGGTGCGTAAAGGTTGTAATCGAAGCCCCACCGGTCGTGATATTCCACCCTGTCGAGAAATTCCGCCTCGCTTATATCTCCCGCTATAAAGGACGAAAGAGCGGGCTGAAACTGTTTCTGCACCATTTCAAACCCTACGGCCACTTTAAGGCCGTTTTCTTTCAGGCGCTTTATTATTTCCAGTTGGTTCATATGGTGGGCGTAATTATCGTGCCTTTCCCCGACAAAAACCGCCGGATAAAGAGCCGCTACCTTTACTACCTCGCCCATAGTGCGGGAGTTTCTTGTTTCCACCGCCCTGTCCTGGCCTCTTGCGGCCACTTCTATGCCGTTATCTGTGGAGTCGGCGGTTTTTTCCGTGTTTTTCGCTCCGGAAAATTTCAGCGCCGCGTATTTTCCGTAGTGGCTTAAAAGACGCACGTTTTCCGGGGCCGGGTTCCTGGCGGCCATGATATATCTGCCCGCGGAGTGGGGGTTTTTAAACACTTTGTATTCCGACGAGGCCCTTTTATCGGCTTTAAGCCCGGGGAAAAGGGGCTTAAGAGCCGGGTTGTCGAAGCCGCATATAATAAGGTCGCCGTCCATAAACTCCGTAAAGGACACGTTTTTATAATCTCTCACGTCCTTTACGCCGAAGGCTTCGAAAAGGCTGCCGCAGGAGTTTTCCCCCGACGTGACGCCTATTATCTCCCGGCTTGCCAGAAGGCCGGAAAGGGAAGCCGGGCGCTCGGCAGGCGAAAGCCTGCGCATTATGTCGTAATCGCTGTCGATAACGAGCCTTGCTTCCATGCTTTTTACCGGCACGGATATTTCCTGGGAGCCTTTTACCGTTTGCAGAAGGCCCTCGTCCCTGCCGTCTTTATAAAAAACGGTATAGGGAACGAGCATTTTTTCCGGGCCGCCCTTTCTCGTAAGGGTAAATTTTACGGCTGGCTCCGCCCTTTCCACGAAAAAGGAGCCGCCGGAAACGGTTATTTCCGGTATGCCGCTTTCGTTTATCCAGTAGTTTGAAAAATCTTTAAGGTCCGCTCCCTTAAAGGAGGCGAAAATATCGTCCCACGAAGCGTTTTTATATTTGTATTCGTTTACGAAGCCGCGCATGCCAGCGTCGAAGGCGTCTGCGCCCAGCTCCATTTTAAGCATGTGGAACACCATGGCGCCCTTGCCGTATCCCACGCTTTGGGAGCGCCTGGAGTCGTTATAGCGAAAATCCTTAAGGGGGTAGGATTCCCCGTCTTTAATATAGTTTTCGTAGGAGGCTATTATGTTTTTTCTGTATTCCTCTTTTTCCGCTTCCGTGGGCAGGCCGTTCATATCGGTGTAATAGGCCGTGACTGCTTCAAACCAGTTGCCGCCCTCCCCGCCGCCTATGGCGGAGCCGAACCACTGGTGCAGTATTTCGTGGCCGAGAGAGGTGGAGAGTATAAAGGGCAGGCGTATTACGGAGGAACCCATGACGGTATAGGTGGGTGAAGCGTATCCGTAAGGGACCTTATGCTCCACTATGGAAAAGCGTTTATAGGGAAACTCCGACCGTAAAAGCTCCTCGTATCTTTTTATATATTCTGCCGCTTTTTCAAGATAAGCTCCCGCAAGGCCTTTATCCTCCTTAAAGAAATAGGCGGCTATTTCCACGCCGCCTGCTTTGGCCGTGCTTACGGCGTAGTTCGACGAGGCTATGAGGCTGAAAGTCTCAACGGGCTTAGTCATGGTAAATACAAATTCGTTCCAGGCGCGTTTTTCCGTCTTTTTTACCGTTTCGCCGGAAGAGACGGCTTCAAACCCTTTGGGCAGGGTGACGGAAAATACCGACCCCGCGTCGCTGCCGCCTGTTATTGCGGGCACGATCTCGTGAACCGATATGAAATCCCCTGATATGATGTCGCTTTCTCCCGGGGATTTTTTAAAGGACACGGTTTTCTTCACGTCTTTTTCAAGGGACAGCTCCACCGTTCCCGCTTTTATGCGCAGCGGGGCGCCGTCTATGGCTATATCGTGAAAGCCGTCCACGTTTACGGAGATTTCCGATTTTTTATCGGCGGTTACGGTAAGGGTGCCCGTGATCATACGGGCCTCCGTATCCACGTTTACGGCCGCGTCGTAGGTTTCGGCGGCCTCCGCTCCGCAGGCGACTCCTAACAATACCAGAAATAAGAGAAACTTTTTAAGCATTAATCGCTCCGTTTAAGTATGTATGGTTATCAGTTTTTAAGATGTTCCATTTATTTTTTGGTTCTGCTATACTGACTAATTATTATCCCATTTCGGTCCGATATGTAAACCTATTTTGCGTAAGGAGGTACAGATGGCGGGGCTTACCAGGTTCGGAGTATCTATCGAGCAGGAGCTTCTTAAAGTTTTCGATAAGCGTATAAAGGAGCAGTCCTACGAAACCAGGTCGAAGGCCATTGCGGACCTTATAAAGGAATATGTCAGCGCGGACGTTATAGAGGGCGGCGGAACGGTGGCCGGGGCGATTTCCTTCCTTTACGACCACCACAATAAGGATATGGTGTCGAAGCTGCTGGAGATACAGCACGAGGTGCACGATTCTGTTCTTTCCATGCAGCATATCCATCTGGACCACAACAACTGCCTTGAAATTCTGGCGGTAAGGGGGCCTGCGGAAGGAATACGGAGCCTTTACCACCGTATCAAAGCTCTCAAAGGTATAAAACTCGCGTCCGTGAGCGTTACTGCTATAGATATTTAGATTTTCATCACGGAGAGGCTTACAGTATGAAGCGTGTTATTTTTCCATTGATATCGCTTATTTTCATAGCGTTATTCTATTTTGCCGCCGGATGGCAGGGCGCCGCCTGCGGAGCAGCCGCTTTCGCCGCCGCCTTTATCATGGGGTGGTTTTACGCGGGGGCCGTTAAAAAGCAGGCTGCCGAGGCGGAAAAGTTTTTGAAGGAGCTGTGCGAGGACAGGGACCCGGGCAGGGCGAATCTCGGCTCCGAAGGCGTTTTCGGCGCCATAGGCGTTCTTTTGAATAAAACCTACGGCAAGTTAAAGGCCCTTTCCGCCGATTATGTCAGGGCTCAGGTGAGTATATGCTCCTCCGCCGACGACCTTGCTTCCGCCCAGAGCAGCCTGAGCGCCAACGTCAGCAACGTGGTAAACGGCCTGCGCCGGATATCTTCTGATGTGGAGGAGCTTAAGGAGATCTCTTCCCAGGTGGCGGAAATGTGCGGCAACTCCAAATCCTCTGCCGAGAGCTGTTTGGATAAAAGCGTTGAGTGCGGCTCCGCCATGAAGGAAAATATCGGCAAGATGAATTCCATCGGCACGGCGGTGGAGAGCATAGTGCACGCCATGGCGGATTTTATGACATACTCCGGCGCCATTAAGGAAAGCATCACCGGCATAAAGGAAATTGCCGACCAGACCAACCTGCTGGCCCTTAACGCGGCCATAGAGGCCGCCCGGGCGGGAGAATCCGGCAGAGGCTTCGCCGTAGTTGCGGACGAGGTGCGCAAGCTGGCGGAAAAGACCACTACCTTTACGGGAGAGATAGAAAAGGTAGTGGATACCCTGCATTTAAGGACGGAGTCCATGTCCGCCCAGGTGAACGAAAACGCGGAAGCGGTGAAAGCCGCCGTTGTCTCCACCCAGAGCGCCGGGGATATGATAGAGGAGATAAGGGGGCAGACCCGGTCTATCCTAGATATGGTAAACGAGACCTTTTCCGCCATGGAAAGGCAGAACGGCAAAACCGTGGAAATGGCCGGGCAGATATCCGAAGTAAACGGGGAGACGGACGCGGCCGCCGTCCTTACGGAGGACAGCCTGAAACTGGGGGACGCTCTTACAAACATCGGCCGGGAAATGGAGGAAAAAAGCAGGGCCTTCGCCGCCCACGGCTCCGTTTTCATGGAATTTACGGACGAGCTGCATACGGGCTTTCACGAGCAGGATAACCAGCATAAAAAACTTATAGACCTTATAAACGATCTTTATACCGCTTTCAGCAAGTCCGGCGGCAGGGCCTCTATCGGCAGGGTGCTGGACGAGCTGGTGTCCTATACCGAATGGCACTTCGAATATGAAAACGACCTTATGCGCAAGCTGGGATACGGAGCCACCGAGGGGCACATGGCCATACACCGCAAGTTCGTGTCGGAGGTGGAGGATCTGCGGAAACGGTTTAATTCCGGCGAAAATATTATGGGCGTAAACGTTATGGATTTTCTCAAGGACTGGCTTGCCAGCCACATAATGAAAACCGATAAGGTGCTGGCTAAATTTTTAATAGAAAAGGGCCTGCAAAAGGGCTAAGGAATATTTTTTTCTTAAAAGCCCAGCCTCCGCCTTTATGGCGGAGGTTTTTTTTGAGCGTTTCCGGGCCGTGGGGCCGGTAATCTGCCGCCATATTCCGGAGAGCTTGCTTGCGCGTATGGGCGATCCCCGGCCCGATACCGGCCGGTATCGGCTTGCGGCCGTTAATTTTCTTTGCAGCTATACCTTTACGGCAGATTAATATTAATAAAGCTGCGGGCAATATTTATAATAGGGCGGCTTACTCCGGGGCAATGAATAATAAGGCTGAAAGCCTTTGGCCGGGCGCTGTGTCAGTCGGTCATTTTTTGCAGCCATTCCCTGTATTCGGGGAATCTGTTTCTCATTTCAAATTTTATCCAGATCTTTTTCTCTCTGGACAGGCCGTTCAGCCACGCGATTATTTTATCTAAATCGTCGTTTTCGTTATTTATACTCAAAAACATATCGCCGTTTCCGTTTCTCAGCCAGTCCGGGTTTATATTAAAAGCCCGCTCTATTTTTGCCAATGACTTGTTCTGCACGTTTGACCTGCCTTTTATCCATAAACTTACAGAGTGCGGGTTTACTTTGATTTTAGCCGCAAAACCTGCTTGGGACAGGCCAAAATGACGCAGTATCGCAAGTATCCTGTCTTTTAACATAAGTCCTCTTGTGTGTATATCTGCATATTCACTGATATTTTTTTATTGACATCTGCATAGACTAGCAGTATAAATAACCATAATATGCTAAAAATATGATAAACGGCTGTAATAACAACATGAATGTGGGTTTTATCAATATTTTTTCAGCAGTATTGGTACGGACTATTTTCGTATCCCAGCATAAAATGGATAATACACTGATATTTCTACATTAAAAATACATAATTATCCAGCGTTAATATAATACAAACGGAGCGCGCATATCAAGGGTTATTGCGTTTTCCGGGAGCTGTTTATGGGCGGTTTGGACCGAAAGCTTAAATATCTTATGCATTGCCGCAGCTTGAGCGTGCGTGAGCTTGCCAGGCGTTCCGGCGTGAAGAAAAGAAAAATAAATAAAATCCTCGGTGGCAGAATGCCGGATTTCAGAGACCTTGCGGCGATAGTTTCCGGAATGAGTAAAGCCGGGGAAATTTAAAGATTTCAGCGCCCTTTTCGGGCTTCTCTTTACAGGCTTCGGCTTAAAGACGGAGTTGTAATTCCTTTGAAATTTTTTGGCGGTTTTGTTTTCGCCCTCCGGCCGCGCCGCTTTCTTGCAGGCAGTTTTTTCGTTTATTTTATTCAAAACCCTATTCCTGTATTTGCCGGAATCCGGCAAATTGCCGCCTGGCACGGTATGAACGCTTTGCCCGCTTAACCGGAAAACCTCCGCAGTAAATAAGGCAAATGTTTTAGAGCAAGCTCGGAACAGAAACCTTCGCATTAATAAGGCGAAGGTTTTCTATCCACCAATCTTCGCATTAATGAAGCGAAGGCTTTCCGAAGGCCAAAACGGGAGCGGTATCGTCTGCCCCCCTCCGACCGCTTTATTCCGTAATCATGCGCGTCCCGTTCCGGGCGCGGCAAAGCCTGCTGCCCGCGCTAAAAAATAACCGATTTATTTTATATTCTTTAAAAAATACTTCCCTTTATCACAGTTTTATGCCTTCTGCCCGGATAATAATGAAATAACGCCAAAATAAAAGCCGCGCTTATAAATGCGCGGCTTTTGATATATCGCTTCCCTTAATGCGGGAGAGGTTTTTAATTCGTTCCCCAGCTTTTCAGCTTTTGGGAGGCCAGCGACGCGGGCCTTGTTTTCGGGTATTTGGCGACAAGCTCTTTAAGGTCTTTAACGGCTTTCTGCCTGTCTCCCTGCTTGTCATAGACGTAGGCTATTTTCAGCATGGCGTCGGGCACCTTGTTGGATTTGGGGTATTTTTTGATCACGTCCTGAAAAGCCGCAAGCGCAGCGGGCATTTCATCCACGGAGTAGTAGGTTTCGCCTATCCAGTATTGGGCGTTGCCCGCAAGCTCGTCGTTAGGGTATTTTTCAAGAAATTCCTGGAATTTTGCCCTCGCCTCCGGGTATTTCCTCTGCCTGTTCAGCTCTATGGCGTAGGAATACACGCTGTTTTTAGCGGCGGAGGAATCTTCTATTATGATTATCTGCTGATCGTCGGCGGGCAGGGATTCGTCCACCGTTACGGTCATCGCGCCGGATGAATTGTCCGATGAAAAATCGCTTCCGGAAGCCGTAGCGTTATCCTGGGACATCGGGGAGGAAACGGAGCCGCCCTTGCTTTTGATCATCATTATTTCGTTGTTCAGATAGGCTATTTCGGAACGCAGCTCCGCGATAGCGTCCGTGTTGGCGGAAATATCGGCTCCGGCGGAGGATGAGGAGGCTTTAAGATCCTCTATGCTCATCTGGTTGTCCGTTATGGATTTCTGTATCACCACAAGCTCTTCGTTGATGTTGGTGATGCTCTTTTTTACCGCTTCGTCGTTTCCGCCTACGCAGGAAACGGCGGCCATAGCCGCAAGTACGGGAATGATTTTTTTCATTAAAGACCTCGCTAAATTAATCCAGCATATAGCTGTCGACGGATTTTATAAGAAAATTCAGTTCGGGCTTGCCTATAAACAGGCTGGCTCCGATGGATTTCAGCTTTCTTTCGTTTTCCTCGCTGGCCATGGAGGAAAAAACTATTATGGGAATATTGTTGTATTCCGGGTTTTCGCGAACCTTGCGCACTACGTAGTCCCCGCTGGTGCCGGGCATTTCAAGGTCCGTTATTATTATGTTGGGGCGTACCGTGCGCATACGCTTGAGCAGGTCTCCGCCGTTGTCGAAGGCGGATATGGTGTAGCCCGCTTTTGAAAAATTGGCGTCGAGCAGCTTTCTGATGGTGGGGGAGTCCTCCGCCAGAAAAACGCGCTTGCCAAGCCTTTCGTTTACCCGGGTCATATCGATGCTCGCTTCTTCCTTCGTCATGGTGGTGGGGTTTATATCGGCCACTATCCTTTCAAAGTCCAGAAGCTGCACGAGCTTGTCGCCTATATTCACCACGCCCAGCACCGTGTCCACAAGCTGCATATCGGTCATGGAGGAGTAGTCCTTTATATCGGCCCAGGTTATGCGGTGTATGCGGACGACCTCGTCTACAAGGAAGCCGTTTGCCGCGCCGTTAAAATACGTTACGATAACCTTGGCGGCTTTCATTTCCTCCTCTGTGCCCGGCCCTTTTATGCCCAGCCACTGGCCCAGGTTTATTATCGGAACAAGGGACTGGCGTATGTTGGCCGTGCCTATTATACACGGGTGAGCGTCGGGAACCTGCACCACCTCCGGAAAAACTATGACCTCCCTTACCTTGGCCACGTTTATGCAGAAGTTGTACGGCTTATCCCCGTTTACTATAAACTCCACAATTTCGAACTCGTTAGTGCCCGATTCAAGCAAAATGTTATGATTTAAAGACATATGCCTCTCCCTGAAATACACTTTTTGATAGCACAGTCGGCGTGTTTTTGCAAGCGCGGCTTGCGGCGTGCGCGCGTTATTATCCGCAGGCTCCCGCCAGGCGGCGGAACGGGGCCTTTCCCGTACCGGCTGAAAACGCCGCGCGTTCAGGGATATATAACCCATCTGGCGGATTATTTCAAAGCGTAAATGCTCGTCCCTTCCTTATATCATTTTTTGTTGTAATTATTATATAAAATAGCTAGTATCCCATTTATGATGAAAAAATCATGTCTGGCGGCAATACTTTTGTGCCTGCTCGCCCGCGTTTCGTGGGCTCAGGAGCTTTTTGTCAGAAACGACAAATACTTTACGGAATTATATCTCAAGCTGGACGCTTCGGAAATAAAATCCGTGGATAAAGGCAGAGATTCCGTGGACATATTTTTCCTTAAAAACCTGCGCTCGCCCTTTTCAAAAACTTTCGACGACCAGTTCATATCCTCCGTATCCGCAAGAGACAACGTTTTTACGGTTTTCTTCAAGCCCGGGGCGGAATTTACCGTGGTAAACGACCTTTCCGGCATAAAGATCGTCGCCACCAAAAAGAAAACCAATTCCGACATACTTTCAAGCTACGGCATAGGCAGCCCCATGCTTTCAAGGGACAGCACGGAGGATAAAGCCCAGGAGGAGGCCCTTAACAGGGCGGACGCCCTTATCGCCGGCAAAAGGTTTTCCGAAGGCGCCGCCGAGCTTGACGGCATAATAAAAACCTCCAAAAACGATTTTTACCGCCAGGAGGCTTTTTACAAGCTGGGGCAGACCTACCTGCTGATGGCCCAGTATAACGACCAGTACCTTATGGACGCATACAACACCTTCGACGATTTCGTGAAGCTGTACCCGGATAACTTCCGGGCGGCCGACGCCATGATGAAATCCGCCGAGGCCAAGGAAAAGGCCAACCAGCTTTTTGAAGCCGCCTTTACCTACGAAAAGATATACGACACCGTGTCCGACCCGGAAACCAAGCGGCAGGCCCTTACGAAAATGGCGGAGCTTTACGTTACCGTGGGCCAGCTTGATAAAGCCATCCGTATTTACCAGACTTATCTCGACAGGTTCCAGGCCGACCGGGACGAAATAAACGCCAGCATAGGCCAGATATACTACGACCAGAAGGAAATGGACATGGCCTACGAGTATTTTTCCCTGCTGGATCTGGACAAGGTAATACGGGACCCGAAAACGGACGTAAAGCGGCTTTACTCCATAGCAAGGAATATGGAGCTTAAAAAGAAATACGACAACGCTCTTAAACTTTATACCGCCGTGTATGAGAAATTTCCCGACGCGCCCCAGGCAAACGACGCCATATTCAGCTCCGCCTCCATACTGGAGACAACGGGCCGCAACGGAGAGGCGGACAGGCTCCTGCTTAAGCTGAAGCAGCTTTTCCCCGACAGGATGACGGGCCAGCAGGCCACCGTGGAATACGCCGCAAAATACCTTAACACAAAGCCTTATTCCTACTGGAACGAATTTTTCAGCGATCTGCTTTCCCGGCCGGACGATTTCGGCTTCCGCCAGGAAGCCCTGTATATGCTTCTTAAAACCATGCACAGGGAAAATAATATAGACGGCACTATAAACGGCGTGGCCTCCTTTCTGAACGAATACCCGGATTCCCCCCACAGGCAGGAGCTTGATAAAATGCGGGAGGATTTCATGTTCGCCAAGGCTTCCGGAGTTTTCAACGGAGGCGACTATCAGAAGGCCGAGCCTATGCTCGCGGGCTTTGAGGCCGAATACCCCGAATCTGCCTACGGGCCCAGAGTAAAAAGCATGCTGCTCGATATAGAATTTTCCAAGGCGCAGCAGGCTTACGAGGACGGCAAATATAAAGACGTAATGTCCCGCGCGGAAAACCATATTGCCGCAAATCCCGACAGCCGGGAGCTTGCCCGCTGGTTCGATATGCTCGATAACGCCCGTTACCGGGATCTTTCCATAACTTTCGCGTCGGGGGACTGGCCGGGGGCGAGAGTGGCTTCCCGCCAGTACCTTACGTCCCATCCGGACGGCAGGCACGTTAAAGCCGTAAGGGAGATACTGGAAAAATCCCTTATCTCTCCCCTTGAGGACGCTTATAAAAAAGGCGACTACAACGGGGTGATACGCCTTTACGAAGCCAACCGGGACTGGGTGAACGGCTGGCCCGGCAAAAGCTTTAAGGACAGGGCGGCGACCCTTGCGGCCCTTTCCGTTTACCGTATGGGCTCTCCCGCGAAAGCCAGGGGATTATATTCGGAAATAACGCCGGACAACTCTACCGATTACGCCATACTCGGCCTCGTGCTGGGGGACAAAACAAAAAATTTCGACGTAAACGCCTTTGACGGCGACACTTTCAGATACGTTGCCGGAGAAGTGGAGCAAATGGACCCGGAAGCGGCCGTGGCCCTGCTTAAAAGGTACACGAGGGATATGAAGCTCGCGGCCTCTCTTGAATACGGCATAGCTAAAAACACGCCGGGAGACGCCCGCAGGCAGGAGCTTCTTATGGACGTTTACGACACCATAACCTCCAACCCCTCCGCCAGGTTCGAGGGCAGTCAGGACGTTTATCTGGACATAGGCCTGCTTTATTACCGCAAAAACGATTTTAAGGGAGCGGTGGTGCCTCTCAAGCAATATACGGATATGCATAAGGAAAAGGACGACAAGCGGGCGGAAGCCCTTTACTATATGGGAAAATCCTTTATAGGCATGAACGACGCCCAGAGGGGTTTTCAGTATTATAACGAGATAATAGAGACCATGCCCGAATCCATTTACGCGGGCATCGCCAAAAGCGAGATGGACGAGGACAGCTGGAAAAAGAACCTGAACAGGTTTTAAGGCGGTATATAAGTGGACGGCGACAGCAAAGGGGGGCAGCCCCTTGATATAAACCTGCTTAACGAAGTTTTCGAGGCGGTAAACAGAACCACCGAAAGCCTGAAATCCTCCTACGATATACTCCAGAAAAAGCTGGAGCAGACTCAGGAGCTTTTAGATTCCGTGCTGGACAACACAAACTCCGCCATAATAGCCTGCGACGGCAAAAAGGGCGTGTTCCTTAAAAACCGCCGGGCTAAAGAGCTTATCGGGGAAATGGGGGAGGAAAAAATATTCCGCATCCTTGCGGAAATGACCTCCCCCGGCGTTCACGACTACGGGGACGCGGAAAGCAAGCGTTATTTCCGCCTCAGCGTAAGCGCCCTCCAGTCGGACGAAAGCGACGGCTTCGTTTACGTTATGGACGACATAACAAGGCTCAAACGGCTGGAGAACGAAAGGCTGCGCAACGAAAAGCTCCAGCTTATGGGCGAAATGGCCGCGAACATAGCCCACGAGGTTCGCAACCCGCTGGGCTCCATAGAGCTTTACGCCTCCCTGCTTTCCAGGGACCTGGAAAAGGACGCGGAGAAAAAGCGGCTGGCCGTTTCCATAATAAAGGGCGTGCGCACCATAAACGCGGTAATATCCAACACCCTGCTTTTCGCCAAGGAAATCAAGGTGAACCCGAGCAAATATGTGCTGTCGGACATTGTGGACGAGGTGGTGCTTTATCTCCAGCATATAATAAGGGAGAAAAAGGTGCGTTTCGTAAACAGGCTGGACGAAAACCACACCATACTGTGCGACGCCGATATGTATAAACAGGTGGTCATGAACCTGATAGGCAACTCTGTGGACGCTGTTAAGGAGGGCGGCCTTATAGAGGCGACTTCCTCCATGAACGGGGAGACCACCTCCCTTTCCATAACCGATAATGGCTCCGGCATAGATAAGGATATGCTCTCCCGCCTTTTTATGCCTTTTCAGACTACCAAGGCCAAAGGCACGGGGCTGGGCCTTTCCATAGCCTATAAGATAATAAAGGCCCACGGCGGGGATATTTCCGCCGAAAGCAACGGCAAGGATTACACCCGGTTCACCATAACCGTGCCCGGGACGAAACGGCCGGAACAAGAGGCTCTATTATGAACGCTGATAAAAAGATACTCATCGTCGACGACGACGACAATATGCGGGAGGCCATGAAGGAAACGGTAAGCCGTATGGGCGTTGCCGTGGACGTGGCCGAAAACGGCAGAAAGGGCTACGAAAAAGCCACCTCCCGCCTTTACGATCTGATAATAAGCGATATGCGTATGCCCGATATAGACGGCCTTGCCATGTTTGAAATGCTTAAAGCCACCGGCATAAAGACGCCCGTGTGCTTCGTAACGGCCTACGGCTCCGTAACGGGAGCGGTGGAAGCCCTTAAAATAGGCGCTTACGATTATATACTGAAACCCTTTTCGCCGGAGGTGATAGAGGAGCTTATCCGCAGGACCTTCGCCCTTACGGACGCGGTGAAAAAGGACGGCGGAGCCGTAAGCGAAAAGCCCACCGTATATAAAAGCGCCTATATGGCCCGGGTGTTTTCTCTGGCGAAGGAGGTGGCGGGCAGTCAGGCTACCGTTCTCATAACCGGGGAATCGGGCACCGGCAAGGAAGTGCTTGCCCGCTTCATCCACGAAAATTCATGCTGCGCTTC
This sequence comes from uncultured Deferribacterales bacterium, assembly GCA_947853665.1. Classification (GTDB taxonomy): domain Bacteria; phylum Chrysiogenota; class Deferribacteres; order Deferribacterales; family Mucispirillaceae; genus CANTXF01. The sequence goes on along the minus strand of CANTXF010000053.1, from coordinate 53,065 downwards.
CGGGCCTTTCGTTGCCGTAAACTGCGCCGCCATACCGGAAAATTTAATGGAAAGCGAGCTTTTCGGCTACGAAAAAGGAGCGTTCACCGGAGCGGTAAACAGGAAAATAGGCAAGTTCGAGGCCGCCGACGGCGGGACATTGCTTCTGGACGAAATCGGCGAGATCCCCCTGCATTTGCAGGCGAAGCTGCTGCGCGTCCTCCAGGAGAAAGAGGTGGAAAGGCTGGGGGGCCTTAAGCCCGCCAAGATAAACACAAGGATACTCGCCACCACGAACCGCAACCTTAAAACCATGTCGGAGGAAGGCGCTTTCAGGGAGGACCTTTATTACCGGCTTAACGTGATAAGCGTGGAGCTTCCCCCTCTGCGCAGGCGGCGGGAAGATATAGCGGACCTTGCGGAATTTTTTATAAAGAAATATTCCTCGTTAAATAAAAAACCCGTTAAGCCCCTGTCCGAAAAAGCCCTCGAAACCCTGCGGGATTACGAATGGCCCGGCAACGTGCGGGAGCTTGAGCATACCATAGAAAGGGCGGTGGTTCTTTCCAGAACCAATGCCGTAACGTCGGGAGACCTGTTTCTCCACGGCATAACCGTGGACGGCTTTTCGGAAACTCCGCCGGAGGCCGAAGCCCCGGCTCTGAGAACGGAGCAGGTTCCGGAGCCTGCGCGGGAGCCGGAGGAAACGGAGGAAGCGTCTGACGTTCCTGAAAAAAACTCTCCCGAAAGCCCCCATGAAGCCGTGAGCGTTCCCGCCGTCGGCCGCACTATCGCCGACATGGAGCAGGAGCTTATACTGAACACCTTAAAAGAGGTGGGCGGAAACAGAACCAGGGCGTCCGAGCTGCTGGGCGTTACCGTCCGCACCCTGCGCAATAAACTGAACGAGTACAGGGAAGCGGGAATTGACGTTGAAGAGTATTTAAAATAATGCTACTTTAAAGGTTAAGTTTTATTTTTGAGCAGGCAGGCGCGTTTTGCCCGCGTTTTTATAATTTAAGAGGTTTTAACGTTGAGAGACGAACTTTCGGAAAAATTGACCGCCATAGTAAAGGATATGCTGCGCAGGGAGGGCTCGGCCGAGCCGGCGCCCAATTTCTCCGTAGTGATACCGGAGGACCCGGCCCACGGGGATTTTTCCACCAACGCGGCCATGCAGCTCGCCAAACCGCTGAGAAAAAACCCCAAAGCCATAGCGGAGGAAATAGCCGGGCGCGTGGCGGAGGAGTCCGGCGGCAGTATCGCGGCGGAGACGGCAGGGCCGGGCTTTATAAACTTTACCCTTTCCCGCGAATGGTTTTATAAAACCGCGTTAAAGATAATAAACGAGCCGGATTTTTTTGAAAACGGCCAAGGCGGGGGCAGGAAGGTACTTGTGGAATTTGTAAGCGCCAACCCTACCGGTCCTCTCCATATAGGCCACGGCAGAGGGGCGGCTTACGGGGACTCTCTTGCAAGGGTGCTGTCCGCCTCCGGCTACCGGGTAAAAAAAGAATATTACGTAAACGACGCGGGAAACCAGATGAACAATCTGGCCATGAGCGTTTACTGCCGCATACTGGAGGACGCGGGAAAGCCTTTCGAATTTCCGGAAAACGGGTACAGGGGCGGCTATATAAAGGAAATCGCCGGGGAAGTCGCTACATCTCATAAGGACATACTTACCATGCCGGAGGAGGAAGCCCTTAAAATATGCCTCGATAAAGCGGTATCGGTAATAAGCGGCGGCATAAAAAGCGACCTTGAAAAATTCCGCGTGGAGTTCGACGGCTGGTTCAGCGAAAAGAGCCTCTACGCTTCCGGCGCTGTGGAAAAAACCATAAACCTGCTTAAAGAGCGGGGAAGCGTTTACGAAAAAGACGGCGCTCTCTGGCTCGCCACGGAAAAAATGGGGGACGATAAAGACAGGGTGCTTAAAAAATCCACCGGCGAATATACATATTTCGCCCCCGATATAGCCTACCACGCCGACAAATACGCCAGAGGCTTCGATATGCTTATAGACGTATGGGGGGCGGATCACCACGGATACGTCAAACGCATGACCTGCGCCATAGAGGCTATGGGCCGCAGGCCGGAAACCTTTGAAGCGTCCCTGATACAGATGGTAAACCTTATAAAGGACGGCGAAAAGGTAAGCATGTCCACAAGGTCCGGCTCGTTTATACCCATGTCCTGGCTTATAGACGAGGTGGGGACTGACGCGGCCAGATTTTTCTACAATATGCGCAGCCACGACGCCCAGTTCGATTTCGATATAGACCTGGCAAAATCCCGCTCGTCGGACAACCCGGTATATTATATACAGTACGCCCACGCAAGGGTGTTCAGCCTGCTTTCCAACGCCGCCGAAAAAGGCCACGTCTATAAACGGGGCGCCGGAATGGAAAAGCTGCAGGGCCGGGCGGAGATACAGCTCATAAAGGATATGATAAGGCTTAAATATGTAATAGAGACGGCGGCTCTCCATCTTGAGCCCCACAGGATAGCCTACCATCTTCAGGAGCTTGCGGCCGCCTTCCATTCGTATTATTACGCTAACCAGATCATAAGCTCCGACAGCGAGCTTACGGACGCGCGGCTTACCCTTTGCGAAGCCGTCGCGGCAACTATCAGATACGGTCTCGCCCTGCTGGGCGTTTCCGCTCCGGAGAGAATGTAGCTATGGCAGACACGGAAAAGAAAAAAAACTCTTTCAGGGATATGATACTTATCATATTCGTAGTTCTGATATGCTTCGGGCTTACCATATACGGCATCGTCTATCTGACGGGCAAGGTGTTCAGCAGCGAAGAAAAAATCGAAATAGCCAAGATAAGGGCCCCCGCCGTTACGACGGACCCGGAGGAGGGGGATATACTGACTTTCAGCTCCAGGCCGGAAACATCCCCGGAAGAGGCTGAAAGCGCCGCCGTAATACCTCCCGCGGAGCCGGAAGGGGAAGAAACCGGGCAGGTAAAGGAAAAGCCCGCTCCCGTAAGAACGCAGCAATATTCCGCAGAAAGGCGGCCTTCGGAGCCTGCTCCGGCGGAACCTGCCAAAACGGAAAAGCCGCGTCCCGCTCCGGCCGCAAAACCCGCTGCAAGGCAGGAAGCTGCGGCTCCTAAACCCCAGACCCCGGCCAAACAGGCCGCTCCGGCAAAGCCCGCGGCTGCCGCGAAACCGGCCGCTGCCGCTAAGGAGGCCAAAGGCGCCTACGTTGTGCAGATAATGGCTCTTACGAGCATAAAGGACGCGGAAAAGGAAGCCGCCCGGTTTAAAAATTCCTGCCCGGACGTTTTCGTGCAGAAGGCGGATCTGGGAAGCAAGGGCGTGTGGTACAGGGTGCGCTGCGGGGCGACGGATTCCAAGGAGCAGGCCGCCCGCACGAGAGATATGCTCTCCTCCAGGTATAAAGGCATATCCCCTCAGGTCGTGGGCAACAGATAATGGCAAAAACCGCCGCCCTGCTTTTTGCGGTATTGTGTATGGCTGCGCCCGCCGAAGCCGGAACGGGCGTAAAGAAAATAGAAAGGCCCGCCCTGAACGGCGCTCAGGTATTCGTTATGGACGGGGCTTATAAGAACGATATAGGCGCTTTTTTCCGCCAGGCCAAGGCTAAAGGCGTGGACACCGTTTTTTTCCGGGTGTTCCACAACGCGGGGGACAGGCCCCATTTCGGCATAGCGCCCGCCTGCCCGTCGGGGGTGTATTTTAAGACGGACGTTCTATGCACCGTAAACGACGCTCTGGGGCCGGTTGCGGAGGCGGCACGCCGTAGCGGCGTTAAGATATACGCCTGGATGGCTACGAGAAGCCTTACCCAGCTTAAAAGCGAGGATAATATGTCCGAGGCTTTTTCGCCGGACGGCTCCGTTACCCTGGGCTACGGGGCCAACGTGTTCCGCCCGGAGGTGCGCTCCGCCCTTATAAGGCTTTTTAAGGACCTGGCTGCCTACGATATAGACGGCATACTTTTTCAGGACGATTTTATAATAAAATATACGGAAGGGGCGGACGCTGAGGCAAAGGCTCTTTTTCTGGCGGAAACCGGCATAAAAGCCGCTCCCGAAACCTTTTTCAGAGGCGTTAAGGAGTATAACGGCAAAAAGACATTCACAGGCCTTAAGGACGAATTTTACATCTGGGCCGGCTGGAAGGCCCTGCACATGGCGAAGTTCTTTTCCGCCCTTAAAGAAGCGGCTAGGTCTGTAAACCCGGAGCTTGCCTTTGCCGCCAACATATATTACGAGACCCCGGTTTATCCCGAGCAGGGGCTTGCCTGGTATTCCCAGTCCATACAGGCTCTTATGGCGGCCGGGGCCGATTATCTGGCTGTTATGGGCTATCACGAGCAGATAGAGGCGGAGCTTGGCGGAGGGCCGGAAAAAACCGCCGCCTTTATAGGCGATATAGCTAAAGCCGCGGCAGCGGCGGCGGAAGGTGAGCCCGCTCGGGTGATAATGAAATTGCAGACGGCTTCCTTTTTAAAAGGCGGCCGGGCGCTGCCGGAGAGCGAGTTCGGCCGGGTATGCTCCGAGGTAAGAAAGACGGAAGGCGTAAGCATAGCCGTAGTGCCGGTGTTTTCTTCCGAAAATATATACGGAAGCTGTTTCGGAAAGTAAACGGGCTTCCTGCCCCGGCTGGCGGCTCCCGTTTTTCTGCTCCGAGCCTGCTCTCAAACGAGCGGGAATAAAAGCGGGGAGAGCGGGTATTATAATTATTTCCCGTAATCGCCCGTATTAAGGGAAAGCAGTCAAAGAGAATATTCGGTCGGCAACATATAAAGGAGGAAAAGAAATGAAAGTCGGTATAATTGGTGGCGGTATCTCCGGGGTATCGCTTGCCAGCAAGCTCGCTTTGATGAAAGCCGGAGGCGCAGATATTGATATAACCCTGCTGGAAGCCGCCCCAAGGCTGGGAGGCACCATGGGGTCCGTCGTTAAGGACGGGTACGTTATAGAGTCCGGCACCAACGGCTTTCTGGACAGCAAGCCGTTTACTCTCGAAACTTTTAAGGAGGCGGGCCTTGAAGGCAAACTCTTAAGGAGCAACGACAACGCCAGGAAACGTTTTATACAGAGATATTCCAGGCTTCAGAGGATGCCGGAGAACGCGTCCATGTTTTTTTCCTCCAAGCTGCTTTCCTGGGGCGGGAAGCTGCGCCTTGCGGGAGAATTTTTCGTGCCACAGAAAAAGGACGGAGCGGACGAGACCCTTGCGGATTTCGCAAAACGTAGACTGGGGGAGGAAGCTCTCGACTATATGATAAGCCCTATGGTTTCCGGCGTGTTTGCGGGAGACCCGGAAAAAATGAGCCTTAAATCCAGCTTCCCCGTAATAGCGGACCTTGAAAGCGCTTACGGCGGCCTTATTAAAGGCCTGCTTAAAAAGCGCAATAAAAAAAGCGGCCCGGCAGGCCCCGGCGGCGTGCTTACGGCTTATGAGGGCGGCATGGGCTCGGCTCTTGAGGACCTTGCCGCTGTCGCCGTCAAAAACGGGGCGGAGATAATAAAAGAATGCCCGGCCGAAAAGGTAACCAAAGAGGGCGGCGTATACAAAGTAACCGTTAAGGGCGGCAAGACTTACGAGTTCGACAGGCTGGCCGTTACCTGCCCGTCCTATGAGTCCGCCAAATTCCTGAAAGAGCTTGACGGAGAGCTTTCGGGCACTCTCGCTTCCATTCCCTACGCTCCCATGTTCGTGGCGGGCCTGGGTTTCAACGGGGAGGATATGACGGACCCGATAAACGGCTTCGGCTACCTGATACCGGAAAAGGAAGGCCGCCAGATACTGGGCGCTCTTTTTACTTCGTCCATGTTTCCAAGCCAGGCTCCGGAGGGCAAAAAGTTCCTGCGTATAATGTGCGGCGGCGACAAGCACCACGAGCTTATGAAAAAGTCCGACGATGAGCTGCTTGAAATATGCATCAGGGACGTTTCCGACGTGCTTGGCATCGTGGGCAGGCCCCATATGATACAGACCTTCCGCCATGAAAAGGCCATTCCCCAGTACCATGTGGGCCACAGCGTAAAAGCGGCCAAAATAGAGGAAATTCTTAAAAATTACGACGGCCTTTATATAGGCGGCAACGTTCTTTATGGCATAAGCCTTAACGACTGCACGAGAATAAGCGGCGAAATAGCCCGGAAGATACGGGAAAGTATGTAAAAAGGGAGGCGCCGGAGGCAAGCCCCGGAGGATTTTGTATTTTTCGGGGCTTTTTTTACCCGCGGCGGTTTTATGAAAAAGATAATATTGCTGGCGGCGGCCCTTCTCATAACGGGCTGCGAGAGCCTTTTTTTTCATCCTGCGGGCGTTCTGCCCTATCAGCCGGATATATGCGAGCGCAGGCCGGAAAATTTCTTCATAGAAACTACGGACGGCCTTACCCTCCACGCGTGGCTTTTCCGCACGCCTTATCCGGAGCCGAAGGGCACCGTTATATTCATGCACGGCAACAGCCGCAATATGGGCACGGAAAGCCTGAGTATGCTGTGGCTTCTGGATAAGGGGTACAACCTTTTCACATTCGATTACAGGGGCTACGGCCTTTCTCAGGGCAAGCCCTCCATAAAAGGCATTATGGAGGACGGGGCGGAAGCCGTGGACGGCTTTATGCGCATAGAAGACCTTGATAAGACCAACGTTATACTGTGGGGGCAGAGCCTGGGCGGAGCCGCGGCCAGCTATACGGCGGCCAATTCTCCCCACGCGGATAAAATAAAGATACTGGTTCTTGATTCCACCTTTACTTCCTGGCGGGATATAGCGAGAGACCAGGCAGCGGCCATATTTTTGACCTGGCCTTTTCAGTATCCCATAAGCTGGTTTTATTCGGACGGTATGTCCTCCAAAGTATACGTTCCCGCGTCTAAAATAAAGAATACCCTTATTATACACAGCTCCGGCGACAAGCTGATAAACATAAAGCACGCGGAAAAGCTTTTCGAGCTGGCGAAAGAGCCTAAGGAATTTTTCAGATACGACTACGCGGCCCACGCCAGAATAATGAATAACTCCATGAACAGGCCGAAAGTGGCCGATTATTTCGATAAAACGCTGGAAATACCCGGCAGCCTGCTTGATTTGGATAATTGACACCCGCTTTACACTATGATATTTTTAGACAACTTTATTATGGAGGTTAATATAATGAGGAAATTTTTAGTTCTTGCTTTAGTATGCGCCTTCGCTTCCGTGTCTTCCCACGCGATGGCGGGCAAGCTCCACGACAACGTGGGCTGCGGCGTAGGCACCCTGCTTTTTGAAGGCGCCGGCCAATCCAACGGCGGCTGGCTTCTCCAGATGCTCGCTTCCTGGACCAACGGCTCCCTTTCCAACACTTTCTCCGTTACTACCGGTACCGTTGGCTGCAAAGGCAACATAAACCAGGTCGTAGGTCTTGAAAAAGCATACGAGTTCGTTACCGCCAACATGGATAACCTGGCTAAAGACGCTGCTATGGGCTCCGGCGAGACCATCAACTCTCTGGCCGCTCTGCTTGAAGTAAGCGACGTTGCCGCTTTCGGAGAAAATATTCAGGAGCATTTCGCTGAAATTTTCCCCAGCGCCGACGTTCAGTCCGCCGAAGTTCTTGTTAAAATAGTTGAAATAAACAGCTGATTTTTTTACCGGGAGGCGTTCGGCCTCCCTTTCCTGTCTTAATTTCTTACTGCGGGTTTTCTGATGCTCTTTTCGCGCTTTTTCGTGCCGGTCCTTTTGATCTTCTTTTTTGCGGCGCCTTGCGCCTCCGGCGCTCCGTATGCGGATATGCTTGTGGAAAAGGCCCTTAAAGAAAAGGTTTACGAGGAGCGCGCCTGGGAAGTCCTTATGCATTATAAGGGCAATTTCCTTATAAAAAAGCGCAGCCTTGTGGACGACCCGAAATTCTTTCTTTCGGAAAAAGGCAAAACGGACCCGGCGGCGGAGCTTGAAGCCACCATAAGGGGCTTTTTCGCCGAAAGCGGCTATCCCGACCCAAATAAGCACCCTTACTGCAAATTTCCCGCGAGGAGGCAGTATCTTACGGAACGCCTCGGCATAGACCCGGCCATGTTTCCGCCTCTCGAATGTTCCGAATTTGAAAAGATGAAAGAGGAAATAGACCCTAAATCCGTTACTCTTGTGTTTCCTTTTTTATATATAAGCAGGCCCGTTTCCATGTTCGGGCATACCCTTTTGAGGATAAACAACGGCTATAACGACCCGCTTTTAGGGCACGGGGTAACGTTCAACGCCATTATGCCGGACGACGTGAACGTGCTTGTATATTCCGCCAGGGGCCTGGTCGGAGGGTATCCGGGCGTGTATACAGTTAAAAAATATTATCAGACCATATTCGAGTACACCAATATCGACAGGCGCGATATATGGGAATACGACCTGAACCTTACGGAGGCGGAGACTTATTCTCTGTTTCTTCATCTGTGGGAGCTTGCCGACGTTTATTCCGACTATTATTTTATGGACGAAAACTGCTCCTATAACCTGCTCTTTCTTCTCGAAGCGGCAAGGCCGTCCTTAAGGCTTACGGAAAGCGTTTTGTGGGAAGCGCCTTCCGACACCGTTAAGCGGGTAAACGACGCGGGCCTTACTGAAAGGGTGGTTTACAGGCCGTCCCACTCGAAAACCATAGAAACCATCGCGGAGACCCTGCCGGGCAGAGCCGTAAACACGGCTCGGGACGTGGGGGAAGGCTATCTGCCCGTCAAAGTTATAACTGAAAGCGATTACCCGGAAAGGATAAAAGCCGGAATGCTCGACCTCGCCATCGAAATACTGCGCTACGGAAGCGTCGCCAAAGGCGCGGAAAGCCAGGAGGAGGTGGAGGATTACCGCAAAAAAACCATAGAGTTCCTTACCGCCCGCTCCAAATATAAAATAAAGCCCGGCTATCCGATAGAAAAACCGAAACCTCCCCATGAAGGCCACGATATAACGCGGGTTTCGGCCGGAGCCGGTTTTTCCGGAAAGGATTTTTACACGGAGGCCGGGTTCCGTCTGGGGTTTCACTCCCTTTACGATATTGACGACGGCTATATCAGAAACTCCGACGCCACCGTGGCGGACATTACCCTGCGCTACAACACTTCCAAAGGCGATTTTAAAGTGCAGAGGGCCACTCTGCTTTCCGTGGCCTCTTATGCCCCCATAAGCAGGCTGTTTAAGCCTCTGTCCTGGAAAATAGGCATAGGCGGCGAGAACAAATATTTTAAGGATAACGGCGAAAAGTTCGTCCCCTGGCTGGGGGGAGGCGCGGGCCTTACGTTTACCTTTTTCGATTCCGTCTATTTCTGGCTTACGGCAGATATAGACCTTTCCTTTTCGTCGGGATATTCCAGCTACGCTGGCCTCGGGCTTGGCGGCTCCGCCGGGCTTTCCTACGTTTACCGGTACGGCAAGATAATGGGCGAGGGATATTACAGAAACTACGTTTTAAGCGGCCTTAAAAGCGAATGGGCGGCTTCGGCCAAATATATATTTCCCGTTACGCGCAATAATTCCGTAATTGCCGAATATAAAAGGCTCCAGTCTCACGGCGTGTATAAAACGGATATATCCCTGGCCTGGCGCTTTTATTTCTGAAAAAAATACCCTTTTTCCCCGGGGCGGCTTTTGCCGTCATCCCGAAACGGCCGCCGTTTTTCTGCGGAAAATCCATGTCCGCGCTGTTTCCGGCCAAAATGTTTGACAATTTGTATAGTATGAAATATAATTCGGACAATTGTCCGTCAAACGGAACAAAAGTATAATAATGTGGAGATATTCTGATGAAGTGGACTATCAAGGCCCGTATTAATCTTTTTACCGTAATTCTTGCGGTTATAGGCATTGTTTGCGGGCTTTACGCGTTTTTTGCCGCCGACAGAGGGATAACCATGGCGGAAGTGCTTGTAAAGGATTATCTGGAAGTAAACAAATACGCCAGCCGGTTCGCGTCTAACGTAGTAGCTATAAACTCCAGCGTTTTAAGCTATATAGAAACGGGAGACGATATGTATAAAAACAGGGCCTCTGAGTATATGCAGGTTCCTAACATATCGAGCATGAGAAAGATCGTGGATATGCCCGGCGGCGCCGAAAAGTTCGGCGATCTTGGCTCCATGATAACCAGCACGGCGGAAGTCACCACGTCGTGGGAAAATATTAACTTCGCTATTTTCGACGTGTCCAAGGAAATGAAGGAGACGGGAAACTCCCTTCTGAAAAAATACGGAGAGCTGGGGGAGCTTAACGAGAGCCTGCTTTCCTCCGCCGGTCAGGTCATGAGCAGAAGCGCCGCCTCCGGAGACGAAGCGGCCGTTATGAAAATGTACGAAATGACGGGAGTATCCCAGGAAATAAAGCTTTTATTTTATGAGATGGAAACGGCCATCGGCAGCAGTATAAAGGGCAGCGTGTCCGAAAAGGACATAAACGCCATGCTGGAATCCTTCGCCGTTCTCGAAAAGGATTTCAACCGGGTAACCTCCGCCGTTACCCTGCCCCGCACTGTGGAGCTGGCTAAGCGCATAAACGCCATTATGGCCGACGTCAGAAAGGAATACGCCAAGTTCATAGAGCTTTGCAAAAAGTTTAACGAGCTTCAGAACGCCAGGATAGAGACTTTCCCGAAAGTAAGCGACAGCGCCAACGCCATCGCCGCTGATATAAACAACCACATTATGGAGCAGTCGGAGCTTATAGCCGCCACCCAGGTAAGGACGAAAATGATCTCCGTGATCCTTGTCATAATGGCCGTGGCCTTCGCCGCTATGGTAATGATACTCCTTGCTAAAACCATATCCGCCCCCATGCGCAATTTCGTAGGCATGGTGCAGGGCCTTACAAGCGGGGACGGAGACCTTACGAAGCGCATACCCGTAAACGGGCAGGACGAGCTTGCGGAGCTGGCCCATTACTTCAACAGGTTTATAGAAAACGTGCAGGCCATAATAGCGGAGGTAAAATCCTCCTCCAACGAGGTGGCTTCCGCCAACAGCCAGCTTGCCGCCACTATGGAAGAGCTTTCGGCCACCTTCGACTCCCAGTCCAAGCAGGTAGAGGAGATGGTTCACAGCATGGACGCTATACGCTCCATAGCCAAATCCACATCGGACGTTCTCGACAACAACATGGGCGTTCTGGACAAGGCTGCGGAAAAAACCGCCGAAGGCTCCGAGCAGCTCGGAACGGTAAAAACCGATATGGAAAAAATAAGGGAGCAGACGCTCACCCTTTCCGACACCATAGTAAGGCTGGGCGAAAGCTCGTCCCAGATAGGCGGCATACTTACCGTTATAAACGATATTACGAACCAGACAAACCTGCTGGCCCTCAACGCCGCCATAGAGGCTGCAAGAGCCGGGGAAGCGGGCAGAGGCTTCGCCGTTGTGGCGGACGAAGTGAGAAAGCTGGCCGAGCGCACCTCTAAAGCCACAGGCGAGATAGAAACGATAGTAAGCTCTTTCCGCAGCGAGTCGGAATCCGCGTCGGAGGAAATGAACCTTTCCGTTCAGAGCGTGGAGCACGGTATGTCCAGCATAGAGAGCACGTCCAGCGGTTTTGTGTCCGTTGTGGAAAGCGTTACTGGGCTTCACAAGGACACGGAGGAGGTTTCCGGCTCCGTGCGCAATCAGTACGCCACCATACAGGACGTGGCCGACAGCGCCCAGCTTATAGCCAAAAGCATAGAGGAAAGCAACCTTGCCGTAAGCGAGGTAACAAGCACCGTATCGCACCTTCAGCAGCGCACGGAAAGCCTTAAAGAGCTTATAAGCAGATTTACCGTTTAATTTACCGGCCTTTAAGCGGGCCCGGACGCCGGGGGCGTTAAAAGCCCCCGGCTTTTTTATTATATACGGGCCTGTCTTTTTTATTTTTTCCTATCGATTTTTATAAAAATCATTGTATCATAAACGGATAATTATGATTGCCGACAAAAGGGAAATTTTTAAAAGCGACAGATACAGATGGATATACGTTCCGGCCGACGGCGGAAAAGCCGCGGACGTGGCGTCCTGGAGCGGCGTTCCGCGCCCGGTGGCGGAGATCATAGCCAAAAAGGGCATAGAATCCAGGCAGGAGCTGGAGGTATTTTTAAATATGCCTTTAAGCGCCCTGCTCAACCCTTTCGGGCTTATGAACATGGATAAAGCCGCCTCCCGCCTGGCCGACGCGGTGGAGAGGCGTGAAAGGATATGTATTTACGGCGATTACGACGTAGACGGCATAACCTCCACCGCCGCCCTATATCTGTTTCTTAAAAAACTTGGGGCGGACGTCGTATATTATATTCCCAACAGGCTTGAGGAAGGCTACGGCCTTAATAATGATGCCGTCTCCGATATAGCTTCCCGGGGGGTAAAACTGCTCGTGACGGTGGACTGCGGCATAGGGGCGGAAAAAGAGGTCGAAGCCGCCGCCTCTTGCGGCCTCGACGTTATAATAACCGACCACCACCAGCCCTCGGAAAACATACCCAAAAAAGCATGGGCCATAATAAACCCCATGCAGCGGGGCGATACGTATTCGTTTAAAAGCCTTTCCGGAGTGGGCGTCGCTTTTAAAGTGATAATGGCCCTGCGGTACGTTTTAAGGCAGCGCGGCTTTTTTAAGGGGGAGCCGCCCAATATAAAGAGCTTTCTCGATATAATCACCCTCGGCACCGTGGCGGACGTTGTGCCCATAACGGGAGAAAACAGGATAATAGTGAACCACGGGCTTTCCATGATGTCGGGAAATAATATACGCACCGGCATCGACGAGCTTAAAAACGTTACCGGCATGGGCGCGGAGCATATGCGCACATCCCACGTCGGCTTTCAGCTTGCGCCCAGAATAAACGCCGTCGGGCGCATGGGAAGCTCCGACAAGAGCCTGCGCCTGCTCATAACTTCCGACAGGGCGGAAGCCAGAAAGCTGGCTCTGGAGCTGGACAGCGAAAACAGATACCGCCAGGCCATAGAGCGGGAAATAATGAAGGAAACCTTCGATATGATAGATTCCGGCCGCCTTGCGGAAAAGCGGCGTGGCATAGTGCTGTATTCAAAAAACTGGCATCCCGGAGTAATAGGCATAGTGGCTTCCCGCGTGGTGGACAGGTATTTCAGGCCCACGGTGATCCTTACGGCGGACGGAGACGCCTATAAAGGCTCCGCAAGGAGCATACCCTGCTTTCATCTTTATAACGGGCTTCAGGCCGTTTCTGACACGCTGCTTTCCTTCGGGGGGCATAAATACGCCGCCGGGCTTAAAGTCGCTCCCGACAGGATAGAGGAGCTGAGGGACAGGTTCGACGAAACGGTTAAGGAAGCCCTTACGGATGACGACTTTATACCGGAAATAAATATAGACGCCTTTCTGGACGCGGAAGATATAAATATGGGCCTTCTCGGGTGGCTTTCGCGGCTGGAGCCTTACGGGGCGGGCAACAAGGAGCCGGTATTCGCTATGAAGGGCGTGGGCAAACACAGCGGCGAATCCTTTGTGGGAAAGGAAAACGCCCATCTGAAATGCTGTTTTGAGAAGGACGGCGCAGTTTTTGACAGCATCGGGTACAATATGAAGGAATATAAAGACCTTATGGCGGAAAAGGGGCCTTTCGACATAGCTTTTACCCTTACCGTAAACAAATGGCGGGGAGAGGAAAACGTCCAGCTCTGCCTTAAAGACATAAAAAGAAGCGGCGGACCCGTATGAGCATACCGAAAGTAATACGCCTGATGGATATTCAGGACCTTATACTTAAAAACAACCCCAATGCAAACATAGAAAAGCTGCATAAGGGCTATGTGTACGCCGCCCAGCAGCACCGGGGCCAGCTTCGCCAGAGCGGGGAGGCCTACCTTTCCCACCCGCTGAACGTGGCCTATATACTGGCGGAAATGAACATGGATATGGATTCCATCGTCGCTGGCCTTCTCCACGACACCATAGAGGACACGGACGCCACCTACGAGTTTATAGCCGATATGTTCGGCCGGGACGTGGCCTTTCTCGTGGAGGCCGTTTCAAAGATAAGCAAGATACCCTTTCAGTCCAAAGAGGAGAAGCAGGCCGAATCTTTCAGGAAGATGCTCATATCCATGAGCGACGACGTAAGGGTCATAATAATAAAGCTGGCGGACAGGCTGCATAATATGCGCACGATAGACAGCCTGCGGGAGGACAAGCAGAAGCGCATAGCAAGGGAAACGATGGACATATACGCCCCCCTTGCCCACAGGCTCGGTATTTCATGGATAAAGTGGGAGCTTGAGGACAGGTCCTTCCGCATACTGAACCCGGACGAATATTACGAAATACATCAGAAAGTAAAGATGAAGCGCACGGAGAGGGAGCAGTATCTCAGCGAAGTGAAGGACATCGCCAAGACCGCCCTTGAAAAGGCCAATATAAAGTGCGAAATATCCGGCAGGCCTAAGCATTTTTACAGCATATATTCCAAAATGATAAAAAAGCAGACCACTTTCGAGGATCTCTATGACCTTCTGGCTCTGCGCATAATAGTAGACGACAAGGCTTCCTGCTATTCCGCCCTGGGGGTCATACATTCCCTGTGGACGCCTATTCCCCATAAAATAAAGGATTATATAGCAAACCCCAAGGCCAATATGTACCAGTCCATACATACCACGGTAATGGGCCCCGGCGCTATGATGGTGGAATTCCAGATACGCACCTGGGAAATGCACAAAATCGCCGAGGAGGGCATCGCCGCCCACTGGAGGTATAAGGAAGGCAAGGTGTTCGACCCCAAGGAGGACAGGCGCTTCGTATGGCTCCGAAAAATACTTGAGGACGACATACGCAACCAGGCCCCCACGGATTTTGTGAACACTCTTAAAGAGGACGTACTCCAGAAGCAGATATACGTTTTTACGCCTAAAGGCCACGTTGTGGAGCTACCGGAAGATTCCACCCCCATAGATTTCGCCTACGCCATACATTCGGAGGTAGGCTCACGCTGCGTGGGGGCCAAGGTAAACGGCAGGATAGTGCCTCTTAAAGCCCACCTTCACTCCGGGGATAAGGTGGAAATACTCACGTCCCAGACCCAGGAACCCAGGAAGGACTGGCTCAATATAGCAAAAACGAGCCGGGCCCGCTCGCGCATAAGCGCCTATCTGCGCAAAAAGGATATGGAAAGGGCCGTTTTTACAGGCCGGGAGCTTCTTTCCAAGGAGTTTAAGGCGTCCGGCCTTGATTACGAGAAAATACTAGAGGACGATAAAAACCTTAAAAAAGCCCTTGAAAAATTTACCCTGCGCAGCTCGGACGAGCTTATAGCGAACGTGGGCTTCGGCCAGATCTCGCCCCGTAAGGTGCTGCACCTTTTCGACGGCTCCGGGGACGAAAGAGCGGAGCAGGAAGTCCATAAGCATCCTCAGGGCGCTAAAGCGGAGCCTTTTAAGATAAGCGGCATAGACAACATGATGATGAAGACCGCCCGCTGCTGCAGCCCTCTGCCCGGCGACGAGGTTAAGGGATATATAAGCACGGGCCGCGGCATAGTGGTTCACAAGGCGGACTGCCCTAACCTTATAAGGCTTGCCAGAAACGACGAACGCATAGTGGACGTGGCCTGGGACGACACGAAAGCGTACACGGCGCCGGTAAAATATAATACCTATGTGGAAGATAAACCTGGCATGTTTATTGCTATATCTACGATAATCAAGGATATGGGCCTCAATATATATGAGATGAACGTAAAGAGCAACGGGGCGGGCATAGCCCAGATGGATTTTACCGTAAGGGTCACCGGCAAAGCCCAGGCGGACCAGCTTACGGCAAGGATCCGCTCCGAAAAAGGGGTCATATCCGTAAGGCAGGGCTGAAGGGCCTTTCCTTATATAATTAACAGCTCGTTGATGCCTTACTGGGGGAAATATTTGCCCGCCGTTAAGGCGGAGCGCGGAGACAGGTAAGATGTTCGACGGAAAATCCGTTCTTGTAACGGGCGGCACCGGCACTTTCGGAAAAAAATTCGTCCGCTTCCTCGCGGATAATTACGACCCGGCCAGAATAATCATTTTTTCCAGAGACGAATATAAGCAATATCAGATGGCGAGAGACTGCTCCGATATAAAGCAGCTTCGTATGTTTATCGGGGACGTAAGAGACAGGGACAGGCTCATGCGGGCCTTTTACGGCGTGGATTACGTGGTGCACGCCGCGGCTTCCAAGCAGGTGGTAGCGGCGGAATACAACCCTTTTGAAGCCATAAAGACAAATATTATGGGCGCTCAGAACGTGATAGAGGCGGCCATAGATAACGGCGTGAAAAAGGTCGTGGCCCTTTCCACCGATAAGGCGGCAAACCCAATAAACCTGTACGGGGCCACAAAGCTGGCCTCCGATAAGCTGTTCGTGGCGGGCAATTCCTACGCCGGAGGCAGGGCGACGCGGTTCTGCGTGGTGCGCTACGGCAACGTTTTGGGAAGCCGCGGCTCCGTTCTTCCGCTTTTTCTCGAGGAGGCGGAAAAAGGCGAGCTTACCATCACAAACCCGGATATGACCCGGTTCTGGATAACCATAGAGCAGGCGATAGAGCTTGTGATAAAGGCTTTTGACAGAATGAGCGGCGGGGAAATATTCGTGCCTAAGATACCTTCCATGACTATGGGGGATTTTGCCAAGACGATAGGCCCCGGCTGCAGGATAAAAATCGTAGGCATACGCCCCGGCGAAAAAATGCACGAGATAATGATACCCTCGGACGACGCCCGCCATACGCTGGAATATTCCGACCATTACAGGATAATCCCGGAGTTTCTGCCCTGGAGCGATCCCGCCGGGGAGGAAGGCAGGCCCCTGTCCGAAGGCTTCTGCTATTCCAGCGATACGAACCCGGACAGGCTTTCGCCGGAATACCTGCTTAAAATGGCGGAAGAAGCAAGGGAATATATCAAGAGAACCAAATGAAAGGCAAAAAGACGATCCCCTACGGAAAGCAGTGGATAAACGAGGCGGATATAGAGGCCGCGGTCAGGGTGTTAAAATCCGATTTTCTGACTCAAGGGGAGACGGTCCCCGAATTCGAGAGAAAATTTGCCGCCGCCGTGGGGGCGAAAAACGCCGCGGCCGTTTCCTCCGGCACTGCGGCCCTGCATATAGCCTATATGCTTATGGAGCTTAAACCCGGCGACGAGATAATAACCACCCCCATAACTTTCGCCGCCACGGCAAACGCCGCCCTTTATACTGGGGCAAAGCCCGTGTTTGTGGATATAGACCCGGAAACGGGCCTTATGGACGTAAATAAAATAGAGGCGGCGGTAACGCCCAGAACAAAGATAATAGTCCCCGTGCATTACGCCGGGCTTCCCTGCGATATGAAGGCGATTAGGGACATTGCGGACAGGCGCGGCCTTAAAGTTGTGGAGGACGCCTGCCATGCTCTCGGGGCGGCCATAGACGGCGAAAGGATAGGCTCCTGCAAATATTCGGACGCGGCTGTTTTCAGCTTCCACCCGGTAAAGCATATAACCACTGGGGAAGGCGGCGCCGTCGCTATGGAGAGCCTTATGCTTCGCCGCCGGGCAGGAAACCTGCGCAGCCACGGTATCGACAGACATTTTTTCGCCGACGTTCCCGACAGCCCCTGTTACCATGAAATGCGCTTTCTGGGCAACAATTACAGAATGACGGAAATAAGCGCCGCTCTGGGTGTTTCCCAGCTTGACCGCCTGGATGATTTCCTTGAAAGGCGCAGGGAGATAGCCTCCCTTTACAGAGAGAGCTTTCGCGGCGAGGAGGCTTTTTCCATGCAGCCGGAGCCGGAAGGCTTCCGCCACGCTTATCATCTTTTTCCCCTTATATTCAAAACGGGGGAAATGAGGGACAAGGCTTACAGGATATTAAAAGATACCGGCGTAATATGCCAGATACATTATATGCCGGTAAACAGGCACCCCTATTATGAGAATATGGGTTACAGCCGCGGCGACACTCCCCTTGCCTACGATTTTTACCGCCGGGAGCTTTCTATCCCCATATATCCCAAAATGACGGAAAGCGACGCGGAATTCGTCGTAAGGTCCGTAAAGGAAGCGGCGGAAGCGCTTATATGAATACGGGTATAATAATACAGGCCCGCATTTCTTCCTCCAGGCTGCCGGGAAAGATCATGCTGCCTCTGGGGACAAGGTCCGTGCTGGGAAACGTGATAGAGCGCTGTAAAAAAGCTCTGCCCCTTGTGATAGTGGCCACAAGCACGGAGAAAGAGGACGACGAAACTGTAAGGGAGGCGGAGAAATACGGAGCCGCCGTTTACAGGGGAAGCCTCGACGACGTGCTTTCCCGCTACGCCGGAGCCGTCAGGCAATACGGTCTGGACGCGGCGGTGAGGATAACGTCCGACTGCCCCTGCTCCGACCCGGAAATAATATCCGGCGTTATCGCCCTCTTGGAAAAAAGCCGCTCCGACTACGCGTCGAACGTGGAGAAAAGGACCTTCCCCCACGGGACTGACGCCGAGGCCTTTACCGCCGAAGCCCTTTTCAGAAGCGACAGGGAAGAAAAACGCATCGAAATAAGGGAGCACGTCACGCTGCATATAAGGCGCTCGGCCGGGTACAGAAAAGCCGATTATATTACCTCCGAGCCGTCTGCCGGAATAAGGGTCACTCTTGATACTTACGAGGACTATACGGCGCTTCTTGCCGTATTCGATCTGCTGCCCGACGGGTTTTCCTGGCGGGAGCTTGCGGCCCTTTACAGGGAAAGGCCCTGGCTTGCCCGTATAAACGACGGCGTTTATCAGAAGAACGCCTTTACGGACGAAAAGGAGGAGCTGAAGGAAGCCGCCAGCCTGCTGAAACTGCATAATATGTTTCGCGCGGAAAAGCTCATAAAAAACGGAAAACAACGGTGAATATACTTCTTTTGGGAAATAAGGCCCGCCTGCTGGAAAGCCGCCTTGAAAAAGACGGCCACGTTTGCTCCGTAACGGAGGACAGGATAACGGACTGCTCCGGGGCGGATTTTATAATAAGTTTCGGGTACAGGCACATAATACCGGCAGATATTATAGAGAAATACGGCCGCAGAATAATAAACCTGCACATATCCTTTCTGCCGTGGAATAAGGGCGCCGACCCCAACTTATGGAGCTTTCTGGAGAACACCAGAAAGGGCGTTACCATACACCGGGTATCGGAGGAGCTGGACGGCGGGGAGATCCTTATTCAGAAAGAAGTCGTTTTCGGAGAAAGGGAGACCCTTAAAACCAGCTATGATAAGCTCATTGAAGAAATAACCGCCCTTTTTTGCGACAACGCCGGGGCGCTGCTTTCAGGCTCTTTGGAGGGGAAACCGCAAAGGGAAAAGGGTTCAATGCACAAATTGAAGGACAAGGATAAATATCTGCGGCTTTTTTCCGGTCTGGGTTACGACACTCCTGTGGAAAACCTTGCGGGAAAAGCCCTGTGACGATAGACGGATTTCTGCTGAAAAATTTTACGGACTGCTGCGAGGGCGAGCTTTCCGCCGTGCTTTCCTGGCGCAACGCTCCCGAAGTAAGGCGCAATTCCTTCTCCTGCGGGGAGATAGACAGGGAAAGTCATTTCTCTTATGTGAAAAGCCTCGTCCAAAGGAAGGACAGAGCCTATTTTCTCGTGTCCGGCCCGGACGGGCGGCCCGTGGGGGTTATCAGCTTTACGGGTATCGACGGAGTTTCGGCGGATGTGGGCTACTATAAAGCGGGGAATAGAAAAAACGAAAAAGGCGTTGGCGCCCTGCTCCTTAAACTTGCGGAAAAAGCCGCTTACGCAGTGGGGGGGGGTAAGTGGAAGCTTCTGAGGACGGAGGTTTTTTCTTTCAACGTTCCTTCCGTAAGATCCATCGAACGGGCGGGATATAAAGAGAACGCGGAAAAAAGGCGGTTCTTCACGCGGGACGGGGAAACCGTAACCGTGCTCTGCTGGGAGCTTCCGCTAAACGCCGCAGGATGAGGACGTATGAAAAAAAATATAAATATCGGCGGCTTTGCTCTGGACGAGGGCAGGGCTTTTATTATAGCCGAGCTTTCCGCCAACCACGGAGGAAGCCTTGAGACCGCTCTGAAAACCATGGAAGCGGCCAAAAACGCCGGGGCGGACGCGGTAAAGCTCCAGACCTATACGGCGGACACTCTCACCATAAAATGCTCCCGCCCGGAATTTACTATATCCGGCGGCTCCATCTGGGACGGAAAAACTTATTACGACCTTTACTCTTCCGCCTATACTCCCTGGGAGTGGCAGCCCGTTCTTAAAGAGGCCGCCGGTAAAATGGGGCTTGTTCTTTTCTCCTCCCCTTTCGATAAAACGGCCGTGGATTTTCTGGAAAAAATGAACGTGCCAGCCTACAAGATAGCTTCTTTCGAGATAACGGACATTCCGCTTATAAAATACGCCGCTTCTAAGGGAAAGCCCGTGCTCATATCCACGGGCGTGGCGGAAAAGGCCGATATAGAAGAAGCCGTGGCCGCCTGCCGTGAAGCCGGATGCTGCGATATAGTGCTTCTTAAATGCACCAGCTCCTACCCCGCTCCCGCGGAGGAGGCCAACCTGCGCACCATACCGGATATGGCTAAAAGGTTCGGGGTCTCCGCCGGGCTTTCCGACCACACCACAGATAACGCCGTGGCCGTGGCCGCCGCCGTGCTGGGGGCCTCCGTAATAGAGAAGCATTTTATACTTGATAAAAGCATAAACTCCCCGGACGCGTCCTTTTCCGCCTCGCCGGAGGATTTTTCCGCCATGGTAAAGGCGGTGCGCACGGCGGAAGCCGCTTTAGGCTCCGTCCGCTACGAGCTTACGCCGGCTTCCCGGAGAGGCAGGGCGTTTTCCCGCTCCCTTTACGCCGTATCGGATATTGAAAAGGGCAAGATAATAGAATATACTGATATCCGCTCCATACGGCCGTCCGGCGGTATGCACCCCAGATACCTTGAAAGCGTTGTGGGCAGGAAAGCCGCCAGAGATATTTCAAGAGGCGAGCCGGTGAGCCGGGATATGTTCGAGGACGGTTGAACCCGCCCGCGCGTCCCGGTCTTTTTGGTGTATAGAGAACCTTCGCTTCATTAATGCGAAGGTTTGTGGATAGAAAACATTTGCCTAATTAATGTAAATGTTGGTGGACAGAAAACATCTGCCTTGTTTACGCAGATGTTTCTGTTCCTAGCTTGCTCTAAAACGAGGCGCGACAGATTATGCGCGTCCCGCTTTTAATGTTAATGCCGGCTGCGGCGAAAGCATTTTTAAAATATGGCTCCGTGCCGTCATACATAAAGAATCTTTCCCTGCGCGGCAAGTCGAACTCAAGGCGGCAAAGCCCCCTTTCAGACAGCGACTTGCCGAACGCTTCGGGCAATATTCTTTATTGCCGGGCACAAGTCGCCTTATTATAAAAACGCTTTTGCCGTCTTAGCCTATGCGGACGTTGGCGGACAGAAGGCGACGCGCGACCAGTATTGCGCGCCCCGCTTTGAAGTTCAGGCAAATTTGCAGTAATATAATAAAAGGACGGCTGCCCGCTTAGCAGCCGCCGATAAAGGAATAAGGACGATATATTATGCCGTTTAAACAGAACCTTGCCGCTCTGGCCAAGAAAAACCCTCAGCTTGCCGCCCTCGTGGAGAACGCCCCCGTTACGGGCAGATACAAGCTCGTTCCCTCCCAGAGGAAGGACGGCCTTCCGGCTCTGATAGACCTTAAATTCAACAGAAATTACTATAACGGCATAGACCCGCTCATAGCCGTTAGAACGGAGCTTAACACCAAAAAAATACTTCTGCCAAACGTGGCCGTAATGCTGGGCTTCGGGGCCGGGTATCACGCAATGGAGTATTTTTCCAGGTTTAAAAACGCGTCCGTGCTGGTTTTCGAGAAGGACGCGGAGCTTTTAAAAACGGTAATGTCCCATGTGAACCTTAAAGAGCTTTTTTCAAACCCGTATTTCTTTATAGCGGGAGGTAAGGCTCCGAATCTGCTTTACCCGGAAACCTTCGATTATTTTAATAAAAATTTTAATCTGGCTTTTCTCAAATCCGTCAATTTTATAGAAAACTTCGCCGCCATAGCCGCCGATAAGGACTATTATATCGGGGCCATAAGAACCGTTAAGGAGGCGATAGGGGGAGTCCTGTCCCTCTACGGCAACGACCCTTACGACTCCCTTCTGGGCATAAAGTACACTCTGCGCAACATCTCCACCATAATAGACTATCCCGGAGTAAAGGAGCTTGAAGGCGCGTTTAAGGGCAAGCCGGGCGTGGTCGTGGCCACAGGCCCCTCCCTTAATAAAAATGTGAAGCTTCTCGAAGGCATATATAACAAAGCCGTTATAGTGGCGGTGGACGGCTCCGTAAAAGTTCTTAAAAAGCACGGTCTGAAGCCCGCCCACATGGTAACCTCCCTTGAGCGGGTAATATCCACGTCCCGACTTTTCGAGGGGCTTACGCCGGAGGACGTAAAGGACTCCTACCTTGCGGCCTGCCCTGTGGTGGTGCCGGAGACATACGCCAACTTCCCCGGTGAAAAAATAATAATATACAGAAACTTCGCCACCTTCAAATGGCTGGACATTCCTAAGGGCATACTGGAAATAGGGCCTTCCTCCGCCAATATGGCCTTTAAGCTGCTGGAATTTTTAGGCTGCGACCCGATAATAATAATAGGGCAGGATCTTGCTTTTGGGCAAGACGATAAATCCCATGCCGACGGCTTCCACTACGGGGAGGATTTTGAAACGAACAATGCGGCCAGGGCGGTTACCGTGGAAGGCAACTACGCTCCGACGGTAAAAACCACCCCCGTCTGGTACGGCTTCTTAAAGCACTACGAAAGGGATATGGCGACCCATACCGGCAGGGTAATAAATGCCACGGAGGGCGGAGCGAAAATCCACGGCACGGAGCTTATGACCTTTGCCGAGGCCATAGAAAAATACGTTTCTAAAGATATAAACGTTCTTGAAACCATAAGGAAAAACCTTAAATATCCTACGGAAAAAATTAAACGCACTCAGGTAAACACGGTGCTTAAAAAGCTGTACCACGCCCTTGAGTTCTGCACGGATATGGCTTCCAGGCTGCGCGAGGGCGTGGAGCACTGTCTCGAATTCGATAAAATAATGGAAGAAACGGGCGGTAAGCCGGAAGGCGCCAAAGCGGACGAGCTTGACGCCGTAATGGATAAAATATCGGCCGTAAGCGGCGTTTTCGCCTCTCCCGATTTTTATCTTATACTTATGCACTACGTTCAGTCCTTCTATATAAAATCCGCTATGGACCTGAACGCGTACAGGTTTTCAAACCCGCCGTCTCTTGAGCTGAACGTAATGCTTACGGAAAAATATAAGGAGTTTTACTCCGTTATGGCGCTGCTTATAGATAAGATAGTGGACGAATTCAAAACTTCCATAGAGCTGCTTGAAGGCTTTAAAAAAGAGCTGGAGGAAAGAAAGGGGCGTCAGTAAAACCGGGAGCCTTATAAAGCTCCCAGTTCCTCGCGCAGGGCTTTTATATATTTTTCCGTTTCTCCGTCTCCCTCAAGGTATCTGGCTCCGGAATTCATAATATCCAGAGCCTTTTCCACGGCTTTTCTCCGGCCTTCCCTGTTCGCCCTGTTTTCTTTGGCAAGCTCCGCCTTGGCCCTGTTCATAAAGTGGCCGCGGGCGTAGTTTGTCCGGGCGGAGTCCAGCTCCTCTATTTCTTTAACCACCTCGATGGTTCTGCCGTTTATTTTTATCTGGAGGTTTTTCAGCTTGGGGGAAAACTGGGCGTGGTCCAGCACCAGTTCTTTTATATATTCGAAACGGCTCATAGCCATATCGAAGCTGGTGGAGGGCTGGTTTATTATCTCCGCGCTTTTGCGTATCTGCTCCATAGTGCGGGAGAGGGCGGCGATGCTCATATCGACTTCCTTTATCTGCCCGGTGCGCGGGTCGCGCATTCTGCGCAGCTCGCCCTGTTCGACTATAATATCCGTATCGGCTTTAGGTCTGTCGAAATCGCCCATAATATCTCCCCGTGTATAGTTCTTTCGTTAATATTGGAATATAACCGCAACCGCGGCAAATTTCAAATATTAATTGGAAAAACGCCCCGCTACAATAAAAGGAATATCCATAAGACCGCGGCAGCGCAGGAGATAAGCGTTACTGGCACGCCCGCTTTCAGATGCTCCGCAAAAGAAAAAGATACTCCGGAGGCCTCCGCCCTCTCCGCCACGATAAGGTTTGCCACGGAGCCTACAAGGGTAAGGTTTCCGGCGAAAGTGGATATAAGGGCCAGAAGGGCGGCGCTTTTATCGGAGCCTTCTGCCGCGGGCATCATCAGTATGACGGCTGGAACGTTGCTTACGGCGTTGGATATTAAAGCCGTCACTGCGGAAAAGAGACCCAGCGAATAAAGCCCGCCTTCTTCCGTCAGCCCCGCCGCGGAGCTTATCAGGCCCGCCATACAGCCTGTTTTTTCAAACGCCCCCATTACGACGAACAGCCCGGCGAAAAAAAGCAGTATTGGCCAGTCCACCCTTTTGAAGGCCAGGGCCGGTTTTATTCTTGCCGTAATGATTATGACCGTGGCTCCTGCAAGAGCGGCGAAGGGATAGCCCGCTCCGCTTATGAAAAGTACAAGGGTCAGCAAAAGGGCCGCCAGGCTCTTTACCGCAAGGGGCAGATCTACCGGCGCCTGTCCGGCAAGCTCCGCCGGGGCTTTAAAGGGGGCGGCCGTTTCTTTGCGGTAAACCGCCCGCAGCACGGCGTAAACCGCCGCCAGTGAAAACAGCACGGGAACGGCAGTTATTCCAGCAAATTGCAGAAAGCCTATGCCCGTCCTTATGCCTATATACATGTTCTGGGGGTTGCCGGTAACGGTAAGGGCGCTTCCTATATTGGAGGAAAGGGCAAGCGCCGCAAGGTACGGAATAGGGTTTATTTTAACGGCCGCCGCAGCCGCCGCAACGATAGGCGTCATCAGCAGGCACACGGTGTCGTTTACGAACAGGGCCGAAAGAAGCGCGGAGGAAAATATCACCCCGGCCAGCAGGCTTTTAGGCCCACGGCAGGCCCTTACTACGAAAGAGGCGGCAGCGCCGAAAAAACCCGAAGCCTGAAGATAGGATATCATTATCATCATGCCTAAAAGGAAGGTTATCACGTCCCAGTCTATAAAGCCGTAGCCTTCTTCCAGGGTTATTACCTTCGAGAGCACAAGGAGAGTTACGCCTGTGAACACTCCCGCCGGACGGTCTATTTTTATGAAAGGGAACCGCTGAACGGATATAAAAAGATAAATAAGCGCGAAAATAGAAACAACAGCCCAGTATGGCATATATTTCACCGTGTATAAAATATAAAGGCGGAGGAAATTATTATTTATTTCTTTAAAGTTGTCCAGCAAAAGCGGGAGCGGGCTTATCTGTCCCCGCTCGCTTTAGAGCAAGCTCGGAACAGAAACATTTGCATTAATTAGGCAAATGTTTTCTGTCCACCAAAGCGGGAGGCGCATGATCTGTCGCGCCTCGCTTTAGAGCAAGCTCGGATTAGAAACGTCCGCATCGGCTAAAGCGGAGAAAGCATTTTTATAATAAGGCGACTTGTGTCCGGCAATAAAGAATATTGCCCGGAGCGTTCGGCAAGTCGCAGTCTGAAAGGGGGCTTTGCCGCCTTGAGTTTGACTTGCCGCGCAGGGAAAGATTCTTTATGTATGGCGGCACGGAGCCATATTTTAAAAATGCTTTTGCCGCAGCCGGCATCAGCATTAAAAACGGGAGCGGGCTTATCTATACCCGCTCGTTTTCAATCCACCAAAACGGGAGGCGCAAAAAATAAAAGCAGGCCGTTTAAGTTTCAATAAAATATATTTTGGGTTTTATAAAACTATTATATTAATTTCTTGATATTTTTTCGGTTTTTATATAGCGTTGTTTTCATGGAAAATATCGGTCTGACTGAAAGCGAGATCATTTACTGGGATAAGGTGAGCCGGTCGGAGTTTATAGAGGAGCCGGGCTGCTACAAAAAATGCGCCAGCTTCTGCTGCCGGTGGGACACGCCGGAAATGCCTTTCAGAATAATACCTAAAGGCGGCACGCTTTTTTATCTGCCCAAAGAATACGCGTATCTGAAGGCTTACGGCAAGGTTGCCGACGCGGCGCCTTATTCGATGGAGGCCCGCTTCGGCGCTGACAAACCGCCTGTCAGGGTTTATTACAGGCACTGCGCCGACGATTCCGGCTGCAACAGGGACTTTTCCCGCTCGCTTTTCTGCAAGCTGTATCCTTTCCTGCCGGTTTTCGATATGGACGGGGAGCTTACGGACGTCAAATATATTTCCGTCTACGACGTTACGGCGGAATTCGCCGGGTTCGAGACTCCGTGCTTCGTAAAATCCATGAAGGATAAATACAAAGCCCTGTGGCGGGAAGGAGGCGGCGGCGCGGCTCTGCTTAGGGAGCCTTACGTGCTTTTTCATCTTATGGCGGCGGCTTTGCTGCACGATAATTATACTCAAAACCTTAAATCCGGAAGCTCCCTTGCCTCCCTTAAAGGCCCCGAATTCTGGAAAAGGTGGGAAAAGGAATATCTGAGCGGCTCCCTTATAGATAAGGGCGCTTTCTCCGAAGCATTAAGCGCCCTTTACGGCAAATTTACCGAAAAATATAAAATAAGCCTTTAATTCCGGCATGCGGATTGGGGTTCGGAGGCGTTTGAAATGAAAGCGGTCGTTATCGGCGCGGCTGGACATATCGGAACATATTTGATTCCCATGCTTGTAAATGCGGGATACGATACCGCTGCGATTACGAGAACTATGTCCGGGCCTTATGAAGACGCTCCTGCGTGGCATAAGGTAAAACGGGTGCTTCTGGACAGAAATAACGAAACGGAATTTATAGACAAAATCAGGGGGATGAAGCCCGATATTATTGTCGACCTTGTGAATTTTAATATTGAGGAAACGAAGAAAATAGTCGGGGCTTTTAAAGATACGGAGCTTTCGCATTATTTATATTGTTCTTCATGCTGGGCGCACGGTATGGCGGAGAGTATTCCGTTCGATCCCGACGATATCGGAAAAGCGCCGCTTGACGATTACGGAAAAGATAAATTTGAAAGTGAAATGTATCTGAAAGAACAGTATCGCAGGAACGGGTTTCCCGCGACTGTAATTATGCCGGGGCAAATTTCCGGGCCGGGGTGGACGATCATAAATCCCTGGGGTAATACTTCCATGCGGGTATTTCAGGATATTGCGGACGGAAAGGAGATCGCCCTGCCTAATTTCGGGCAGGAGATCCTTCATCATGTGCATGGTTATGATGTAGCGCAGGTATTTTTTCAGGCGATAACGCATAGAAATCAAGCGCTTGGCGAAAGTTTTGACGCCGAAGCGGAAGACCATATCACATTGTATGGCTTTGCGATGCACTTATACAGATATTTTGGACACGAGCCGAAAATTAAATTTCTGCCCTGGAACGAATGGTGCGAGTATGAGGGCAGCGCGGAAGAATGTGCCCACACCTATTACCACATTGCAAGAAGCGGCGTTTTCAGCATAGAAAAGACAAAAAGATTGCTTGGATATCGACCTAAATATACTTGTAAGGAAACTATTGATCTGGCCGTTAAAAGCTATATCGAGCGTGGACTCTTAACGGTTTGACGGCTTCCTGTTTTCTAATTCTATTTTTTGCGGTATTGAGAGAGAAAAATGCTTAAATTTTCCGTGTATCTGCCTGATAAGGCCGTGAGTAACGAGGATTTCGCCGGTGTGTTTTCCGATTGGGATTCCGAAAGGGTTTTCGAGCAGACGGGCATAAGGAGACGCCGTTATTCCGCTCCGGAGGAAAAATCCTCCGATCTGGGTTTTAAGGCTCTGGAAAAGCTCTTCATGGAGCACGGCGTTGACGGGGCTTCGGCTGATTTTCTCCTGTGCGTTACGGAAACCCCTGATAATATGCTCCCCGCCACCGCTTTCAGAATACACGCCATGGCCGGAATGCCCAAAACGTGCGGCGCTTTCGATATTAATCAGGGCTGCGCCGGTTTTACTTACGGGCTTTTTACCGCGAAAAGCATGATAATGTCCGGCATGGCTTCAAGGGTTATTCTCGTTACGGCGGACGTGCTTTCCAAATACTGCTCCGACGAGGACAGGAGCGTGAAAACCCTGATAGGGGACGCCGCCTCCGCCTGCTTTATCGACCGGGCCGCGGCCGAAAGCATGGGCGAATTTCTGTACGGCTCCGACGGAAGCGGCTATGAGGATATCATAATCAAAAACGGCGAAGGTCCGGACGGCCGGGCCTCCCTTTATATGAAGGGTATGGACGTGTTTTATTTCGCCATAAGCGAAGTTCCCCGTATGATAGAGGAAATTTTAGCTAAAAATAATAAGGTTCTGGACGATATAGACCATATCGTGCTTCACCAGGCGAATAAAACGATTCTGGAATATATTAAAAAGCGCCTGAAGGTCGGCGGCGACAGGTTTTTTATAAATATGGAGGAAACCGGCAACACGGCGGCTTCCACCATACCTCTTGCTCTCGACGCTTTAAGGAACGAAGGCAGGCTTAAAGACGGAATGAACGTGCTCGCTCTGGGCTTCGGCGTCGGGCTTGC
Organism: uncultured Deferribacterales bacterium; assembly: GCA_947853665.1. Lineage (GTDB taxonomy): Bacteria > Chrysiogenota > Deferribacteres > Deferribacterales > Mucispirillaceae > CANTXF01. Next base: position 24,481 of record CANTXF010000053.1, on the reverse strand, counting down.
CTGGTGCGGCACTATAATAAAATGGCGGGAAGGTTTATGACGCAGGAAGAAAAACTGGATATGTTTAAGGACGCTCTTTCCATAAACGGAGACGTCGCGCCCGATACCAGGCTGGACGACATAGACGTGTGGGATTCTATGGCGAGGCTTTCGCTGATAATCATGTTTAAGGACGAATTCGGCAGAAAGCTCACTTTTGAGGAGGCCGCCGGATTCGTCACCGTTGGGGACGTTCTGGACGCTATGGGCTGAATAAAGACGACGGCCCGGTAAAAGGACGTAATTTCGTATGATGTTTAAGGATAAAAGCTATATAATCACCGGCGGAAGCCGGGGCATAGGCCTTGAGACGGCCAAACGCCTGGCGGAGCGCGGCGCGGGCACGATACTTATGGCTTCCTGCGGGGAAGCGCTGGAGAAAGCCAGGAAAGATATTTGCGCCATATACGGGGCTTCAGGCTCCTGCGCTCTGTGCGGAGTTTACCCCTGCGATTTAAGCCGCCCGGAAAACGTATCCGAGCTTTTCCGCAATATAGTTAAAGACCGCGGGGTTCCCGACGGCCTTATATACTGCGCGGGGCAGGCTCCGCTGCGCCCGGTCCGGCAGACCTCCGTAAATGTGATGACGGAGACCTTCGCCGTTAATTTCTTCTCTTTTGTGGAAATGTCCAGGCTTTATCTGAAACAGGCAAAACCCGGGGGGGGGAGTATCGTTTCGGTGTCGTCCGTTTCCGTTACCCACCCGGAAAACGGAAGGCTCGCTTACGCTTCCTCCAAGGCGGCCCTGGAGGGCTGCGTGAAGATACTGGCGAAGGAAGCTCTGAAAAGCTCCGTGCGTGTGAATCTTATAAGAAGCGCCATGGCGGACACGGATATGGCGGAAAGCTATCTTACGCTTACCGGCAGGGCGGAAGATATGCGGTCGGTACAGCCCCTTGGCATTATAGAAAAAAGGGAAATAGCCGATATGATTATCTATCTGCTTTCTGAGCAGGCGGATAAGATTACCGGAGCCGTTTTTGAAATAAACGGAGGGATGATATAAATTATGAGCCGCGTTTCTTACGCCGGCATACCCGGTATGCTGGACATTTTGCCGGACGATACCGTTCTGCTTTCCTCCGATATTTCCCGTATGGCTTATTCCGCTATGGAGGACGGCGAAACTTTCGATGCGGACGTATTTCTTGATTCTCTTATAAACAGGCTTGGCGGAGGGACGCTGCTTCTGCCCGTGTATAACTGGGATTTCTGCCGGGGCGGCGTTTTCGACTACGGAAAAACGAGAGGCAAAACCGGCTTTCTCGGAAACGCGGCGTTAAAAAGGCCGGATTTTATAAGGACCCGCCATCCCATATATTCTTTCGCCGTCTGGGGAAAGGACGCGGAGTATCTTTACGGGATAGATACGCGCTCCTCTTTCGGCCCCGGCACGGTTTTCGATTATCTTTATCAAAAGCGCGCCAAAAATATCGTAATAGACGTTCATTTCAACAATCATTATACCTTCTGCCACCACGTAGAGCAATGCCTGGGCGTTCCTTACAGGTATAACAAATATTTTGAATCCGTTTATATAGACGAAAACGGAGCCCGGGAAAAGCGCAGGTATATGATGAACGTCAGAAAGCTGGAGCTTGAAGTAGGCGGGGACGCCGGAGCTTTGTACGAGGAATTTTTAAAAAAAGGCGCCGCCCGGGAAGAAAAAATAAACGATTCGACGATAGCTTATATAGATATATTCGATAGTTATGAAATAATACGGCGCGATATTCTTGAAAACAACGCGGCCATGCAGGTGCAGTACCGGGGCCAGCACGATAAAAAAGCCGCTCCGGAAGAAGAGGCCTATGGAATATGCTCCGCTCTTTTTTCCGTAAACCGCAGTATTTCCGGCGAGGGCGTCAGGAAGACCCTAGCCTATATTAAGAAATACCACCTGGGAGAGCTTCGCGTTATGGAGTACCCCTGCGGCAGGGACGGGGGAGTCGTTTTCGACTGGAACGTACCGCCCGAATGGAATATAAGGGAAGCCTATATAGAAAATGAAAATGGCGTCAGGATAGCGGATTTTAAGGACAGGGCGCTTCATGTCGCAGGATATTCGGAGCCTGTGGACAGGCGGATGTCCTTTGCCGAGCTGGACGGCCATTTATATTCCCTTGAAAACGACCCGGATGCGACGCCTTACGTTACGTCCTATTATAAAAGGCGCTGGGGGTTCTGCATACCTCACCGGCTGCGAGAGGAGCTTCGCCGCGCGCCGGAAGCCGTGTACAGGGTCAAAATAGATTCGGATTTTAACTCCGGCGGCGTGATAAACTACGGCGAGCTTATAATAAACGGATATTCGGACGAAGAAGTGCTTATATCCACATATATATGCCATCCGGATATGGCCAACGACAACCTCTCCGGCATAGCGGTTGCTACGGAGGCGGCGAAATACGTTTATTCCCTGCCGGAGAGGAGATATACGTACAGGTTTATATTTATCCCGGAAACCATCGGCTCCCTTATTTATATGAAAGAGAATCTGGAAAATCTTAAAAAACGGGTAAAGGCCGGGTTCGTCCTTTCTTGCATGGGGGACGACGGGGATTACTCCTGCGTGCATACTCCCTATAACGATACATATTCCGACAGGATAGCCTCGCACGTTTTAAGGCATACTTCCGGCCCGGTTAAGGAGTATCCTTTTCTGGAAAGAGGCAGCGACGAGCGCCAGTTCTGCTCCCCCGGCGCGGGCCTTCCCGTCGTGTGCCTTTGCAGAACCAAATTCGGCGTTTTTAAGGAATACCACACGTCGCGCGACGATTTGAATTTTATATCGAAAAAAGGATTGGGGGGGGGTATACGGTTCGTTGCAAAATGTATAGACATTCTGGAAAACGACGGAAAATACCGCATGAAAACCGTAGGGGAACCTTGTCTGGGCAAATACGGGCTTTATCCTACCGTAAGCATGCGGGGCAGCGCGGACTGCACCCGCGGCCTTACGGACGTTATAGCCTATCTGGACGGGAAAAGCTCCCTTCTCGATATAGCGGAAATCCTGGGCAGGGATTTTCCGGAAATTTATTCCGTAGCAAAAGAGCTTAAAAACAGGGGGCTTATCGAGGAGGCCGGCCGTGTCGCTAAGTAGTGATCTTCTTTCATCGTTCAAGGATCATAGCGGTCGGAACGCCCTTTTTACCGGAGGAAGGTTCCATACTTACGGCGAGCTTGCCGCCCTGTCTGAAGGCGTGGCCCGCCGCCTGCTTTCGCTGGGGCTGAAGGGGGACGAGCCGGCGGTAATCGCAGGAAAAGGCAGCTTCTTTACATACGCGGCTTTATGCGGAACCGTGCTGGCCGGGGGATATTACGTTCCACTTAACGAAAATTTCCCAACGGAAAGGAATATGAGCGTCATAAAAGCTTCCGGAGCCAGGTTTATAATAGCTGACCCGGACGATTTTACCGGCTGGGAAAATATTTTTGCCGGATCGGACGGATATGAAATTATCGTTCCCCCTTCTTGCTGCAAAAGGCTTGCCGCCGATTATCCGGGCCGGCGCTTCCACGGGGCGGGAGCAGATTCTTGCCGGTGCGGACTTCCCCCGGACCGGGGAGAGGACAGCGTATATCTTCTCTTTACTTCCGGCAGCACAGGAAAGCCCAAGGGCATACGCATAAGCCGGGATAATCTTTCAGGCTATATATCCGCTTTCTGCGAAAGGAACCGGGCCGATGAAAACGGCAGGCTGATACAGATGAACGACCTTACCTTCGATTTGTCGGCCCATTCGGTTTTTCTGAGCTTTTTAAAAGGCGGCTGCCTTTATGTGCCCGACAGGGCGGACAGGATAAACCCCGTTTCTTTTATAAACAGGCACGGCATAAATCATGCGCTGCTTGTGCCGTCCGTGCTTACCATGATGAGAAAAATGCGCGTTCTTAAAAGCGGAGCCATGCCTTCGCTCGAATACGCCGCTTTCTGCGGGGAGGCGCTCCCTTTCGATGACGCCAGGCTTTTCTCTCTGGCGGCGCCCGGAGCTAAAATAGAGAACATATACGGCCCGACGGAAGCCACCATAGCCTGCACATATTTTGAATTCGGCCGTGAAGCGACAGAAAAGGCCGATTACTGCGGTTCCGTGCCCATAGGCGCTCCCAACGTCGGAATGGAAGCCGTTATCGTAGATGAGGCTGGCCGTCCGGTTCCCGACGGAAGCGTGGGGGAGCTTGCCCTTTCCGGAAGGCAGCTTGCCGGGGGATATCTGAACGACCCGGAGCAAACCGCCGGAAAATTCGTAAAAAAAGGCTGCAAAACCTATTATATGACCGGCGATTTATGCAAAATGACGGACGACGGTATCGTTTTTCTGGGCAGGAACGACTCTCAGGCCCAGATAAGGGGATACAGGGTGGAGCTTTACGAGGTGGAGAACGCCATATCCCGTATAGACGGGTGTCTGGACGCCGTCGTCATACCCGTTCCCGTAGGGGCGGTAAATTACAGCGGCATGACGGCCTTCGTTCTGGCTAAGGAGAGCTTGTCTGCCGGGGAAGTTAAAGAGCGTCTCAAAAACCTTCTGCCGCCATACATGGTGCCGGATGATTTTATAATTACGGACGATTTTCCCGTTAACTCAAACGGAAAGGTGGACAGAAACAGGCTGAAAAGCCTGCTGGACGCTTGAAAGCAGAAACGGGAGAGCGTATCGGCGGAGAGGAAGCGAGCCGCATTGATCGGGGCGGTTCCCGCTTTTGCCGCGCGTTGTTTTCTGAACCCGGGGCGAAGCGGAGCCAAATCGGGAGGGGCTTACCTGTTCCCGCTCGATTTAGAGCAAGCCCGGAAAAGAAAAACGGGACGCGCATAATTTGCTGACGGAAGACCGGGGGCGGACGATTCCCTTTCGGAGCCTTCGCGGCGCGTCGCTTTAGATACACGGAGCAAAAAATATGACGGTATATGAAAGGATAGCAGACATACTTAAAAGAAAGGGCATAGACGCGGATAAAATTAACGGTGATTCTTCCGTTATCACTTCCGGTATTATAGATTCCATGGCGTTTGTAAATGTGCTTCTGGAAATAGAGGACGAATTCGGCATAGAAATCGACTTCGCCAATACGGAGCTGAACGGCATAGCCACGTTAAACGGTCTTGCCGCCCATGTGGAAAGCCTGCTGAAGCAATAGGGCGAAACCGCCGGATAATTTTGCGCGTCGCCCGTACTGGCGAAGTTCGGCCTAGGGTTCTCCTGCGCTTCGGGCGTTTTTCCGCAGGTGCTGCCTTGCGTTTTTTTGGTTATTGCAGGTACGTATCAGGGTTTTATAAGATGATTTTGCCTGTAAAAATCAAAATCCCGCAAAGCTTTACGGACTGTGCGGGATTACGGAATTTTCTGAAATTAGCGAAGGGATTTAATAAAAGCTGAAAATACCCTATGGACGCGATATTTTTATTAACACCTCTGTTCTGTATCAACAAGAGTTCCGATACTGATGAAATATTTATTAGACTGCTTATATAATTATGATTTTATGATTGCTATATTTAAGTGTATTTATTTTTAATCATTTCCGCACGGTTAGCAATTTCAGGAAATAGAGTAGCATCATCCACTCCCAAACGTCCTAGCTGCTCTAAATATTTTTTTCTGGTGCCTTCATTTAAATTTAGGACAATTTTACGATGATAAAAACCTGCTGCCTTTTTAAAATCTATGCATTCATATTTATCTTGTCCTTTCATACCAAATAGCAGAAATGCCCCCTTCTGTGCGATCAATCTTGCATTATTATTGCGAGGAAGTACACAAATGATTTTATGTAGGTCTTTTATATCAATAATATGTCTGAAAGCAGGCTTTTCATTCCTGATGGAGGCTACAAGATAACCCATAAATTGATATTTTTCCAATGGTTTAGAATATTGCAATCTATGTTTAAGATTTCTAAACTTTTTTTTAAGATAATTAAATAAACGTACATAGCATTTTACACGTGCACTGTTTATATTCAAATTGTTGCCAGTATCTTTCGTTAAACTTTTATCAGTTTCGTAATACTTACTCATAGTTATATAATCTTTTTTTATTTTGTCATTGTCAATGCAAGCTAAATTGCTCAATACTGATACCGTGTCGCTATTCCAGTGCTTTACCAATGTTTTGTGTATCGCAATAACATAAATGGTTTTCTTTATTTTATTATTTAGTTTCTTATTTCCACAAGCGAAGAATAGCGCAACGAGTGGACTTATAGTAATATCCAACAATCTTGTTGGTAAGCCGTAATGCTGCATCATGGCAAGTTTATCCACCATAAAAGGTTTATCAATAAATTCTTCAGGATGACTGGATAAAATATCATTTATCATTTCGTGCTCATGTTCAATTAGGTTTTGGGCATAAATAGCAGGTACTAACTCATGTTTATCATTTTGTCCTCGATAGAAAAATTGATAATCATGCTCATTGTTGCCATTCTTTTTGATTTGCTTAATAATTCTTTTTCTAGCTCCTTCTATCTTTTGAATTTTATTCCAAAAAATATCCATTATCTTCTCCTGTCAGATCGCTCTTCCTTCTAGTAAAATAAGCTGTTCTATCAACTTTAAAACGTTTTTAATTCAGTAAATCTAGGTTCAGCGTAACAGCCGCCTCTCAAGCAGCGTCTTGAAATTTCTGCGGCCGTCTCCCACGATAACGATATAAACTACGTTATTTTTGACTTTATAGATAATGCGATAGGGTTTGAAATACACTTCCTTATAGTTTTTATTCCCTAAAGCGGCTAATTCCCTTACCCCTGCGCCGCGTAATGGAAACTTTGACAGCGCGGTTATCTGCTTATGAATACTATCAATCGCATAATCCGCGCTTTCCACCGAGTCATTGCGGGCTATATAGCTGTAAATGCTCTGTAAATCGTCATAAGCGTCATTGGTTATTTCAATATTCATGCTGTTTATGGCTTTGTTTGATTTTGGCTATGGCATCATCCAAAGGCATAGTCTTGCCCTTTCGGATCTGTTTTTCACCCAAGGCCAGTATCTTTAATAATGCCAGCGTTTCCTGGGTTTCTTCATAGCTGTGTATGTCCTGGACAACAAATTTAGCTTCGCCATTCTGAGTGACGATAAGCGGCGAACCGTCAAGCTCTTTTGCAATTTTAGCCGCATTATCCTTTAAATAACTGATTGGTACGATTTGCTCCGAATATTTCATAAATCACCTTCTGACTAAATTTAGTCTATATTTAGTACGATAACAACTTGTTTTTTGAAAAAGGCTTAGGATAAATTTTATATGGCCTATTAAGGCAGTCAAAAAATTGAAGATCAAGGCAATCATTATGAACTATTTGTATTTCATTAGATTGGCAACGGAGTTGCACTGCGCTGTATGCCTATATTTTTAAATATGTCCTTATTTGTGCTGGCGCAGCCGGAATTGACGAAAGATCACGGCTATAAAAGTTAATTACCGTGATATTGATTCTGAATAATTTGTCTTTAAACGTCATACCTACGAGCCTGTTTTTTTCCGGTATAAAATTACCTCTTGCTGCAATTTTTTATATATTTTGCCCCGGACGTAATACGCTCATATCCAGCATAAGGCTGAAATGGAAAAATAAAAGAGAGGTTAGCACCCGTGTTTTCAAAAAATTATTGTATTGATCTTTACTTTTCCTGTGTGTCGGTACTCTGGTGGCTTTTTTAAGAGCAAACGGGATTATGTGGCCTGTGAAAATCAAAATCCCGCAAAGCTTTACGGACTTTGCGGGACGTTGTGAAACTATTTTTAAAATGGAGCGAATTTTACATCAGGCAAACGCCGTTTATTTGAACGGCAGGTTTGAGACAGCTTGTTATTTCCACATATAATATTGACGTTTAACAATATCTTATGGCTTTTTCAGCTCGAAGTGGGGGCAGTCCAGCTTTTGCCAGTTGCCGCCCCAGCGGTTATACGGGTAAAGGCTCTCCCAGTAGTCGCCAAGGATTTGCAGCTCATCCTTGCCTTCGAGCAGGCGGCCGTCCTTCGTAAAATATATATCTATCGCAAGACATTCAAGGTGGGCGCTGTTTTTCGTCCAGCTTTTGCCTTCTTTTATATATATTTCCTGCTGTGTCTCCGTCCGCTGACATTCCCGCAGGCGGGGCCTGTATCCCAGAGCCTCGCAGTAGGTTATCAGTTTACCCACGTTGATGCCGAATATTTCCTGATAGTCTCCCAGTTTCATTTAACGCCTCCCAGTTTGCGCTTTATAACTTCAATAAAATTCTGCTGCAGTATTACCAGTAAATCCGTCCCCGCAAATGAGGCAAGCCCGGCCAGAGCCACGGAAAGGCGCTCGCTGTGGATAAAGAAAAGAGAGCCTTCATAAGTTATATAGGCGACGAACATACTGGTTACAAGCCCCATCAGGTAAGCCCTTATTTTAGTGTGGAGGGCCTGTCCCGTAAGCCTTGGCGATATTTTGCTTATAAATCCTATCGTTCCGCCCACGGCGGCTACGACAGCCATCCACAGATATTTGAAAACGTCCTCCATTACAGGCAGCTCCTTATGGCGGTTTCAAGCTCCTCCGCGTAGTGAAGTATTAAAAAATTCATTTCCACCGGGTCTGCCGCAGGCTCCGGTCTCCGTGGAAGCTCGACGGCGCACTTGACCGGCACCTTTACGGTTTTATATTCCGTAATGACCCGCTCTTTAGAGGCGCAGCCCCAGGTGGATAAAACCCCGCAGAAAATAATAAGCCCTATTATCCAGCGGATATATTTTAAAGCGTTCGATATAAGCTCCTTATCGTTCATAACACCACGCCTCCTGGGCTTCGTATATGGCTTTTAGCCGGGCTTCGCAGCCGGGGGAAGAGCCTAGATCTTCGGCGGCTTTTTTCATGGCAAGCCCGTATTTTCTGTTAAGGCGGCCGTATTCCTTTTCGGCGGCTTCGGCCCGCGTTTCCGCCTCGGCCCTTAATTTTTCCGCCGCTTCGTTCTGACGCTCAAGAGCGGCCTCCGCCTGCGCTATCCGCGTGTCTTTTCGGGCAAGCTCCGCGGTCAGGGTCAGAATTTCCGTTTTCGCGGAGGACAGCTTTATATTCAGCGTAATTATCCAAACTGCCGCCGTCAGTATAAGAGCGGAGGCGGCAATAACAGCCGTTTTAGTCATAATTTTTTATCCTTTTTTTTCACGCCGTTACCTTAGAGGCGATAATCGCGGTCCAGGCCGCGTTCGTTTCTATAACATCCCCGCGTTTTATAGGAAGAAACGCGATACCGCTGGGAGTAGCCGCTCCGCCTGTTCCGTTTACACCCGTGGTCATTTGAAATCCGTTTATGGTAACCGTTATGCTCCAGCCGTCGGGAACATTTCCCCCGATATAAAGATACGCGTAATCGGAAGCGGAATAAGTGGTGGAACCGGCCTGATAGCTGCGTCTGTCGGCATAATTCGGCATTATGAATGAGGACGATATTTTTCCCAGATCGCTTTTAGTGGCGTAATCGCCTGCGGGCTGCTTACCCGCAAGGCCGCTGTTCAATGCGGCGGCGGTGGCATAATCGCCCGCGGGCTGTTTTCCGTTAAGAGCCGCCTGCACAGCTGTTGAGATAGGCTTATCCATATCGGAAGTGTTATTTACGTTTCCAAGGCCCAGGTTTACCCGCGCCTGGCTTGCGTTGTCCGCCCCCGTGCCGCCTCCCGCTATGCCGAGAAGCCCCGCCAGCTTATCAGCCGTCTCGGCTGTCTGCGCTTTTACGGCCTCTGCAACGGTAAAGCTGCCTTCTGCCAGAACTTCCTGCAATTCCTGAACTGCCGCAAAAGCCCTGTAAAACGCTTCGTTGATTTTAGGCATTTCAATGAACCTGCCGCCTTCCGCCGGGGGCTGCTGGTAAGCGGCCGTATAACCCTGGTCGTAGCTCATCTCCGTGGTGCCGGAAGTTTCCGGGATGGTCTGCCTTATGCCGTTTTTGGCGAAAGGCGTGGTGATTTTAAACTTAAAAGTTGGCGCCGCCATATTTACCTCCTGTCATATATTTGACTTAAGTCCTGTAATGGGGTATTATTTCATTAGTACCTGCGGTTCTTGTTCGGCGGTGTCGTTAGCTGCGGCCATCATGAAAGACGCAAGGCATTGAAGGGCAGTGTGGATATGCGCCGCAGGTATCAATATTCATAATACGCTGTAAACAGCCAGTTTCTGTCAGTCCTTTTTCCGTATTTCGGTTCCCATATCAGCTTTATAATTGCCCTCTTGCCTTTGTGCATAATTATCTTCATATCTTTATTCTCGCCGTCATCCAGCAGCTCTCCCTTTTCTATGATTTCCGGCAGGTCTTTCATCAAGGCTTTAAAATCCTGCCCGGTTTCCAACCTTCGTTTCTCTATATGGCGCAATCCAAAGTGTCTATTGCCCCATACAAGGTCGATATGACCCAGGTCTTTGCGGTAAAATGCTCCGGGCACATAACCGCGCCGTACTTTTAATAAATGCTCGATGGCCTTTTTCGGCTTGCCTTTGAATTGAGGAAACGCTTCGCCATATTCTGCGTCCTTTCCTCCGCCTTCCCTGGCGAATTTTCCGTTTTTGTCCCTTTTCTGGTCCGGGTCGTAGTCTACCGTCGGCAGCCCGCGCTCACACAGATAAGCGTTAAAGGCCCGGACAAACACCAGCCAGGCAAGCAAAAGCTCTTTTCTCCGCTGTGCCGTCATTTGCGCGTCCCGCTTTGGTGGACAGAAAGCGAGCGGGGACAGATAAGCCCGCTCCCGCTTTTCCTGCGGGGAGCGGTATTCTCCCCGTTATTTATGAATATGGAGTTCTCAAAGTTGCCCAGATCCTGCCCCTCAAAGCCTATGGGCAGATAGTCAAGCCGTGGGTTTATGTTGAATATCGCCCGGTAGAAGTTAGTAAGGTTCTGCCCTTCGAAGCCGATATAATTATGGAGAGCCGCTTCGAAAGTTGCGCCGACCCCCATAGGAGAAGGCAGCAGTTTGTAGTTTGCGAAGGCCGCCCGGAGCCAGTCGGGAATTTCCCAGACAAATACATAGTTGACATACGTCATATCCTGCTTATCGATGGCGTATGACGCGCTGCCGAAGCCTGCAAAAAGCTGTGCCAGCCGGGCGTTTATCTCCGGTATGGTAAGGCCGGCTTTAGTCTGAAGAGCCAGCAGCTTTAAGATGATGCGATACTGGTCGTCCGTAAGCGTAAAAAACTCATCCGGTTCCAAGCCCTTAATGACCCGAGGGAAATTAAGGACTGCGCCCCACAGGTCAAGCCCAATGCCTGCGGCCGTGTCCAGGTCGTATATATTATTAAGGAAGTCCGCTAAAGGCTTTGCCGTATATTTCTTAAAAACCTTATCAAGCCCCGTTAAAAGGGTTTGAATATTGGTGCCTTCGTACTGGCTCTGTATTTTACCCGGCATAGACCGTTACCTGTATATTTTCGGGGGAGATCATAGGCTCCTCAAGAAAATCAAGGGCCAGTATGCCGTATCCCGGCGAGCCTCCTTTGCGGCCCAGCTTAAAATCGACCACCTCCAGATCGGCTACGTTTATGGCCGACACGACCTGAAAAGGGTATATCTCCGCCCCAAACTTCAAAGCGCTTATATATGCCTGCAACTGTGAGGCGACCTGCGAAACATAGTCCTGGCTGACGTTTTCACCGATTTTTACCTGTACCAGGGCGGTCAGGGGCGCTTCCGCGGGCCTGTAAAAACGCATGGTGTAAATCTGAGAGGAAACGGGCTCCAGAACGCTTACGTTAATATTGCCGCCCACATAGCAGCCGGGATTTTTGCAGGAAAGCATGACCTCGCCTATCTGTTTAATGTCGCCGCCTTTTACTATGGTGTTTATGGAATGGGGCTGCATAAGGGTGCCTTTCCATGTTACGGCTTCGTTCCCGGTGTTTTCATAACCTCCCACGGCTTCCACTCCCGGAAGCTGAAGGAGCTTCGCAAGCAGGCCTGCAAAAAGAGCCGAAGCGTTAAAGTAAACGCTTTCCTCCGCCCGGAGCCTGAAAGCCGCGTCCGTTTCCGCGTCCTGCCCGGGAACAGACGGCAGGGCGTTGGTTATCCTTTCCACGCCGCTGACAGGCGTAATTATCTCCGTAAGGGTTCCGGCCTGTATCTGAAAATCCCCGTCCGCGTCTGCAAAAAGTTCCGCGCTAACGCTACCCTCCGCGCCGATAACGTAAACGTCGCGGGTCGTAAAATTATGGCCGTCTCCGGAAGCGGTAAAGCCTGCCGGTATAACAGTGCCTGGAACGCCCGTAACAGCGGCGGTTACGGAGCCTGGAGCGACGGCCTTGCGTGTTATGCCGTATAAGGTTCTGTTTCTTACGTCAAGCCATGTGCCGCTGCCGCCATTCTCCCATACGCCGCCGAAAGAGGCCACGTCCGCCGCGGCTTCCGTTATTATCTGCGCCAGATAAGCGATTATCTGCCCCTGCGGAGTGGACGGCTCCGTATTCAGGTTCGGAAAAGCGTCGGTAAAAACCTGCCGCACGTCGTTTAATATTTCCGAGGTATCGGCAATGGCTACCCCGGTAGACGTTTTAATCCAGCTCATGACCGGTGTGGGAACCGTCCGCCGGTTCCCCCTCCCGAGCCCCCTTCCCGCGCAGGGATGCCCGCTGCGCACGTACACGCCGAGCTGCGCGGGTGCAGATAATTAATTTTAATCAAGTTCAAAAGTTACCTCCTCGCCTGCCGTTGTCTTTATTGTAACTGCAAGGCTTCTGCCGGACTGCGCTCTGTCCAGATCCGCCGTGGCCACTCTGGCGTCCACCGTTATACGGGCCGATATGGCGGCAAGCAGGGCCTGTTTATCCTGGCTGCGGAAAAAACCCATATAGTCAATACCGAGGGCAGTGTTAAAAGGATATTCGCCCTTCCACATGGAAAGAGACGTTTTTATGTCCTGGGCTAACGCTTCGCGGCCGGTTACCGTAAGGAAGTCCGAACCGACGACAAGGTTGTTATTCTTATCAAGTTTAAAACTTTTCATCAGCTTGCTTTAACCTCCGCAGATAGCTGCGCCCCCGTCATGGGTACGACAGGAGGGCTTGTCGGGCTTCCCATATTGCCCGTATGGGTGTGGGCGTTAAAGAAAGTCATAAACGTTTCGCCTTTTATGACGCTTTCCAAAGCTCCGGCTCCAATTTCCACGGAGGAACATTTTACGCGGGCTTTGCTTTGGGCCCTTATCTCCGCTTCGCTGCATTCTATGGCGGCCTTGTCGTCTGAGGATATAGTTACCGGCCCTTTTGCCTCTGCGGTTATGCTTCCCTCCACCGTGGCCGTCATGTCGCCTTTGTTGGCAACGCTTATATTCCCCTCATTCTTTATGGCGATATTGCCTTCCGGGGTAATGGTTACGACGGTTTTTTCATTACTGCTCTTTATTTCCAGGTCAGCCGTAACGGCGGGCTGGAGGAACAGGGCGAGGGGGATAAAAACGCTGTCTGCTCCGTCGAAAGTGCGGGACAGTTTCGTAACTCCCGCCGCTCCCGTTTCCAGGAAAGAGGTAAGGTCGTACTTGCTGGTTATGCAAAGTCCCGTATCGCCTACTGCTATTGGATAAGATACCGTCCATCCGGAGCCGCCTATAACGCCGACCATCAGGTTTAAAACCTTTTTGCCCGGGAGCTCCTGCCCGTTGTCACCTTTAAACCTGTTTACCGCTTCAACATCCACCCGAGCGGAGCCGTTATCGTCATATACGGCGGTAACTTCCGCAAGAAAGGCGGTAGAAATGAAATTGCGCAGATACTGCCTTATAATTGCCAGCAGCTCCGCACCGGGGCTGCCTAAATCCTCAAGATTTAACTGCTTCATAATTGACAAAACCCTCTTGATTGGATATATTTTTAATAGCTGAAACGTTGCGGGAAATCGGGAAGAGCCGCCGCGCAGCTATCATAATAGTTGTCAGCGATGATGGGATTAACCGTCCATCCGTTTCAGCTTTCATTTTTCTGCTTTTTATACATTGTTAAAAATGTCAGGGTCTTTTTTCCTGTTCTGATTTCTTCGTAAAAATAAACGGTTCCGTCATCCATGCTTTTTGTGTATACAACAGTGTCCAGCCCGCTCCTGTTTTTGCCTGGAAAATCCACATTATCATAGCTGCCTATAATTTCCGGTATCTTGAGTATGTCGTCGTCAGTAATAGCCAGTTGTCCGCGCGGTATTTCTGTTTTTCTATTTCCATGTTGTATTATGGCGTGCCTTATACCCGAAACATCCACGTCATGGACATAACCCGCAATATCTATGCCTGCCTTTTTAGCCTTGGAAATAAGCTCGGTGCTTGCGTTTCCAACGACAACCTTCCGTCTTTCGTTAGGAAAATTACGAGCCATTTTTATTGCCTCTGAAAGCTCCTTTTTTAAGGCTTCCGTTCTTCTTTTAGTACCCGTTTCATTTTCTTTGGGGGATAGAAAACGAGTCGCATTAACTGAGACGGTTCCAATTTTTGAGAATTTCCCGTCCTTATCCCTTTTCTGGTCCGGGTCGTAGTCTACCGTCGGCAGCCCGCGTTCTTTCAGATAAGCGTTAAAGGCCCGGACAAACACCAGCCATAAATGCAAAAGCTCTTTTTTCTGCGATAAAGTCATCTTAAAATCTCATCTCTGTTCTGTGAAAGCGCCCGGCTGTCCTTCAAGGCCGCGATGAACGAAGCGCCTCCTGCGCTTCGGTCTTCAAAATCTCACCCCTTCAATGTTGCTGTAAAACTCATCCCCTCTGTTGGAGCCGGAATGGGTAAGGTTCACTATGCGGTACACGCCGGTAATATCCGGCAGCTTAACGCTTTCCACCATAACAAAGCCGCCCGCTTCAAGGGAGGGACGCAGAAGGCTTTTGCAGTTCATGCCCGGAATAGTAGGCTCCGGCGTTCCTATAAGGCCGCTTTCTCCGGAGAGTTTTATAATGCTGCCTGCCTCCGCTACCCGTCCGTCTGTAACGTACAGCGCTCCGCCGCTCATATAAACGTTTATCACTCCGGGAAAATACTCCCTTAAAGCCCGCATGGCCTGCAAGCCGGTACAGTCCAGACTGACGCTGGCAACACGGTTCGTCTGCGCCGCCTCCGACTTCATTTTTAAAGGCACTTTAAGATTTGCCGCCAGAGCGGAGGCCACATCCGCAAAAAGCACGTCCTTACCGGCGTACTGAAAAGGGCCGCTGTTATCGTTCTGGAATCCCGCCGTGCATTGGAGTTTGACGCTCATATCCGGGGTATCCACCGAGGGAGCCGCCCTGAATATACCGCCCTCAAAAATTACTCCGTAATCGTCACCGTATCCCGCTTCAAGCTGAACATAATTCCTGGGCAGGGGCTTGTCTTTGGGAGGCCGCATTACCGTACAGAGATACTGTATGGTTTTAAGAGAAAGCCCTGTTATGGCAACGTCCGCCTGTTCTCCGATGCCGCCCATTGTTTTTCTGACGCTGAAATCTACCTTTAAAGCGGTGCCGCCCCGGTCGTCGGAACTCCATGTAAGAGCCGTCCCCGTTCCGACCTGTACAGTAAGTTTAAATCTGCGTTTATATAACGTATTCAATTGAGCGTACTCCGAATCTTATAATTTTCTGAGCTGCCCGCATTCTTAACAATTCCTGGTGATTGCGGAGCAGAACCGCGCTTCTGCGCAGCAATCATCTTTGCGCGGGAAGGAGGCTTGGGAGAGGGAACCGGCGAACGGTTCCCTCACCAATATTATATTGCATAATAAAGCTTATCCTCGGTTCCCAACCTTTCCCAGTAAGGGGGCAGGCCGTTTTCGGTTAAAAAGAACAGCCTTCCGGGTATTTCTTTATAAGCGAAAAGCTCGAGCATATCCGCCTGCGCGTCGCAGCGCAGGCCCTCGAATATAATGTCCCCGTTAACGGTTAAGTCCATATATAGGACATTCCCGGAGGTTTTCAGCCTTATAACGAATTCATTATCCCCGTTTATGAAGCTGAATGCTTGGGCAGGCTGCGGATTTACAGGTATCTCGTAATATGTCATTGAAAACCGCCAATATAACCTTTTGTGGCGTCCACTCCTTTTTTAAGGAGGCTTGTGTTTTTCAGGCTGGTTTTTCCTCTTTCTATCGTATCGGCATACCCTGCGCTTGCTACATTCTCCTTTGTCATGGCATGGGTGGCGCTTTCGGCCTTTAATACCTGCCGGAACTCCAGCGTAACGGCATAGCCGGAGTTTTCTTCCGGGCTTTCCGTTCTCGTAAGGCTTATAAGGGCCATATCCTTATATACGCCGCCCAAAAGCGTTACCGTGTATAACCCGATGGCTCCCGGGTCTCCCGCGGAGCCGCCAAGAATGTTGTTCCTGACGTTTTGCAGGTAGCCGCTTATCCCGCGGCTTCCCTTCTCCGCAGACCCTTCCACGAGCTGCCGGAACCTTTCCCAGCTTTTAACGGGCACGTGCCCGGTAAGGCTTAAGGTTTTAGGCTCCGTCCATAGTGTATCGGATATTACGGTATTTCTATCTGTGGGGTGTTCGGGGCTTTTCCACGACCGGCTTTCCCGATTATTTACGCAGATAAAAGGAAGCTCCGCTCCGGCTTCAGTCTTTATTCTGATAACCTTATAAAAGGTAAGGATATCGCCCAGCGTGAAAGACGGCAGGGTAAACATTATATTGTTGTGGGAACCGTTCGCCGGTTCCCCCTCCCAACTCCCCCTTCCCGCGCAGGGATGCCCGCTGCGCACGTACACGCCGCGCTGCGCTGGCGGCTGGGATTGATTAAAAAGACGAAAGGAAATGTTTTAAACATTTAATTTCCTCCTCCCACAAACGCCAGCGCGTCGTTATAGGAAAGATTTTCCGCGCCTTGTTCCACGCCGCTTTGCGCCGCTCTCTTTACAGCGTTCGGGTCTGTCTGACCGTTAAAGGTCTGGTTTACGACTATATTATTCGTACTGGAGGCGTTGTTTGTTGTGGAACCGGATATGCCGTGGATTAGCTCGCCTTCCTTCATTTCCCGCATTCTCTCCCAATAGGTCCCGACGTCCATATTGTGTTTTTTGGCCGTTCCCGTGGCTTCCTGTATTTCCTTTTCCTTCTCTTTATAGGCTTGGGATTTAAACTCGTAATCCCCATAGCCGAAACCCAACGCGCGGCCCAGTTTGGTATTGCCAAAAGCCATAGCAAGTTCATCTATCATGAGAAAAACCGCTTCTTTTAACCAGTTCCCCATGTCTGCCGCAAGTCCTTTAAACCAATTCCATAAAACGTCCAGACCTTCCACGATAATTCCGCCAAGCCCTTTAAATACCGGCACGAGGGTGTCATTCCACAGCTTTTTGGCCTCCTCGAAGGCGCCTGCGAAATCACCGGAGAGGACTTTCGTCAGTATCCCTCCCAGTCCGCTGAAAACGTTGCCCAGCATTTCACGCACCACATCGCCGTTATCTCCCAGCAGATCTCCCAGCAGAGAGTTCCCGCCCTGCATGAAGACCGCTATATCCTCGATTAAAAGAGCTATCGCCGCCAGCGGGGCCAGCGCTGCCAGAAGGGGAGCCATTGCGGCTGCCATTGAAATTCCAGCGGAAACAAACGCGGGGACAAGAGTTGTCATGAGCAGACCCGCCACAGCCGCTATTAATACTTTATGTTCTTTGAAAAAGTTTGTTATCCCCTCTAAAATTTTGCCGAACGCTTTTATTGCGGGGGTTAAGGTTCGTATAAGATCGCGGCCCATCCCCGTAAGCGTCTGCTTCAGCTCTTTTGCCGCCAAATCCCATTCTCTGGCGGCTTCCGCGTCCTCTTTCGTCATTACGGCCATATCGCTGCGTGAGGCAAGAAGCTCCTCCACTCCATCACGGCCCTGCTGGAGCAGACGGACGGAGCTTTCATCAAGCCCCAGAGATGAGGCCAGGTCGCGCTGCTGGGACTTGTTCAACCCCTGCATAACATCCGCAAGGTCATAATAAAGCTCCGTTGCTGTCTTGATTTTGCCGTTAGAGTTCTGCAGCTCCACGCGGTAACGGCCCATAACGTCGATCAGCGGCCCCTGTCCCCAGTCTACCGCCTGCCTTATGCTATCCTGCAAGCCGTTAAGAGCCGCCGCCGCGTCGGCCGTATCGCCGCCGAACTGCTCCAGAGCAAGCCCCAGCCGGGAAACGTCCTCCACGGCAAGGCCTGTGCTGTCGGAAAAAGTCTTCAGCTCCGAGCCTATACCCGTAAAATCCTTTATCAATTTTGCGAAACCGGCCCCGGCTCCCAGACCGGAGAGGAGCTTTCCAGCCTTCGAGACGAAAGCCGTTATCTGGCTGTCAGCCGCGCCGAGACCTTTTATCAGCCCCGAATTATCGGAGCCGAGACCGATCACATATTTTTTTAACTTCACTTCTTATCCCAACCTGTAAGCCGCGAAGCAGCCGAAGGTATAAACAAAATTCCTGAAATCCATAGCCGCCACCGTGTTGTAATCCCCGTAACGCGCGCCAACCAGCGTGCCGATAAGAGAGTTTACGGGGTATTTGACCGCCGGAGGTTTTACGCCTCCGGTTTGGTGGACAGAAAGCGACGCGCGGCCAATATTGCGCGTCCCGCTTTTGCCGTTTGTTTTTACTGCGGCATTCCTCCGCCCGATCGCCGCAAGTATTTCATCGAGCGTGTCAATAAAGGGGCTATATCCTCCTGGAATTGCCCTATCAGCTGGAACCCGATAAAAGGGTCGTCAAAAATATACGTAAGCTCGTCAAGGCTTCTTATTTCCTGCTCCTCTTTTACATCCCCCGAAGGCAGCAGTACGAGGTGCCTTGCGGCAAGACCCGCAAAGCCTTTAGCCTGTTCTCCGGTAAGAGAGTCTTTAAAGTAGTCGGCCATTTCAAGGGCCGTTTCCGCGCTGGGGATTTTAAAGCAGGCAAGGCGCGTGGTCTCGCCGTCCGTAAGTTCAAAGGTTCTGTTAAAACGCTTCATCTTTAAACATCTCCTTGTTTTTTCCTTGACATAAACCCTTTAAGGGGATATATTTATTATAAGGCGTTACGACAAAGCCAGTAGGGGTTGCCCCCTTTTTAAGTAAAGGGCTACAGGCGTTAAATGAAGCAGCCCTTTTAACGCCTTATTTTTTCTTAATTTCTTTTTTATACATGGTCTTTGTTATAAGTTTCCCGCCTTGAACAATTTGCTCAATGTATCTTATTGTCCCGTCTTTCGGATATTTTTTAGTATAAACAGCAGCCTCCCTTGTCCCTCTATGGTCTGTGCGGGTGTTAAATTTAACGTTATCAAAGTTATCAACAATATCCGGTATTTTTGCAAAGTCATCAGGTGTTAAGGGGATTTGATGTTCGTCTTTCTCGTTGCCTTCCCCGTGTCCCTTGTTCGAGTGTCTAACCCCGCCAAAATCTATAAAATGTTCGTAGCCTCTTAAATCTCTGCCCGCCTTTACGGCTTCTTTTATAAGCCTTTCATTGGCTCTGCCAACATATAATTCTCCTGAGCCTTTCGGGTTAGAGATTGCGTAATTGACAAACGCTTTTATCTCGTCCGTTGTCGCTGGTTCTTCCGCCCCGCTTCCCTCTTCCGTGGCAAATCTGCCGTCGTTATCCCGCTTCTGATTTGGGTCGTAGTCAAATGTTGGGTAGCCGTAAGCTTCAGCAAACGCTCTGACAACCGCCAGAACCAACCGCCCCGCCTTGCGTTGTTCGTCTATGAATACAGACATTTAATAATCCCTTGTTAAGGGAACCGGCGAACGGTTCCCTCACCGATTGTTTTATATATCTTTTTTAATCAGTGTTCCGAAGCGCAGGGTATAGCTTCTGTCCGCAAGTCTTTCGGAGCCTATCTGCTCGTCCACTCCGCCGGAAGCGATCACGCCGTCGGCGTATACAGACCTCCAACCCGCGTGTTTATGGGTTATGGTCATGTTTACCGTAAAAGGCTCGGCCACTTCCGGCCCGTTGCGCTCCTGGGCAAGCAGGGCGATATTTAAAAATTTCCTTATGGCAGAATACGGAGCCAGGGTAAGCGTGCCGCCCTTCATGGTATTTTTACCCCATTTGTAGACGTAGCCGTCCACGGTCTTGACCGCGTCCGCAGTTTCCACGTCGTCCGGGGCCCACACGTCGGAATCAGTGGCGAAACTCTCCACCACGCCCGCCGGATAAAGGGGCAATATGGATACGGCTATCTCTACCGCGTTGGAGCCTATGGCTCCCTTATTTTTACTCATAAATCACCTGTTATATGAATCGCGGCCCCGTTTCGTCCTGAACGGGCGCCGATAAGCGAAGTACATCCTGTACTTCGGTCTTTAAAACTATCGATAAGCTTTCGTATATCCTGTGCTTCGGTCTTTAAAATTGCCGATAAGCTTTCGTATATCCTGCGCTTCGATTTTTAATATTGCCGGTAAGCTGCCGAACCGGCGAACGGTTCCATCGCCGATATACGCTATGCGCCTAATACATAGTTTTGTATAACCACCCGGTTTACAGGGACGTTACGGGTATATATAAGCAGCAGCCTTACCCGTTTAATGCTTATATCCTCTGCCGTAAGCGGCTGAACCGCCATGTAATAGCCGTTCTGCTCCACGATCTCCGGAGTGTCCGGGTCTCCCGCAGCAGTGATTAGCGCCGTCCTTTCAATGGCCGTAAGCTCCCCGATGCCAACCGGCACAATTATTCCGCCGGTTTTGGCAAGGTTCACAGGCTCCTGAAGCGCCGTAAGCAGCACGCTCCGCCCCGCGCCTCTTAAAGAGATAAGGGGCAGGGCTATCAAAGCGTTGGCTCCGTATATTTCAAGCTGGGCCTTGAGCCAGGTATTTCCCGCAAAGGCGGAAATATCCGAGAACGTGCCGCCGAATATGTTTCCTTCGCCGTACAGTGTCTGAGCCTGTCCGTAGCCGCCCATAATATAAGCGCAGTTGAACCGCTGGGCGTTTATCGCTTCAAGCTCCTCCGCCGTGCCGACGGCGTTATCAGCAAAAGCGTCCGCCTCGATGAAGTTAAAATTCATAGCCCCGTTTACGGCGGAAAAGTCTACGGAAGCGATAGCCGCCTGAGTAAAGGCGTTCATGTTCGTATCGGCTGTGGCGTTGCCTATAAAACCGTCGTTTCCGAAAAGGCTTTCATACTGTATGGCGGAGGTTTTAAGCGCCGGGGACGGGTCGTTTGCTACAAAGCAATAGCGCCCCTCTGATGCGGCAGTCCATTTGGAGGCGGTTTCGAAATCCGTAGCCGGGGTAAGTTCCGTAAGGCTCGATACAGATACCCAGTTGCCGTTTATCATGGATATATCGTTTAAAGCTTCCGCAAAGGTCCTGGCGTCAAGCCCTTCTATTACGGAAGCCCCCGCGCTTTGAGAAAGGCCCAGAACGGAGGATATGTCCGGGGACGGGGCGGATTTTACGGCCACGGCTCCGGTCTCCGCCGTAAGGCACAGCGGCGCGGATAAATCCGTTCCGGAAGCGGGGGCGGAGGCAAGGCCGAGGCTGGTTACACCCGCAGCGGGGCTGAGAACGAAAGACGCGGCGTCCGTTTTATAAACCGCCGTGGCTATCTGCTTTCCGGGTATGGCAGGCGTTCCGGGCACCGCAGGCGTTACTTCTTGAGGCGTGGGGGTAAAGATAGCCTTCCAGTTATCAACCGTCCAGTTTTTACTCTCGCTATAAGCGGGCAATCCAAACAGCTCTATCCAAACATCATTCGTGTTTGCTAAAATAGTGGAAGGCGAAACGAAGGCTATTATATTTTTCCCCTCCTCAACCTTATTGTTGGCTGTGATTTTGACCTTATTCTCCACTAATGAAAAAGTATAACCCTCAAATTTCGCGGTAAGCTGTTCGCAGAGAAACTGCGCGTTGCCTTGGATTGCACTTCCTGCGGTTTTCCCTTTTACTTGCGTTCCATCTTCCAAAAGGATATAACTCTGCGTGTCCGTCTGGATTGGTCCGGCTGACACTTGCGTGCCGCCTTTAACGGTGTTGATACAGGTGGCCGCACTGTATGTTATTTTCTCCGGCGTTCCTGGCACTTCCGGCGTATCGGGCGTTTTTAAAGCCGCAGTCAAAAGGGTGGCGGCGTTTTCAAAGTCTGTGGCCGCTGATAAGTCAACGGTAACGTCAAGGGTGCTGTCTGTCGGATCGCCTTCGCTGTAAACGGCTGTTTTTACCGTTTTACTGCGGACTTTCGACGTTGCGTAAGTCGCCGCGGTTGCCGGGGCTGTGTAGGGCAGTTTGAACCCGCCGGACTTCTTAATGGCGTCCAGCGCGCCGAGAGAACCGCCATATAAACCAATGGGACGCGGCCCGCCTCCGCTCCCGGCCGGGGAGGAAGCGTACCCTATGGTATGGGCCGCTCCCTTTTCGGGAACGGATATTATAAAACCGCCGGAAACATTATCGTAAGCGCATACGGCGGAGCCGGACAGGGCCGAAGTGATAGCTTGAGCCGCTTCAGCAAAACTGGTAACCGCGCTTAAATCCACATTGACTTCCTGCTCCTTGCCGTCTATCTCCACGATAAATCCGCCCGACTGCTTTATTGCCGCAATATCAGGAATTGCCGCGCCTTTAAGAGCAGCCGGCGCGCCCTCAGGAACCCACCGGTAAAAAGAAATCCTTTCCGGAGTAGCGGCCGTTTTGCTTATATAGCCGAAAAAAGCGGCCGCGTATTTATACTCCGGGCTTTGAAGCCCGTAAGCCTTGCCCACCGCCTCAAGCGTAAGATATTCGCTTACAAGGCTCTGGGGGACGGACGGATTCGACATCACAAGGGCGTTCAGCCGGTTAAACGTAAATGTGGCCGATACTCCCGTGGACGTTACCTTTACAAAATGCGAAAACGGTATAACCGTTGATATGGGCATCAATACCTCCTGTGTTTAGACGGATTTAACGTCTACCTTAAAGTTTTTTAACGGCGCGTCGGGAGCAGTAAAGGTGCTTTCGCGATAAAATTTCAGCCGGAAAAAAGACCGTTCCTGCCACCGTTTAAGCTCGCCGAACCAGCCGTCCGTGCGGATCTCCTCCCACACGGGGGCAAGCTCCCAGCCCAAAGCGTAAAAGGCTTCCATCGCTTCCCGTGTGGAAAGGTACGTTTTAAGACGCGCGGCCGTTTCCCTTGCCGACTGTTCTGTGGATACGCCCGGTCTTACTGTCCTGTAAGACCGCGATAAGCCGGGCGCTTCCTGCGCCCTTGGCTTCAGTATTGCGCTCCCGTTGTCTATGAGCTTTACAACGTCGATCTGAACGGTCACTTCCTCCGTCATGGAGGTTTCGAGCATCCCTTCGTCTGTAAGCTCTTCCGATCTGCCAACGATATTGCGCCGGTTTATCTCGAAAAAAGATATATAGCCGTTTTTCAAATCCACCGGAGCGGATTGAAACGGTAAACACACGGCATAAATTCCCGCAACAGGTTTTAATATCTGCTCTAAAGCTGTGTAAATATTCACGCTTCCTCCGGCTGTTGCGGCTCGCTATCGCTTAATACTCCCGTTATCTTTATCCACCCGTTACCGTTCCAGTCGTCCATATGATAAACGGTCCAGATTTTTCCCCGGTAAAGCACCAGCGTGTTTGTTTTGGTGGCAGATTCAAAAAAGTTGGCGACATCCGCCTTTTTGCCCGTTATCCAGAAGTTCCTGGCGTCCACACCTTGAAGGTATGTGTCTTTGGCGGCCACTTCCGCCTTTACGGGCTGCACCTGGGCAAAAACGTCTAGCCCGGTTTCCTCATAGCCGGCCACGCCGTCCGTCCAGACCGCGTCCCGCCTTATTAAAGTTACTTTAATATTTGCGTTAAGGCCGCCCACAGCACGGCTTGCCACGGAAAGCAGGTTCAACTTGTTGTGGGAACCGTTCGCCGGTTCCCCCTCCCGACTCCCCCTTCCCGCGTAAGGTTGCCCGCCGCACACGTACACGCCGCGCTGCGCGGGCACGGGGAATTAACTAAATCAGCAATCATTTTTATGTCCTTTTATACTTTACGCTGCGAAACATTTTTCCCGTATCTATCAGCGGGTGGGAGTTTCCCTTCAGATAAATCGTCGACGGAGCGTTTGGCGTGCTGTCGAAAGCCGATATTTCGTCTTTTATTTTATCTTTAAGAAATCCCGCCGCCATTTGCATAGCCTTGTCTTCTCCCATTTCGTTCGCTATTGCCAGCGCCGCCGTATCCATCGCCTTGCCTATATATTTTTCCACCGCAGGCTCCATAAAAGGGCGGGGCGGCACACGGTACGGGGGAACCCTATCGGAATGGTATGTGCCGTTTTCATTCCAGTAGGCCACCTGCGCCACCGGAGTGCCGTCAGAGTATTTTGCTTCCGGGAAAAAGCCGATTTCGTAATCCTCGTCGGACAGCTTCAGCTTATCCTTAACAAGCTCCACCAGGCTTCTGCCGTCGCTTACCTTCACGTTTTCAGGCAGTTTCATGCGTCGTGGTGGAAACCGTTCGCCGGTTTGGTGGACAGAAAACGACGCGCGACAAAAGCGGGAGCCGC
>CANTXF010000052.1 GCA_947853665.1 uncultured Deferribacterales bacterium | reverse complement strand
CCGTTTGCCGTTATATGCTTGCTCCAGCTGTCCGGCGTTACGTACGCTGCGTTCTGCGCTAGACATACCGACGACGATAATGCCAATATGCTTATTATACTTAAGATAACCCTCATTAGGCTATCCTCCTCTCTTGTTTCTTACTCTCCCAGAAACGCCTGGTCCTCTTTAACGTATCCCAGCATGAAATATGCGGCGGGAGCGTATAGGGACAGACTCTCCGGGAACCGTACCGTAGCTTTCACAAAATCGCCGAACCATTTGAGCATATGCTCGGATATAAACCTGCTCTGAAGCCCGATAAGCTCCTCCGCATGTTTTTTCCCGCCCTTTTCAAGATGTTTCCACGTGCCTTTGGCCAGATAGGCCATAAACATAAGCTCGTAAGCCACGTGGTCGGGCGGCTCGTTAGAAGGGTTTTTCATATCGAACCCGCAGGCGTTGTACAAAGCCTGCACCTGCCCGGCGGAATCCTGCATGGAAAGATGATCCACGGAGGTATATACGGATTCGGAAACCGGAACGGAATCCGTAAGGCAGTAAACGCGGGTAAAATGCCTGGAAACGGCGTCGTCAAAAGCGGCAAGTTCCTCTCCGGAAAGAGCGCTTCGCCCGGCTATAAATTTATTTAAACCTTCCAGGCCCTCTTTTACGAGGCCTTCTCCGCAGTCTTCCGCCATATAGGATATATCCGGCAGAAGCGTTTCGAGCATTTTATATATATTTTCGGACGGAAGCTCCAAAAAGATTCTGGACAGGCAAGCGTATATCACTTCCCTGCCTTTGTGGGCCTCCGCCATATAAAGTTCCGGCGACATTGTATCTCCATTATCAAAATGGGAGGCAGGGCAGCCCCGCCTCCCAAAATAAAATCCGTCCGTATATACGGAACTTATACGAGTTTCGTTATCGCGATCTGCTTACGTTTTTTAATCAGGAAAGAGGGCTTGGTATCCTCTCTGCCGCCCTCTTTATAAGCGTATGGAAAATCGCTTTTATTAAGGCGCACGGCGTCCGGATGGTTGCGCTGCAGGTCTTCTATATCGCCGTAGTCAAGAGCGCGTACCGGGCAGGCAGATACGCATACGGGGCTCTGGCCGTCCTCCACTCGCTCCCAGCAATATTTACATTTCTGCATGGGGTGGTCCATAAGCCATTCTTCCCTTTTTTCAGGCTCCTGGTCGGCCTCTGCTATATGAGGAGCGGAAAAGGGACACGCTGTAATGCACGAGCGAAGCTCCTGGCATTTTGTTCTGTCCACGATTACTATGCCGGTATCGGTTTTCGATATGGCACCGGCTCCGCAAGCGTCTACGCAGGCGGGGTTTTCACAGTGGTTGCAGGACATTGTAAGATTTTCAAAAACGGATTGCCCGTTATTAGATTCGTAGGCCTGCTGTTTTCTCCAACGAACAGGGCCGGGGTTAACCTGGTTCCAGTCTTTGCAGGAAACAGTGCAGGCGTTGCAGCCTATGCAGCGAGATTGGTCGAAAAAGAATCCGTATTGCATGGTCTTGTCTCCTTATCCGTTCACTTTAGAAATTTTTACCATAGCAGACTGCACGCCGTTTCCGTGGTCCATACGGGACGGGGTAGACGGCATAAGAGTATTGCAGCAGCCGCCTACGTCTACAGTCTGACCGCCGATAGTGCGAGGATCGAACCAGCATCCCTGATGCAGACCCACAAATCCTTTTACGCAGCGGTTGGTTTTACGTATGGTGCAGTAGACCGAGCCTATTTCATTTTCGACCTTTACAAGATCGCCGTCATTATAATCCGCGAAATCTTCGGAATTTACCCATATATCGGTATAAGACGCTTTCTTTTCAGCTCCCGGCAATGGAAGGCCATCTTCCCCGATAAGAGCGTTAAGCACGGGAAATTCGTTATCGTCTCCGTTAGGGTTATTCGATATGGCAAAAGAGCCGTAGTCGTTTCCGGAATAAAGCTCGCCTCCCCTTATCCTGTGGGTAAGTTCCCGCAGATAGGGGTTTTCCGCCTGAGACGAGTGAGCGCGGAATCTGTCGTGAGTGGTGGTAAGAAGGTAACGGCCTGCAAGCTCGTCGTTGCTGGAAAGACCATAGGCAACGCGGAAATGATCCTCGTAGTCGAAGTACATGGGTATGGGATAAACTATCGGGTCGCCTTCCTCGTCTTTATTTATCTGGCCCTGCCTCTCTTTAGGCAGATAGCCGTGCCATTTGCTGAACATATTCTCATAACGCCATACGAGCGTTCCGGAATAGACCTGAAAACGGCCGGTCTGCTGAGGGCAGCTTTCCGTTTCGGCGAAACCTTCGCCTCCCGTATCGTATGGGTCGTTACAGAAACCGAACACGCCTGACGCGTTAGACCAGTCCGCAGTGGTTATACCGGGAAAAAACGGGCCGGTGTTCCTGCCTGCGGCATAGTCTGCAACATAATTTTCATAGGCTACCCTTATGCTGTTTTTCTCTAACTCGGTAGGCGGAATCATATTAGGTTTAGCGTGGGAAATAGGTTTTTCAAGAAATTCTTCCCAATCCTTACCATAGAATGGGCTTGCAGAATCAGTTTTTATTTTTTCGTTATAAACTTTTTCCACCACGTCTTTAAAAGAGCTTGCGGAACCGATACCGGTAAATTTAGCGGCTTCGGCGGCCCCGCCGTACGCTTTTATCCACTCTCTGGCAAAATCCCAGCTCGACATGGATTCGCCGGGACCGGGTATAACGGAATCGATATAAAGGTTTCCGCTGTTTTCTATGGCGACGAAATCTTCCTGCTCCCAAGTGGTTTTGGCGGGAAGCACATAATCGGAATATCTGGCGGAAGGGGACATGAAGTTATCGAAAGTAACCAGATAGAAAGCGTCGGCAATATCGGCCGTATGCTCGCCATAGCCGTAAGTAGGCAGAGCCTCATACATACGCGCGGAATCTATGGGGTTTGCGTGCTGGTTTATAGGTATGTTTCCAGCGGAGTTTATTATAAACCTGAACCCAGCGAACTTAGCGTTGTTCGGATTAAACTCATCCCCTGCCTGCATGCCGTCATATTTATAATAATTATGCGTAACAGTCTTTTTAGAACCGTCGGGCATGGTTACTTCAATCTCTTTAGTAAACATTTCGTTCTTATTAAGGATATTGGCCTTATCAACCGGCTTCAAAAAGCTTCTTGAAACAAGGGCCTTTACGCCGCCGTCATCAAAATAAGCTTCCCCGGTTTTGCCTTGATATTGTGGCTTGCCCAAACCGCCTGCATTCTTCCAGTCCGGAATATTGGGGTCGTATCCGTTTGCCTTGAGCTGGTCGCCGAAAGCAAATTTAATAGCGTTATGCCACTGGGTAACGGAAGGTTTCGGGTGAAAAGCCATAGGCTTTATCTGGGTAGGATCTCCCCAGGATGCTGGCCTTAACTGACTCGCATTTATCTGATTGGGGTCTTCGGTTTTCTGTACGCCCATAGTGTTGTTCGCAATTCCCGTACCTTTCAGACCCCAGTTTTTGGTGAGAATAAGCAGGGTCTGTATAGCGTACAGGGTGATACAGCCGTCATTTTGCTTTAACTGGCCTCCGGCCCATTCGTTATAAACCGGGTTGCCCTCAATCCCTCTGTTAAGGTAAAACTCCGCCAGCTGTTTTATGCGCTCCTCGCTTACGCCGGTTATTTCGGAAGCCCATTTCGGAGTTTTAGGGGTGTTTATCGAAGCTTTATATTTATATTTAGAATTTGCCGTCACAGTATAGCTGGAAACGGCTTTATTTCTCGTTATCCCAGGCTCATTTTCTGTAAAGAATTTCGCCATATAGTTATCGGAACCGTAAGGCATATTTGCAAGACGGGTATCATCACCCATAACATAGGCGGAAAGAGAATGCCCGGCGGGAACTGCCTCCACTTTCCTGAACACAGGCGCGGAATATGTATAACTGGTGCCGTCCGTCCATCTGGAACTTTTCGAGTAGTATTTTAAAAGGTCAGCGGCGGGTTCAACCGTAACGACGACGTCTTTGGCAGTGCCGGGGTCCGGATCTGGGTCAAGAGTTGTTGTATCGGTGTTTTTAATCCAAACCGTAGTACCATTGTTATTCCAACTCGAATATGGATTGGTACCGTCGAAATTAACTACAGTCTCCGCGTCTTTTGAAGGAGAAGCTACGCTGCTATCAGTACTATATTGCTTATCTATGTGCGCTATATAATGAGCGGGAGAATCAAAGAAACCGTATACCATCGTATCGATATAATTGAGATCAAGAGCAGGCGTTTTGCCGTTAAGAGTGTTGTCTATCATATGATAAAGCATACCGAGGATAAGAGCAGTATCGGTATAGGGCTTTATCTGTATCCATTCGTCCGCCTGAGAAATACCTACTTCGGAAAGCTCCGGCCCGATAAAGGTCACCTTGCCGCCACGCTTTTTCATATCCTCTATGGATTTTACCCAGGCGAAGGCTTTAGGGTTGTGGGTTGTAGGTATGTTCGAACCCCACATTACGAAATCGGTATTAAAAGTGGCCATATCGTTAGGAGTGGGGGCCATGTTTATCATACCGGAATAAGCGGTGCCGTAACCGCCCATATAGGAACCCTGGTGGAACGAATAATCGGAGGTATATCCGGTGCAGCCGCCTAAAAGCCTTAACGCGGGAGAAATCGTGCCGAAGTCGTTAACCTCGAATATACCCGTATATCCGCCGCCCTGGAAAGAGGACGCGATATTGCCGCAGGCATAAAGAGAGTGAAAAGCCGTGGGGCCATATTTACCCTGAACGGCTCTAAGCCGCTCCGCTATATCTTTAAACGCCTCCGCCCAGCTTATACGTTTAAAACCGTTTATATCGCCGCGCTTTACAGTTTGTTTTAAAGGATATTTAAGACGCCCCGGATGGTACAGACGGCCTTTATATGCCCGGCAGCGCGAACAGGCTCTGGACTGGGTGGTGTTGCGATGGTCATTATCTATAAGGGTGCCATCATAAGCATATTTCGTTTCATCGGTAAGGAATCTTACTATACGGCCGTCGGCAGTTACCTGCGCTTTGATTATACACCGGCCGCCGCAGTTGTGAGCGGAAGAACCGTAACGGTAGGTAGGATTTTTAGTATAATAAAGATCGTCCGTATAGACAGGGTCGGAACCGCTTCCCCCCCCCGTGTAAATTACTTCGCCGCCATCGTCTTTCGAGCAGCCGTAAACAGCGGCGGCCGCGCCTGCGGCAACAGCGCCTTTTACGAAACCGCGGCGCGAAATTGAAAGCTTTTTGTCCAAGCTTTCAATCAAATCCTGAGATTTTCCCATACTTGCCTCCATATAAATTTTAATCGTTATTAAGCGATATCATAGTTATATAGTATGGATTTTATCAATGTCAATAATTTAATAAAGATAATTATAGTATTTATTAATAAATATATTAAAATTAATATTTAATTTAATATACCATTTTATTTTTCAATCGTGATTTAATAACATAATGCAATTTACGCATTTTATATCAAATAAATATAAATAAATGGAATTTTACTCTATATAACGCGGCTGGCCTTATCCGAGAATTTTTTAAACTTTTAGAAAAATTACGTCGGGCAGAGGCGCAACCCCGCAGATATTTTTTCAGATTTTATTACGGCTTGAAATCCGAATACTATTTAAAGGAAAACGAAGCAGGTAGAGTAAAAAGCCCGCGCCATAAGGCGCGGGCTTTTATAGAGGTATACTGTATGGGAAGTACAGTAGTCTTAGTTTATCGCGTGCAAAGCACCGGTTGAAAGCACCGGCCTTGTCTTATGGCACACTATGCAGTTTTTAGCAGGCGTGTTCTTCCAAGTTCCGTA
>CANTXF010000051.1 GCA_947853665.1 uncultured Deferribacterales bacterium | reverse complement strand
TCCTTAAAATAGTATAATCTATTTACTCGGACGCTTACACAAAATTAGGGACAGGCTCGCCAAAAACCGCAGGCGGTATCGACCGGCGCTTTCGGACGCGGTAAAAAGGCCCCTTCCGGGGCCTTACCGTTTTATTTGGAAGATTCTATATATTCCACGACCTTGGCGGCGATGGTTTTTACGTGCTCCTCGAAAGAATCCACGTTTTTATCCAGCAGCGTCATGCGGAATCCGGGAATGGAAGTAAAAAACGAAGTAAGCGGCACCACGCATATTCCCGTGGCTCCCAGCAGATTATAGACGAAGCGTTTATCATGCTCCGCGTTGCCGTTAAGACGGCCGTCTATAAAGGCCCTTACCTCGTCGGAGGGCATTTGCAGACGCTGGCGGCTGTTCATTACGGCCTCGTTAAAGACAACGGTAAAATAAAACGCGCCGTTGGAGCGGTTTACGACTATATAAGGTACGTCCTTAAAAATATTATAGGCTATTCCCGCCAGCTTTTCATAATGGCGCACTCTGTCTGCAAGGTATTTTCCGTATTCGGGATGCTCCATCAGCTTAGGTATGGCAAGCTGGGGCATGGTGGTGGAGCAGACTTCCGCCATTTTCTGCTGGAATATGGCCTGTATGTATCTGTCGAAAGCCGGGTCCTTTCCGGCGTTATACACTTCCATCCACGCGCATCTGGCGCCGGGCCACGGCACTTCCTTGGAAAGGCTCCTCATGCTTATGCCCGGCACGTCGCCTATTATTTCCGAAAGGTAGGGCGTGGAGCGGCCGTTATATATCATATTGTGATATATTTCGTCGAACACGACAAAAAGGTCGTACTGCTTGGCTATCCTGATAACTTCCCGCAGCTGTTCCTCGGGGTAAACGTATCCCGTGGGATTATCAGGGTTTATCACAAGGATCCCCACAATGCTTTTATGGCTTTTTACCTTTCTTTCAAGCTCCGCCATATCGGGCTGCCAGTTGTTGTACGGGTTCATCCTGTAAGTGTTCGGCGGAAAGGATGCGTGCATGACCTCCGCCATAAAGTGGGTGGAATAGGTAGGCTCCGGCAGTATTATTCTGGAATCCACCCTTATGGCGGAATAACTGCGGGCGATAGCGTCTCCGAGGCCGTTAAAGAATAAAATATCGTCCTTGGTTATCTGCGCCCCACCTCTGGCGTTAGTTTTCTGCGCAAGATATTCCCTGGTAACGTCCATGCCCTTGGTCGGGGAATAGGCGAAGGATTTATCGTCGTCTATCACTTCCTTAAGGACGTCCTTTACCCATTCGGGTATATGTTCGCCCTTTTCCACCGGGTCCCCGATATTTTCCCAGAAGATTTTCATGCCTTTGCTCTGGAGGAAATTGGCCACGCCTACGATATTTCTTATTTCGTACGTAAGGCCGCTTCCCGTTATGGCAAAATCTGTTCTCATTACCCCGTCGTCTCCTTAAATATATATCCGCCGGAAAAGCCTGCCGCGGCTTTTTCGCGTACGCGCTTAATAATTATTAATCCTCATCTCCGCGGCGGCCCGAACGCCTGCGTATCGAAAGCCTTACTGGCACGCCGTCGAAGCCGAATTTCTCCCGTATCACGTTTACGATAAACCGCTCGTAGGAAAAATGGACCCCCTCCGGATTGTTCACGAAGGCCACAAAATAGGGCGGCCTCGACGATACCTGCGTCATATAGTAAAATTTAAGCCTTCTCGTTCCCACCACAGGCGGCTGATGCCTTTCAAGGGCTTCCTGCAAAGCCTCGTTCACCTTGCTCGTAGGTATCCGTTTTATATATCCGGCGTAGAGCTTTTTTATCTCCGCAAATATTTTAAAGCAGTTTTTACCGTTAACGGCGGAAATGAACACCAAAGGCGGGCTGCTTAAAAACTGCAGCTTTTCCGCCACGGTCTTTTTGAAATTCCGCACGGCTTTGTCGCTTTTGTCCGCAATATCCCATTTGTTTACGGCAAGCACCACGGGCCTGCCGGCTTCCCAGGCGTCGGATATTACTTTAACGTCCCTTTCGTTAAGGCCGTCGGCCCCGTCTATAACGGCGACCGCCACGTCCGCCCTTTCGATGGCGTCCATAGAGCGGTAATAGCCGAATTTTTCTATCGGGTCTTTAAACATGACGGATTTTTTGCGTATGCCCGCCGTGTCGGTAAGCAGATATTTGCCGCCGTCATATTCGAAAGTGGTGTCTATGGCGTCTCTCGTCGTCCCGGCGATCGGGGTCACGATAACCCGCTCCTCCCCAAGCCAGGCGTTTATCAGGCTCGATTTGCCTACGTTGGGGCGGCCCACCACGGCGATTTTTATCCGCTCCTCCCCGTCGTCCGGGTGGCCGTCGCCGTCGGGCACGAGAGAAGCCACGTAATCCAAAACTTCGTCCACGTTCCTGCCGTGAAGGGCGCTTATGCCGAAAAGCTCTATATCGGAGCCAAGCCGGTAAAATTCGCCCATAAGGTTTTCCTTATTTTCCGAATCCACCTTATTGACGGCCACGGCAAAAGGCTTTCCCGCCCGCCGCAGCAGGTTTACAACCACCTCGTCCAGAGAGTGGACGCCTTCCGACCCGTCGGTTACCAGTATGAAAAAATCCGCCGCGTCGAGAGTTTTAAAAAACTGCTCCTGCATCTCCTTTTTCATAACGTCTTCTTTAAGGTCGAAGCCCGCCGTATCCACTAGCAGAAAATCCCTGCCCATCCAGCTTGCGGCGGTTTCTATCCTGTCCCTTGTAACGCCGGGCATATCGTTTGTTATGGCTATGCGCTTTCCGGCCACCCGGTTGAACAGGGTGGATTTTCCCACGTTTGGTCTGCCTATGATGCCGAGAGTAAACATTAACGCCGCTTATCCCCGCCTGATCATGGAGAGGGTTTCTTCAACCCGCCCCGAAAGCTCTTTTACCGGAAGCAGCGTGGCTACGGAGTCCATTTCGGGGCCTTTGGTGGAGCGGGTAACGCCGGCTCTTACGGCCATATAAAGTGCCTTGCCCTTTGCTCCCGTTTCCTTTTGTATTTCTTTCATTATCCCCTTGTAATCCTCCGGCGACAGATATTCGTAATTTTTGATTTTATCGAGAAAAGCCTCCAGCACCGGCGCGGAGGTTTCAAGAGCCAGCACTTCCCCGGCCTCCGGCGTTATCTCCGCCGCCCTTTTAAAATAGACCTCCATAAAGGCGGGCGCGTCGGAAAGCTTTACAAAATTATCCCTTACGGAAAGCAGCATGGCTTTTACCCGCTCTTTTTCCTTTTCAAGAAAGCCGCCGTCAGCCATACCGGAATCCAGCAGAAAAGGCAGGCACAGCCCGTAAAGCTCGTCGGCCGTTTTACGGCGGATATAATAGCCGTTCATCCAGTCCAGCTTGTCAAAGTCGAAGACCGCCGCGCTTTTTGAAACCCTGGAGAGGGAAAACTTACTTATCAGCTCCTCTTTGGAAAAAAGCTCCTTCTCGTCGTCGGAGGACCAGGAAAGAAGAGCCATATAATTTATCATGGCCTCCGGCAGATAGCCGGAGCTGCGGAACTGCTCGACGCTGGTATTTCCGTGGCGTTTGGAGAGCTTTGCGTGGTCCGGCCCAAGGATCATGGGTATATGGGCGAATGTAGGGGCTTCGTACCCAAGAGCTTCATAAATAAGGACCTGCTTCGGCGTATTCGGCAGATGGTCGTCCCCGCGGATAACGTGGGTTATCTTCATCATGGCGTCGTCTACCACCACAACGTAATTATATATGGGCGTTCCGTCGGGGCGTATTATTATAAAATCGCCGAAAGAATTGGTGGGAAAGTTTATTTCCCCGTGTATCATATCCTTTACAAGCACGTTCGGCTTAAAGGCCCTGAAACGTATCGAAGGCTTTTCGCCTGCGGCCTCGCGTCTATCGGCCTCTTCCTTAGTCATACGGGAGCATTTGCCGGAATAAAGGGGCGGCCTGCCCTCGGCCTGGGCCTTTTCCCTTTCCGCGTCCAGCTCCTCTTTAGTACAGAAGCATTTATAGGCGTAGCCCTTTTCCATAAGTTCTTCGGCGCATTTACGATATATTCCGAAACGCTCCGTCTGCCTGTAAGGGCCGTAATCGCCGCCCATTTTGGGGCCTTCGTCATAGTCCAGCCCCAGCCATTTCAAATCCTCGTATATAAGGTTTTCGCTTTCCAGGGTAGACCGCTCCAGATCGGTATCCTCTATCCTCAGGATAAACCTGCCTCCCTCGCTTCTGGCAAAAAGATAATTAAAAAGGGCTGTTCTCACGTTCCCCACATGGATATGGCCGGTAGGGCTTGGCGCAAAACGTACGCGTACGGACATGGTTTGTTCTCCGAAATTATTGGTTAATTGATTAGTATTATATCGTTTAAAACTAATTACAAGCACTTTTTTGAAAAAACGGCGGCAAAATGCCCGGCGGGAATAACGTCCGGGCCGGAAAAAACGACGCCGCCGCGCCGCAGGCCGGATAAGGAATTTTATTTAGGCTCGAAGCCGTCGAAAATTATTTCGTAGGGATATTCCGCGCCGTTATTGGTAAAATTTACCGTGAGCTTCACTATATTTTTATGTACGGCCGGGTCGTAAGAAGCCATAGGCACGGTTATTTTAAATCTTTTCCCGATATCGGAGGTTTGAGAAAACCTTATAAAGCTGGGATAGCTGAAGCCGCCCCATATGGGGATGCTCCTGTCGACCACGCTGAATCCGTTGAAATAATACACGGCGTCCCTGCCGCCGTTTATTTTCACGCGGAAATTATTAACGCCCAGATAAAAAGGCATATCCATTTCCGTTCCCGCGGCGTTGGCAAAGCCCGTGGCTTCGTCGTAGCCTCCTATGCAGTACCCCAGGCCGCACAACCCGTCCATCTCTCTGGAAAGAAAATTAACGTACTGCCCGTTTGAATCTATATACTCCAAATCTCTCGGATAGGCGTCCCTTCTGTCCGGATCGTCGCCTAAAGGTACGTACTGGTAAAAATCGCCGCCGGGAGACGTTCCCTTTATGCGAAGGGCAAAATAAATATAATCGGGGTTTTTATCCGGTTCCCCTCCGTCGGCTTTATAGATAAAGAGCTTTACCGGCTCCGCGGAAAACACGGTTACGGTTTTCGTTACCGTAAGCGGGCCGTCTGCGTTCCCATCGATAAAAACTTTAAGCGTTACCTGCTTTCTGCCCGGGCCGGAAAAAACGTAAACGGGATCTTTTTCATAGGATATATTTTCTCCGCCGTTAAAATCCCATAAATAGTCTATACGTTTATTATCACCATTTCTTACGTCGGCTTTAAAAGCTGCCTGAAGGCCGCTGACCTCGAAGGTAAAATCCGCCGTAACGGGGTCGGCTTCCCCCGGCCGCCCCGCAAGCTCCACGTCTTTTTCCGCCGAAAATTCGCGGCCGTCTTTAAGGATGACGGTAAACCTGGCCCTGTACGTCCCCGCGGAAGCGTAAACGTGGGTGGGATTTGCTTCAGACGACACCTCTCCGTCCCCGAAGGACCAGTTATAGACCGGATCATCGCCCGTATTTTCCGCAACGGAAGTAAACGCCGCTTTAAGGCCGTCGGCGGTATAGCTGAAATCCACGAAAGGAAGCGGAGGCACGCCGCCGCCCGCCGAAACGGTTACAGTTTTGCTCACCGTGGCGGATAAGCCGCCGGGCAGCGTTATAGTGCA